>NZ_JAQRFI010000041.1 GCF_028598805.1 Xenorhabdus yunnanensis | reverse complement strand
ATCGCCCTCGTAAAACACGAGATTACAAAACACCGAATGAGTTATTTAAAGGAGTACCCACTCATTTACTTCGTTCATTACGGTGTTGCGCTTAATATGTGAATCCAAGTTATATTATTATTACGGATAATAGCCCATTTTACCCTGAAAACTATAAATGGGGGGATCAAAAAAGTGATATTGGCGTTATAGCCTTTAGTACCCATATATTAAATATTGTCAAAACTTATACTGCGGCTGTCATTGACGGACAGATTTATATTGACCAGAGTATATCTAATAAATTAAATTCAGAAGATAAACTTATTCCAGTGCACTATTTAGAATCATTAAATGGGCTGGAAGAAAATTTTATTTTAGATAGAAAAATTATTATAGGTAAAAAAGTTAAATTATCTGTTGATGCGGAAGCCAGACATAAAATCAGTGCAGCGCATAGCATGACTCATTTTATGTCTTTGGCTCTGAACAAGGCGGCCAATAAATATTGGAATAAAAATTATGATACAGATAGTTTAGGCAATTTTAACTTGGATAAAGCATCAATATTTAAATCATCAATTTCTGAATTGCAATCCATAGATATATATCGATTTGGTAAATCGATAAAGAAAAAAGGATTTGATAAGGCAGCCTTTTTGCAGGACATTGATAGTGTTAATGAAGAAATTAATCTTACCCTGAAAAATTGGTTGTCAGTAGGGAGCGAAATACAGGTTGAATACATATCAAAAAATATCGAAGATTTACGATTATGGAAAAGTACTGTAGAAAATCATCCAGTTGTTATCCCTTGTGGTGGGACTCATATAAAAAACACAGAAGAAATAAAGGATGTTAAAGTGGAAATAAATTCAGGAGAAAGTGATGAATATATTGAAATTATAACACACTGCAAGTTGAGATAATAAAGATGATTAGCTTTGAATTGATGTCCATATTTATTTTATTGGTGTTGCTCTCTTATCTGACTTCTAGCCCGGATTGGGCTGTTTTTCCATCAGTAGTCTATTACAGTTTCACAATATATAGACAAACAAAAAAGAAACCATTTTATATACTATGAAGTGTAAATGTTATTTTGTGAACTGCTACGCAATCAAAATGTAAAAAAGTAACACGTCTGCTTTTTCTTCAAATCTCTTCGCATAATCAAATAGTGACACTGTTTATTCTATTTCTAATAGTAGATATTTCCCTTGACCAAAATCGTGAACGATATATAAATCAGGGAATAATGGCGTATAAATGTATTAGCAAGCAAAATGGATTTACGTTGTTAGAATTAATGATTGCGATGCTCATCATTTCGATCAGTTTGTCTTGGGGTTTGTATCATTGGGGGGAATATCAAAACCGTCTGCGTTTACAATCTTCAGTGCATAATGTGTTGTCTTTTATGGAAAGGCAGCAGGCTTTGGCAAATTATTTGAATCAGGATCGTACCTTATGGTTGGTGGTAGGGCGGCATTGGTGCTTGGTATCGTCTGTGACCAAAATTACTGATTGCAATGAAAATGATGGGGAACGCCTTAATTCTCCTCATGAAGATGTATTTCTGTCATTTTCCACGGCTGATCGCATTGATTTTTATGGGATCAGAAATACAGCAATGCCAGCGAGTTTCACTCTGGCAAACTCGGCAGGTGAAATTAGTGTCGTAATTTCGGGACGTGGCCGAATTAGGACATGCAGTAATACAATTAATCAGCTTCCTGATTGTGAGGGAATAAAAAATCCATGATTCTGACTATTTTCTGTTTTAAACCAAAACAGGAAGGATTTTCCTTGTTGGAGATAATGATAGCTCTGCTAATCAGTAGCGTGATTTTTATTGCCATGACGAAAACGTATCCGGTTATATCAAGCCAAATTCTCGATCTCTATCGTAAATATAGATTGCATTATTTGGTGAATAGAACGGTCTATTTAATGGAGAAAGATATCCGACGGGCAGGTTATTGTCAGGAGAGAAAACAGTGTGAAGGTGATCCATTGGTAATTAAAAATAAAAATACAGAAGCGGCTAATTCTTGTTTTATTGCTGCTTTTGATCTCAATTTAAATAATCGATGGGAAAAACTTGGTCATATTGAATCTGAATTTTTTGGTTATCGTTTAAATAACCGGACTCTTGAGTGGAAGAGAGGGGCAGGAGATTGTCAGGAAGGTGGTTGGGAAAGATTATTTGATCCAAAAGAGATTGTCATTGATGCCTTTCATCTTGAAAAATCACGGATAAAAAGTGGGGTGATTTTTATCACTCTATCCATTAATGCCCATTGGTTGAAATCCTCATCGATTGTGCATCGTCATCAAACGACAATTCGGCTGCGTAATATCAGGGAATAAATATATCAGGATATGAAGAAAATATGGCAGATAAGCAACAGGGAAATGTTTTGCTGGTATCAATAATGATGCTATTGGCACTGAGTTTGATGATGTTGAAAGCGCTCCATTATCAACAGGAAAGCGCGATGCTCATGATGATGGATGAACAAAATTATTTGAATGCTTTTCTGCGGGCTGAATCATCACTGATATGGGGAAAGGCTCAATCATGGCCGATTAATCAGCAGGAAATGGGCGCTTGGTTTTGTCTGCAACAAACTGAATTTAATTTGAAAAGTTGCCTCAGGCACTATTCAGGTAATCTTTTTTTATTAAAAGGTGTTGCTCAATTCACATCAGGGGAAAAGCTTGAACTTTATCAATGGATGAAACAGATGAAACATTCAAATCAAGATACACTTATTCCTGCAACACTGGCTCCTGTTGAAAGTGGTTGGCTGGATTTTTGCCCCGTTACTCAGGCTGAATTTTGTTTATGAAAATGCACAGCTTACTTGGGCGACAAGCGGGAATGAGTTTACCAGAAGTCATGGTTGCGTCTGCCGTATTTGCGATCTCTTTATTGGGTTTAATGCGTTACCATCAAGCACTGTCAGCCAATTTTCAACAATATTGGGGGCAGCTTAAGGCGGTACGATATGCCCATGATCAGTTAGAACAATATGAACGTTGGGAAGGCCAGATTGCACTAAAGAAGACAGAAGTGGAGGAGCAGAGATGGAAAATGGAATTTCAGCGAGAATTTCACTCTTTGGGATGCTATCAAGTAACGATTAAATTGACAGTACATTACAATAAACCAAGTAAATTAGAACGCTGGTTTTGCGCAGGTGGGGAGTATTGATGTTTAGAGTTTATCATTCAAATCAGCTCGATATTCTTAAGGAGTTGATGGCGATATTGATCGGGGATAATCCCTTGTCTGACCCATTTGGCAAAGAAGTGATTTTGGTTCAAAGCCCGGGGATGTCACAATGGTTGCAGATTCAATTGGCAGAAAAACTGGGCATTGCTGCGAACATGGAATTCCCGCTGCCTGCAACCTTTATCTGGCAGATGTTTACTCAAGTATTGCCTGATGTTCCCAAAGACGGTGCTTTCAGTAAGGATGCCATGAAATGGAAATTGATGACTCTGCTGCCTGATTTATTGACGGAGCCGGAGTTTTCAGCGCTCAGGCATTATCTTGATCAAGATATTGATAAACGCAAGATCCACCAGTTGGCTGGCCGGATTGCCGATCTGTTTGACCAATATCTGGTTTATCGCCCACGATGGCTAGAAAGTTGGGAAAAGGGTCAATTAATTGACGGCTTGAGCAGCAATCAGTTATGGCAAAAAAAGCTATGGTTTGAACTGACAGAATATACTCGCCAATTACAACAGCCTTTGTGGCATCGCGCCAATTTATACCATCGATTTATCACAATATTGGAAGAAGGAAATTTTCCATTGGAGAATCTTCCTCCGCGCATTTTCATCTGCGGCATCTCTACATTACCCCCTGCCTATCTGCAAGTATTTAAAGCATTAGGTAAACATATTGATATTCATCTTATGTTCACTAACCCATGCCAATATTATTGGGGAGATATTCAGAGTTATGCGTTTCTTGCCAAGTTAAATAGCCGGAAACCCAAACATTATAAAAGCCGCCAACTACTGGAAAGATTCAAAGATCCAGAAAAGGCCCCATCGCTTTTTAATGAAGAAGGGGAGCAGGAGCTGAACAACCCACTGCTGGCATCTTGGGGAAAATTGGGCAGGGATAACCTCTACCTGCTATCACAACTGGAGCCGGATTCTGATGTTCATGCTTTTGTTGAATTAGAGCCTGATTCTATCTTGCATCAAATCCAGCGGGATATCTTTAATCTTGAAGATCATACCCAAATTGGCTCTACAGAAAATACCTTCAAAAATAGTCTGAAAAAGCGCTCGATTGATTATGCTGATCGCTCTCTGACTTTTCATTCATGTCATAGTCCGCAGAGGGAGATAGAAGTATTGCAGGATCAAATTCTGCATTTGTTGGATGATGATCCTGCACTGACACCGAGGGACATCATTGTGATGATGGCGGATATCGACAGTTATGCCCCTTATATTCAGGCCGTTTTTGGCAATGCACCCAATGACCGTTATATCCCCTTTGCCATTTCTGACCGTAAAGTTCGGCAGGCACATCCGGTCTTACAGGCATTCATTACCTTGCTGGATTTACCACAGAGCCGATTTACGGCAGAGCAGGTACTGGCATTATTGGAAGTTCCCGCTTTAGCCAATAAATTTGCTATTCAGGAAGAAGGGCTGCGTTTATTGCGGCGTTGGGTAAAAGAATCAGGGATTTGCTGGGGGCTGGATGATGACAATATTGAAGCACTGTCTTTACCAGTTACAGGGCAGAATACTTGGCGCTTTGGTCTGACGCGCATGCTGTTGGGCTATGCAATGGATAGTCAGGCAGGGCCATGGAATGAGGTTTTGCCTTACGATGAGTCCAGTGGCCTTGCGGCCGAATTAGCGGGGCAATTGGCTGAGTTTTTAATGGAACTGAATCGCTGGCGTAAAATTTTGAGCGAAGAACAGCGATTGACGGATTGGTTAGCCATATGTCCGCAACTGCTGGAAACTTTTTTTGAAGCGGATGATGAAATCGAACTGGTTCTGGCGCTTATTACGCAGCAATGGCAAAAAGTGATTGATAATGGCCTGAATGCATACTATGGAGAGAGCATTCCTTTGGTGCTGTTGCGCGATGAACTGGTGCTTCGTTTTGATGATGAGAAGATCAGCCAGCGCTTCCTTGCAGGCTCCCTCAATTTTTGCACCCTGATGCCTATGCGTTCCATTCCTTTTAAGGTTGTTTGCCTGCTGGGAATGAATGATGGGGTTTATCCAAGAACCATACCACCACTTGGGTTTGATCTTATGGTAGAGAAAACTCAGCGAGGGGATAGGAAACGGCGTGATGATGATCGTTATCTCTTTCTGGAGGCGTTGGTTTCGGCTGATCAATTTCTTTATATCAGCTATATCGGTAAATCGATTCGAGATGATACTGAGTGCAATCCATCCGTATTGGTCAATGAATTACTGGATTATATTTGCCAGAGTTTTTGCTTATCCGCTGATGAAATGTTGAATGTTGATGATAGTGCCAGAAATGTCAGAAAACATTTACTTTCACAGCATACTCGTGTGCCTTTTGCGACGGAAAATTTCTTGCCTGACCACTATTCACAAAGTTATGCCGCAGAATGGTTGCCAGCCGCGACACAGCAAGGTGTTTCAGCGACTGATTTTTGTCAGCCGATTGCCTTTGATCGCAGTGAGGTAAAAGAAATTGCATTAGATGAATTGATCCGCTTTTATCGACATCCTGTCAGGGCATTTTTTCAGCAACGGTTGAAAGTGCATTTTGTCATTGAAGAGATGGAGCTGCCTGAAGAAGAACCTTTTGTATTGGATAACCTGCAACGCTATCAATTCAACCAACTGCTGTTAAGCATTCTGATTGAACAGGGAGCACCTGAATCTTTGTTCTGCCATCTCCGTGCATCAGGAGGATTGCCATACGGCTCCTTTGGTGAGGTTTATTGGATGGAACAACTAGAGTCCATGCAGCCACTGGCCACTAGGGTACGTGAAGAGAGAACAGAGCCTTTTTCCATTGAGCTATATGAGAAATTAGACACTGTGATATTGACCGGAAAAATTAATCAGGTACAGCCTGATGGAATTTTACGTTGGCGACCAGCGAACTTAACGGCTAATGATGGTATCCAATTATGGATTGAACACCTTGCCTATTGTCTTTCAGGTGGTGCCAGTGAAAGCCGCATATATGGAACGGGCAAAAAGGGGAAAAAAGAGAAGGAAGATAAAAAGGTTTCAGAATATCGTTTCTTACCGCTAGAACAGGATGAAGCGAAAAAATATCTGAACCAAATGGTCGAGGGCTATCTTCAGGGAATGTCTGAGCCTCTTCCCTTGTTTTGCCGAAGTGGTTGGGCATGGCTGGTTGACTGTTTTAATAAGGAAACTCGGGAAATCGATTTCAGTGAAGAAGTGCAACAAAGCGCTGAAAATAAATTGATGGAACAATGGCTGGGAACACATGACAGAAAAGGGGAAAGCAGTGATCATTACGTACAACGGGCTTTCCGGCAGGTTGATCAATTACTTTTGGAGCGCATGAAGCGTGAAATTCAGAGTTATTTGTTGCCTATGGCCTATTATTCAAATGGCTCATTACTCAAGTAGCTCATTACTCAAGCAGCTCATTATTTAAATCATTAGGGAGCATATTAGGTTATGCCTAAATATATTATCCGCATCATGACGATGCTCTTTCTGCTATTTTGTGGGGTTACTGCATATGCGCAATCGCCTTGGCAGCCGTTGCCAGATACGATTCACAAAAGTGATCGGGATCCTCGTCAATATAAAGCCATTCAATTGCCAAATGATATGACAGTTCTGTTGGTTTCTGATGAAAAAGCAATTAAATCATTGGCTGCCGTATCTATTCCGGTTGGTCACATGGAAAATCCAGATAATCAGCTTGGTCTGGCTCACTATCTTGAGCACATGGTATTAATGGGTTCCAAGCGTTACCCTCAACCGGGAGCATTTGCCGAATTTTTGCAAAAACATGGGGGAAGCCGTAACGCCAGCACAACTGCTAACCGAACTGCATTCTATCTGGAAGTTGAAAATGATTCCTTAGCCGAAGCGACTGAGCGCCTGGCGGATGCTCTTGCTGAGCCTTTGCTGAACCCCGTGAATGCTGATCGTGAACGCCATGCCGTCGACAATGAAATGACCATTGCTCGTGCGGGTGAAGGGCATCGTATATGGCAAATCCGTTCCGAGACCATTAATCCTGCCCACCCCAATGCCCGCTTTGCTGGCGGAAATTTAGAAACGCTCAAAGATAAACCTGACAGCAAATTACAGACAACACTGGTTGATTTTTACCAACGCTATTACTCTGCCAATTTGATGAAAGGAGTTGTGTATGGCAATCAATCAATCGATAAATTGGCTCAGATTGCTGCCGAAACTTTCGGTCGTATCCCGAATCGACACGCTTCGGTGCCTGCTATTACAGTTCCTGCAATAACAGATAAAGAAAAAGGCATCATTATCCATTATGTGCCAGCACAACCTCATAAAGCGTTGCAACTGGAATTCAGCATTGCCGACAATAGTGCAGATTTTCGCCGCAAAACAGATACCTATGTCGGATATTTAATCGGTAATCGCAGTCAAAATACGTTATCTGACTGGTTACATAAAAAAGGTTTAATCGAAGGCATTGATGCAGGGGCAAGTCCAAAAACTGATGGCAATTCCGGGACGTTTAATATTTATGTTGCGCTGACGGATAAAGGGCTTGAGCAGCGTGATCAGGTTATAGCAGCCATTTTTTCTTACATTAACCTGTTAAAACAACAGGGTATCAACAAGAATTATTTCGATGAAATGGCTAAGGTTCTTAATTTGTCGTTCCAGTATGCGTCAATCGTGCGGAATATGAACTATATTGAAGGGCTGTCCGATGCCATGCTGATATTGCCTGTTTCCCATGTTCTGGATGCGGGGTATGTTGCAGATGGCTTCAATCCAAAAGCGATAGCCAGCCGTTTGGATGAATTATCACCTGAAAATGCACGTATTTGGTTTACCAGCCCAACTGAGCCACATAACAAAGAAGCTTATTTTGTACAGGCTCCGTATCAAGTCAATAAAATTACCTCAAAGCAGCTGGCGGAATGGAAAAAACTCGAACAGGGAGATTTATTCTCTTTGCCTGAGTTGAACCCTTATATTCCTGATGATTTATCCCTGATTAAAACATCTGGCAGCCAAAAACACCCTGAAATGATTTTGGAAAAGCCAAATGTTCGTTTGCTGTATATGCCGAGTCAATATTTTGCCGATGAACCTAAAGGCAGTATTACACTGGAGATGCGTAATCCTAATGGATTGAAAAAAATCAAGGATCAGATTTCAGATACATTATTGGGTTATTTATCTGAACTGACACTTAATCAGTTGGGTTATCAGGCTTCAGTTGGGGGGATGAGCGTTTTTACAGGTTATGTAGATGGTTTGAAGATCGGAGTCAGCGGTTATACGCAACATTTACCCGAGTTGTTAACTTCAGCAATTAATCAGTATATCTCGTTTACACCGACTCAAGAGGAACTGGCTCAAGCGAAATCATGGTATCGGGAACAACTGGAAGTCGCTAATAATGGCAAGGCCTTCCAAATGGCAATGCAGCCAGTTTCCCGCCTTTCTAGTGTGCCTTACTTTGAACAGGCAGAAAAATTGAAGGTACTGGATACCATTACCGTTGATGATATTGTGAAATACCGTCAGAGCATGATCCAACACTCAGCTTTACAGGCTTTGGTTTTCGGTAATTTAACTGAGCAGCAGAGTATTAACATCGTTCAATCAGCACAGAAGCAACTCGCTAATCAAGGGACAGTATGGTGGACTGGCAATCGAATTGTTATCGACCGTAATTATGCGGTTAATTTTAAAGGTACGGCTAACAGCACAGATAATGCATTGGCGGAAATCTATATTCCGACAGGATATGACCACATCAACGGCAAAATTTATTCCGGTTTGCTGAGTAGCATTTTGTCACAGTGGTTCTATGATCAATTGAGGACGAAAGAACAGCTTGGCTATGCAGTTTTTGCTTTTAACCAAAATGTAGGTAAACAGTGGGGATTGGGTTTCTTGTTGCAAAGCAACAGTAAGCAACCGGATTACCTGTATAAACGCTACCAGAGCTTCTATCAACAGGCTGATAAAAAGCTGAAAGCGATGTCTGATGCTGAGTTTGAGCAGTATAAAAAATCTCTGCTGAAAGAGATGCGTGAACCGCCACAGACTTTCTATTCAGAAGCAGGTCGCTATTATGCGGATTTTGGGCGCAATAACTTTAAGTTTGATACACGTGAGAAAACCATAGCAGCGATGGAAAAAGCCACTAAAGCGCAGCTCATCGCGTTTTATGAAAAAGCAGTGATTAAACGTCAGGGATTGGCTCTGATTTCCCAAATTACAGGGAAAAAAGGCACAGCTCATCAATATGCTGAGATGAAAGGCTGGAAAACTTACGACTCTGTGTCAGGTTTCCAGAAACAATTACCGATCAAGGTGAATGCTCAGTGAGCAAAGCTATAAAACTTAACCCGTTAACACTGCCGCTGTATGGTCAGCGGCTGATCGAAGCTTCAGCAGGAACGGGAAAGACTTATACAATAGGCTTGCTGTATCTGCGTCTGTTACTGGGATTGGGCGGCTCTGCCGCCTTTTCTCGTCCGCTGAATGTCGAAGAGATTCTGGTTGTTACCTTTACAGAAGCTGCAACGGATGAATTACGTGGACGTATCCGCGAAAACATCCATCAACTCCGCTTGGCCTGTATACGGGAAGAAACAGTCGTTGGTGATCCGGCTTACCAGCAATTGCTGGATGAGATTCCTGACAAGGAAAGTGCAGCCAGTTGGTTATTGGCCGCTGAACGCCAGATGGATGAGGCTGCGATCTATACCATCCACGGTTTTTGCCAGCGAATGTTGGTACACAATGCGTTTGAGTCAGGTGTATTGTTTGAGCAAACGCTGATTCAGGATGAAAGTCAGCTACGTAAACAAGGCTGTGCCGATTTTTGGCGGCGTCATTGTTATCCCCTGCCATTGCCGATTGCTGCGGAAATCAGCCGGATATGGAGTGGGCCGGAAGCATTATTGAAAGATATTTCTGACTATTTACATGGAGATATGCCGTATATCGTCAATGCGCCTGATGGTGATGAAACGTTGTTTAGCCGTCATCAGAAAATCATTGAACAGATTGATTCGATAAAGCGTCAGTGGAATGATGCCGCCTCTGAGTTAGAAATGCTAATCACTAATTCAGGTGTTGATAAACGTAGCTATAGCAAAAAGCATTTACCCAATTGGCTGAATAGTGTTTCTGAGTGGGGTAGATCACCCACCAAAGATTATCTGCTGCCCAAAGATTTGGATAAATTTTGTCAGTCTCGTTTATTGGAAAAGACCAAAAAAGGAGAGGCTCCTCAGAATGCGCTGTTTGAAGCTATTGATGGTTTATACCAACATCCTCTGACATTAAAAGACATCATTATCTCCAAAGCGATTGTGGAAGTTCGCCAATCGGTTAATCAGGAGAAATTGATGCGTGGCTACATGGGCTTTGATGATTTACTGACCCGCTTGGACAGTGCTTTGCGACGTGCAGGAGGAGGGCAGCTTGCAGCAACCATTCGGCAGCGCTATCCCGTCGCAATGATCGATGAATTTCAGGATACTGACCCACAGCAGTATCGCATTTTTCAGGCCATATATTGCCCTCAATCAGAAAGTGAACAGCCGGAAAATGGCTTACTGCTCATTGGCGATCCCAAACAAGCGATTTATGCGTTTCGAGGGGCAGACATTTTTACCTACATTCGCGCTCGTTCTAACGTTAAGGCTCACTACACGCTGGAAACTAACTGGCGTTCTTCTGCATCAATGGTGCAAGCCGTCAATAAGCTGTTTTCTCGCCCAGAACGTCCATTTTTGTTTGAACAAATCCCATTCATTAACGTTAATGCAGCGGAGAAAAATCAGGGGCTGCGATTTTCTTTTCATGGTGAGGAGCAAGCTGCTTTGCGTTTTTGGTTACAGTCTGGTGAAGGCGTTTCCAAAGGGGCATATGAACAAAGCATGGCCCGACAGTGTGCTGCCCAAATACGGGATTGGTTGCAGGCAGGACAAGAAGGAAAGGCTCTTTTATGTCATATAGAAAAAGAGCAGGCAGAAAAAGAGCGCCCGGTTATGGCGGCAGATATCACAGTATTGGTACGTGATCGCCGGGAAGCATCATTAATCCGTAATGAATTGAATGCGCTGAAGATACCATCGGTTTTTCTTTCCAACCGAGAAAGTGTGTTTGATACGCTAGAAGCAAAAGATTTGCTTTGGCTATTACAGGCGGTATTGGCTCCGGAAAAAGCGCGTGAATTGAGAAGTGCATTAGCCAGCAGTTTATTTGGCTTAAGTGCACAACAAATTGATCAATTGAATCACGACGAAACGGCGTGGGATCGTTTGGTTGATGAGTTTGATGATTATTCCCGTTTATGGCGTTCTCGTGGCGTATTACCCATGTTGCGGGCAGTAATGGTGAAATATCGGATAGCGGAAAATTTGTTGGCAGGTGATGATGGTGAACGCCGGCTTACAGATGTTATGCACATTGGTGAGTTATTGCAGGAGGCATCTCAGCAATTAGATAGCGAACATGCCGTGGCTCGTTGGCTGGCACAACAGATTTCACGCCCGAATCCGCAATCAGAAAACCAGCAGCTACGGCTGGAGAGTGATCGACATCTGGTGCAGGTCTGTACCATTCACAAGTCTAAGGGACGGGAATATCCGTTGGTTTGCTTGCCTTTCATTTGTGGTTACAGAAAGCAGAAGCAGGCTGTCTATCATGATCGCCATAACTTTGAAGCCTATCTCAATATTTCCCATGATGATGAAACATTGAAAGAAGCCCTGGAATTGGCTGATGAAGAGCGCTTGGCTGAGGATTTACGCTTGCTTTACGTAGCATTAACGCGATCGGTTTATCACTGTAGTGTTGGTGTGGCCCCGCTTATCAAAGGGAATAGAGGGAAGGCTGGTGACACGGATTTGCATTTGTCTGCTCTTGGATACCTGCTGCAAAAAGGACAGAAAGGTGATGCAGAACTATTGGTAAACAGCCTAAATGAGCTTTGTGATGACAGCATAGAGATCAAGCTGGTGGAAGATATCACTGATTCACAGTGGTGCTTGCAAAATGAAAATATTCTGTCGCTGGAAGCCAGAAGGTTTCAACGTTCCGTTCGGGATGACTGGCGGGTGACGAGCTATTCGGGTTTACAATACTCGTCTTCTCATGCTGCCTCTCATGCTTATGTTGGTGCATTTGGCGAATCTGTAGATGTGATTGTGCAATCCATTTCTCCGAAGCTGGATATTGATGCTCGTGGTGAAAAGCAGGAAGAACAGTCATTACAAATGACTCCGCATACTTTTCCTCGTGGGACATCTGCGGGTACATTTTTGCACAGTATTTTAGAGGATCTGGATTTCGGCAATCCTCCGGATCAGGCGTGGTTAGTGGAAAAACTGACCGCATCAGGATTTGATGAAAATTGGGCACTTGTATTGGATCAATGGATAGAGGATATTTTGGACGCAGAACTGAATGAGCAAAGTATGCGACTTGCCAGCGTGCCTCGCCATCACCAGCAAAGTGAAATGCAGTTTTACCTGCCAGTGGATAAGTTATTGCATTCAAAGGAAATGGATGCCCTGACTCGTCGCTATGATCCACTATCTGCGCAATGTGCACCACTGTCCTTTCATCAGGTCAAAGGCATGTTAAAAGGTTTTATTGATTTGGTTTTTTGCTGGCAGGATCAGTTTTACGTGGTGGATTACAAATCAAATTGGTTGGGTGAAAACAGCCAGTCATATACGCAAGAAGCGATGGCAAGAGCCATGATAGAGCATCGTTACGATTTGCAGTATCAGCTTTATACTCTGGCCCTGCACCGTTATTTACGTCACCGGTTAGCCAATTATGATTACCGTCAGCATTTTGGTGGCGTGATATACCTGTTCCTGCGTGGTATTGATAATAATAATCCCGGGCATGGCATCTACCATTATTTACCCCCCTTTGAATTTATTGACAAACTGGATACGCTTTTCAGTGATGCGGGTGAGGAACAAAGCGTATGAATTCCATGATGTCATTATTGCAGCAGGCAGTGAGCCAGAAGTTGCTGCGTCCTTTGGATGTGCAGTTCGCTTATGCGATGGTTGAGGATGAAAACCCTCTGTTACTGTTAATTACAGCACTGTTAAGTGCTGAATCAGGCGCGGGGCATGTCTGTTTGCCACTGGAACGAATCTCGCCAAAATATTTTTTTGAAGGCAGACAACCTGAATTAGCTGCATCGCTTTGGACCTTGGCCGGGGAACCCGATCCACAGCAGATACTGGCTGAGTTGCAGGCCTGTCCTGCGGTGAGTGTAGGGGAGTTTCCTACACCGATGATCCTTGCTCATCAAGGAGGGGCTGATTGCCGTCTGTATTTACAACGCATGTGGCAAAGTGAACGGCGTGTGGCAGATTTTTTTGCTGCGGTAGAGTTGACTGATACTTTTGATGAAATTCAGCTACGCCGTATTTTGGATGAGCTTTTTGGTGTCACTACCGAAGAAGACGTTGATTGGCAGAAAGTTGCGGCGGCAGTGGCTGTAACGAGCCGAATTTCTGTGATCTCTGGTGGGCCGGGAACCGGAAAAACCACGACAGTGGCTAAATTATTGGCCGCCTTGATCAAATTGCATGAAGGAAAAAAATTAAGCATCCAATTGGCAGCGCCAACAGGTAAGG
Source organism: Xenorhabdus yunnanensis (assembly GCF_028598805.1). Lineage (GTDB taxonomy): Bacteria > Pseudomonadota > Gammaproteobacteria > Enterobacterales > Enterobacteriaceae > Xenorhabdus > Xenorhabdus yunnanensis. Next base: position 27,405 of record NZ_JAQRFI010000041.1, on the reverse strand, counting down.
CGGCGGCAAGATTGACAGAATCACTTAGGGAAGCGGTCAAAAAGCTCGATTTGACATCAGAACAATGGCGTAGCATTCCAGAACAGGCGCAAACTATCCATCGTTTATTGGGGGCGCAACCCGATAGCCAGAAACTGCGTTATGGTCGTGATAATCCGTTGTCCCTTGATATTTTGATCATTGATGAAGCCTCAATGGTGGATTTACCGATGATGGCTCACTTGATTGATGCTTTGCCGTCACGGGCGAAGGTTATTTTCTTGGGGGATAAAGACCAGCTTGCATCGGTTGAAGCAGGTGCGGTATTGGGTGATATTTGCCGCTTCGCCGAACAGGGCTATAGTGCCAAACGTGCCGAGCAGTTGGGAAGATTAACCGGATGTGAGCTGACATCTTATTCCTCTCCATATTCTGATGAAAACGCTTCCGTAGTGCGGGATTGCTTGTGCCTGCTGCGTAAAAGCTATCGCTTCAACTCAGTTTCTGGCATTGGGCAATTGGCATCGGCAGTGAATCGGGGGGATCGTGCGGGTGTCGCTACGATGCTGAGTCAATCTTTTCCTGATGTTTATTTTTATCCACTTTCAGCGGATGAAGATTACCAACGTCTGTTGGCTGAAACTGCTGTGGGTTACTACCAATATTTGGCGATGGTAAATGAACGGGCATCGGAAAAAGTTATTTTGGCCGAATTTAACCGTTTTCGATTGTTGTGCGCGTTAAAGGAAGGCCCTTTTGGTGTCACCGGACTGAATCAGCGAGTGGAACAATTACTGCACAGGAAAGGTGTTATCACCCTGCCAAAAAATATAGAGAGCCGTGGTTATGTCGGACGTCCTATCATGATATTGCGTAATGACAGTACTCTTGGGCTGTTTAACGGAGATATCGGGATTATGCTCAGAAATCAGGATAATGAGCTGAAAGCTTATTTCCAGTTGTCGGATGGGCAGATTAAAGGGTTTCAGCCGAGTCGATTGCCTCAACATGAAACGGCTTATGTGATGACTGTGCATAAATCTCAGGGCTCTGAATTTGAGCATACGGCCTTGGTGTTACCAACTCAATATTCACCGTTAGTCAGTCGCGAATTGGTATATACCGCTTTGACCCGGGCTAGGGAGAAATTGACTATTTATGCCCATAAGCCAGTGTTGGATAAAGCTGTGGCTACAGCAACACAGCGGCGAAGCGGGTTGGTAGAATGGTTCAACCCGCAATAAAAAGGCGATGTGGCTAGGCTTATAAATTCAGCATCAAGATCTTAGAACGGCGCTGGTAGTTATACAGCGCTTGTTTTTCCACGGGTAATATCTCTATTCCTGCGGGTTCAAAACCTTTCTCCTGGAACCAATGAATACTGCGAGTTGTGAGTATGAAAAGTTTTTCCAACCCTATCTGCTTAGCTTGACTGGAAATTGCATTCAGCAGTATTTCACCTCTGGAGGAGTTTCGGTAGTCTGGATGCACAGCAACGCAGGCCATTTCCCCGATTTTTTCATCAGGATACGAATACAGCGCAGCGCAGGCGATAGTGACATTATCAAGTTCTATCAGCGTGAAATTATCAATTTCCATTTCCAGTTGTTCACGTGAACGGCGTACCAGAATGCCTTGTTGCTCCAATGGGCGAATAAGCTCAAGAATGCCACCGATATCATTGATATTGGCGCGACGTATCTGTTCGGAGCGCTCCATAACTATTTGGGTGCCGATACCTTCGCGGGAGAATAATTCCTGAATCAACGAACCATTTTCTTGATAACTGATCAGATGACTGCGGCGAACACCACGGCGGCAGGCTTTGATTGCTCCCCTTAAGAAACGCGAGGTTCCTGAATAGTAATCACCCGTATTTTCCAATTTGCACAGATGAGCTTCTCCTTCATTGGGAAACATTTCTGACAAAGTATTACCTTCAGCGTCAAGTACACCCTGAGATGAGCAAAATCCAATTAATTTTTCTGCTTTTAATTTAATCGCTAATTGTGTTGCAATTTCTTCGGAAGTCAGGTTGAAACTTTCTCCTGTGATGGAGACCGCAACCGGCCCAATCAGCACGATAGTATCATTATCCAATTGCTGGTTGATTGCTTCCTCATCAATACGGCGGATCCTGCCACTGTGGCAATAATCGACCCCGTCATCCACTCCCAAAGGTTGGGCGATAATGAAGTTCCCGCTGACAACATTAATATTGGCACCCTGTAATGGTGTATTACTTAAGCTCATGGAAAGGCGCGCTGTAATATCCAATTGTAGTAGACCCGCTGCCTGTTTGACCAAATCCAGTATCTTTGCGTCAGTTACTCTGGTGTGCTTGTGGTAAACCGATTGGCAATTGTGTTCGACAATATTCTGTTCAATTTGTGGACGAGCTCCATAAACAACGATTAAACGAATACCAAGATTATGCAGCAACCCAATATCGTTGACGATATTGGAGAAATTTTCATGGGCGATAGCTTCACCTCCCAGCATAATGACAAAGGTTTTGCCACGATGTGCATTGATATACGGAACCGAGTGACGTAATGCTTCAATCAATTCAGTACTGCGTTCTTTCATGATCCCCTCTCTGATTGAATTTTTATTCGATTTTTTTGTATTCTTATTCTTTTTGGAGGGAAATGGCAAGAGGAAATATGGATAAAAATAACGCTATTATTTATATTGGTATATATAAATTAAGGGATTAAAAAATGCATTTTTTTTGATGACAGAAGTTCGCTAATTAATTAGAGTTCCCGCTTAACTATTATCTTTGGTAAAGATTACTGAGTTCGGTTGTTTTTAAATGGAATAAACGATGAGTCATTCAGACCATAATACTTCACGTCGTCGCCTGCTGAAAGGCGCAGCCGCGGTATGGCTATTAAGTATCAGCCCAATAGGTTACGCAGCTACTTCAAAAGTAATTGCTGTTCGTATTTGGCCTGCATCAAGCTATACCAGAGTGACGTTGGAGTCTAATATTCCACTTAAGTATCGCCAGTTTTCACTTTCAAATCCTAACCGTATTGTTATTGATTTACAGGGTATCCAGCTTAATAGTGTTTTGAGCAGTATGGGGACACAGATTCAGCAGCGTGATCCTTACTTAAAATTAGTGAGAACAGGGCAATTTAATCCTAAAACAGTGCGTTTGGTATTTGAAATAAAACAGCCTGTCGCTCCGCATATTTTTACATTACCACCAATTGCAAAGTTTAAGCACCGTTTGGTACTCGATCTATATCCCAAAAAGGCTGCTAGTATGGATGATGATCCTTTGCAGGCTCTGCTCGAAGAATACAACAGTGGGAATCTGGAACAGCGTTTACCTGCCGAGACCCGTAAACTCGGAAAGGCAGGTAAAGACAGGCCGATTGTGATTATGCTCGATCCCGGTCATGGTGGTGAAGATTCTGGAGCGATTGGGAAACATAAAACCCGCGAAAAAGATGTCGTGTTGCAAATTGCCCGTCGTTTACAGGCAATTATTAAGCGTGAGCCGGGTATGAAAGTTTATATGACCCGTAATGAAGATGTGTTTATTCCCTTGAAAGTGCGGGTGGCGAAAGCTCGTAAGATGCGGGCTGATCTCTTTGTTTCGATTCATGCGGATGCCTTTACAAATCGCTCTGCTCGGGGGTCATCCGTGTTTGCGCTTTCAACTAAGGGAGCCACCAGCAATACAGCTCGCTTCCTCGCTCAGACTCAGAACGAGGCTGACTTGATTGGCGGGGTCAGCAAAAGTGGTGATAAATATTTGGATCATACCATGCTGGATTTGGTTCAAACCGCGACGATTAATGATAGCTTGAAGTTTGGTGATGAAGTACTCAAACGGATGGGTAAAATTAATAAACTGCATAAAAATAGTGTCGATCAGGCAGGATTTGCGGTATTGAAAGCACCAGATATTCCTTCTATTTTGGTAGAAACTGCATTTATCAGTAATCTGGAAGAAGAACGCAAACTTAAGACTGCTAAATTCCAGCAAAAAGTGGCGGAATCTATTTTTGCAGGCATTAAGGCATATTTCAAAAATGGAGCAGAATTAGCGCGGCGATGAAATATCCGTTGTGAATTAATTTCTCGCCATAAAGGCTATTGTGAAGTTTGGCCTGATAGAATATTAAATAGAGACAGTGAGGGTTGATTGCTTATGATGTGATTACAGACATTTTTCTTAAACAGAATTTAAATAATATTTAAATGCTACTTTAAAAGTAAATCAGGTAAAAGTCAGGAAATAAGAACTGGAAAAAAAATCGAAGAGATAAGATAAAAAATTGATATTGGTTGCGGGGGCCGGATTTGAACCGACGACCTTCGGGTTATGAGCCCGACGAGCTACCAGGCTGCTCCACCCCGCGTCCGTCTATTTGCAAACCTTGATTATTAATCATGAATGCAAATATTGAGCAATGACATCGTATAAAGTTGGTTGCGGGGGCCGGATTTGAACCGACGACCTTCGGGTTATGAGCCCGACGAGCTACCAAGCTGCTCCACCCCGCGTCCGTTATCTGCAAATCTTGATTATTAATCATGAATGCAAATACTAAATGATGACATTCTTTACTGCTAAATTTTCTCTACTACTAAATCGTTTTAATATTATGATATATCAACGATAACATCTTATCGAACTGGTTGCGGGGGCCGGATTTGAACCGACGACCTTCGGGTTATGAGCCCGACGAGCTACCAAGCTGCTCCACCCCGCGTTCGATGTCGGCACACTATACTCTGGAATATAGCAGTTGCAAGTTTTTTTATTAATATTTGCTAAATTATTTTGATTTTGGGTTGAAAAGCAATCTTATTGTCTTATTTTTACTCGATTGGCTATTATCAAAACAGCAAGCTATTTTTTTATAACTACATTTCATTATTTATTAGTGTTTGATATTGTTCGTGGTCGGAGTAAGTGATGGCTAGAGATAAGGCATTAATATGAGAATATGGGGCAAATATCTTTTATTTGGATTTGTCATTTCGTTATTATCGGGATGCCATTTTCGACCGACTGATCGGGCACAGCAGTATAAGGATGGGCGAATTATCCATAACCTCCAGTTGGTTAATACTCCTAATGCCGAAGGCTCTCCGGTTAATGCCAGGGATTTTGTCACTCAAGTTAAATATATCAGTGAGGCTTCTCCCCGCCTTTATAACAATAATCGTGAAATATTTGAGGCGATCAAGAATTGGATGCTGTCGGGTGGTGATACCCGTGATTTAAATGAGTTTGGCTTGCTGGCTTATCAGATGGAAGGTGAAGATAAATACGGCAACGTAAAATTCACGGGTTATTACACTCCCGTGTTGCACGCACGACATACCAAACAAGGTGAGTTTAAATATCCGCTGTACCGTATGCCAACTCACTCACATTCCCGTTTGCCAAGCCGTGCTGCGATATATCGCGGAGCCCTGAATAAGAAATTTATTATCGGGTACAGTGATTCTCTGGTAGATAATTTCATGATGGAAGTACAAGGAAGTGGCTATGTCAATTTTGGGGATGGGCGTCCATTTACCTTTTTTGGCTATGGGGGAAAAAATGGTCATGCCTATCTCAGTATTGGCAGTATTCTGATTAGTCGTAGAGAAGTGCCGAAAGAGAAAATGTCCATGAAAGCTATCCGTCAGTGGGCAGAACAGCACAGCGAACCCGAAGTGAGAGAATTGCTGGAACATAATTCTTCATTTGTTTTCTTTAAACCTGAACCCCATACCCAAGTTAGGGGAGCCAGTGCCGTGCCTCTTGTTGCAAAAGCATCGGTAGCATCTGACAAGTCATTGATCCCTCCCGGAACAACGTTACTGGCGGAAGTGCCTGTATTGGATGAGATGGGCAAATTTACCGGCCAGTATCAGATGCGTCTGATGGTCGCGCTGGATGTTGGTGGTGCCATAAAAGGAAACCATTTCGATATTTATCATGGTATTGGGGAGAAATCGGGTGAAATGGCCGGTTTTTATAATCACTATGGCCGTGTTTGGGTATTGAAGAAAGCATCATCTGGTTTTTTGGCTGAGAACCAGTAAGATCCCTCCAATTCTCACGATCAATTTCAAATAATCAATAACCTATCTCAATAGAGGTAGGTTTTATGCAGGATTTATTTAGCAATGCAAGTTTCTCTCTCTGATGCTTATCTTCAGCGTTTTGCTGGTACGGCTCGACTATATGGTCAGAAAGCGCTTTCATTATTTGCCCGTTCACATATTTGTGTTATAGGCATTGGCGGTGTTGGTTCATGGGCGGCAGAAGCTCTGGCGCGTACAGGTATCGGTGCTATCACGCTAATTGATATGGATGATGTTTGTGTCACCAATACCAATCGTCAGTTACACACCTTGGTACAAAACGTAGGCTTGCCAAAAACAGAAGTCATCGCTGAGCGGATACGAGCGATCAACCCTGAATGCAAAGTTACTTGCATTGATGATTTTGTCACACCTGATAATGTGGCCGAATTGATGTCCACAGGATTCAATTATGTCATTGATGCGATTGACAGCATACGACCAAAAGCCGCGTTATTGGCCTATTGTCGTCGCTATAAAATTCCGGTTGTAACGACTGGCGGAGCGGGTGGGCAACTCGATCCAACCCAGATTCAAGTAGTGGATTTAGCAAAAACGGTACAAGATCCATTAGCGGCAAAATTGAAAGAGCGCTTGAAGTCGGATTATCGTGTGATGAAAAACGGCAAAGGCAAGTTGGGGATTGACTGCGTTTTTTCAACGGAACAGCTGGTTTATCCCCAATCTGACGGCACAGTTTGCGCAGCGAAGAGTACCGCGGATGGCTCTAAGCGGATGGATTGCGCTTCTGGTTTTGGTGCCGCAACCATGGTCACGGCGACCTTTGGTTTTGTTGCTGTATCCCACGCATTGAAAAAAATGGTGGCAAAAGCTGGGCGGGAAAATACGCTTTAAACAGGTCTCATCTTTAAATAGAGCTAATGAATGTAGGTATTAGCTATTCCTTGAATCGTGTTTATCAGGGATTTCACGCCATTAAGCCTTGAACCACTTAATTGTTGTTCAAGGCCAATTTGTTGAAATAACTCAGTTAAAGGTGTTTGTAAAACCTGCTCTGGTGTTTTGCCTTCCACGGCGGTCAGCAAAATAGCCAATAATCCTTTGACAATACGGCCTTCGCTATCGCCATAAAAGTGCAGGCGGCCGTCTGAAAGTCGTTGATGCCCCAGCCAGACCCGATTTTCGCAGCCGGATCTTTCGATATTCTGTTGTTTTAGCTCATCCGCCAAAGCCGGCAGCTTTCTGGCCAGACCGATTAGCTGCCGATAACGATCTTCCCACAATTTGCATTGCTGAATGTTTTCAATAAGTTGTTGCTCTGTGATTTCCGTTCCGAATGGATGCGGAGCAAGAATGCTGTCTGAGAGTTGTGTCATTGGTTATTTATCTTGCAGTGAATTTGTCGCTGGTTTGCTCTGAATGAGGTTTCAGAATCAATGAAGTTTCAGGATAATAGCAGTTATGCTTTTAAACAACATCACTCATCCAACAGCGACAGCGCAAACTTTACGGCGCTGATCAGCCTATCCGCATCTTGCTGGTTATTATAAGGCATAAATGAAGCGCGCAGGCAGCCGCTGATCCCAAGGGCATCCAGCAATGGCTGAGCGCAGTGTTGCCCTGAACGCAGGGAGATATTTTGTTCTGCAATCAGCGTTGCCAAGTCACTGTGGTGTATTCCGGCGATATTGAAAGCCAGCAAACTGGAGCCTGCCGCACGGTAACCGATGAAACCCGCCAGCGTGCTGAGTTGCTGTTCAGCGTAGTTTGTCAGAGCAATTGCATGAGATTCGGCGAGCTGGATATCAATGGTTTTCAGCCATTCCAGGGTTGCTGAAAAGCCGATCACACCCGCAACATTGGGCGTTCCTGCCTCAAAGCGATAAGGTACTGCTTCCGGTGTAAAACCGTCAAATGAGATTTGAGTCAGCATCTTGCCGCCGCCATGCCATGGTGACATCGCATTCAGTAATTCAGTTTTGCCATACAGCACACCCAATCCATTTGGACCATACAGTTTATGGGCCGAAAAGGTATAAAAATCGATATCCAGTTGATGAACATTGATAGGCGCGTGAACGATGCCCTGAGCGCCATCGACCAGAACTCGGCAATCATATTGGTGGGCGAGTTTGGTGACCTGCGCCAAATTTACTGCTGCACCCGTAACGTTCGATATTTGGCTGATGGCAATTAATCGGCTGTTTTCATTCAATAATTCTGCGAGGGTATCGATTTCTGGTTGACGCTGATTACCAATCGGCCATTTGACAATTTTAGCGCCTGTCTGTTCTGCCAGAATCAACCACGGCAGCAGGTTAGAGTGGTGTTCCTGTTCGCTGACTATGATTTCATCACCTACGTTCAAACGGGAACGGAAGTAACTTTGTGCGACCAGATTGATGGCCTCGGTTGTGCCTTTCGTCCAGATAATATCTTCAGACAATGGCGCATTGATCAATTCCGCTACCATTGAACGGGCTTGTTCATAACGAGCGGTCATGGCCTGTGCAGTGGCATGTTGGCTGCGATGTACTGTTGCACTATGGTTTTGGTAATAGTGTTCAGTTGCTTCAATCATACAAGTCGGTTTTAATGCCGTGGCTGCACTGTCCAAAAATGTGGTTGATTGTTGCAGGGCAGGAAAGTACTGTCGGAATTTTTCTGAGTCAAAGGCTTTCATAAACGGTGCTAATTTAATCGTTGTGTGATAAAGAATAAGTTTTTCTTTAAACAAGAGAAGAGGAATTCTACAGGAGAAAGTCGAGAAAAAAAGCACCGCAATTGCGGTGCATTAAAAAAATCACTATGGACAGACAGGGTAAATGTACAGGAAGTGAAAAAAAACAGTAGCTTACGCTACAAAGTCTGGTTTCCCAGACAACTTGCAAACACAACATCACAACCACAAAGCCAAAAGCGTCAATGTATTACTACAAAGAGACTTTTCGTTCCGGCTTAGGAAGTGCGCACACTATAGGGATTTGCTGGTATATCATCAATGGACAAATTATAATGATTCGGATTACAAAAACTAATATCTGAATGGAAAGAGTTACCGGTATCGTCACTATCATATAAGAAACGAACATGTCTAAACGTTTACCTCCACTCAATGCGTTACGCGTTTTTGATGCTGCGGCCCGTCATTTAAGTTTTACTAAAGCGGCAGAAGAATTATTTGTGACTCAGGCCGCCGTTAGTCATCAAATGAAAAGTCTGGAAGATTTTCTGGGATTAAAGCTTTTTCGTCGTCGTAATCGTTCACTATTGTTGACGGAAGATGGACAAAGTTATTATCTCGATATCAAGGAAATTTTTACCGCTATCAATGATGCCACCCGCAAACTTCAGGCCCGCAGTGCTAAGGGAGCATTAACGGTCAGTTTATCCCCCAGTTTTGCTATTCAGTGGTTAGTGCCTCGGCTTTCTGGTTTTAATCAGAGTTTTCCGGGGATCGATGTCCGAATTCAGGCTATAGATCGGGAAGAAGATAAATTGGCTGATGATGTCGATGTTGCGATTTTTTATGGCAGGGGAAACTGGCCGGGAATGAGAACCGACCGCCTTTATCCGGAATATCTGTTGCCTGTTTGTTCTCCTTCGTTGCTGACGGGAGATCGTCCATTGAAAACGCCTTCAGATCTCACCAAACATACTTTGTTGCACGATTCATCCCGGCGGGATTGGCAAGCCTATATCCGCCAGCTTGATATGCAGCAGCAGATCAATGTTCAGCAGGGGCCAATATTCAGTCATAGTTCGATGGTGATTCAGGCGGCAGTGCATGGCCAAGGGGTTGCGCTGGCTAACAATGTCATGGCACAGAATGAAATTGATGCAGGGCGTCTTGTCTGTCCGTTCAATGATGTTTTGGTCAGTAAGAATGCATTTTATTTGGTTTGTCACGATAATCAGGCAGAATTGGGCAAGATCGCAGCTTTCCGGAAATGGATACTGACTCAAGCAGCGACTGAGCAAGAAAGGTTAGGATTTATCACCCAACACACTTAATCTGACACAATTAATAACCAGCTAATAGCTGCTAAACAGAAACAGGAGCTGTGTGATGAGCAGTCGAATCATGCTTATTTTTGTTGGGATCAGTGGTTTTTTCTACGTGGCATTGGGGGCGATGGGGGCACATATGTTGGCACCTATCCTGACACCACGTCAGATGGAATGGATTCATACCGGCCTGCAATATCAAGGGCTGCATACACTCGCCATGATGGCTCTGGCAGCTTTATTGATGCGTCAGCCTGTAGCATCATTTGGCTGGAGTGGGATTTTTTTCGCGGCGGGAATTGTGCTGTTTAGTGGCAGTCTTTATTGTCTGACCTTTTTCCCGTTAAAATTTCTGGTCTATTTGACACCAATCGGTGGGTTCAGTTTTCTCATTGGTTGGTTATGTGTATTAATTGGCGCTCTGCGTCTAAGGAAATTGGCGCCTAGCCATGAATAAAGTTGCTTTATATTGCCGTCCGGGTTTTGAAAAAGAGTGTGCGGCAGAAATTACTGATAAAGCGGGTAAAAAAGAAATTTACGGTTTCGCCCGCGTGAAAGAGAACAGTGGCTATGTGCTGTTTGAATGTTATCAACCGGATGATGCGGATCGCCTGATCCGGGAAATTCCGTTCAGTGAGATGATTTTTGCTCGTCAAATGTTGGTTGTTGGTGAGCTGTTGAAAGATTTACCGCAGGAAGATCGCATTACACCGATTATTGGCATGTTGTTCGGTGTCATTGAGAGGGCGGGTGAGTTGCGTGTAGAAGTGCCGGATACTAATGAAAGCAAAGAGTTGATGAAATTCTGTCGTAAGTTTACGGTTCCGCTGCGTAATGCGATGCGTCAGGAGAAACTTTTGCTGGCAAAGGAAAATTTCAGTCGCCCTGTGATTCATGTCTTTTTCATTGCTTCAGGTTGCTGCTATGTCGGGTATTCCTACAGCAACAATAATTCCCGTTTCTATATGGGGATCCCTCGCCTGAAATTCCCTTCAGATGCGCCAAGCCGTTCAACACTGAAACTGGAAGAAGCTTTCCATGTATTTATTCCTTATGACGAATGGGAAGAGCGTTTGGATAGCGGCCTTCACGCAGTGGATCTCGGTGCTTGTCCGGGAGGATGGACTTACCAGTTTGTGAAACACAGCATGATTGTTCATGCGGTAGATAATGGCCCGATGGCTGAGAGCCTGATGGATACGGGGCAGGTGAAGCATTATCGTGTGGATGGTTTTAAATTTGAACCGCCAGTGAAAAATGTTTACTGGCTAGTGTGTGACATGGTTGAGAAACCCGCTAAAGTTGCACAACTTATGACGGATTGGCTAGTAAAAAGCTGGTGTCGTGAGGCGATCTTCAATCTTAAATTGCCGATGAAAAAGCGCTATGAGGAAGTGGCTCATATTTTGCAGAAAATAGAGTTGCAATTGAAAGAGAACGGCGTGAATGCGCAGATTCAGGCGAAACACCTGTATCACGATCGTGAAGAGATCACAGTACATATTCGTCGTATCTGGTCTGTGTATGCAGCCCAGCGGGATTTTTGATATATCCATCATTTTTCAAGTTGCTGATTTGATGGTTCACATATAACTATGTGACCGGGATGGGTGAGCGCAGCCAACAAAGAGGCAACTTGAAAGACGAAAGGTATAACTGCTTAATTATTAACATGCTGCCTTATTGGCAGCTTTTATTTACCCTCTGTTAACCATTTAACCCAGTTTCCTTATCCTGATTACATAGCTGGCTATTGATTATAGCGTTGGCTATGTTTCTGGGAGTTTATTCCTTTTCTGTTGCGTTTACCCGATTGTCATTTTCCATTTCACTATTTCCATTTCACTACAATTTAACGCCTAAAGATGTGGAATAAATTTCAAGTTGAATGAAAAATCATCTATTTTTTTAAAAATCAGTCAGGGAGATAATTCTCTCTTAGAATCAATTTTTAGTAGATAGAAACAACATTATTTATTATTAAATAATGTTGTTTCTTTATTATCAAAAAAATTACATTGAGAAATTAATAATTAATTACATAAATTAAATTTGTTTAATATGTATTCTAAAAAGTTATAGGAATTATTTTTACATAGACAATAACTAACGCTATTTTATTCTGGAGTTTTATTTCCATGAGGGCCTTAGGAAGAATTTAAAACTCTTACTTCCGTTATTATTAAAATTTCGGGTTTTAGGATACTTGTCTTGTTTTTACAGGAGATTTACATGACCTCAAAGAAAAAATATACCTATGTGGGGTTATCTGATTCCAATTCCGTTCACGATGTTCATTCACTTCTCACCGCCTACGTTCCAAACTCTGATCCTGGTGTTCGTGTTGCGCATAAGGTATTAGCGGATGAAGCGCCTGATAGGCTTGTGCGTGGCGATTATCAGTGGTCCAAGAAATACATTAATTCTGGCACATTGGAATTATCGTATCATTTTCTGGAATCAGAACCTTCTATAATGCCGTGGTTTAAGATTTCTGACTTTAGTGATTTTAATGAAGAACAACAAGAAGCCGCGAAACTTTCTTTACAATCCTGGTCTGATGTTGCCAATATTAAATTTACCGAGGTGAGTAGCGCTAAGAAAGCGAATATAACTTTTGGTTTCTTTGATTATAGTGAAGTAGGAGATTATGCATTTGCTACTCTGCCACAGGGACAGAAAACTGCTTATACTTGGTATAATGCGAAAAGCCATACTTTTGTAGACAATGACATTGATGTGAATGGTTATGCCCGTCAGACTTTCACTCATGAAATTGGGCATGCATTAGGGCTGGAACATCCTGCCGATTATGATGCTTCTGATAAAATACGTCCAAACTATACCAAGTCAGCGAAATATTTCGAAGATTCTCGTGCTTATACCGTCATGAGTTACTTCGGTGAAAAATTCACTGGTCAAGATTTCAAATATCAATATTCATCGGCCCCTTTGCTGAATGATATTTCTGCCATTCAGGAATTGTATGGCGCAAATATGGAAACCCGCAAGGGAGATACCGTATATGGTTTCAATTCCAATACTGATCGCGACTTTATGACCGCAACTGATGCTAACAGCAAACTCGTATTCAGTGTATGGGATGCTGGCGGTGAAGATACCTTTGATTTCTCTGGTTTTACCCAAAATCAGCGTATTAATCTGAATGAAGGTGCTTTTTCTGATGTTGGCGGCCTGAAAGGTAACGTTTCCATCGCTCGTGGCGTAGTTATTGAAAACGCGATTGGCGGCAGCGGTGACGATATTCTGGTAGGTAACAGCGCAGATAACATCCTGAAAGGTGGTTCAGGTGATGATGTCATTTATGGCGGTCTGGGCGGTGATCATCTGTGGGGTGGCGAAGGCAACGATACCTTTGTTTATCTGGATGGCAAAGAGTCACTGAAAGACAACCCAGACTGGATTCATGATTTCATCTCTGGTGAAGACAAGATCGATCTGTCTGATTTCAATTTCGGCGGTACTGGCGATATCAAATTTGTAGACTCGTTCTCAGGTAAGTCTGGCGAAGTACTGATCACTTATGATAAAGCGAATGATGTCACTGATCTGGAAATCAGCCTTGGTGGTGATCTGTCTGGCAATGATTTTCTGGTGAAAGTTATCGGTCAACCGTTGACTGAGGCAGATTTCATCGTCTAATTGATGTCATCACAATAATGGAATACTGCCGTATGCCTCAGGATACGGCAGTATTATGAAGTGATGGAAAGGAGGTAGCCGTGTTATATCGATATCGCAGTTTAGTACCTGTTTTCTTTGACTCCTTTCTTTGTAGTCGCCCGTTTTTTATATCGAAACTGTTTTTATTAAAACCGCTTTTATCAAAATCGATCTTATTGATAATTTTTTCTCTCTTTTTTGTAGGAGGATGTATGGCGAGTAGTTTGAGGCTTCCATCTGCTGGTGAGTTGAAAGGATTATGGCAACTCTCCGATGGGAATAAGTTGTGCAGCATTGAATTGACTGATACCCATTTATCCGAAGGTTCCATTTGGGCTTTGAAAGGTGATACTTGTGTAACTGAGTTGATTGGGCCGTCTGTTGAAGGGTGGTATCCGTCCCCTGATGGCATCACATTGACCGATGGTGATGGCAATAGTCTGGCCTTTTTTAGTCATGAGTCGGAACAGTGGATTGCCTATTTTGTTGATGGCCGGCAACTGGTCATGGCATTTAGTGGCACAGCGAATGCGGCAACAAAATAAAAATCATGCATGGTTATATACCCGATAAATTTCAGCAAAGTTGTGGATCGAAAGCTGTGGATTGAAAAATATAAGGGTATAGATAACTAATTCGTTTTGCTTCAGTTAATGATAAAGGGATTGCAGTGAAATTACGCTTTCCAAAGGATGAAATCACGGATGTTATCCGTGCACGCAGCAAGGTCTTCTGGACTATTGGCTTATTTACGGCATTCATCAATTTGCTGATGTTGGTTCCCACTATTTATATGCTTCAAGTCTATGATCGAGTACTGCCATCCAGTAATGAAATGACTTTGCTGATGCTGACGTTGATCACATTGGGTATGTTCGCCATTATGGGCGGGCTGGAATATATCCGGAGTATGGTGGTGATCCGCATTGGCAGCCAGTTTGATATGCACCTGAACCAGCGGGTTTATACCGCCTCATATGAATCCAACCTGAGAAATGGTTCCACTGACGCAGGACAGATGCTCAATGATTTGGCGACCATCCGCCAGTTCCTGACGGGTAATGCACTGTTTGCTTTTTTTGATGCGCCTTGGTTTCCTGTCTACCTTTGTGTCATTTTTCTGTTCAGCCCGTATTTGGGATTGTTGGCGCTGGTTGGGGCGATCATTTTGATCGCGCTGGCGGTGCTGAATCAGTGGTTATCTCAAGCGCCTCTAACGGAAGCAAGCAATCTTTCTTTACGATCAGCCAATTTAGCCAGTACTAACTTGCGTAATGCCGAAGTAATTGAAGCGCTCGGAATGTTGCCGACATTGCGCCATCGTTGGTTTGACTTGCATAAGCGTTTTCTCAATTTTCAGCGCATTGCCAGTGAGCGATCCGCATCTATTACAGCGTTGACTAAAACGGTGCGTCTGGCTCTGCAATCGTTGATTCTTGGCTTGGGCGGTTGGTTGGCGATTGAAGGGAATATCACTCCCGGGATGATGATTGCGGGTTCTATTTTGATGGGAAGGGCGTTGTCGCCGATTGAGCAATTGATACAGGCATGGAAGAGTCTGAGTGCTGCACGCCTGTCATGGCAACGATTGGACAAGCTGCTGAAAGCTCAACCAGAACGTAAAAGTGGCATGTCATTACCACCTCCTGAGGGGATGTTACGACTGGAAAAAGTATCAGCAACACCACCGAGTAAAATGCGGGCAGTCGAGGCTTCACAAAACGGATCATCACCAAATAATCAATATGTCTTGCAGGATATCAATTTTGCCCTGAGTTCTGGTGATGTGCTGGGCGTGATTGGCCCCAGTGCGTCGGGGAAGTCTACACTGGCGCGTTTGCTGGTGGGGATATGGCCAGCGCAAGAGGGCGTTGTACGGCTCGATGATGCTGATATCTATCAATGGAACAAAGATGAGTTAGGGGCATCCATAGGTTATCTGCCACAGGATATTGAGCTGTTTGGTGGTACGATCGCGGAAAATATTGCCCGTTTTAATGATGTTGAACCTGAAAAAGTCATTGATGCGGCGAAGAAAGCCGGTGTTCATGAATTAGTACTCAATCTTGAGCAGGGTTATGACACTGTGATTGGCGCTGGTGGTATGGGGCTGTCTGGTGGGCAAAAACAACGAATTGGTTTGGCTCGTGCTCTATATGGCAATCCATCGCTCTTGGTGTTGGATGAACCTAACTCGAATCTGGATGATATTGGTGAAAAAGCCCTGAGCCATGCGATTGCTCAATTACGGGAACAAGGTAAAACGGTGGTCGTTATCACCCACAGACCTTCATTGCTCTCGCAAACAACCAAAATTTTGCTGTTGGTGCAGGGGAAAATGAAAATGTTTGGCCCTTCCCAGCAAGTTATGGAGGCGCTATCTCAATCTTCGTCTCCGTCACAGTCACAGTCACAGTTAAAAGCGGTCGAACGTGCCTCGTAACATGATTCAGCCATATTTCAATTCTTGGGATATTTCTATTTGGGAGTAAAGATGTCCTATCAGACTAACGCAAAGGATACCCAAAACGAGGTGTCGGAATTATTGCCGCTGGATGCAAATCGTTACCTGCGAATAGGCTGGTTGGTGATTGGGATTGGCATTCTGGGATTTCTCATCTGGGCAGCATTTGCACCACTTGATAAAGGGGTTGCTTCTTCTGGTACTGTTGTGGTTGATGGGAACCGTAAAACGGTACAGTCCCCTGTTAATGGCATTATCAGGCAAATTCAGGTGAAAGAGGGCGCGCAAGTGAAGGCCGGGCAGGTTTTGGTTCAGCTCAGTCAGGTACAGGTTAATGCTCAAATTGATTCCCTGAAACAGCAGTTTTATACCACCCTGGCAACGGAAGCCCGGCTTCTGACCGAGCAGCAAGGGCGGGATGCTGTTGTTTTCCCTCCCACGCTCTTGAATCAGCAATCGGAACCACGCATTGATGAAATTCTTGCCTTGCAAAAACAGCTCTTTTTATCACGTCGTGAAATGCTGCGCAGTGATTTGGCGGGAATGCAACAGACCGAAGAGGGGCTGAATTTTCAAATCAAGGGACTGCGGGAAGCCTTGATGAGCAAACAGCAACAGCAAGTCTCACTCAAGGAACAGGTTACGAATCTGCAACCTCTGACTGAAGAGGGGTATTTTCCTCGTAACCGCTATCTGGAATTACTGCGTAGTCAAAGTGAATTGAGTGGCAGCATGGCTGAGATGACAGGGCGTATCGGTCAGCTTGAAAAGCAGCGACAGGAAACGCAGCAGCGAGTTATCCAGCGTCAGGCGGATTACCAACGTGAAGTACGCAGCCAACTGGCAGATATACAAGTATTGGCTAATGAGCTGGGAAATAAGCTGGAAACGGCACAATTTGATCTGTCACATACATCCATTATTGCTCCGGTAGATGGCTCGGTGGTTGGATTAACCGTGTTTACTCAGGGTGGTGTGGTGGCTTCCGGTGAGAGATTAATGGAAATTCTGCCAACCCAGAGTGCGCTGGAAGTAGAGGCGCGTTTGATGGTGAACCTGATTGATAAAGTGGCTATAGGGCAGGATGTTGATTTGATGTTTACGGCATTCAATCAGAACCGGACGCCGAAAGTCGCGGGCAAGGTGATGGTAGTTTCTGCCGACCGTTTGGTGGATGGGGTGACAAGAGAACCTTATTACCAAATGCGGTTGAGAGTAAGTCCTGAAGGCATGGAGAAACTGGCAGGGTTGAATATTAAACCGGGGATGCCTGTTGAGGTATTCGTCAAAACAGGCTCGCGTTCACTGTTGAGCTATTTGTTCAAGCCATTGATGGACAGGGCGTCTACATCACTGATTGAGGAGTAACGGAGGATGTTGATGTATTACCGTTTTTTTGCCAATAGACGTACTCCGCTATTTTCTCTATTTTTTAAGATGTTATTGCCCATGTCGTTATTATCGCTGGCGTTGTTTTCTCGTTCTGCCAGTTCGCTTTCCTTAACGGAGGCTTATGCGCTGGCATTGCAGCACGATCCGACGTTTCAGGCTGCTATCAAAGAGCAGGAAGCCGGGCAGGAAGAAAAAAATATTGGGATGGCAGAGTTGCTGCCTAAAATATTAATCAGTTACCAGAATTCGCCGCAAAACTGGCAGAAGATGGAATCGCAATCTTTAAACAATCGGGGAAGGGCCATCAGGGAAAGTCGTGATCGGCAGTATAACAGCTATAACGGTGCGATTGTTTTGACCCAGCCATTGATCGATTTCGAAGCGTGGGCGCGTTATCGAACCCGTCAGGCTTATACCTTGATGAGTGATAGCCGCTTTCGGGCGGATAGCCAGCAATTGGCGGTCAGAGTAGTGAACAGTTATGTGGCTGTGGCTTATGCGCAGGATCGTTTGGCACAAGTAGCCCAGCAGCGGGCAGCCTATGAGGAGCAACTCGAGCACAATCAGAAATTGTTTTCTTTCGGTGAAGGCACTCGTACTGATGTAGCAGAAACTCAGACGCGTTACAGTCAGGTACTGGCTGATGAGTTAGTGGTGCTAGATGAGTTGGATGCAGCCATTCGTGATTTGCAGTTATTAGTTGGCATACCGTTGCCAGTAGATTTGCCTGTTAATCGTTTATCTGATTCTTTATTTAACTCTTTATCCAATTCTCCGCGGTTCAAAACAATCAAACTAGACTTAGAACACTATGCCGATTGGGAACAGCTGGCATTACGTCAGAATCCCCAACTGACTGCGGCCCGACAAAAAGTTGAGGTGGCGTATCAAGATATTGCGCGCAATCGCGCGGGATATCTGCCGAAACTGGAGTTATATGCTTCCCATAGCGAAAATAAATCCAGCAGCGATAACAGTATCGACCAAAAATACCGGACCGATTCTATTGGATTGCGCGTATCCATGAACCTCTATAATGGTGGAAGTACTTCGGCGGCGGTGCGTCAATCAGCAGCAAACTATGGCAAGACTAAATATGAGATGGATGCTCAGACAGGAGAAATCCTGAATGCGCTGCGGCGCAACTATAACGCCTGCGTGAATGGTGACAAGCGGATACGAGCTTATGAAATGGCGGTGGAAGCGGCGGCATTACAAGTGAAGGCGACCCAGAAAAGTGTGGCGTTGGGGCAGAGAGTGAATGTCGATATATTGAATGCCGAGCAACAGCTTTATACCGCTCGCCGTGAATTATCTCAGGCAAAATATGACTATATGAAAGCGTGGATTGGGTTATTGAATGAATCCGGTCAATTAAAGGGTGAACATATTAAGTTAATTTCTGATTATTTTGGTTAGGATGATTGGTTAAGATGATTAGTTGAGATGACTGAAATGTGATACCACGTTTTTCTGGCTTGTAAAATTTGCATAGCAACGGGTATCACACATCATATTTTTGTAACAATATATTCCTGTAACAATATTAATTTTTATCTATTGATGAGTCTCAATTGCTGCAAATTCCCTTGTAGTGATAAGTCGGTTTTTAGCGATGCAATTTCGCGGCTGATATAGGCCATTTCTTTATGAGATTCCAATTTCTTTCGCCATTTATCCGGCAGGGTTTCCAGATTCTGGAATAAATTATCCAGTGTACCCGTTTGTTGTAACAGAATGGCCGCAGTTTTGGAGCCAATGCCCTGAACTCCGGGGATTTTACTGCTACTGATGCCTGCAAGCCCCCAATAATCGGGAAGCTGGTTAGGGGCAACACCAAACTCTTGCTGGATAAAAGGTAAATCCAGCCAGCGTTTTTGGAAGTAATCACGAATTTGGATATTGGGAGAAATAAGCTGGCAATAGCCTTTATCGGTTGAAACAATCGTGACACTATGCCCGCTATCAGCGACTTTTGTTGCCAGTGTTGCGGCTAAATCATCCGCTTCATGCCCTTTCGCATGCCAGCTGGCGACCCCCAGGGCATTGAATGCCTGCTTAATTAATGGCATTTCTTGCTGCAAATTATCCGGCATGGCAGAGCGTCCCGCTTTGTAATCGGGGAGAAGATGATGGCGCCAGCTATGGCTGCGATCATCTTCATCAAATACCGCCACGGCATGGGTTGGGGATGCGTGGGTGATTAACTGCTTTAACGCATGTTCACAGGCGGGAATACAAGGGCTTCCCTGTACTGCATGAATGCGTCGAATCAGATTTAAAGCGTCTACAATCAAAAGGTGTATCATGGTCGTTATCTTCCATCCGTGGATCTATTCCTTGGCACCAGCCTCATTGAATTGATGAGAAAAGGCATCTGCGATTTATTTGATTATCTCATAACATGGCTCATAAGCAGTGCCTCCGGGAAGTTTCATGCGATCCTGTTCCACAAAATCTTTCAGAAGGTTGTCCATGCTATGCATGATATCTACATCTCCATGGATCTTGAATGCGCCATGTTTTTCTATGGCATGGATACCCACTTCTTTTACATTGCCTGCCACAATACCAGAAAATGCGCGCCGTAGCGCTGATGCCAGTTTTTCTGGTGACTGATTTGGGTATAAATTCAGGTCAGCCATGTTTTCATGGGATGGACTGAATGGAGACTGCAAATCAGGGTTGATTTTCAGTGACCAGTTGAAGCTATAGGCATCTCCGGTAGAGTGGCGATTTTCTTTGACGCTCGGCATGGCTTTTTTCATGATACGAGCGACTTCTGATGGGGCATCCACAATAACGCGATAGTAATGGCGGGCCTGTTTCCCCAGAGTATTAACGATAAATTCATCCAACACCTGAAAGTAATTGGCGCTTTCTTTGGGGCCAGTCAAGACCAGCGGTAGAACTTGTTCCTTATTTTCGTGACTCATCAAAATAGACAGCAAATACAGCAATTCTTCTGCCGTTCCTACCCCGCCGGGGAAGATAATGATGCCATGGGCAATACGAACAAAGGCTTCCAGACGCTTTTCAATATCAGGCATAATGATCAGTTCATTCACCAGTGGATTGGGTGGCTCTGCTGCGATAATTGAAGGTTCTGTAATGCCGATGAAACGACTTTTTTTGTAATTCTGCTGAGCGTGTCCTACTGCGGCTCCTTTCATCGGTGCTTCCATTGCACCCGGCCCACAACCCGTACAGATATTCAGCTCACGTAATCCAAGCTCATTTCCTACTTTGCGCCCGTACAGGTACTCTTTCTCATTAATGGAATGACCACCCCAACAAACAATCATATTGGGTTCTTCTGAGATATGCAGTGCTTTGGCGTTGCGCAGGATAGAGAAAATGGTATTGGTAATATGCATACCATTTTCCATATTTAAATTGTTCGCTTTCTGTTCATTGGCAATTTGCGCGTGAACAAACAAAATATCTCGCAGTACTGCAAAAAGATTTGTTTGCAGAGAACGGATGATTTTGCCATCAACAAATGCTTCTTCCGGGGGATTAACGAGTTCCAGTTTTACGCCGCGCTCTCTGCGCAGTACGTTGATATCAAAATCTTCATATTTTGATAGTAATTCTTTACTGTTATCTGTCTGGCTACCGGAATTGAGAACCGCCAGTGAACAGTTACGGAAAAGGCGGTATAAATCACTGCTTGCGGTACGCTTAAGCGTATCTACTTCAAGCTGAGAGAGTAAATCCATTGATCCTAATGGATTGACATGTGTAATCAAGAATGACTCCTTTTACCCTTTGCAGGGGTTCCTCATAATGATTTATACCCTCATTTTTCAGTTGCTGCTTTTTTATTGCTTTTACTCATTTACCATCACAGCAAATTGACCTTCACAGCAACTCGAAATCTATTGGGTATAACTGATTTCATCCAGCAATTTGGTTAGCTGCCACTAATCAGGTCACTTTGATTACTGGCGGGCTAACCTTCCTATTGTTGGAACAAATGCTTCGTTACTGCGCCATGGATTGATATCCAATCCTCCCCGACGGGTATAACGTGCATAAACCGTGAGTTTTTCAGGAGCGCATAACGTCATTAAATCATTGAAAATACGCTCGACACATTGTTCATGGAATTCATTGTGATGCCGGAAGGAAACTAAATAGCGCAATAGCTTTTCCTGATCAATTTTGGCACCTTTATAGCGGATCATGACAGATCCCCAATCGGGCTGATGAGTGATCAGGCAGTTCGATTTGAGCAAATGGCTAACTAAAGTTTCCTCAACGACAGGGCCAATTGCTGCATTGTTAAGATAACTGCGCTTGAATTGATAATCATCAATTTCAATATCCTGATTATCGATGCATTTTCCTTCAAACTCAGTAATTGGCTGCTGGCTGAAATCGTGGAGAGGATGTAACACAACGTCAATATTGCCGTTGGCACAAGCAGATAAATCTTGTTGCAGGGTTTTTTGTACCGTTTCCCAATCAACAAAGCGGGTTTGGTTAAAGCTGTTCAGATAAAGCTTAAAACTTTTTGATTCTATAAGGTTTTCGCTGTGCGCATCTAAGCTGACATGACCGATGGCAACTTGAGGGACGCCGCGTGCGTTGAGCCAGGAGAGTTCGTACATTGTCCAGATATCAGCACCATGAAAAGGGAGGTTATCCGGAAATAGTTCAAGCGGTTCACGATTCATACTACGGGGAACTGCCTGCAATAAAGCAGGATCGTAGTTATCGCGGTAAGGCGTTGGTTTACCTAGTGTGAGTTGGGAGAGAGCCTGATTATCCTGATACAAAGACATTAGGATTCCTTAAAAGCTAAAAAATTTTACGATTGAGATAGTTTTTGCGACTGTGGCAGCCTTTAGTGTATCAAGGAATCCTAACGGTTCGTATTTTTATTGTTCATTATTCCTCATGTTCATTAAGCCATTTTAGCGCTGCTTCCACAAGGCTAAGTCTTTTTGCTTCGATGGATGCGCTCCCTTGCCGCCGCGACGCACCTTGAAATCCGTTGGTATATAACCCAGAGATCGGTCATTAAGTTAGTCATCGGTTTACCTGAAGTGCGGGCAGGGACAAAATTCCATTACCTATGTTTGTGAACTTTATTTCATGATTAAAAAGTTTTTGATGTATTTTGATAAGCAGCTTTCAGAGC
This sequence comes from Xenorhabdus yunnanensis, assembly GCF_028598805.1. Classification (GTDB taxonomy): domain Bacteria; phylum Pseudomonadota; class Gammaproteobacteria; order Enterobacterales; family Enterobacteriaceae; genus Xenorhabdus; species Xenorhabdus yunnanensis. The sequence goes on along the minus strand of NZ_JAQRFI010000041.1, from coordinate 4,663 downwards.
TGTTTTATATTTAAATATATTCAGCGTTTATCTGATCCAGATAGGTATTATTGAATTGTTCGTTGTTTTTAGTTTTTGATTCAATTTTTATTACGTATTTATTTGTGTTTTCTCTATTTATTTAATTTCCCCACATTTTAGTAAACAGCAGATATAAAAATATATCTGCTGTTTATTAGAGTTATATTTATTTAAATTACATTAATCAGAAAGTAATTTATTCAATAATGGAGATCTAAATACATGATGTGGATCATACTTCTGCAATGCAGAAACTGTTGAAGCCCAATTGTTATCAGCAGATAAACCATCAGTAAATGAAGCAGGGATTTTTTTTGTTAACACATCTGTATCTTCCCATGCAGTAGTTTTTCCATATGCCCAACCTTTACTCCATTCGACACGGGCTGATGCGTAAGTCCCATTAAACTCCTGAAATAACCATTGCTCGAATTTACGCAGAAATTCAATGGAATATGGTGTGTTCGGAAAGGTCAATATATCCAGCCAAACTGCGACATCCCATTCAGGGTGATCCAAACGGGGACGAATGGCAGATAAGCCAGGAACAACCGCTTTTTCATACATGACTTCGGCAGGATTGTCTAATCCAGTGACTCTAACTTCGAGGGGGCCGTTGATAGGGTATTTTCCTTCAATTTCAAATTCTTCAATCAAATTTTTCCATTGGCTATAAAATACGCTTAGTACACGTTGAATATCAGCACGGCGTGTTAATACTGCATAACCATTTGCCGTAACGCGTAATGTTGTTGGTTTCACATATAACAGCAGGTTTTTACTCCAACCCCAGATATCTTTTTCACGGCCTTGTAAGGCGATGTTTGTGAGTAGATATTGCATTTCACCTATAAACGGGGTCACTGAAGGGTTAATGCTAAGTGCTTCCTTCACAAGATCCGATATGATAAGTGGAATATTATCGGAAAATGGGTAGTTATAAGGGGCGTTAACTTCAACGCTGGAAGGGGGTTGAGTTGGTGCTACACTCCAGACCTTTAGCCATGGATTATTTGTAAAGGGAAACAAAATTATCTCAGCCCGACCACTTTTATCTAAGAATTGGCTAAGAGTTCGATTTCCTTTTGCATTTTCTGAGGAGGCAAATAATTCCGCCGCAGGAATATCGGTAAGGCTTTGACAGCGTAAGCGTTGATTTTTACCCGCCTGAAATTGGACTTCTAAAATGAGGGCACCGCCTATATGGATTAATAAAGGAGCACAATTTGGATCACTACGTTCAAACTGTTTAATGGCATATTGCTGATTTTCTTCATCCCACACGATAGCAGACAGGGATAATATCGTATTACTGAGAGAACCAAATGTGTGTCCCGGAAGTAGCGTTTCGTCAAGTGCATTAATGGCAGTTCCGTGGCCTCCTATTGCGAGAACAGCGCCGAGTGTTAAATCTCCGGGAGCAGGTGTTGCAGTGAAACCCAAGCCTTGATCTTCCATTTGGGTCATTAACTTTTCCATCAATATGCCAGTTTGTGCTGTCACTATGGAAAATTGAGAACGATGTTCGATACTGACCTGACTGAAATAAGGGGAAAGATCCATCAGCATAATGCGATTGGTGAAACTTTGCCCTGATTCCAATATTAATGGTGACCAATTATGTGATTGTCCGATGGGTCTTAATTTATAATTCTCTTTCCATGCCCAATTGACGACGGTAATAACATCTCCGATAGATTTAGGTATGCAGCACGGTATATTATAAGCTTGAATTTCTCCTGACCAATTTTTAAAGTTTATTGTTTTCCAGATTATTTCTTTGGGAAAATTAGGTAGGTTATATTCTATTTCTGTAATTATAACTTTTTGCAATTGATTATTTTCTCGTTTAAGTAATTCTGATGATGGCATGTCCTATTTCCTTGTTATTTAATCGGTAGGGTTTTATTTTTTAATATAAAATCAAGAGGGAATCTATTTTTTATATGTTTTTTATATATTGTTTTCTGATTGGATATAATTGTTGTAGCTCTGTAATTTGAAAGATGTTAGTTATTTTATTAATATTTAGGTAAACAATTTTTGTTAGCTATGAATATAATCGATGATGCTATAAATAGAATGTAAAATCATTATAGATTTTATAATTTATTGAAATGGATCTAAATATTTAGAAAAGAATAGGCTATATCAACATTTTTTCATTAAGGTGGTAATATTACTCTTCGGTTGTTATTTTGCTAAAAAGCGTATAGGAATGAGCGGAATAACATTATAAGCCTGAGCCTGAAAATGTGGATGATATAATTGTATGACCTTTAATGTGACAGAAGCACTCTCTGACTTTACCCGACGTTATGTTGAATTATGGCAAGAAAAAACGGGCTTTCCTCCAGCCAGCAGTGAGTTGTATGGTATATCTTCACTATGTATTGAGCGTACGGGAGATGGTGTGGTGCATTGGCTTCCCCGGCCGTTTTCTGTTCAAGAAAAACTCAGTAAAGTAGAAACTGCACTGGAGATCCGTTTGCAGGACTCTATCCATGATTATTACGTGATGCAGTTTGCGGGTGATATGTCCGCCAGCTTTGAGGGGCAAAATTTCAGCCTGATTCAGGTATGGAGTGAAGATGATTTTATTCGGTTGCAGGAAAACCTGATTGGGCACCTTATCACACAGAAGCGCTTAAAACTCTCGCCTACTGTATTTATTGGAACCACTGATTCCGATATGGGACTGATTTCCGTGTGCAATTTGACAGGGCAAGTGATTATCGAACAATTTGGCAGCGATAAACGAAAAACTTTATCCCCAGATTTGGCCAGTTTCCTTTCGGTTATCAATCCTGTAATGAGCTAATTGCAGATATTAATTTAATTTCTTGTAAGAGATATCTCACATAACGCGTGAGATATTTCTTTGAATCATGGTGTGAATATTATTCATGTGTATTATTTTTATTTTGTATCAATGATATGCGTGATTTTATCTTAGCGTTAATTTTGTCTTATCTCCTAGGATACTGATTCAGTTGCTTGTTTCAAGAGGCTAAATCGTAGATCCTTTCACTGTTCCGCAAGGAGCCACAGCAAAATAATTGCCAGGGAATAAATCCATCAGGAAGATGGTTCAAGGATGACTAGGTACAGGCAGGAAGGCCGAAAACTATCAGTATAATGATTAAGTAAAGGATTACTAATAGGGATATTTTTTGTCAGGGAAAAAAGCAGGGAGTGCCCTATTTAGCAGGATTGCTATGACAGCCACTCTAAGGGAGGAGATTTTATCTCCTCCCTTATTTCATTTATATATGTCCGTATATAGCCGTAATTTTCCTACCGCAACTTTTCCGCTGAAATCGTATCAATGATACTCTTACGTCCCAATGACGTGGTGGCAGTTTCTGTCATCTGAGCAACAGACAAGTATCAGACGAAACATCATGAGTATCGAGAAACAAATTCTACATAAATTACAGTTAATTGAAGCTGCCATGAAAACGGCAGGTCTATGGCAAAATTATCCACCTAAACCAGAATCCTTTGAAAGTACTGAGCCTTTTTCTATTGATACAATGTCGGCAGAAGAGTGGCTCCAGTGGGTATTAATCCCAAGAATGCGCGCTTTGATAGATCAAAAAGCCAGTTTGCCGACAGCATTTGCCATCGCCCCATATTTTGAAGAAGCTTATAAAGAAGAAGTAGAACGTTATTTACCTTTGCTTGAACACTTACGTGCATTGGATAAATTGTTTACGGGCAATTTGTCTACGGGCAATCTGTTTACGCAGGATATTTGAGATGTTGGATATTATTTATCAGGATGAACATATTGTTGCAGTCAATAAGCCAGCCGGATGGTTAGTTCACCGTAGTTGGCTGGCTCGCCATGAAACTGTTTTTGTGATGCAAACACTGCGTGATCAAATTGGGCAGCATGTTTTCCCTGTTCATCGTCTGGACAGGCCAACATCCGGTGTCTTATTGATGGCGCTTTCAAGTGAAGTCGCCAGAACACTTTCACAACAATTTGAATGCCACGATATACAAAAAACATATCATGCAGTTGTAAGGGGTTATGTTGAAGGTGATGATATTATCGACTACGCCCTAATGGAGCAGTTGGATAAAATTGCGGATAAATTTGCTGATACAGACAGAGAAGCGCAACCAGCCGTTACTTATTACCGTTCGCTGGCGCAAGTAGAATGTCCGATTGAGATAGGGCGTTATCCAACATCACGTTTTAGTCTTTTGGAATTGACGCCAAAAACTGGTCGTAAGCATCAATTGCGGCGGCATATGGCGCATATTCGACACCCGATTATTGGGGATACCACGCACGGCGATTTGCGACAAAATCGCGGTGTTGCTAAGCATTATCAGACTGGCAGATTAATGCTGCATGCCAGTCATCTTCAACTCAAGCATCCCGTGACAGGAGAGAATCTTCTTCTGACTGCGCAATGGGAGCCATCATGGCAACATTTGCTTGAACAATTTGGCTGGCAGGGTATTGTGCCTGATCTGGAATGTCTGACTATTCATGAATGAACGTAGTATCAATCAACTTAGTACTACAGCCGTAATTGCTCTGTAAGCCGATGATCTCCCCGGCGGCGGTAGTGACATTGTTGCGCCCGGTATTGATGCCGTCGTCGCCAGTCTGACCAATGTAAAA
>NZ_JAQRFI010000040.1 GCF_028598805.1 Xenorhabdus yunnanensis | reverse complement strand
ATCGCCCTCGTAAAACACGAGATTACAAAACACCGAATGAGTTATTTAAAGGAGTACCCACTCATTTACTTCGTTCATTACGGTGTTGCGCTTAATATGTGAATCCAAGTGATATAAATAGGTTTCAAATTGCAGCCAACAAAGCCACAACTTGAAAAGATGAAGGATATATATTTCCTAATCTGATTAGGAAATAATCAGGCGAAATTAATAGGACTCTCACCCTAAAAATTACGCCTTTTTTACCAAAAGATTACTAAAATCGACTTAATCAGCCAGTTCTAACGTTCCCTCAATACTCTCAATAATCTGTGACTTCTGCTCGATAATATTGTGGTGATCGCAAAGCAGTGGAATAACAGACAGATGCTGGCAAGCTTGCCCGATATGGTTGTCACTGGCGTACATTACCTCTGCTGCCGATGTCATTCCGTGTTTATTTAATTGGGAATGAAATTTCGGCAGTCGGGTGGCTTTGAACAGGGTGACCTGGCTATGTTGCAAGCGTTGGGAAAGGTCACTCTGGCAAATGCCATCATCCGCAGGGCCGGCTTCCAGTGCCCGTGCTGCGGCATCACCTTCAAGCCCCAACTCATGCAGTAACGTTTTCCGCCAGCTTGGGTGCATGGAACTTAAGCTGACCCGATAGAAACTGTCCAGCAGATAGAGATGGATATCAGTAACCCCTCTGGCTTCCAGTTGGGCGGCAATTTCCAGCGCAATCAGCCCTCCCATTGACCAACCCAAAATATGCACAGGGCCTTGTGTCAATGGCTGATAGTGTTCCATTTGCTCCAGATAGAAGCGGGCAATGTCATGCAATGACGTGATTAACGGTCGGTGGTACAGGTTGTAATTATCGACTCCCAGACAATGCAGTTGCCCTTCTAGTGTTTTAGCTATATCCAGATAAACTTCACACCCCGCCATTGCTGGATGGATCATCCACAATGTTTCCTGAGCTGTTTTCTTGTTCAACGGCTGTATCAATTGATATTCCAGACTGTCCAGAATGCCACGGATATTGCGTTGCCTGAACAATTCCATTACAGGGATCGGCTGTCCCAGTAAGGCGGACATCTGTTGGCAGACAGGGATTGCCAGAATAGATGTGCCTCCACATTCAAAAAAGTCATCGCTCACGCCAATATGATCCACCCCTAGTTTCTGCTGCCAGAGCTGGCAAAGTTGCTGCTCTTGTTTGGTTTGTGGTGCTTGATAGTGAAGCTGTTTTGGCGCGAAGTGATGGAGTGCCGACAGTTGCTTACGGTCGATCTTGCCACTGGCATTCAGCGGTAATTCCGGCATCTGTACCAATACAGCCGGCACCATATACGGCGGTAGTGTTTGGGCAAGACGTTGGCGCAAGCCGGTTTCATCAAGCGACACGTCACTGATGTAATACGCAGCCAGACTATCAGATGAACCACTCACTTTGACCAATGCACATTGGCGGATCTCCTCCACTTCCATCAGTGTATTTTCAATCTCTCCCAGCTCGACCCGATAACCATTGATTTTAACTTGACTATCTATCCGGCCTAAGAATTCGATATTGCCATCTGGCAGCCAGCGGCCTAAATCGCCTGTGCGATACAGGCGCTCACCACTTATCGGGTGTCGGATGAAGCGTTCTTCTGTGCGGATCGGATCTTGATAGTAACCTATCGCCAATCCGACTCCACTGATATACATTTCACCAATGGCTTGGGCCGGTACAGGTTCCAGATCATTATCCAAGATCAGGAAGGCCTGATTGGTTAATGCTTTGCCATAAGGAATGCTCTGGTTATAGCTGGCACTTTGTGGTACTTCGAATAAAATCGACCAGACTGAGGCTTCGGTAACACCGCCGCCGCTGAATATACGGCAGTTAGGAAGCCAATTACGGCAACGCTGTACATGGTTAACAGGTATCCAATCACCGGATAACAACACTCTGTCCATGACAACTAATGTTTCTACTTTTTGTAATACTTCTACTTCCTGCAATGCTTCTACTTCCTGCAATAGAAGCTCGAACAACGCGGGAGCCGCATTCCAGATAGTGACGTTGTGTTCACGGATCAGGGACAATAAGGCGTCAGGTTGGTATCGTTGCTCCTCAGTAGGAATAACCAGTCTCCCTCCCACACCCAAAACGCCGAAGATGTCATAAACTGACAGATCAAAGCATAGGGCATTGAGCGCCAGCAAAGTATCTCCCCGCACAACGTTGAGTTTGCGGTTGATGTCTATCAAGGTGTTATTCGCGGTGTCATGCCGGATAGCAACGCCTTTCGGTGTTCCTGTCGATCCAGAAGTGAAAATCACATAAGCCAGACTGTCACACTGAATAGGAACAGGAAGTGACATGGGCGCAGGTGCTGGCAGGAGCAATGCATATCCATCAGGAGCAATTTGGATTATTTCACAGGTGTCTGTTGTCCATGATTTGGTGCTGATCATCAACTGGGCTCCAGTTTGTTCAATGATCTTCTGGCAACGCGAATGAGGCCAGGATACATCCATCGGCACATAAGCCCGTCCCGCCAGTAGAATTGCCAGAACAGTAATGATTTGCGCCCGGCCTTTGCTGACCTGAACCGCAATCAGCTCAGATTGGTTGTGAGGATGTTGATGAATTTGCGCCGCCAATCTTTGTGCAGACTGGAGCAATTGTGCGTAGCTGCATTGACCGATGGCATCAATCAACGCGATATCATTCGGGTGGCACTCAGCCCAATCGAGGATTCCCTGATACAGCGGATGGCGGTAGAGCGCTGGATCCTGCGTTTCCATTGGCGGTTTCAGTAATGCGATTCGCTCTTTCGGTGAGTACAGGCTGATGTTTTTCACCAATTGCTCAGGATGCGCCACCATCTGCATCAATATATTCTGTAAATGTTTGATCATCCCGTCAATGGTGTCTGGTGCAAACAACGCGGTGGCATAGTTAATATTGCCGGACAGTGCCTCATCACCGTCTTCAAAATAGAAGCCGAGGTCAAATTTGGCAACATCGTACAAATCCACCAGACTTTGCATAACGAAGGGGGCATTGGCATCAAGAACGTTCGCTTTTTGTTCCAGAGAGAAAGAGACTTGGAACAGCGGATGGTGCGATAAATCACGTTTCAAGTTCAGTGACTCAACCAGTTTCTCGAAAGGCATATCCTGATGCTGCTGGCTGGCGATGGTGTTACCGAATACCTGCCGGATTTGCTCCGTCACACTCCAATCTGTCGCGATTTGATTACGCAGTACCAACATATTGACGAACATGCCAATCAGGGGTTCTAACTGTGGATGTGAGCGATTGGCAATCGGGTTGCCGACAATAATATCATGCTGACCGCAGTATCTGACCAACAGGAAGTTAACACCAGTCAACAACACCGCATGCAGGGTGACACCCAATTGGCGTGCCAATTGTCGCAGTTGATGACTCAAGTGTGGCGCGATGGAAAACGTAACCGTGTGCCCACGGTGGTCAAAAATGTTGGGGCGTGGGTAGTCACAGGGTAGTTCCAATTGAGGGCAGTGCTGCAACTGTTGTAGCCAGAACTGTTTTAACGGTTCTAGTTTATCGCCGGACAGCGATTGCTGCTGCCAAGCGGCATAATCCATATATTGAATGGACAGCGGTGCTAATGCTGGTGGACGTTGGTTCAATTCTGCGATGTAAAACTCGGCCAATTCCCTCAGCAATACATTCAGTGACCAGCCGTCAAAGCTGATGTGGTGAATGTTAATCAGACAGAAATAGGAGATGTTCCCACCGGCTTCAATCCTTTGCAGTAGTTTGGCCCTAATGGGATACTCGTGGCGCAAATCAAAGGCCCGGAAAATCTCCTGATGCAAGAAATCGGACCATGCATCGGCCTGCAATTCAGCACGGGGAACCTGCAACGCTTCATCATGAGCTTGCAGGAAAAAAGCCTCTTTATCATCTTGCCCACAATCACCTTGCCCACAATTATCTTGCCCACAATCACCTTGCACTAAATCATCCTGCACTAAATCACCTTGGACAAAAGTACAGCGCAATACCTGATGACGGCGGACGACGGCTTGCAGGCTACGGATAAAACTCTCTATTTGAGTATCAGCCCGCAGACTGAATAAGAGTGGGATATGATAGACATGACTGTCCTGCATCAGCGTTTCAACGAACCAGAGCCGCATTTGTGAAAAAGACAGGACGCTGCGTTGCAAACCTGCTTTTGATATTTCGTCAAGCTGTTCAATGTGGCTTGAGTGACTTGACAGGAAAGAGCACAGTGATCTGATGGTAGGGTGTCGATTCAATGCGGCTAAAGGTATCTGACGTTGTAATGCCTGACTGAGACGGTTACTCAGCTGAATCGCCATGATGGAATTGCCACCCAGTTGGAAAAAGTTATCGTCTATACCGATCCGCTCAGATGGCAGTAATTCTGCCCAGATATCGCAGCATTGCTGTTGTAAAGGTGTTTCTGCGGGGGAATATCCCTGCTGTAAATCAGTAAAGGTCGGTGCAGGGAACTTGCGGCGATCCAGTTTGCCATTGATGGTCATCGGAATGAGAGGCAACGGAATCAAGGCACTGGGTTGCATATAGTTGGGCAACTTTTGTGCCAGAGATTTACGGATTTCTGCGGTGTCTGCGCCACTGACTGATGTGTAGTAACAAACGATTCGGGGGGACTCTTTGCCATGAATGATGGCGACCGCCTGATCGACACCAGATACAGTAGCGAGTACACTTTCAATTTCCCCAAGCTCAATCCGATGTCCGCGAATTTTCACCTGACTGTCGTTACGGCCAAGGTATTCCAATGAACCTTCATCCATCCAGCGAACAACATCGCCAGTGCGATATAAGCGTGAATGATCTGTGTGTTGCTGGTAAGGATTGGCAATGAATTTTTCTTGACTCAATGCGGATTGATTCAGATAACCGCGCGACAATCCTATGCCCGACAGGAACAATTCACCCGGTACGCCGACAGGCTGTGGTTGCAGATTGGCATCCAGCACATAGACGCCATCCTTAGCCAACGGCTTGCCAATATTGGTAGCACCATTGTAACGATAGGGGTTAGTGGTGGAACAAACACTGGCTTCGGTTGGGCCGTAACAGTTAAACACATTGCGCCCCTGATCAGCATAGTGATCCAGCACATCCTGAGACACCGCTTCGCCGCCGACTAACAGCCATTGCAGACTATCCGGCAATGTTGGTTTGAGTTTGAGTAAAGGGGGTGGCAGCATCGCGTAATTCACTTGCCTCTTTTGCAACATCGTTTGCAGTTCCTGCAAGTCATAACGCTGTGTGTCAGATGCCACAACCAGAGTGTGACCGCCGACAAATGCCGGGAAGCTCTCCATCAAGTGGGCGTCAAATACAAGGGAAGAAAATTGCAGGAAGCGAAGGCCCGGTTGCGCCGATCCCAATCCTGTTCTGGATAGCAGACTGCGCGCCATGCTCGCAGGGCCACGGTGCTCTATCAGTGTTCCCTTCGGTTTACCGGTTGTGCCAGAGGTGTAAATCACATAGGCCAACTGATCTGGCTCAACCTGCGGTAGAAACGACGTTATATCGTCAATGGTTTCTGTATCCGCCAATTCGCTCAGGTAAAGCTGTTGCAGGTTAGGGTGTTCAAATAAGGATGCCAAATCCGGCTCAGTCAGTACTAATCGCATTTTGCTGTCTTGTAAGATGTAATCCAGCCGTTCTGTCGGTGATTTGGGGTCCATCGGTACATATGCCGCACCAGCTTTTAGAATGGTCAATAAGGCGATAATCATATCAATGCTGCGCTTGCAGCACAGGCCAATCAGTTCACCGGAAGCCAGTTCACGCTGGAAACGCTGGCGGTATACAGCACGAAGCTGAACCGCATAACGTGATGAAATATCATCCAACTCTTGATAGCTCAATGTCCGTTGGTCATCCATTAATGCGGAGTGATGAGGTGTCAGTCGTGCTTGTCTTTCCAGTAAACCATGCAGGGTACTGGGTTCCCATGTTTCTGATTCTGGTGCAGCAAAAGCCCACTCTTCTAAGAGTTGTCTGCGCTTGTCGTCACTTAGTGCCGATAATCGTTGGTGCGAATAGTGGAGATGAGAAGGCAGGCGGGCCAGCAATATGCTTAACATTTCCAAAATAGCATTGGCCCGTTCTGCATTCAGGCAACTGGGTTTGTAAGCCAGAGAAAGCTTCAGGCCTTGTTCTACATCACCTTCTGCAATCAGGTTTAGCGGGTAGTCAGTCTCGCCCTTGGCAGTCCTTACACTGGCCTGCATGGTATCCAATTCTGTTGTGGGATAGTTTTCATAAACAAAGAGTGTCTGGAACAGTTTTTCACCGCTGAATGGCAATTCTGCCAGAGGCTGATAATTGTAGGCATCCAAATCAATCATGCGCTGATGAAGGGTACGAAGCTGTTGCAGGCAAGTCAGTTGTGGCTCCCAATCCATCGCCAGGGGTAATGTATTGATAAATAGACCGACGCTATTTTCTATTCCTGCGACAGGGTGATTTCGGCCAGACAAGGTAATGCCAATGATGGTTTGAGTTTGTTGGCTAAACAGGTGCAGTAATTTGTGCCAAGAGAACTGCAACATGACATTGAGTGTCAGGCCATGATTGCGGGCGGTTTCCTGCAAAGAGAGGGCAACAGCATGGGGTAATGTGTGATGCGCTGTAGCTTGGGCTTCTGACGTGCCAGTATCAGGGGCATTCAACAACAGGGAAATATCGGTACTCTCCCAATGCTGGGTAGCGAGTTGCTGCCAGTGATTCCGGCACTCTTCCGCTTGACTGGCGTAATAACGCTGCGTAGCCAGATAGGCTGTATCGATGTGGATATCTGGAGCCTGACCCGCTTGCAGTTGCTGGTAAGTATGGTGAACGTATTCCAGCAAGATCTGATTACTCCAGCCATCAATAATAATATGGTGACTGGTATGAATCAGGCTGTACCGGTCTGCTGCCAGTTTAACCAGACAAACGCGCATCAGCTCCGGTTGACGCAGGTCGAAAGGCTGACTGTTTTGTTGTTGGCTAAGCTCAACCAATGCTTGTTCTGGTGTGGTGTGAGCACTCAGATCATGGTATTGCCAGGATAGTTCAGCATGCTGGAACACAATTTGCTGAGGCTGATCCTGCCAGTCAAACCCTGTGCGCAAGATAGGATACTTTTGTTGTGCACATAGCCAAGCCTTGCGGTAATGGCGGGGTTCGATAGGTTTTGTGTAATCCAGGATAAACTGAAAGTGGTAGGTTGAATTATTATGTGGATGGCTCAGGTGATGATGGATGAACCCCTGTTGCAGACTGTTGGCCGCATAGACCCAAACAGGCTCCAACCCTGTCGGCAGCCGCGCCAGTAAAGCCGGATCAATCCCATGATCCGTTTCTTTCAGGATGGTATCGGAAGAAGAGGTTACATTATCGATTAATTGCATCAACTCAGTCTGGAAGTGGTGATCCAAATGCACAAGCTGTGTCTGGCTCAGCAAACCATCCCAGCGATAATGCAGCGCTTGACCGATAAACCAGACATTAAGGGTAAGCAAATCAGTATCACCATTATTACTTGGATGAATTGTCTGACCAGCCATTTCAGCCGTGATTTGCCAATCACTTTCATTTGTCTGTAACTGTCCCAGATAATTGAACACAACCGCCGGATAAGGCAAGGATAATCCGCTGCGCAGAGTACCGTATGAAATACCTGAATCCGGTACGTTGGCGAGGGTAGCCTGGACTTGTGGCAAAGAAATCTCTTTTTCACCATTTGTTTTTCCACTACCAGCAGAAAAATGCAGGGGATACAACGCAGTAAACCAGCCAACAGTGCGGCCAACATCCAACTGTACGGATGGGAGTTGGCGACCATGTCCTTCCAGCAGCAGCGTGTGGTTTGATATCCCGCTGACATGGCCCAGAGTATGCAGCAGCGCAGTCAGTAATACCTCATTGGGGCTATGTTTGACGAAATTGTGTTTATCGGAACTGTGTTTATCAGAATCGAGTTTGTCGATGCCACTTGTTACATTCAGCAGACGGGTACTGGCTGAGGATGGCAAAGTTTGCCACAGGTATTGTCGCGTCTCGCAGGTATCCAGCAGCAGCCTATAGTCATATTGCGATACACATTGTTGTTGCCAGAATGCACGTTGAGACTCAAAGTGAGGAATTTGTTCCGTCAGGGCAGTTTGCCATTGCCGATAGCTGGCTGTCTTAGGGCCAAGCACTTCATTATGATCGAAGGCTTTACTATGATCGAGAACTTCACCATGATCGAGAACTTCATCATGATCGAGAACTTCACTATGATAAAGCTGTTTCAAATCATCCAGCAGAATACGCCATGAGACTGCATCAACAATCAGGTGATGCAGGGCACAATAAATACGTGCTGAACCATCTGGATAGCCATCAATATAAGCAAAACGCCATAGTGGGCCATTGGCGGTATCGAAATCACTTTGCCAGGAATCCAGACGATGATTGAACTCGCTCTCGCTCAATTGATCATAATGGCAAATTTCTAATGCTGTTGGTGTCACCTGTGTAATATCCAGATAACTTTGGCGTTCAACAGAGAGAAAGCGAGTCCGTAGCATATCGTGTCGTTCTGCCAATGCCTGAATCGAGGTTTCTAATTTCTGTGGCAGCAAAGGCGGAACCCGAATCAAGAAAGCCTGATTCCAATGGTTAGATTGGGTGAATTCCTGTTCAAAGAACCAATGTTGAATAGGATGCAGAGGAAAATCCCCCAGTAATATTCCCTGTTCGGCAGGCTGTATCTGAGTTTCGGTTGTCTCTGCCAACTGTGTTGCCAGTTTGGCAATGGTACGGCATTGATGTAATAGCTTGGTGCTGCATGGCAACTGCTGGCGGCGCATTTCTGAAATTAGGCGGATGACGGAAATAGAGTCCCCTCCCAGATGGAAAAAGTCATCATCAATGCCAACTTCATCCTGCCCCAGAATATGCTGCCAGATAGTTTGTAGCTTGTGCTCCAGTTCCGTGTTTGCAGCACGATAAAAGTGATGGCTCTGTTTAAAATCGGGTTCTGGTAACGCCGCTGTATCCAACTTGCCATTGATAGTCATTGGCAGAATTTCCAACTGCACGAATGCAGAGGGCATCATATAATCCGGTAGGGAAAGCTGTAATGTGCGACGGAGATTATCTTCGCTCAGAGTAATGTCTGATACGTAGTAGATCACGATTTGTGAGTGATTCTGCTGCCCACGCACTTGCACAGTACATTGACTCAGCCCCGATGCCGCAATAAATGCCTGTTCGATTTCAGTCAACTCAACCCGATGACCGCGGATTTTTACCTGAAAATCCTTGCGTCCCAGATATTCCAGTTCTCCACTCGGCAACCAACGCGCCTGGTCCCCTGTGTGGTAGAGTCGTTGATCGTCGTCGTGCTGGGTAAAAGGATTGGCGATGAAGGCTTTTGCCGTTAACTCAGGTTGTCCCAGATATTCTCTGGCTAACACTGTGCCGGAAAGGTACAGTTCGCCACCCACTCCCATCGGTACTAATTGCAACTGCTCATCCAACACATAGGCATGAACACCCAGAAGCAGTTGCCCAATATTACGCTCGTTACCTCCACACTCTTGATAATGGTGCATGGCAACACACACACTGGCTTCAGTCGGCCCATAAGCATTGAACACCCGCCGACCCTGCATTGCATAGTGATCCAAAATGGCTTGTGGAGTTGATTCGCCGCCGACCAGAATGGTTTGTAACTTCACAGGCAATTCTGGTTTTGTTTTCAGTAGAGTCGGTGGAAAAATAGCGCCTTCAACCTGATATTGTTCGATTAATTTTATCAATAGGTCGAGATCATGACGCTCTTCTTCTGAAGCAATGACCAAAGTATGACCAAAACATAAGGTGATGAACGTTTCGAACACATGAGCATCAAATGCCACGGAAGCGAACTGCAACCAACATTGGGGCATTCCAATATCTTCATTGAGAACAGCATATTGACCATTAAGCATAGTCAAAACACCGCGATGTTCTAACAAGGTTCCTTTTGGACGGCCTGTTGTTCCAGAAGTATAAATGCAATAGGCCAACGAACGTGATCCTGCGGCAGATTCAGGAGCACAGTCTGGTTGGTTTCGATAATTATCCTTGGGATTATCTAATGACAGCAGAGCCAAATCCTGCCCGTAGTCGCTCAATCTGGTCTGATGCGCCAGTTGCGTAATTGCCAGCCGAGATTGACTGTCTGCCAGAATATAGGCCAATCGTTGGGACGGTATTTGTGGATCAAGAGGCAGATAGGCCGCGCCTGCCTTCATTATCGCCAGCATGGCGATCACCATATCAACCCCACGGTTCAGGCAAATAGGCAGTAAGGTATCAGGGGACAATGATTGTCCTGTTGCCTGTTGATAGCGTTCTTGTATCAGGTGGGCTAATTGGTTGCTGCGTTGTTCCAGTTCCGCATAACTCAATTGTTGTTGATTATCAATCAAGGCAATGCGTTGCGGATATCGCTTCGCCTGCTGTTGAAAACTTTCATAAAGAGTTTTGGCGTGGATATCTATCTGTTTTCCTTGATTCCCGAATTCCAATAATGCTCTGCTTTGATTAGGGGGCAGAAAAGGAAATTGTTGAAGTGGTGTTTCAGGATTCGTCAGGGCATTCACCAACAATTGCTGGAACTGTTCTCCCAATACTGCGATTTGGGTTGGGTGAAAGCGGTCGGGCAGATAGCGAATGCGAAAAGACCATTGATCATCTTGTTGTTGATATTCCAGCACTAATTCTGAATTAGCCAGATCATTGTTGAAACGGTGATTGTAATGAACTTCACAGCCCTCCAGCTCCAGACAAATATCTTTGAGATGGGCTTGAGATAGCGTCACATTCAACTGACAAACAGGGGTAGAACGGAGAACTTGAAAAATCGGCCAGGATGAGAAACGCAGGCCAGGAGCTGCTTTCAGCGATGAAGTATAATTTAGTGTTTGCTGATAGAGCGAAGCAAAACTGGCGGTGTCATCCAGCCGGAGGGGGAAGATGGCGGTATTTATTTGCGCGCCCAGTGAGAGAGATTCACTGCCTGTCAGCGCAAGGGGATAACTGATATGCGCTTTCTTATCAGGGGAATATTGCGCAATCAATGCTGCCCACAATGTTTTGAATATAAGGAAGGGGATGCCGTGCCGCAGAGATTGCTTGAGATGTTGCCACTCACTCAAGGGCAGGTTGAAACGAAATTCTCCGGTCAACTCCTGCTTATCGTCTGTTTTTGCTGATGATTTTGTTTTTACTGATAAATAGGGCAAGGAGTTGCTGGCATTCATGCCATCCAGACAGGTTTTCCAGAATTGTTCAGGATGATGTCCCTCCAATATTTCTACTTGTCTGTGATATTGTGCGAACTTTTCTGCAATTTGCTCTTGCATTAGCGGGGAATGACGCAGTGGTCGTTGATTATAGAGATCGGATATGGCGTGATAAAACTCTTCTGTGCTCTCACCATCCACCACGATATGGTGCAATGCCATAACCAGTTGAAATTGCTGTGTTGCCTGCTGAAATAATCCGAACCGGATTAGTGGCCCTTGTTTTAAATCAAATGGCAATAAGGTGAATTTTCGAATATTTTCTTCGCTATCAAAAATTATCAGAGGATTTTCGTAATTAGGGCAGGGCTTCCAATATAATTCACCATTTTCTTCCTCCAGCCGAGATTTCAATAGAGGATATTGATTCACCAATTCCTGTAAAGACTGACTTAATCTATTTGTATCCAAATCTCCATGAATGGTTTGGTCAACAACCATATTGTACTTAAATGAATCAGGATCGAGAGTCCATTCATTCCAAAACAAATAGGTAAATGGAGAGGCCAAAATGTTATCCATACGAATACTTCCTTCGAATCTAGGGTTAAATAAAAATGTGCTTCTCTGAGCAAAAATCAGGCGAGCGTTTTTTGAATCAATCCTGGTGACACATTGGAAAAGGAATGCCTTAACTAGCCTTTATGCCTAAATTGACTGGCTAGCGAATATTGTTATTTATTGTTGTTATCGATATTTTTAATTGAGTAATTATTCTGTTTTTGAAACATATGCATCCCATTCTTATCTGGGAATAAGCCTCTTTTTCTCTTTATTTTTTATATGGGTTTTCTATATTTCGGCTGTGTCTACTTCAATATTTTTGGAGTTTCCTTGGCATAGAGATATCTTGGCATCGTGATATATATCTTTAAATTTTGCCTGAATTGCAGGCAGCTATTGAACTCATAAAGAAGTGATTGTTTCTGCTAGCAATATTTGGTTCAAATTAAAATGATATTTATCAATGTTTAGGGCTTTAATTCTACGAAGTGCTTTAATTTCACGATTTTGATTATCCTACGTTGCGGAGTGAATGCTGGAAAAGAGAAATAAAAATTAGTTACCAATGATTATTTTAATTGGTAGTTATTATTCTCTGTAAAACAGTTTGTCTTTAAAAGATACTTTCACACTAAAATTAAATAAATATCATTTTAAATAATACGAGAATCATAAAATATTTAAATATATAGATATATTTATAATATATATTGATAATAAAAAATTTATGAGATTATATTTAAATGTAAATATCACATTGGTTTACGAAATTAAAGGGGATTTAAAATAATACTGAGACTAAACACCTTGCCTGCATTACTAACCCGAATTTACCTATCAATATTCCAGCGCTGTTGTTGATAATTGTGCCAAATACAACATTGCAGATTCGGAATCCATTCATTAGCAGGATGGTATTCAAATGATTGAGGGCATAAGTAAGATACAGTCATAACTTAGCGTGAAGAAAGAATCTGGCGTGATCAGTATGTCTGTAAATATCACGATCACGCCTTTGCTTCACAGGGTGTTAGCTTAACTTGCTTCTTTCAGTGAATCGCAGCCCTTTGCACCCAGATATTCCAGCTCTCCATTTGGTAGCCAACATACTTTCTCGCCAGTACGGTAGAGCCACTTAGCATTGGTATGTTGAACAAACGGATTGGCAACCAAGGCTGATTTTTCTAAACAGTTATTGTCCAGTTCTGGCCCTGAGAGATACAGTTCACCACTTAACCCCATTGGCACTAACTGTAATCGTTCATTCAGCACATAAGCCTGAACATTTGATATTTCAGCATCAACGGATTTTGATTGCCCGATTGCCTGTTGATAATGTGTGCGTATCAAATCAGCTGTTAGACTGTTGTGTCGTTTTGCTTCTGTGTCGCTTAGTTGTTGTGGATTACCATATTCCAGTACTGTCTGTGTCTGCTCAGGAGTTAGTAAAGGAAGCTGTGATATCGGGGTTTCGGGATTGGTCAGGGCATTCACTAGCAATTGCTGGAATTGTTCACCCAACGCTCTGATTTGTTTTGCATGGAAAAGATTGGGATGATAGCGGATGCGAAAAGCCCAATGATCCTTTTCCGGATGATATTCCAATATCCATTCTGTAACGGCTAAATCATTATTGAAACGATGACCGTAATTAACTTCACAACCATCTAATTCCAGGCTGATGTCTTTAAAACTAGCCTGATTGATACCGACGTTGAGCTGATTTACGACATTGAGAGGCACCGACTGAAATATAGGTAAATTTGAAAAACGCAGATCAGGCTGTGCTTTCAATGATGCGCTATAGTTCAATGTAGCTTGATAGAGAGAGTTAAAACTGTCTGTATCATGCAAACGCAGAGGAAAAACGACCGCATTGATTTGGGCTCCAAGCGAAAGAGATGTTCCTTCAGGGACGGCTATGGGATAGATGAGATGAACTTTACCGGATGGAATATATTGGGCTACCAATGTTGCCCACAACGTCTTAAACACCAGGAATGGCTTATAGGGATTTAAAGATTGTGTGAGATTCTTCCAATCTTCTAATGGCAAGTTGAAACGAAATTCATTAGGTAATTCAGGCTCACCTATCGCTTGTTGAGGCAGATAGGGCAATGGATTACTGGTAGTTACATCCGACAGGCATTTTTTCCAGTATTCTTCCGGATTATATTTACTCAATAATTTTAATAGTTGGTGATCTCGTTCAAATTTCTCTGACACTTGTTGCAAGGTCATTGGGGAATGACGCAGAGGACGTTGGTTGTACAGATCAGATATATTGTGAAAAAATTCATCTAAACCCTGCGCATCACCGGTGATGTGGTGCAGTACTATGAATAATTGATATTGTTGATCTGCTTCTTTGAGTAAACCAAATCGAATCAATGGCCCTTTTATGAGGTCAAATGGCCGTAAGGCAAATTGATTCAATTGTTCTTCATCATTAGAAAGGTACGTAAATTCAACGATATATGGTTCATCTGAATCAGAAGTCCAATATAACTCATTATTTTTTTCTTCAATTCGATATTTGAAAAAAGGATAAAGATTAATAAATTCTTGTAGAGCCCATTTTAATTTACCTTCATCCAAATTTCCTTTAATACTCTGTTCTATAACGATATTAAATGTAGATGAGTGAGGTTCAATAACCCATGATTTCCAAAAGAACTGAATAAATGGAGAAGCGAGAATCTTATCCATATGAATACTCCGCTATGATTCTAAATTATATTTAATACAGCTTGATCTATGCTTTTTAAGCATGCTCAGACTGTATTTTTGCTAGGTGGAAAACGGTTATTTAAATCAATTACAACAATGAAATTTATTGGATGAATAATCACTATTGTAAGAAGTAACTTATTGACATTAAATGTCATTTTTGTATGGTGTTTTAGATTTCAATAGTCTGATTATTTTGTTGGGCAGAGGAATGGTTTTTTCTGTTAATACATTGATTATAATAATTCTTTTCATTGATAAAGTTGTGTCATTATTAAACTATTCATTTGAATGACTATACCGATAGATTGGAAGCAATTAAATATTATTTTAAATTAGTCAACATTTATAAAATATTAAGAACTAGAATTTTAATGGCAGTTATTTAATCTCTTAGGGTCTAATTCCCCACCGCTTGCGGCGGGGTTCTTCATTATTTTTGATCGCGTGCTACATTTATTTCGGGTTTTTAAAGATAAGTTTTTATTTTGCATCTCCCTGCCGATACGCCAGTGCTACCGTCAATGATTGCGCCAAACACAAGGTTGCAGATTGAGAGCGGAATGCATCAACCTGTGCTTCCTTCACTACAAAGCAAACATCACTGAAACTGGCGAGTGGGCTAATTTGGCTATCAGTAATCACAATTTGCTTCGCACCTGCTTGTGCGGCTCTTTCACTGATCATCACCGTTTCTTCGGCATACGGTGTAAAACTGATAGATACCACGATATCTTTAGGGCCAATCATATTCATTTGCTCCCGGAACATACCACCTAAACCATCGATTAGCAGGGGGCGGCATTCCAGATGACTGAGGGCATAGGCTAGATATGATGCAACACTGAAAGAACGGCGCAGGCCGATAATATAAATAGTGTGAGCATTCGCCAGTAAACTTACTGCTTTATTTAAATCTTCTGCGGGGGTACGGGCTGCGAGTTGCTGCATGGCCTGAGCATTGGAATGGGCAAATTCCTGCAAAATATATTGAGGCTCTTCCGGTATTTGATGATCGCTATCCAGTTCTTTGAACAGCCGCGCCCGATCGGTATAACTGGCTGTTTCTTCCACCAAATTCATGCGAAACAGTTGTTTCATTTCATTGAATCCACTGAAATTAAAGGCATTGGCAAAGCGGATCAATGTAGAAGGTGGAACATTGGCCTCTTTTGCAATAACGGCAACAGTATCAAATGCGACACTATTGGTATTATCTAGTACATATCTTGCAACTTGTTGTAATCGCTTACTTAATTCACCGTAACGGGATCGTACTTGTTCTTGAAGTTCATTCAGATTAGCCGCAGCAGACATCATGCCCCCATAAAGAAATTGTAATGAAATGGATAATTTATTCATTCTCAGGTCATTATGCTTGATGCAGGTGAAGATGCTCGCAAGTTGCCACTGTGTAATGAATGTAATTGCATAAAAATAGCGTGTTGATCACATTAATTAAAGATCATTCCAAATTTAATTGAAAGTGAAATGTATATTTCATATATCTGTATCACCATGATTCACGCTTGTAATTCAATCGTAACTTGCTAGTTCAATCGTAATTAGTTCAATCACAATTGTATTTAGAGAGGCTCAGAATGGAACAGATTAAAAATTTTATTGGCGGGCAACTTGTTGATAGTCAAAGTGATCGTATTTCACTCATTTTCAATCCAGCCACAGGGCAGGAAATTCGACAGGTTGCCTTGAGCACAGTTCATGAGACTGAGCAGGCCATTGAATCTGCCCATCTGGCCTTTAAAGAATGGTCAAAAACCTCTCCATTGAAACGTGCCCGGATCTTGTTCAAATTCAAATCATTACTTGAAGAAAACCGGGACAGGTTGGCAAGGCTGATTTCTGAGGAGCATGGAAAAATCTATTCCGATGCTGTGGGGGAATTGACGCGTGGCCTTGAAGTGGTCGAGTTTGCCTGTGGGATCCCTCATCTGCAAAAAGGGGAACACTCTGCCAATGTAGGGATGGGAGTTGATAGCCATTCTCTGATGCAACCATTGGGTGTCTGTGCCGGCATCACACCATTTAACTTTCCTGCGATGGTGCCAATGTGGATGTTTCCCATTGCATTGGCGACGGGAAATACCTTTGTCCTGAAACCATCTGAAAAAGATCCATCTCTTTCGATTGAACTGGCGAAATTATTGCAGCAAGCCGGTTTGCCGGATGGCGTGTTCAATGTTGTGCAAGGGGATAAAGAGGTGGTTGATGTGCTGCTGACCGATCCTCGCATTCAGGCGGTGAGTTTTGTCGGCTCAACCCCGATTGCGGAATATGTCTATGCCACAGCATCAGTGCATGGCAAACGTTGTCAGGCATTGGGTGGCGCGAAGAACCACAGTGTCTTGATGCCGGACGCGGATATGGATATGGCCGCGAATGCCATCATGGGTGCGGCTTTTGGTGCAGCAGGAGAACGCTGTATGGCATTATCCGTTGTACTGGCTGTTGGGGATGAAATTGCAGACAAATTAGTAGAAAAGCTCCAACGTCAAATCGGCCATATGTCTGTTGGTATCGGTATTACCGAAGGAAAAGAAAACGATATGGGGCCAGTAATTTCCCCGCAGCATAAGGCAAAAATCTGTGACTATATTCGTAGTGGCGTAGAGCAGGGCGCAAAATTGTTGGTGGATGGGCGAGGATATCAGGTAGAAGGTTATGAAAATGGTTATTTTGTGGGGCCGACACTGTTTGATTATGTCACGCCAGACATGAAAATTTATAAAGAAGAGATCTTCGGTCCTGTTCTTGCTGTCGTCCGCGTACCTGACTATGACACTGCACTGAAATTAGTTAATCACCATGAATATGGCAACGGGGCGGCAATTTTTACCCGCGATGGCGAAACGGCCCGCCAATTTAGTGAAGACGTGCAAGCTGGTATGGTTGGGGTAAATATTCCCATTCCAGTACCAATGGCATTTCATAGTTTCGGTGGCTGGAAGCGTTCTATTTTTGGGTCATTGAATGTACATGGAAATGATGGTGTACGCTTTTATACCCGCATGAAAACCGTCACCAGCCGTTGGCCTGCCAGCGTGCGTTTGGAACATCATGATAGCCATTTTGTGATGCCAACGATGGAGTAGCTATTTCATGAAAAACAGATCAACAAATACGAAGAAAATGACGATGGCTCAGGCCTTGGTCAAATTTCTTAACCAGCAATATCTTAATGTTGATGGGGAAGAATATCCTTTTATTCGGGGTGTCTTCACGATATTTGGTCACGGTAATGTGCTGGGATTAGGGCAGGCATTGGAGCAGGAACCGGGACACCTTCGCGTTTATCAAGGCTGTAATGAACAGGGAATGGCGCATATTGCAACGGGGTTTGCCAAACAGAAAAAACGTCAGCAGATTTTTGCCGTAACCTCTTCTGTTGGCCCCGGTGCGGCCAATATGGTAACTGCTGCTGCAACTGCAACGGCGAACCGTATTCCATTGCTGTTATTGCCGGGAGATACCTTTGCTTGTCGCCAGCCTGATCCGGTTTTGCAGCAAGTTGAACAATATGGTGATGGCACCATCAGTACTAATGATTGTTTCCGGCCAATATCCCGTTATTGGGATCGTATTTCCCGGCCAGAGCAATTAATGATAGCCATGATCCAAGCCATGCGAGTATTGACTGATCCGGCAGATACTGGCGCTGTCACAATTTGTCTTCCGCAAGATGTTCAGGGTGAAGTATGGGATTATCCGGCTCACTTCTTCCAAAAACGAGTTCACCGGATTGAACGTCGTCCCGCTTCTCTGGTGCGGGTTCAAGAGGCAATCGCACTGATTCATCGCAAGAAAAAACCGTTGTTGATTTGTGGTGGCGGAGTACGTTACTCCGAAGCTCATGTGAATTTTCGTCACTTTGCTGAAACATTCAATATCCCGTTTGCTGAAACTCAGGCGGGAAAAAGTGCAGTTGTGGCTGCCCATCCGCTGAATTGTGGTGGAATTGGCACGACAGGTTGTTTGGCGGCGAATCAGCTTGCCAAGGAAGCCGATTTGATTATTGGTGTTGGCACACGTTTTACCGATTTTACGACGGCCTCAAAATCCCTGTTCCAACACCCGGAAGTCGAGTTCCTTACCATCAATGTAGCGGAATTTGATGCCTGTAAACTGGATGCCGTAGGTGTGCTGGCGGATGCCCGAGAAGGGCTGAATGCCATTGCACAGGAACTGTCAAAAACAACATGGTGTTCAGAGTGGCAGCAAGAAATTGCACAGGTGAAAGCCGCTTGGCAGCAGGAATTAGAACGCTTGTTTTCCATTCAGTATCAGGCCGGATTCAAGCCGGAAATTACAGGGCATCTGGACGATAAACTGGAAGAATACAGTGAAACACTGCAAACCCATCTGACCCAAACCCGCGTGCTTGGCTTGATGGATCAGTATCTGGAACCCAACGCCATCATTGTAGGGGCTGCGGGGTCTCTGCCGGGAGATTTACAGCGACTTTGGCAACCTAAAGTGCCTGATACTTATCACCTTGAGTATGGCTATTCCTGTATGGGATATGAAATTGCCGCATCTCTGGGGGCAAAACTTGCTTGTCCAGAACAACCCGTTTACGCAATGGTTGGTGATGGTTCATATCTGATGTTGAACAGCGAATTACAAACAGCTATTCAGGAAAACATTAAGATCACCGTGCTGTTATTTGATAATGCAGGATTCGGCTGCATTAATAACTTGCAGATGAGCCAAGGTATGGGAAGTTTTGCCACAGAAAATCGTTATCGCAATCAGCAAAGCGGCAAATTGGACGGTGCTTTGATACCCGTAAATTTTGCCAAGAATGCGGAAAGTTACGGTTGCAAAAGCTATCGGGTGCATAATGAGCAACAACTAATAGCAGCTTTGCAGGATGCACAGAAGCAGCCATGTGCAACGTTGATCGATATAAAAGTACTGCCCAAAACGATGACCCATGATTATGAGTCATGGTGGAGAACAGGAACCGCACAGCTTGCTGATAATCCTAAAATTACTGCATCAGCGGAAAAAATCAGGGCATACTTGGAGAAAAAAGTACGTCAGTATTAACCAGTACTGGGTATCTATTGAATCAGGGCCGTGCTCAAAAACCTCACGTATTGTATTACAATGTACGCTTCGGTTTCTGCACGCAGCCTATTTAAAAAACGGCTCAAATTGGTCGTTTTTGATCATGGTATGATTTATTTTGGGGGTAACAATTTTCGTGGATCAACAGAATTTCCATTTTTCCTTATTTCAAAATGCAAGTGTGCTGAAGAAGCCCCTTCTCCCATGGTTGCTATCTTATTCCCGCGTAAAACAGTATCTCCTTCATTGACCAATACAGTGTTATTGTTCGCATAGGCACTCAGGAAAGTATCACTGTGTTTAATCACAATCAGGTTTTTGTAGCCCCTGAGAGTATCTCCGGCATAGACTACACGACCATTTTCGGCAGCTAAAATATCTTGACCACGTTCGCCGAATATATTGATTCCCGGCTCATTTTCATTAAGCTCTATTTTTGTGCCTGACGTCGGCCATATCCATTGGTTCACTTCAATAGCTTGATCATATATATCGGATTTTTTCTCTTCTGCTCTATTTTGTACCCTATCATGCGTACATGCACTGATTAGCGCAGAAATAAAAACCAGAAAAGCTATTTTTTTACAATTTATTAATACATTAAAAACATTTTTCATTTTAATTTCCTTTTCATAAATTTATAGAACACATTGTTTACTCTGTCCATATTATTGTAAATCTACGACAGCAGATTATTTTTAATATTCCCAGAGGGTTTAATTGCGTTAATAATCCTTACGTAATATGTGTATATTTTGTATAAAAATACATCTAATATGATAGCTGATTGTCATGCCAAGCAGGGTAAAATCAATAAAATGCTATGTCAATAAAATAATGCTATAATTTCTCTATTAGCTTAGGGAGTATATTTTCCTCCAACAATAAAAATAAACTGTTCCATATATCAACTTTATTATATCCGCCGCTGAAAATAACAATGGTAGACTCTATCTCAGGAATAATTAATAACATTTGCCCACCATTTCCAAATGCAGCATACCAATCATATTTATGACTATTTATAGGAGAGGTATATTTATCAATATACCAAAGATAACCATAATATTCTGTCCCTGTAAAAAATCGGGGTTTAAGGGATTCTTTTATCCATGTGGTATGGACGATATTATTCCCTGCCCATTTGCCTTCATTTAATATCAATTGACCTATTTTTAATAAATCTCTTGCGGTTAGGCGTAATCCAGAAGCCGCAGATGCGACCCCATCTATTCCTTTATGCCAATGAAAATGCTTAATACCTAATTTTTTAAACAATACTTCATTGGCAAATTCAGGCAAAGGGTAATCCGTGTATTTTTCTATTATGCGCCCTAAAATAGCCGTGCTTCCTGCTGAGTAACACCATGTTTTACCAGCTTTATCTATCACTTTTTTGGAAAAAATATATTTATACCTATTTTTTCCCAATTCCATACCTATTTCATCATTTCTGATCTCATCATAAGAGCAATCTTCACTCCATTCTATGCCCATTGTCATAGTAAGCGCATGTTTTATATTGATATGATCAAAACTATCGTTCTTACGATATTCGGAAAAGTGTTCGATTATAGTGCTTTCTAAATGGGGAACATTCTTATACTCCAAGGCCAGCCCATATAAAATAGATACAATACTTTTGGTCACTGATCTTATGTCATGTAAGGTATCTTGATTGAAATTTATCTTACCAATATCTTTTCCCCATAATTCGTCATGACCTGAGAAATATCCCTCTGCTAATAATGTTCCTCTCTGGCTGACCAGTAACGCATGTACATGTTCAAAAACTTTGTCATTTGAAGACAAACTTATTTTATTTATTAGGAAATTTTTCATACATAGCCTTAAAAGATATTTTTATGGAAATCTAGCTTTTTAAATTTATTAAAAAATCATATTTACGAAAAAAAACGATAATTTACTCAATATGACAGAGATGAGAAATAATTAACGACGATAACAATTCATTCTTACTTGTGATTTTCTGGTGACATCAAGCTTGATGATGAGCAGATTGTCGCTGGTTATACCAGTCCTCACTTCTAGCCTTCTGTGATGAATCTGGCTGTGCTCATAAATCATGAAGGAAAGTGGCGGTAAGTTGCCCTCAGATGAAAGTTATATGAGCCAGCTCTAAAAAATAAAATTTTCAAATAAAACAAAATTGAAATAAATATTTTATTTGGTATGTTTTTACCCACACCAAAAGCAGATACTGAGGTATCAAGGAGCATTCATGTTCAATATTGCATTATTTGGCGCTGGGCGAATTGGGCAGGTTCATGCTGTGAACATTGCCAACCATAAAGAAAGTCATCTTTATTCTGTGATAGATCCACATCCGGCAAGTGCTGAAGCATTGGCATATCAATATCAGACCAAAATACAGACCACCGAAGAAGCGATGTCAGATCCTGATGTTCATGGTGTCTTGATTGCATCAGCAACGGATACTCATGCCGATCTGATCGAATTGGCTGCTGGACACAATAAAATGATTTTCTGCGAGAAACCGGTTCATCTTGAACTTGAACGGGTTCATCAGTGCCTTGCAACGGTAAAAGCGTGTCAGGTTCCTCTGTTTATCGGGTTTAATCGCCGTTACGATCCGCAATTTCGTCGGCTGAAAAACCTGCTTGATGCTGGTATGGTTGGCAAAGCAGAATCCCTGCTCATTACCTCCCGTGATCCTTCCCCTCCACCCGCAGATTATGTCCGTGTATCTGGGGGCATGTTTCGGGACATGACCATTCATGACTTTGATATAGCGCGTTTTATCATTGGTGAAGAACCCTGTGCTATTTATGCTCAGGGCAGCAATCTTGTTGATCCAGCCATTGGTCTGGCTGGCGACATTGATACTGCATTTATTGTTATGAAATTCCCATCGGGGGCAATGGCGATCATCACTAACAGCCGTCGTTCTGGTTACGGTTATGATCAACGCTTAGAACTGCATGGCGAAAAAGGTCTTCTGACAGCCGGAAATATTAAAGAAAACAGTGTGGAGTTTTGGGGAAAAGATGGCTGTACTGCAGCCAAGCCAGAGCATTTCTTCTTGCAACGTTATCGTGACGCATACATCGCGGAATGGAGCCATTTTGTTGATGTTATGGCTGGCAGGGTAAATCCAGAAACCAGCGGCATTGATGGGGAACGGGCTTTATACCTCGCAGACAAGGCGCTTGAATCCCTGCAATCCGGTAAAGAAATAAAACTATAACGATAAAATTCAATAATAACCATTAATGGAACATTTATTTCATAAAAAACAACATGTCTGTTCCAGCATCCATAACAACTATAACTGTGGCAGACTGTTTCTATGCCTAATAAATGTCGAAGTATGGTGTGACGGTAAGGGAGCGGATTCTCAGGAGTATCGTTATTTACACAAAATAAGAACAGGAAGATTGTTTTCAATAAGTTGTTTCTAATAGCTTGTTTATAGGAACTATCTTTCCTGTCTGCTCCTTGCTGTTGAAAACGGTTAATCAGGGTGGAGGGATATATGGCATCTTTTCTTTCTTTTATTGGTTTTACCTTGCTGGTAGCGGGGTTTGCTTATTATAAAACGCGAAACAAACATTTAAGTGATTCTACCGAAGGCTATTTTCTTGGTGGGCGTTCCCTGACCGGAATATATATTGGCAGCTCCATGTTACTAATGAATCTGTCTACAGAACATTTGGTTGGCTTAAATGGGTTGGCGTTTAAAACCGGATTTATTGTTATGGCTTGGGAAGTGATTGCAGCTTTATCTATTGTCTTATTTGCCATTTACTTCTTGCCAAAATATCTGAAATTAGGCATTTCAACTATTCCAGAATATCTTGAACGCCGGTTTGACAAAAACACCTTACTGATTACATCGATTCTATTTTTGGCGATGTATGTGATCTCATTATTACCTATTGTCCTGTATACAGGAGCGATTGCTCTGGAAAGCCTGTTTCAGGTTACCCAAGTTTTTCAGATTGATAAAACCACCGCGCTCTGGATGATGATTTGGGGAATGGGAGGGCTTGGGGCGGTTTACGCAATCTTTGGTGGGATCAAAGCGATTGCGGTTGCCGATACCATTAATGGTGTTGGCTTGATTGTGGGCGGTCTGATGGTAACTGTGTTTGCCCTATTGTATGTAGGGGATGGCAGTGCATGGAAAGGTTTAACTGATGTCTATCAGGCTCATCCAGAGAAATTCAATTCTATTGGCAGTGAAGACTCACTTGTGCCATTTTCGACCCTGTTTACGGGGCTGATTGTCTCCAACATGTTCTTTTGGTGTACCAATCAATCCATTGTACAAAAAGCATTGGGGGCCAAGAATCTGGCGGAAGGGCAAAAAGGAGTAATGCTGTGCGCCTTATTTAAGCTCATCATTCCTTCCATTATTATTTTACCGGGGATAATTGCATTCCATATTTTCAGTGGTCAAATAGATAATTCAGATAATGCTTACCCTGCCTTAGTGCAATTGGTATTGCCCAAAGCTTTGGTTGGTTTCTTTGCAGCGGTTGTTGTTGGAGCCGTATTCTCGACATTCAGTGGTGGCCTGAATTCTTCCGTAACATTATTTACCGTCAATATCTACAAGCCACGGATCAACCCAAATGCCACTGAAGCGCAGACTGTGGCTGTAGGTAAATACTTGGGGATCGGGCTCGCACTGGCAACAATGATTATTGCCCCACTTGTCGCCAATGCGCCTGATGGTTTGTTCTATCTTATCCAGCAGCTACAGGGCATTTTCAACGCCCCGATCCTCAGTGTGGTTCTGGTTGGGTTGATGACAAAACGTGTTCCCCCGATCGCAGCAAAATTGGGGCTGTTGTTCGGTATGTCGGCTTACATCATTTGCAACTTTATCCTGAACATCAATATTCACTTCTTCCACTTGGTTGGCGTTCTGTTTGTCCTGAATATCATCTTCATGTTGACGATTGGTTATTTCTTCCCTGCCGAATCTTATCAAGAAGTGTATACAGAACAGGTGGATATTGCTCCTTGGTCGATGGTGAAACCGATGGGATGGCTCATTATATTAGCTGCTATCTCCATGTATGTTTTCCTTGCTGAGAACGTGCCAGCTTATGTGATGGCTCTTTACTATGCATTTGTAGCCAGCATTCTGAGTTATGTCTTCTACCAGATAATTAAATTCTGGTGTTTAACAGAATCAAAGAGTTAACGAAAAATACTCTAATCCGGTAAGAGGTGAATCATGGAGCAGCATAGAAAGTTTGATGTTATCTGCATGGGACGTATCGCGGTTGATTTGTATGGTCAACAAATTGGTTCCCGTCTGGAAGATATGGGAAGCTTTTCAAAATACTTAGGTGGATCTTCGGGAAATGTCGCCTATGGAACTGCGCGTCAGGGATTAAAATCCTCAATGTTGGCAAGGGTTGGCGATGAACATATGGGGCGCTTTCTGCGTGAAGAGTTGGAGAGGGTTGGTTGTGATACCAGCCATTTGCTCACCGACAAAGAACGGCTGACAGCTTTGGTTTTACTTAGTATTAAGGATAATGAAACTTTCCCGCTGATCTTTTATCGCGATAATTGTGCTGATATGGCGATCACACGAGATGATTTCAGCGAAGATTATATTGCATCTGCCCGTTGTTTGGCGATCACCGGAACCCATCTTTCCCACCCGCAAACTCGTGATGCTGTCTTGACTGCATTGCAATATGCTCGCCGCAATGGCGTCAAAACCGCCATTGATATCGATTATCGCCCGGTATTGTGGGGATTGACTTCACTTGGCGACGGAGAAATTCGCTATATCGCCTCAGAACAAGTGACAGCACAATTGCAGGAAGTGCTTTCCCTGTTTGATTTGATCGTGGGGACGGAAGAAGAGTTTCATATTACTGGTGGATCTACGGATACTGTCGAAGCCTTACGCCGAGTTCGGGAGTTGACGGCGGCAACATTGGTTTGCAAGCGTGGCGCTTTGGGATGTTCGGTATTTACTGCCAATATCCCCGACACCTTGGATGAGGGGATTACTGTACAGGGCGTCAAGGTAGAAGTCTTGAACGTTTTGGGAGCAGGTGATGCCTTTATGTCTGGCTTATTGCGTGGCTACCTTAATCACGAAAGTTGGGAACAAGCTTGCGCCTATGCCAATGCTTGTGGAGCTTTAGTTGTCTCCCGTCATGGTTGTGCGCCCGCTATGCCAGATAAAACGGAATTGGATAATTATTTAATGCGGGCGACAGAAATACCACGCCCTGATTTAGATTCACATCTCAACCATTTGCATCGGATTGGCAGCCGTCACAAACAATGGGATGAGTTATGTGTCATGGCATTTGACCACCGCATCCAGTTTGTCGAAATGGCACTCAAGGTGAACGCAAGTCTCGATCGAATTCCGCAACTGAAAAAACTCCTGTTCCGCGCTAGTCAGGAAGCCAGCACAAAAGCCCATTTGGAAGGAAAAGCAGGAATATTGTGTGATAGCAGTTTCGGTCAAGATGTACTGAATGCTGCAACAGGGAAGGGGTTATGGATTGGTCGTCCAATTGAGCTGCCCGGTTCCCGACCGCTTTGCCTTGAACACGGTGATATTGGTTCTCAGTTAGTTAGTTGGCCGCGGGAACATATCGTGAAATGTTTAGTGTTTTTTCATCCAGAAGATAACTATCCATTACGTCTGGAACAGGAAAAAACTGTACAGGAAGTCCATGCTGCCTGTTGCCAATCCGGTCATGAATTGTTGCTGGAAGTTATTCTGCCAGTAGACATGCCCCATTCTGATGAGCTTTACCTGCGTGCGCTCCAGCGTTTTTATAATCTTGGCATTAAACCGGACTGGTGGAAATTACCACCAATGCAATCTGCCACTTGGGATCAAATCTCCACATTAATTGAACAACGCGATCCTTATTGTCGCGGGGTGGTGATCCTTGGCCTCGATGCCCCTGAAACGATCTTGAAGGCCAGTTTCAATGCATCGGCAGGTAAATCGATTGTCAAAGGTTTTGCCATTGGAAGAACACTGTTCGGTCAGCCGTCACTGCAATGGCTGGCGGGAGAAATTGATGATGAAACGCTTATTCTGAAAATAAAAACTAACTATCACAATCTGATTAGCTACTGGCGCCAACGTGGATAGAAAAACGATAGAAAAACAAATTATTAACTTTTTTATCTTATAGGAGAACTCTAATGGCTGTTCAACTTGGCATCAACCCCCTGACATGGACCAATGATGATTTACCGTCTTTAGGTGCTGAAACACCGTTGGAAACTTGTCTGACAGAAGGACAACAAGTAGGATTTGCGGGTTTTGAACTGGGCAATAAATTTCCTCGTCAGGCGCAGATTTTGGGGCCTATTCTGGCCGCCCATGATTTGAAACTGGTGTCTGGCTGGTATTCTGGTGAACTGCTGACGCGCAGTGTTGAAGAAGAAATTGCTGCAGTCCAGCCACATTTGGCCTTGTTACATGAATTGGGGGCTACTGTAATGGTGTTTGCCGAAGTGACACATAGTGTCCATGGTAATCAGGATAAGCCAGTTCATCTTCGTCCAGTGTTTCCGACAAAGTGCTGGAAAGAATATGGCGAAAAACTGACAGAGTTTGCCCGTTATACTCAGTCACAAGGAGTACAGATTGCGTATCACCATCACATGGGAACTGTGATTGAATGTGCAGAAGATATTGATAACCTGATGGAAAATACAGGTAAAGAAGTTGGTTTGTTATTGGATACAGGGCACCTGACCTTTGCGGGAGATGATCCATTAGCAGTAGCAAAACGTTGGTGTACACGCATTAATCATGTGCATTGCAAAGACATTCGCCCAGACGTATTAAAAGATGTTAAAAACCGTAAAACCAGTTTCCTTGATGCTGTATTGAGTGGCGTTTTTACTGTACCCGGAGATGGTTGCGTCGATTATCCGGCTATTTTTGAGATCTTGAAAGCGAATAACTATAACGGTTGGTTGGTAGTTGAAGCAGAACAAGATCCTGCCGTTGCCCATCCACTGACTTATGCCACGATGGGATATCGCAACTTGCATAAGTTTGCCAAAAAGGCGGGATTGGTTTAAACGCGGAGATTGGGAGGCCAAATGTCTAATTTATTGTCAAAGTACCCTCTATTGTCAAAGTACCAGGCACCGGATCAGGATAAACGGACGCAACATATTACGCCGGAAACAGCTAAATGGGGGCATGTTTACTTTGCTGTTTATGAACTGAATGCGGAAGAATCGATTATTTTACCCGCCTCAGAAAATGAAACCTGTTTGGTGCTGGTGGCAGGAAAAGCCACGATAGTGACACCCCAGCAGCGGTTTGAAAAAATTGGGGAGCGTATGAATCCATTTGAGCGCAAAAAACCTTATGCCGTCTATGTCGCACCCGATGAAGCGATAGAAATCGTTGCTGAAACTCAACTTGAATTAGCTGTATGTCAGGCGACTGTACATCAGGCGAACGGAAAAGGAAGTTATCCCACCCGTTTAATTGCACCACAGGATATTGGGGCTGAACAGCGTGGTAATGGCAGTAATCGACGCTATGTTCACAACATTCTGCCAGATAATCAACCAGCGCATAGTCTACTGGTTGTTGAAGTTTATACTGATGAGGGATGCACCAGTTCCTACCCTAGCCACAAGCACGATACTGATAACGAACCACAAGAAACGTATTTGGAAGAGACTTACTATCATCGCTTGAATCCATCACAGGGTTTTTGTGTACAGCGGGTCTATACTGACGACCGATCGTTGGATGAAACAATGGCGGTTTATAACAAGGACGTAGTGGTGGTACCAAAAGGGTATCATCCCGTGGCTACCATTGCGGGTTATGACAATTATTACCTAAATGTCATGGCTGGGCCGACTCGCAAATGGTTATTCACTTGGGAAAAAGATCATCAATGGGTTAATGGCGAAGAATATGCTGAGAAACATGCTAGCCGTTAAGTATTGCTCCCAGATGGCGATAAATAGGACGCCTTTTCAATTAGACGTTCCGGTATATAGGGTGAACTCATCTCTATTTCATATAGTTTATATATGTTAATTTACACATTGAAAATAATAACTTTTGTTTTTTGTTTTCTTGCTTTCATTTGTTTCATACTCATAAAAGATAATTCCATGAGGAAATTGGCGTATTTAAATTGAAAAATATCAACATAAGTTATATTCCATTTGTGTATATCTGTACTTATGCTATTTATTATCTGTTTTTGTTGGTTTTCATTGGAAATATATTATTCGGATAATGTTTTCTATGTAAAATAATTTTGCTATATTATTAAGTAATTCTATTAAAAATAAAACCTTCATCAATTTTATTGTTTAATGGCAAGGGTATTGTTCACCCTTTCTTGCTCTCATAAAAAGTGTCTAATTTGGAAGGTCACATAAATTGGTTGGTTATATATTTTTCTGGGCGTTAGTATGTATAAGAAACAAAAAATTGAGCACCTGAGAAAGAATTTGCAATATTTGCTTGATTCCAGAGGAGAAACACGAGTATCGCTTTGTGATCGAACAGGGCTTAACCGTACAACTATCTATAATATCTTAGATGGCAGGGTTCAAAGCGTTCATTCTTCCACAATACAGAAAGTCTCCAATTTCTTTGGTGTATCATATAGTGAAATAGAAGCAACTGATATTGCAGAAAAAGAGCGTTTGGATGGGATCGTCTCCTATGAAGGAAACATGAATCCCTGTGCTGTTCCGTTATTTATGCAGTTTGAATGCATTACTCCTGAATTTTCCGACGGCAAGATAGGCTCTCTGATTGTTGAAAGAAAATTGACTTATTATTTTGGTACAGGACCTAATGTCGTTGCCGTTCTACTTGAGAATGATTTTTCAGGTAAATATAATGCAGGAGATTTATTAATAATCAAGAGAGGTAATTATCAGAATAACAATCCAAAATTATGTTTCGATCCAAAACAGAAGCAGTTTCATATCAAAGAATTTAATAGCGAAAGTTCTGATAATTTGATGGTGATTGGGGATATAATGGAAGAACGGTTCGGATATGGGAAAAAAATATAAGTTATTGGGATTTAATAGTCAGGATAATACAGCTAACGTATTAATTTCATCAACTGGAAAAGTATTAAAAATAAACATAAAGGAGCTTGAAAAGAGTGAAATAGCTGATGATCTAGACAATCACGAGATAAAGTCGCTTTACAGAAAGATATATTCTAGTTTTCCAAATACACCTTCAGTTTATGAAATTGAAGAGCGTAATGAAAAATCTTGGGTTGTTTATTCATTTCTCGCATTATTACTAACAATCTTCTACACATTCAGCAATATAGCGGCAGCCAAGCCCGTTTACATTGAATACCTTGATATTATTGTTACCCCTGGCACTTTCATTTACCCTTTTTCATTTTTAGTTATTGATTTATTGAGTGAATTTTATGGGTTCAGGCTGGCAAGAAAAGCAATATATATGTCATTAGCTTCAAACCTGATCATTGTATCCCTGTTGAGTATTTCAACAAGCTTACCCGCCATTCCAACTTGGGATTTGAATGAGCAATACAATGCACTAATGAATCATATTCTATCGGCAATTTTTGCATCCTCTCTGTCATTTTTAGTTTCGGAACTGGTCAACTCTTATATCTTGTGCAAGCTGAAGAATATGACAAATTCTCGCTTTTTGGCATTAAGAGTGTTTTTCAGTACATTTGTTGCATCGGTGATTGATAGTTTTGTTTTCTGTTTTGTTGCATTTTATGGAAAACTTCCGGTAAATCAAATTATTGCAATGATGGTTGTGCAAATATTAATTAAAATTTTCTTTGCATTATTTAATGTTTTTCCTGCTTACGGTTCACGTTATTTATTTAATAGATGGGTTGTTAAAACAGCACATTAATAAACCGCATGGGGGAACTTCCCTCATGTGGTTTTCTCACTAAGATTTGCCTCATTTTTATAACCAAATCATATTTTAGATTATCTTTTTATATTAATTTATAAACTTGATTGTTATCACATAAATTGGTTATGTGAATATTTATGTAATTTGATAGTAATAATCCTTACTGTTTATAAGAGAAACTATATCATTGATTTTTATCTTACTGCGGAGATTAGATAGATTATGGATTGAAAATATTTCTTTTAATATCAATCTTTTATTTTGTTATTGTTTGATTTTTTGTTTGTGTTGCATTAAATGATGACAGATTGATTCATCATTAAAATCAACATTTGTGTTTTTATATGTTGATTTTAATATTTGTCTGGTGTATTAATTTCATCATCAAAACATAAGTTAAAATTTATATTTTGTCTGAACGTTAGATTAGGGAGACATATCTCCCTTTTTATAGACAAATTATTTTCATTATTTTGAATTATAATTTTACTCGCCTACACCAGGGCAATATTAGTTCATTTTTTGAACTTTTGGTAGCCAGTCTCTTAGCCGAATGTTTTTGGTTAAGGGACTGGAACTATCATCTAGCCAATAGATTACAAGCTAACATAGCAACTATTTTCAAGGTATATCATTTGCAATGTATATCATTTGTAAAGTATAAAAAGTATAAAATGCGATCTTTTACACCAAAGGCAGATAAATATCAGTGATAGTTTTGACTTCGGGCACTGCTGGGAACAACTTTACTCGTTCAAAAAATAGTGGGAAATCCCGAACTTCCTGATTGTGTTCCGACAGCCAATTTTTATACAAGTAATTGACTATGGTGGTTATTCCATCATCTGAGCCAGTATGTCTAATATAAGCACATTTTCCTGATGGGATCGTTTTCAGCGTGATTTTTGAATTTTTAACCTCAAACTTTGGTGAAACTTCCACACATAAATCAAACTGATACTCTTCCGGCCCAATGTTTGCGGGATCTGCATAAACAAGGTTGAAAGTTCTGTAGCGTTCTGGGGGTAATTTGTTACTTACTCTCCATTCTTTGAACTCTCTAATTGTATTGCCAATATTTGATGGTGAGCCTTTGTGCTCCATGACTGCCATGAAGGTTTCTGGAAAATTAACGATTTTTACTGCAACAGAAGGTAGTCTCTCATTCATAACATCAGTCCTAATATCATTTATAATTTGGTAGTGACTATGCCAGATAGACCAATCAGGTTTTCTCCATCCATCTGTGTATCAATATTTTCATCAATATAATGAAGAAGAGCGTTCAATCGTTGTTTAACCATAGTCAAGTATCCAATTTATCTGGCACATGGATATGCTATATAACCTCCTGTGGCAAGACATGATGATAATTGCTGACTTTTGATTTTATCTGTTATCTCCAATCTCCATAGTCTCTGCTGTTTATTTATTGCACTATATCCATATGCGCAAAATAAACGAAAATAAAAAACAATCCGATAACAAACATCACAAAATAAATTAATTCATTGATTTTAAAAGTAATTATTTTTGCAAATATTAATTGATAATGATTATTATTTTGACAATAATTATCAATTGTTATTGATTCCTTACAGGGAAAATACCGCCTTGTGAGAGAAATTTTTGGCTTAAATCTTCCACTCTTAATATGGATTATTGCCATTTACCAATACGTCTTCTTCCAACAAAATGAGAATGGAATCACATGATGGGTGTTACGATTAATAGGAACAATATATCTGCTAATGAATTGTCAGCTGTTCTTGATTGTTGCCGTCTAAAACTTCATAAGCTAATGCCCAATCAGGCTTTGATCCAATCTCCTTATGCCGCTTCGCCTGAAGTGTTCTCCATTAAAACGAGCTTGAAGTCAGATAAACTCGTCATGGACATATTTAAGGTGTTGTAACCAGTAAAGACCGTCAGTAGGACAGTAGGATTTTTTAAGGAAAATTATCATGCCCAATAACAGTTACCAATCGCTGCTTGTATCTGCGCAGGCGACCCTTAGAGAGATGCAGAGCAAACCTGATATTAATACTTCGATCGAGAGAACCCTGCAGGAGCGTGGATACGATATACAAAATCCCGCACTGCTAGCGCAAGCAGTGCGGGATCGTGAACTCAAAGGGGGGCTAGTACCCATAAGTGGTGGAATCGAGTCCCGCGAGGGCAGCGCCAATATTCAGCAGTTTGCCAAAAATCCTAAATTATTCGCTAAATCCAACACTATCAGTACCGAGACATTGGTTAGAGCAGGGCGACTCCCGGCAGAGGGGCGTGCCCAGTTGGTGAAGATTAAAAAAGGCTTATACGAGGTCGAATACTCTGCTCAAAGCCCGAATAATGCTGTTGAGAAGGAAACTAACAGCGTGCCCGCGTATTTCCTCGGCTACAACGGTGCAAATCAGGCCAATGCGTTGCCAGCCTATGTGGATATTCCTAAACATGCAGCTCCGGGGAGTTTTCTGTTCACGGGGTCGTTATCGGGATGTTCGATTGTGGTGACTAACCTTGATGCCAATACTTACCGAGTCTACCACGACGGTCGGGTCAACAGTTCACTGCTGTACGACAATGTGGTCATGGCAGTGGACTATAAGGATTATCAAGTAGCAGGCACCGCTGAAGGCCTCGCTGCGGCGTACATGCAATACGTTAATGATGAATGGCAGCTGGTGTTCCAGCGTCAGGAGTATCAGCGAGACGGTCAGATGCTCTGGCCGAGGTTACGCAATGGTGAAGAGCCAATATCGATCCAGATTGCTGACAGTCAAAGGGCTGAGCGTAACCAGACCCAATTCACAACTTACCGTGAAAGTATTCATCAAAAACTCAAAAAAATCGCTACCCAGTTCGAAGTACCCGTCGAAGGAGTCTTTGATGGTGTATACGAGGGGGGAGAGTTTTCTCCTCATCATCCGGCGATTGCTGCGTGGATTGAGCTGCGTGACAAGGTTCAAGCCAAGATCACAGCAGACACTCAGCAGTTGGTGGACAAGCGAAGCGAACTCTATAAGACTCAGAGTAGCACCAGAGACGAGCAGATAAGACAGCTCAATATCACGCTGGAGTACTACAAGGAACAATACGATTCAGTCTTGCGTGAAGTGTTCTCCGTCGAACAAAGCTGGTTGTGGCAGCAGATCAAGTCCAAGGATGGCATAGATGCAGTGTTGCGGATCAATGATACATCTATCCAAAGTAGCGGTCAGGAACGTGAGCGTAGCTTGGGTGAGCGTTATGCTATTGCCGAAGCTTACCAGCGAAGGGGGCCGAGTATCGAGTTTACTGATGGCCTGCATAATTTTCAGGATATCAGCATCCCAGATTTTAACGATGGGATGTCGATCCTAGAGATGAAAAGTCTGTTCTTGGACGGTCAGCTTACCCCTAAACAACAGGGTGCTTTGAGCGGTCGCATCACTGAAGCCAGTCAGGCCGAATATATCGACAAAGTACTGAAGCAGACGGCGGTGTTTAGTGAGGATTTTCAGCGCGCCGGTAGCAGCTTCAGTCGTCTGGTGCCACAAGATTTTTATCTGTCGTTGGTCGGAGACATATCTGGCGGCCGTTGTTACCCTTTGGTCAGGGCCATGGCGGTGGCGCTGGCCAACAATGGCGAGACGGGTATCAACAGTCTGGTGGAAAAACTCTTCTTGGCCGCAGCCGCTCCTCAGGAAGGCAGTTCTACATTGCTAAAAAACAGTTTGGCAAAATTGCACTCCAATGTTGAAGCTGTGCAGGCGTCAACAGTGCGAGGACAGGTCACGTTGCCTCAGGTCGTTTCCCTGCTGAAGGAAGCGACCGGGACCTCGGTGTTTGCTCTCAATACCCGGAATCACTCAATGATGGTGGGATGTACTGTCGGGGATGAAGGGCGTCGTTACTATTTCTATGATCCAAATGTCGGGATTTTTGCATTCGACGATTCGGCCAGTTTCTCCCGTGGCATAAATAGGCATCTGGTGAAGCGTAATATGGCTGTTTACTACGGCTCGCTTGGCAGTGAATTGGTCCCTGCCTTCAATCTGGTGGAGATCGATCCCGATAAAATGGCAAGGGTACCTGTGGGCAATGGTTTGGACGTCGCTGATTTAACTCGCCCCGATGAACTGGCCACAGTCATAGAGCAACGACAGTGGGTCAAGCAAACGGTCAGTGCCCAAGCGAAGATTGCCGAGGATGCCCAGTTACGTACCGCATTGGCTACCCTTGACGCAGAACAATGGGGGGTAAAATTCGATAAAGCTATAACAAGGCTTGCTCAGGAAAATAAACTTGACCATCGCTGGATGCCGGTAATTGGCAATACCGAGGATCAGGGTGAAGGCCGCTACAGCGTCCAATTCATCAATCGTGATCTCCCTGAAGAGATTCGTTGGGTGAACAGCAATGATGCCACTTTTGTCGAATTCCGCCGCTTCGTCGATGAACATATGCTCACTCTGAGCCAACATTTCACCCTCGAACGCGGTCAGATACGGCCCAAAGGCGGTGTCGGCGAGGTCGCTCCGGTTGATGGGCTGAATGCAGGGTTTGCGGTACAGACGCTGATCCAGTGGTTTGCCGACAAGAACCGCAACGATGCGGCACATGGGATCGCTTCGCCTGATCTGGCTACCGCACTCAAGGTACACAGTTACCTTAACTATGCTCAGATGGTTCATAGTAGCGTGAACGACGTAGCCAAAGTTACCGAGTTGGTACGCACGGCGTTGCGTGGCGAAGTGGTTGTCGCCGAAACTTCGCTCAAAGAGTATTCTTCCGCTTTGGCTCATACCGTCAACGAAGGCATAGGCGTGCTTTTGGGGGGAATCTTTGTTGGATTGGACGCTTATGAATTGGCACATGCCGAAACGGATACGCAGAAAGCGGTATTCGGAACTCAATTGGCGTTCGATTCAGCCAGCTTCGTCACTGGTACTGCCGGAGTAGGCGCTGGACTGATTGGCGCCTCGACGACTGCGGCTGTACTCGGTGGGGCTGGAGTAATCCTTGGCGGGCTTGCGGTGGGCTTTACGGCGCTGGCTCAAGCCTTTGGTGCGGTCGCTGAGGATGCCAAGGCGGTAGGGCGTTACTTCGATATGCTCGACAAGGCTTACAAGGGTAATGGCTATCGATATGACAGTGAGAAGGGAGTATTAATACCTCTGGCTGGTGCAGTGATCAAAACCCTTGATCTGCGCACTGGTCAGATCGATTTCGACAGTCAGTACATTTATCGCACCCATTCAGGCTCTACCGGTTCTGGAGAAATCAATTATTTCTTCTGGATCGGCGATTTTCCAAAGATGGTGCATGATCGTAAACAAGCGATCGAGGTGCGCAGCGGGATCGGTTACAAGGGAGTTTCCCATAAACTTGATCACAGTGACAGCAACGTGCTGATCCTGCCGGGGACACCAAAGTCCTTCATCCGCTACGAATACATGCAGCTGCCCGGTGCAACTACACGTCACGATACTGGTTTTGATGTGATTCGCAGACTCGAAGAGGATAAGCGATTTGACTACGACTTCTACATTTTTCCGGGGGAGGTTACGATCCGCAGGATTCATCAGGAGTATGTGGCGACACCGATCGAAGTCGTGCTCGACCAGCACAGCAGGAAACTGATAGTGCCTGAGCTACCTAAAGAATTGCATGGCTACCTGCATTACGAGATCAAGGGCGCGGGTGGCGAGTACCTGATCGGGCTGAATGAAGGTACCAGCGTGAAGCTCACGAGCGACGTTCCCAATCCGGACGGCAGTGGCAATTTACCATCGCGCTGGATCATCGATAGCAGCCAGCTCGCCAGCGATAATATAAAAGTCTCAAAAAACCGACTGGAAGTAGGTGGGGTGGTTGTTGAACTCGACCCGTCCCGGAACGGACAAGTGCTGGTGGTTAACAGTAAGAACGAAGTGCGCGAAGTCGACTTCTCTAACCAGACAATTCAGGTGGTAAGTGAAGATGCAAGTAAGTGGCAAGTATCCGGCCAGCAAATCGAGCAGCACCTGAGTGATCTGGCCAAGGCGCATCAGTTGCACGGGCAGTATGTGGTAGTGGAGAACTACAACTACAACGAGCGTGATGTTGGTAGAGCTTTCTACGACGTAACCAAGAAGCAGATGCTGTTCACCGACACTACTCACGAGCAAGCCAAACATGCTCAACTGGGAGCCGTGGTGGGTGATCATGCCTATTTCTATGATGCCGACAATGCGGTAGCGTGGCGGGTGGATATTGCCACTGGACAGGTCAACGCACAGTTTGAACCATGGTTCAACGACAATGAGGGCAACATCAGTCGCTTGTGGCAAGAGGGGGATGTGGTCTATCTGGCGCGCCGTTATCAGCTGAAAGATAGGAAAGCAGAGTTAAGCTATCGAATTATCGGTGACCGAATGGAGTTGGTCAGTGCAGTCGGGGATGATGATCTGCTCCAGCTTTCGGCACGTACTGGTCGGCATGGTGATGATCTCAAATACATACTCCGAGGCTATGAGAGTAATAGCACCCAACGTGAGACCCCGAAATATACGTTAGGTGCACGGCTGATCCAGCCGACCAGTGCGGAGTTGGTCACCGTATTCGGCAAGGATGCGGCTGGTGTGGCGCACCGTTACTGGATACGTACCAGCGATGGCACGCTGATCAAGCCCAATCTGGCACCACCGAAAGAGCAGGCCTTGCACTTTGAAGCGCATGAACAAAACCGCAGTGCATGGCAGATCCCAGCCGACCTCGTATTAGCGGGCAGTATTTCCCGATCTACTGGCACAGAAGTGTTCTTCTTCTACAGTAGGGAAAAAAAGGTTCTATTCCGTCAGGAAGGCTCAGGTCAGGCAGTGCTTGATGCTAATCATCCCACAGCATTGCGCGTCAGTACTCCGCCATTGGCCAACGTGGTCAACCTGAATGGCAGTTTGCTTGCCGTCACTGAGGATGGGCGAGTGGCCCAGCTTGATGCGATGGGGCAGCTTAGCTACGAAGCAGTCAACGAGCATTGGCTCAAGGGGCGTGCCCACTGGTGGCAGGATTTAGCCAACGTCGCAGATGGCAAAACTACTCTGGCAGTGTTCGGGGTCAAGGGTTCCGATGGCAAGAGCCTGCTGCCGGTGTGGTATCACAACGGACAAGTGGTAGTAGCTTCGAAGGTACTTCAGGACAAATCGCTTCAATTTCTGGGATTTGAAGCGGATGGCACCTCCGCACGGCTATTCGAATCAGAAAGCGGCAAGCTGTATAACCAGCCAGCCATGACCGGAGATGCGTTGACCGCAGCCTTTGGTGCTGACCAGATGCTTAGTGCCTCGGCGCAACTTCCCGCTGCCAGTGAGTTGACACCTGAGTTACATCTCAAAGCTGTGCAGCAGGTCGATGTCGGCATGCGCCTGACCACGGTCAAGGGTGAGATCTTGTTGCGAACTAATAATGGCGAGTTGCGGTTAGTTGGTGTTGACAAAGACTGGCAGCAGAACAATGTGGCCCGCCTGTCACAAGCACTCACTGAACTCGCTGGTCAATGGCAGGCCAAAGGGATACTGACCTTGCAGGATAGCAGTATGTCAAGCTGGTTCGATGTTGGCAGTAGCCAGATATTTTCAGATAATGGAATCCCCGCCTCCGATAATTTGCATTTTGTGGGAATCAATGCAGAAAATAAGACGGCATATGTGTATGACCAGACGATTCAGGCGCTGTACGAGATCGGTGGCAGCAAAGCAAAAATACTCAATAGTTTCACTGGAATGGAGCGCATTGATTCGTTCCTGTTACTCCAGGGAGGAGAAGCCAGTGACAACCTGACACTGCCGATCATTGACGGTGTTGATAGTCTGGTACTGTATGGCGGGGCCAATAACGATACCTATCAATTCAGTAAGGAGATGTGGAGTCACTACCGTACGGTTATCATCGATAATGATGATCCGAATCAAGCCTTGGATCGCCTGCGCTTACCGATAAACAATCCGGAGAGCGTTCTGGCGAGCCGACGCGGTGATGACCTGATGTTGACCGATTCTAGCAACGGAGCGGCATTGGTGGTACGTCAGGTGTTTGGTAATCAGGCCAAGAACCATCAACATCTGCATATCAATCTGGAGGGAGCTTCGTCGATGATTGATGTGGCGCACTTAGCTAATAGCATGAGTAAACAGGGTAACATCAATGGGGTGTTGATAGATTTATCCTGGGCCAGCAGGCAACCAGCCATGACGGCTAACGCAGTGACCATTGCTTCAGAAGCTGAAAGTTTGAGTCTGGCGAATTTGATTGGGGCTATGGCCTCATTCCCTGATGCTGGCAGTTCCCATGAGAACCTGCTGCAAGGTTTTAAGCCTGCCAAGGCCGAACAGCAGCTTTTGTCACCTGATCTCAATTCAGTCATAAGGTAAGTACGAAAATAACAGGAGAGGCAATTAGCCTCTCCTGTTTCAGATTACTGACAAAGTGCTGGTTTGTTATCCGGCATTTTGTTTTAATTATATATCTCGATGAACCAGATTATCTTCCAAAGATTCGATATCGTATCAATGCAACAATGGAATGGAAGAGGATATATAATAAATAACATTATTAAACTATCACTTCTTTAAACAACCTTCACTGCTGTCCCTGATACCGTGACCATCAACATGCC
Organism: Xenorhabdus yunnanensis; assembly: GCF_028598805.1. Taxonomy (GTDB): domain Bacteria; phylum Pseudomonadota; class Gammaproteobacteria; order Enterobacterales; family Enterobacteriaceae; genus Xenorhabdus; species Xenorhabdus yunnanensis. Next base: position 3,900 of record NZ_JAQRFI010000040.1, on the reverse strand, counting down.
GCCATTTTTGCCGACGGTTTCATAGTCAATATCAATACCGACAACAGCATTGGCTCCTAGCGCCTGAGCCTGTGCATTCATTTCCGCAAAGGCGATTTCCCGTGCATTTTTCAATTCTTTCTCATAAGCACCAGAACGTCCGCCGACGATATCTCTCACTCCGGCAAAAAAATCCTTAATAATATTGACTCCAAGAATCGTTTCCCCTGTGACGACACCCAGATAATCTGTGATGGTATGGCCTTCTAGTGTAGGTGTTGTTGTATTTTTCATAATCGATCTCCGTTTGATAGCACATCACTTTGATTTTTCTTGGCAATTAGGTGGACTTATTTGCCACCTGAGCTTGATATCTTACCTTGGGATCATCTTAAACACTTTCTCATTTTTCCCAATATATTGGGCGGCAAGATGTTGAATGTCTGCGAGCGTTATCGCTTCAATCAAAGCAGTCTCTGCTTCAACCCGCTGATATTACTGATCATCGCTGGCTATTTGAGCCAGCGCCTCAAACCAATAAGCCGCACTTTGATAATGATAACGTTAGCCATGATATTTTACTTATTAAGCTGTGAAAGATAGACGAAGTGCTAGTGCGGCAAGTGTCACGAACAAAACAGGGAATGTCATAATGATGCCGACGCGGAAGTAATACCCCCAACTGATATTGATATTCTTTTGTGACAGGACATGAAGCCAGAGTAAAGTAGCAAGACTACCAATCGGGGTAATTTTAGGCCCCAGATCGCAGCCAATGATATTGGCGTAAATCATAGCTTCTTTAATCACGCCCTGAGCTGAACTTTCATCAATGGAGAGGGCACCAATAAGCACAGTTGGCATATTGTTCATGATTGAGGACAATATGGCTGTTACAAAACCCGTTCCCAGAGTGGACTCCCACAAACCCTGATTAGCGAATGCACTGAAGATTTGAGCCAGAAACTCGGTTAACCCTGCATTACGGAGACCATATACGACAAGGTACATGCCAAGAGAAAAAATAACAATTTGCCAGGGTGCGTTACGCAGAACCTTTCCGGTATCAATAGATTTTCCTTTTCTGGCAACTAGAAACAGGATTAAAGCACCAATAGCAGCAATTAGGCTTACTGGGACGCCAATGGGCTCAAGTAGGAAAAAACCAGTCAGCAAAAAGATAAGGATTACCCCGCCAGTGCGAAATGTTATGGGATCTTTGATAGCATTCCGGGGAATTTTAAGCTTTGCCTGATCGTAAGCTGCGGGAATATCTTGACAAAAGAAGAGATGCAGCATTAGCAGTGAAGCAAGGGTTGCTACAACATAAACCGGCACCATGACTGAGGCATAGTGATTAAAACCTATGTGAAAAAAGTCAGCAGAGACAATATTAACCAGATTAGAGACTATAAGAGGCAGACTTGCCGAATCGGCTATAAATCCTGCCGCCATCACAAACGCTAGAGTGGTTGCCCGACTGAATCCCAGCGCCAGTAACATGGCGATGACAATTGGTGTGAGGATAAGCGCTGCCCCATCATTTGCGAAAAGGGCTGAGACGACGGCTCCCAGCAGAATGATGAAGGTGAACAGTAATCGTCCATTACCCTTTCCCCACCTTGCAACATGTAAGGCACTCCATTCAAAAAAACCAGACTCATCAAGTAACAAACTGATGATAATAATCGCAATAAAAGCAGCTGTAGCATTCCAGACAATATTCCAGACAACGGGAATATCGTTCAATTGAATGACTCCTGTCAGCAGGGCCAGTATGGCTCCCAGTGATGCGCTCCATCCAATACCTAACCCTCGTGGCTGCCAGATGACCAGAATTATCGTCAGGATAAAGATCGCTCCTGCAAGTAGCATGTTATCTCCTGTAGCAGATATATTTTTCTGCTTTAGTTTGATTTTTATATATGAATTAACATATGTATTTGGGTGGAAATTTTAACGGCAGAGTGCCTTGCCATCAGACGTACAGTTTGAATCCGCTAGTTTATTTACCAGAGTTTTGATTTCTACCTGTTGGCAGTTCCATGATGCTTCAATAATATTGGCCGCCCATGCAGGAATATGAGGTGATAGACGATAATGAATCCATTTACCTTCACGACGATCCAGTAATAACCTTGCATCACGCAATAGTGCGATATGTCGTGAAATTTTGGGCTGAGACGCACTGAGCACGGTACAAATATCGCAGACACACAGTTCATCTGCTTCGCGTAGCAACAATACGATGTTAATACGGGTTTCATCCGCAAGAAGTTTGAAAAGCTGAACGGGGGATAGCACGATTTTATTCTCCACTGATAATTTTATACATATGTTAATTCATATGTGATTGGGTTTAAAGTGGCGCTCATAAAATCAATTCAGAGGGAATTTTCGATACTGATATTGCGGGTAAATTGTCCGTTACTGCTAGTAAGCATCCACCACGCATTCTAATGTTGTATGCAAAATTTGAGCCGCTGGGGCAATTGTTGGGAGCGTCAGTAGTCTCATGGAGCGTTTTTTCAGGAGATTAAAGAGTGGATGGGTTCCTCAAAAGAGGGTTACCAGCATTTTACGGAGGAGTATCAGTCAATCACGAGTTATGTAACGGGTTATTACTTCCAGCTTCGCTGGGCAAACAAAAAAGCGGTGCCACTGACACCGCTGCAATTTGTACAGAACTTATTATTTCTTGTCTGCTGCGATACGATCACGAACGTGTTGAGCACGCTCCTGTGAAGGCGGGTGTGAATTAAACATGCTAGTTTCACCACTGCCCAGTTTAGCCAGTTTCTCGAAACTGGTTACTAAACCTCCAGTATTGATACTGCGTTTTTTCAGCAGATCATAAGAGAAGTCATCAGCCTGACTTTCCTGATGCTGTGAGAACTGCGAGTTGATCAGTTTTTCACCCAGTGCTGCAAGCTGAGAATCGCTCAGCTGTGCTGCTATACCACCAGCTGATGCAGCTGCGGTACGTGCAGCAACTGCGGCATAAGCAACCTGCATTGATTTACGGGTGTGACCCAGTGCAACGTGACCCATTTCATGGCCCAGAACGCCTTCGACTTCATTGTCGTTCATCATGTTCATCAGGCCGCTGTATACACGTACACAACCGTTAGCCATTGCCCATGCATTCACATCATCAGTCAGATAAACTTTATAGTTAACCGGCGTACCGTTAACTTCGCTGCCTAATGCTTTGGCGATTTTGTTCAGACGTTTAGTGTATTGGCTGGATGCCGGTGCAATTTTATTCTGTGCATCCATATCCTTACATGCTTGGTCAGATAATTGTTTGACATCAGAATCACTTAGCGTCGCCGCCTGGAATAATTGCATTCCGGAGTGAGCCAGCATTCCCTGATCAATATTCTTACAACCTGTCAAAATTACAGCAGAAACTGCTACTGCAACAAGAGTTTTAATTTGCATAATGTTGTTTTTACCTTTGCAATACATGCAACTATAATATTTTAAGAGTATTAAAAGATTATGAATTTTGCTAAAAATAACAATAAGAATAAACCCCAATATTTATGATTATGTGAGTTTGATAACATTTTAAACAAAATAATAAAAGCATAAGAAGAATAATTTAGTTTAAATTTACTTAACAAAATAGATTTTTGTCTATTTAAATAATTTCTCAAAATGCTAGATCATTTTCTTACTCCTCGCACCGCGAGGAGTAAGGTCATGTATTGAATAGTTAGTTATTGTGATATGCTTTAACTTTTTAAGGGTGGAGTATGGCTAAAGTTGACGTTTATTGTCGTTATTGTCACACATCAGAACATGTCAAAGGGCATGGAAAAGGAAATGGCGGCCATCCCCGTTATCGCTGTTATGCCTGTTGTAAGGTCTTTCAGTTGGAATACACCTATCAAGCCTGTAAACCCGGTGTTAAAG
>NZ_JAQRFI010000039.1 GCF_028598805.1 Xenorhabdus yunnanensis | reverse complement strand
TAGCTTCCATAACAAAAAGGAAAATCCGAATGACAACTTCACACGACAACCCGCTTATCACCTTACGCCAGCAACTGGAAGCGTACCTCGATACACAGGCCGCACAGGGAAAAAGCCCGCGCACGCTGGAAAGCTACCGGGAACGGCTGTTACCGTTCGTGGACTGGTGCGAACAGCGCACCGTGCAGTATCCGGCACAGGTGACGCTGGGGTTGCTGGAAAGCTGGCAGCGCTATCTGCGGGCCTACCGCAAGGCTGACGGCCAGCCTTACAGCCATAACGGCCAGCGTGAACGCCTGAGCACACTGCGGTTGTGGTTCCGCTGGCTGCTGCAACGCCACCACATCCTCTACAACCCGGCCGAGCAGCTGGTGTTGCCGAAAGAACAGAAGCGGTTACCTGCCCAGATTATGAGTGAACGGGAAACCGCGCAGGTGCTGGACAGCCTGGATGACCCCAGTGTGCTGGGGCTGCGCAACCGGGTGATGCTGGAAATCCTCTGGAGCAGTGGCATCCGGCGTATGGAGCTGCGTCAGCTCCGGCAGGGGGATATCGACGTCGAACGCGGGGCCGTGGTGGTTAATCAGGGCAAAGGTCATAAAGACCGGGTTGTCCCCATCGGTGAGCGGGCGCTAAGCTGGCTGAAACGTTATCTGGTGCAGGTCCGGCCACAGTTGGCAGCGCAATATGACAGCGGTTATCTGTTTATCTCGCAAAAAGGCAGGCCGCTCAGTCCGGGACACCTGACGCACATCGCCGCAAAGGCCATCCGGCAGCAGGCCCAGCTTGATAAGCCGGGCGCTTGTCACTTGTTCCGGCATTCAATGGCGACCCAGATGCTGGACAACGGGGCCGATATCCGCCATATCCAGGCGATGCTGGGACACGAAAAACTCAATACCACCCAAGTGTATACGCGGGTTGCTATCGGACACTTAAAGAAAGTGCATAAACAAACCCATCCGGCCGAGCGTGACCCTCAGGCATTGCCGGAAGCAGACAATCATACCGAACCGCCGGAGAGCCGCTCAGGCCGTGCCAGCGGAGAGCCGGACACCGTACCGACACTACTGTGTACCGGACAGCCCGATCATCCCCGTTGAGTTGGGCAGGTTCGGTGCGGGGGCAGACCGTGGCCGGACTGCCCGTCGGCCTCGGCGCCGGCGGGGGTACGTGGGCCATGGGCGGCCTGAGCATGAGTGTCCCCGTTCAGTCCGTGCCGGCCGCCCAAAGCCCACTCAACATAATGTGGGGGAATTATACGCCACTCACCGGGCCGCCCCGCTGCCCGAATCAACACCGTGCAGCGGTTCGCAGCGTATAATTGACATTATGTCTGGCGCCCCCGCTTTGGCATCGCTGGGGTGCCGCCGCACAAGGCTTCGCCTTATGCTATAACCTTCTGAGCCAGTCCTCGGCAAACCCCGCGCCGAACCGGAACACCATGCCCGCGTCCGGCATCGCATCCGCTTCTGCTTTAGCTGCCGTGCTCTCATCCAACCAACAACCCTGAAGGCAGGTCGGCCTGCGGCCTCCGCGGTTTTACCTCCCCCGCCCCAACCCCGCTGCACTGGCTGCGCGCGGCTCGCAGTCGCTGCGCGCCTCGCTCGTTGCCGTGCTCGCCCTCGCCGCCCCGTGCAGCCCCCGCAGGGGGCTTCCCTTGAGCAAAACGCCATCAGCAAAACCGAGCCAGAACTTGAGCAACGGAGTACCAGAGCGTCGCAGGGCGCCGCTTGCGGGTTCTTTGCCACCCGCCCCCGCAGAACGGCCGCCCGCCGCCCAGACAAGCAGGGCGACGTTCGCCCGTTGCCGTGAAAAACCTCACAAAAACAGGCTGTTCAGCCCATCACAAGGGAAAAGGGGCGCTATACTGCATCGCGGCTTGCCGTGATAAAATCCTGAAAGTGCACATCGGCGTTTTAGGTTCGTAGGGATGAGCAGAACAGATAAAAACGGTGCTTTAACACGCTGATAATCAAAGAGAAAATCGCTTTAAACAGTATGACCGCACCGGAACCCTCCCTATGACCCCATCGGGCTACTGGGTGGGGTGAATCCTTATGGGTCTGTGCATAATCCGGTTGGATTTGTAGATCCATTCGGGTTAACTCCGTGCCCAACAGTAGATGAACCTAATTGGACAAACCATGGATTTAAGCATTTCCCTCAGAAAAATATGTCTTGGAAAGATATTGTTAAATCAACGAAATCTGGGCCTGCTAAATATACGCCTGAGATTAATATTGAAGCATTAGAACGTTCTGTTTATAAAACAGGTCAACCAGTTACAAATGGTAAGCCTTGGAAAGTTCAAGATATGGGGGAAATTATCGGGGCTAGTGAAGGTAAACCAAGTCAATGGATAAGAGTTGAATATAGCGGGGGTACTATTCACGGACATCCAATTTCTCTGAACGAATTTAGGAAACTGACAAAATAATGAACATTGATTTTTCAGAAAAAAGTGGAGTGATCATTTTTAATGATTTTTGTATTAGTGATGATATTCCTCTTGAGAATCAACTTGATGAATTAAAAGAAGATATGTTGCAGGTAGAATTTCCTAATGGATATCTTTTAGACATAGGCTGGAGACCCTCATTCGAAATTGATGGACAGTTTAAGTTGGCATTAATTAAAGACTTTAACTGGGAAAATCCTATTTTTTTAGATTCAGCAAATGATTTATTTGAATTAGAAGAAAAAATTCAACTAGCAATGCACAAATTATAACTGATGAAATCTAATAGCCGGAAAGAACCCTGCGATCTTCCGGCTTTGTCCTTTTAAGAGCGGCTCAGTCCCTGCCCTTAATTGCTGTTGTAGTCACCAATCAGTTCCCGCATTCTCAGCTTAATCTCACTGAGCTGGTCTTGCTGGCGCTGGTACTGTTGCTTAATGATTCGGGTGTCGTCACTGTCGGGGATCAGCACCAGACAGCCGTCCATAATCTTAACAGTCAGTGTGCCACCAATAGCAAAGCCCGCGGCCTTAAGCCATTGCCCTTTAAGATGGATTGCGGGCGGGGCGCTGGCCTTGTCATTTTGCGGCACGTATCCCACGGTATAATAACGTTCGGTTTTCATAATTTTTAATTCATATGGGTACAGATTAAATCATGATTATGAAAAAATTTATAGATTCCCAAATCCTTAGTATCCCAATGTGGGAAAATATCCATAGTATGAATTACAATAAAAACCAATGTCTTAATTAAAAATAATAACATTATGGTTTGCAGTAAATATTTTTATATATAAATGACAAGTAATTTGCTATGGCTAATAATATTATTTTTTCATTTTAGTAATTATGGTCATAATGTTTTAAAATTAATCCTATTTAAATAAAAACAAAAAATGAGATTCCGTTAATATAACTTATAACATTAATTAGGTCTGAGCTTATGAATTTAATGGTTTTATTATAGACAAAAAACACTCTAACAAACTGCCAATGATTTTTTATCATTGGCTCCATTCATGCAGAGAGTAATGAACTATTTATTCCCCACTCCGCCGTAATCAACGGCGGAGTACCAGACTTTAGCTATTACGTTCTTAATCCTCGCCCTGATTCAATTAGATACCAAGCTAGGAAATAGAACCCAATAATAAATAGGCTCAACATACCTAATGTCATTGCCAAAGAAACATCCGTAATACCGAGAAAACCATAGCGGAAGCCACTGACCATATAGACGATTGGATTAAGTTTTGACACTGCCTGCCAAAAAGTCGGCAACAAGGTAAGGGAGTAAAATACGCCTCCCAGATAAGTCAACGGAGTCAGAACAAATGTTGGGATAATGCTAATATCATCGAATGTTTTCGCAAAAATAGCATTCAACAGCCCCGCCAACGAAAATAGGATCGCCGTTGCCAGCAAAGTGATTACCACCATTCCCCATGAATGTATCTGTAACGGTACGAATAATAGGGAAACTAATGTCACCAGAATACCAACGCACACCCCACGGGCTACTCCGCCTCCAACAAACCCAGCAATGATGATATGGGTTGGAACCGGAGCAACCAGCACTTCTTCAATACTGCGCTGGAACTTAGCACCAAAGAAAGACGAAGAAACGTTAGAGTAAGAATTGGTGATCACTGACATCATTATCAGCCCAGGCACAATAAACTGCATATAGCCAAATCCCCCCATTTCACCAATGCGGGAACCTACCAGATTGCCGAATATAACGAAATAAAGGGACATAGTGATTATAGGCGGTAGTAATGTCTGTACCCAAATACGACCAAAACGGGTGATTTCTTTAATCCAAATGGTTTTCAGAGCCACCCAATATAGTTGGATCATTATTTATCCCCTTGATTATTATTGGTTAATCCGACAAATAACTCTTCCAGACGGTTCGCTTTGTTACGCATACTGCTGATTTGTATACCCTGCGTACTTAGCTGGGAGAAGATATCATTCAAACCCTGCCCACGTTTTACATCTACTTCCAGCGTTGCTGCATCAACCAGACGGTAGTCGTAACCTTCAACGATAGGCACCGTTCCTTTCGGCGCTAAATCGAACAAGAATGTTTCACGTTCAAGCTGGCTGAGCAGATCTTTCATCGTCGTGTTTTCTACCAACTCACCGTGCTGGATAATACCAATGTTACGGCATAACATCTCAGCTTCTTCAAGATAATGAGTCGTCAGAATGATTGTGGTTCCCTGCGCATTCAATTCTCTCAAAAATTCCCACATAGATCGGCGCAGTTCGATGTCCACTCCTGCTGTGGGTTCATCGAGAATCAACAATTTTGGCTGGTGCATTAAAGCACGAGCAATCATTAAACGCCGTTTCATACCACCCGACAAACGAATTGCTCGTTCGTTGCGCTTTTCCCATAAATCCAATTGAGTAAGATAGGTTTCAGCTCTTTCCTGCGCTATATTGCGCGGAACGCCATAATATCCCGCCTGGTTCAATACAATCTGAATCACCGTCTCAAATTGATTGAAATTAAATTCCTGTGGAACAAGACCAAGCTGTCGTTTGGCATTGACGAGAGCTGTATCAATATCGTAGCCAAAGACCTTAACCTTACCGCTACTTTTATTGACCAAGGAGCTGATAATACCTATTGTCGTGGATTTTCCTGCCCCATTTGGCCCTAAAAGCGCGTAGAAATCGCCTGCTTCTACACGCAAATCAATCCCCCGCAGCGCTTTCACTCCACCCTCATAGACTTTCGTGAGCTGCGTCAATTCCAATGCGTAAGCCATAAGTAAAAAATACCTTTATTATTCGCTAATTCTGAGTGCAAGATAGGAATTATGCCATTATTTTCCCCCTATTTCTTAGCAATGATAGGGACCAAATAAAAAACATTCTTCAATTAAATATTAAATTCTCAATTAATGTTGTATATGATTCTATCTCAAAAATGTTACCAGGCTATTCGTTATGATGAGAAAAATTGAAGAGCTGTTTGCTAGGAACAAACAGTGGTCAAAGTCCGTAAATGAAGAGAATCCGCTTTTTTTCAAGGAATTATCAAAAGCGCAAAAACCTCATTTTCTGTGGATAGGCTGTTCTGATAGCCGTGTACCTGCCGAAAAATTGATTGATGCCGCACCCGGCGATCTTTTTGTTCATCGAAATGTCGCTAACCTTGTTATTCATACCGATTTAAACTGTTTATCTGTTGTACAATATGCCGTTGATGTTTTGCAGGTTGAACATATCATCATTTGTGGTCACTACGGTTGTGGTGGTATTGAAGCAGCCGTGGATGGTACTGAATTAGGTTTAATCAATAACTGGCTGCTCCACATCCGTGATTTATGGTACAAGCACAGTTCCATGCTGGGTGAGCTACCTCCCAGCGATAGACTGAATCGTTTGTGTGAACTGAATGTAATTGAGCAGGTTTATAACCTCGGACACTCGACCATTATGCAGTCTGCATGGAAACGCGGACAGAAAGTGATGATTCACGGTTGGGTTTATGGTTTGAAGGATGGAGAGTTGCATGATTTGGATATCACAGCTGACAGCCGTGAAAAATTGGAACTCAATTACCGCCAGGCTATTTCTAAGTTATCTCAAGCAAAATAATCTATTGATTATAAAAAAATGGCAGCTTTTTGCTGCCATTTTCTCATTCTGTATGGATTACTTCTGCTTACCGCAAAAATTAATCTTCCAGTAGAGTGACATGTCCAATATAAGGCAAATGGCGATAATGCTGTGCATAATCAATGCCGTAACCGACAACAAATTTATCTTCAATTGAATAACCAATCCACTCAACTGGAACGTCGACTTCACGACGAGATGGTTTGTTCAGTAAAGTACAAATCGCCAGTGAATTAGGTTCACGCAGCCCCAGAATTTCGCGGATTTTGTTCAGTGTATTGCCTGAGTCGATGATATCTTCAACGATCAACACATCTTTACCACGAATGTCTTCATCCAGATCCTTGAGGATTTTCACATCGCGGGTAGAACTCATCTCATTGCCATAGCTGGATGCGGTCATAAAATCCACTTCATGAGGAACCTGAACTTCACGACATAGATCCGCCATAAAGATAAACGATCCTTTCAACAGGCCAACCAACACCAATTCACGATTGCTATTACGATAATGTTCTGTAATCTGTTGCCCCAGCTCAGCAATACGTTGCTTAATTTCCTGTTCGGAGATCATCACTTCTACAATATGTTTCTTCATCAATATAACCGATTGTTTTTTAATAATAAATTCATGTTAAATCATGTGATAAATCTTCAAGATTGATACACTGATTGATACACAGTTCGCCGTACAAATATGCACACATAAGAAAACATGAGAACAAAATATTTTTCAGAGTATAACAGAACTCATTAATTACAGTAAAAGAGGGGATTGACTACTGACGAATATCGCCGTCCTCCCCCTCCTTAATGCCAGTCACCCTGAATTGCTGGATAGCCAACTCTGTCGCATCAATGGCCCAGACACATTCAACGGTAGGGATTTCTGAGTACTCAGTGGTGACCGTGATAACTTTTCCATTAGCGGCCTGAATGGTGCGTCCATCGGCTTTCCCCGACGGCAGATTTAGGATTAACCGCTCCCCCACTTTTGCCGAAGATACTCTATCCAGTGTGATATTACGCCCATTCACAGAACTCAAATGTGGATATCCTCTTCACCGGAAAATTCCAGCTCATCACGGCTGATAATGATATAGAGCCACAATCCCGAATCGAAGAAATTGTGAATGAATTGGCTGGCAAAGCGGGTTTGCGCCGCATAAGTGATTTTTTAGCTCACAGAGAATGGAGAAACATCTGAGACAGAAAACCAATTTTCATGTGGAATTGTTTCTAAAACACATGCTGACGTTGTTGCCATATCACGCTGTTTTTACATGATATTTTATATCCCATAGTCAGTTATTGTGCATAACTACATATGTAACTCTGACCAAAGGAAACAGCAAGTTTTATTCTTAATTTCAGGCAATAAAAAACCCCGCATTTGCGAGGTTTAACTATCTGAATGTATGCCTATTTAAACAGGCAACATAACTGATTTACAAAAAATACATTTTGCTCCGTATGGATTATTCTCTGATACATCAGAGAGATATCTCCGATACTGTGAGCCTTTACAGCATGGACATCTGAAATAGATGTCGCCTTAGAGAGCTACCACATTTGCAGCCGCTGGGCCTTTCATACCATTTTCGATGGTAAATGAAACTTCTTGCCCTTCATCTAAGCTTTTAAAATCATTACCTTGGATTGCAGAATAGTGAACAAACACATCTTTGCTGCCATCTTTTGGAGAGATAAAACCGAAGCCTTTATCGTTATTAAACCATTTTACTAAACCAGTCATTGTATTAGACATATGAATTCCTTTAAATTTTTTGAGTTGCCATAAGGCAGAATAAGGTTTGTTTTTAATTTGTACGTACTTATGGGAACTAATTAGAAGGAATTCGCAATGAAGGGATATCAAAGATAACGCTAAATGGTGAACTGCTTTAAACTTGCTTGTCATAAATAGGTCTGTACTTCCAAACCAATGACGCTATTAACTCACACTTTTACTGATATAGCAAACTTTATTTTCTATCTTTGTCAGAAAAAATTATTCACTACTTGAATTGGGTCGGTGTCCATATATATTTCTCAGATGCCACAGGATTGCGGCATCTGAGAAAAAGAAATATTTTATTTCAGTTTTGCGAAACAACGTGCTGCCGCATCAACAGTGCGCTGGATATCTTCATTTGAGTGGGCGATGGACATAAATCCCGCTTCAAACGCAGAAGGTGCCAGGTAGATACCTTCATTCAGCATTAAGTGGAAGAATTGCTTGAAGCGTTCTATATCGCACTTCATGACATCCTGATAGCAGGTGACGTTTTCCGCATCGGTAAAGAAAATACCGAACATGCCGCCGACGTGGTTAACAACCAGAGGAATACCGGCTTCTGATGCCGCATTTTTTAAACCTGTAGCCAGTGTGTCGGTCAGTCCGCTCAAGCGTTGATGAATACCCGCTTGGGCAACTTCTTTTAGGCAAGCCAAACCGGCAGCCATGGCGATTGGGTTACCGGAAAGGGTTCCCGCCTGATAAACAGGGCCTGTTGGTGCCAGTTTTTCCATGATTTCCAGACGTCCACCGAAGGCACCTACAGGCATACCACCGCCGATGATTTTGCCAAGAGACGTTAGGTCGGGCTTAACATCGTAGTATTTTTGTGCGCCACCCAATGCGACACGAAAACCAGTCATCACTTCGTCAATGATTAGCAGGGCACCAAATTCATCACATAACTTACGCAGACCCGGTAGGAATTCTGGCTGTGGTGGAATGCAGTTCATATTGCCTGCGACGGGTTCGACGATAATACAGGCGATTTCTTCTGGATATTTTTCAAAGGCCTCACGGACGGAATTCAGGTCATTGTAAACACAAGTCAGGGTGTGTTTAGCAAAATCAGCAGGAACTCCCGGAGAGTTTGGCTGACCGATAGTCAGGGCACCAGAACCCGCTTTTACCAGCAAACAATCGGCATGACCGTGGTAACAACCTTCGAATTTAATGATTTTGTCACGTTGAGTATAACCGCGAGCCAGACGAATGGCGCTCATGGTGGCTTCTGTACCTGAATTCACCATGCGAACCATGTCCATGGAAGGCACCAGTTCGGTAACCAGTTTTGCCATTTCCACTTCGGCGGCGGTTGGTGCACCAAAACTTAAGCCACGCTCAGCGGCTTCAATAACAGCATTGCGGATAGCAGGATGGTTATGACCGAGAACCATCGGACCCCATGAACCGACATAATCGATATAAGCATTGCCATCAACATCATAAAGGTAGGCACCATCGGCACGTTGGATAAAAACAGGTGTTCCCCCAACACCGTTAAAAGCACGTACCGGTGAATTGACACCGCCGGGGATTACGTGTTTTGCCTGAGAGTAAAGCGTTTCGGACTGGCTCATTAATAAAAGCTCCTGAAAGACAAAGGAATAGATACGGGAATACCATTCTAAAGTACCCCGATGGGGAAGCCAAATCATCATATGGAGGGAGATAGCGAGAGAGGGAAATATGTATTTTTGCATTTGTGTGGCAAAACTTGAACGAATCAGTCAGGTATTAGATAATCGCGGCTAACTGATCAGAAAGCATAAAACGACTTTCCGGGAATTTTTACCGGAAAACCGGACTGGAGTAAAAATATGAGCGATGATGCTGCCCTGCCTTTGCAGTTTACTGATGCCGCAGCCAACAAAGTAAAAGTACTGGTTGCTGATGAAGATAACCCGAACCTGCGCCTGCGGGTCTATATTACAGGCGGTGGTTGTAGCGGCTTCCAGTATGGTTTCACTTTTGATGACCAAATTAACGAAGGTGATTTGACGATTCAGAAACAAGGAGTTGAGCTGGTCGTTGATCCAATGAGTCTGCAATATTTGGTAGGCGGTTGTGTGGATTACACGGAAGGATTGGAAGGCTCCCGTTTTATCGTTACCAATCCGAATGCAAAAACGACTTGTGGCTGTGGCTCTTCTTTCAGTGTCTGAGTGGAACGTTAGCTGTTGTAATAAAATGTTAGTTGTTTTAATAAGATATTGGTTGTTTTAATAAGATATTGGTTGTTTTAATAAATAGTAATAATGGCCTCCTTTTTGGGAGGCTATTTTGTAGCATCTATTGCGATGACGCGCCCCCAGTGTTCCCAACCATCCTAACGTTTCTCCTATGAATAGATTTAGTACTCGTTAATTATGAGGATAGCGAATGAGATTATTCACCTGAGCGGTTGCTTTTTTCTCAGGATAATTTAACTGCTGACAAAGTTGCTCTGCTGCCAAAATAATCCTCGGCCCTGCGCGGCTAAACCAGTCATCATTCAAGGCGATAATACTGACGTTCATCTGTGACTGCCAAAAATCCGCGACTCGCTGTTTTTGTTCTGCCGTTCCGCCTATTACAATCATTTCTGGTTTGCGGGTAAGTACTTTAACCAACTATAATTGTAATCCGGAACCTCCTCTTCCTTGATTCGAAAAGATTCAGTTTGAGTGAGCCAACCAAATTCAACAGTGTTGATTTGAGCTTGCAGTTTATATGGATTATTTGGCGTTGAAGTGGGAATTATCCATTGAGTTTCGAATTAAGTAGAGTGAATTCTCAATTAGCAGGTCAATTAAATAAAAATCATAATTTAAATAGTGCTGCTAGAATTATCGTTAATGAAGTAGTTGGTAATAAAGCTAATGTAGTAATATCTAATCAGAATGGAGATCTCCATTCTGTTAATGTAAGCAAAGGTCAGATCACTATTGGTGAAAAAGGTTTGAATGGTGATGGTATAAATGGAGTTGCGCTTGTAAGTAGATTTTTAGAAGTAAATGGGCAAATTAAAGCTAATGATATTTCTATAAAAGCTGGTGGTGATGAAACAGATTATAATAAACCTAGATTTGCAATAGATACAAAAGCTTTAGGTAGTATGTACGCTAGTAAGATTTTTGTACAATCTACTGAAAATGGATTTGGTATCAATTTAAGTAATTTAGTAAGTACTGAAATTTTAACCGTATCATCTAGTGGTCCAGTAAATCTTTCAGGTACTATTAAAAGTGGTAACTCTCTTATGGTAATGGCTCCAGTTATCAATCAAGCGAGTAATACAAAAATTGAAGCCGGTAATGGATTTCCCATGCTGATTAACATGAACCCATATGACACTATACTTAACTAATAAATAACTATTTCAAAACCCACTTAGAATTTAAGTGGGTTTTCTATAAATATTTATTTATAGCTTATCTTTAACTAATTTCATATGCATATAATTATATTAAATATATATAAACTAATCTACTTTTTAAAATTCAAAACGGACTTATAGACATATGTTTATTAGAAAAATTATTAAGTCTTTCTTTTATCTAACTTTAATATTTTCTTCAGAAACTATAGCTTTACCGAATAATATTGGTTCGATAGATCAAGAAATTATCAAACAAAAACAAAAAAAATATTAAAAGAATCCCAAAAACAACAAAATTTCGGTTCGGATCTTGAAGTATCTAAATCAAAAAATTCATTTACTTCAGAAGATAATTTATCTTGCCAAATAATTGCTAATATCTCTATTAACAATGCTCAACATTATCCAAAATCAAATCATGGTGAAGGTTTAGATGGTGGTTTAGGCGAATTAGATTCTATTGATATTATTAGTAGGGCTTTAGAATTAAACGGAAAAATTCAAGCAAAATCAACTAACCTTACTATAATTCAAGGTGCCAATAAAATAAATTACCAGAAAGGTACACTAGTTGGTAATATTAAGGGTGAAGGAAATTCACCAAGATTAGCAATTGATACTAAATCTTTAGGTGGTATGTATGCTGATAGAATTAATATTCTAGCCACTGAAAGTGGCGTTGGTGTTAACTTAAGTGATTTACGAAATATTCGAGGAGACATTACTATAAATGTTAATGGTGATGTAAATCTTATTCGTGAATTCAATACTGATAAACTTAAGAGTAGAAATATTTTAGCTAAAACAGATTTAAATATAGGGGCTAAAATTACTACCGATAAGGGAGATCTGATAGTTAGAACTAAAAGTTTAGAAAGTAAAGTTATATCCAAATTTGATAGATTAACGAAATATGATAATGATTTAGCTAAAGATACAGCAATTGATTTAGCATTTTCTAGAGAAGGAATTCATTCATGGGGTAATTCCTATATTTACGCCGATATCTTAAATAGTACTAATAATATTACCTCTAAAAAAGATTTAATTCTTACCGGACAAGAATTGAATCATTCCTATATTAGTGGTTTATATCATAAACCTAACCCTTATGTAAAAATAACACCTCAAATAAAAGCTCAAAATAATTTAGTTATAGATTTTAATAAATCAGTTAATATAAACACTAAACAGTTTAATGATGCCTATTTTAGAACGGATGATCAATATGCATACAGAATGAATCATATTAATGATGATTCAATTTCTGTTGAGGGTAAGAATGTTATAGTAAAAGCTAATGAAATCAATATTCATGGGGCAATAAAAGCTAATAATGATCTTAAATTTATTGCAAATAATAATATAAATGCAATAAAAAGTGAATTAAAGGCAGAAAACGAAGTATCCCTTATAGCAGGTAATAATATCGATCTTAGAAGGCTTAAGCTATATGCAAAATCTGCTAATTTAATTGGTAAAGATGGAAATGTTAAAGTTTATGGTATTAGTGATGAAGATTCTATAGTTAAAACTTATACTGATTTACCTTATGCGATAGCTAGTTTTATTGGTACTTTACAAGATTTAATTGTTTCAGCTGGAAAAAATATTACTTTTGAGAATACTCGACTTGTCGGTAAAACAGAGAATATCATATTTTCTGCAAATGAAGATATTACTATTGAAAATAATGATAAAGAGCTTAGAAATTATGTGATGAGTCCAGCTCATGAACAAATGTCAAAGCAAATTCTTGGAGAGCCTTTTGAGCTTAGAAGCCCGATTCTGGCTAAAAATCTCTCAATGACTGCGGGTAAAAATTTAGTTTTAGCCGATGTTCAAATAAATTGTTGGGGGGGGGGGGGGGAGCAAATAATTGCGGTGGTAATAATGATTTAGTAAAAGTAGATGAAACCAATAGTGTTAATTTAACTGCTGGAAAAGGCATTGCAATAGGTTTGAAGAAATTTAACCAAAGATATGCTTTTGATTGGGGGAGAGTAGAAGATTTAACTACATTTATTAATTCCGGAAATATAGCGATAAATTCTGGTGGACCTCTTATATTGCAAGCAGCTCAAATTAATTCTAAAGAAAGTACATCAATATTAGCTGGGAATTCCTTAATATCAATCTCGAAAGATTATGGTAGAGGTGATCCAAATTCAGATTATTTTCTTGACGCTAATTTAATAACTTCCATTAAAAGTGATAAAGATCTTACTTTAGTATCTAATGGAGATATTTCAACCCAAGGTGATAATTTAATATCTGGAAGGAATCTTACTATAACTTCAGGAAGTAATATTAAATTTAATGCGGCTCTTAATAGAAAATATTCTATGAAAGGTGATAATTATGAGCACGTAACTCATAAAGGAACAATTTTAGGAGCTAAAGGGTTATTAACAATAACCTCTGAAGGGAGCATTTTATTTAAAGCTACTAAGTTAGCTGTTGAAGGCTTAAAAAATATTGCAGATGTTTCAAATAAATCCTTAAAAGAAGCTATGGCTTCTGGGGCTATGGATATAGTCGCTAAAGGTGGATATTTATATGCTCAAGCTTTAGATGAAACCGTATATTACGAATCAACATCCACAAAACGAAACTGGTGGGGAAAGAAAAAAGAAATAAAAAAAATAAATCGAACTACAACTCCAGTAGTGACTGAATTCTCGGCCCCTACAGGTTATATCAATATTCTAAGTAGAGATGATAGTAATTTTGAAGCCAGTAAAATTGAAGCTGGTAAAAATACTAACTTAACTAGTTTACAAGGAAAAGTTAATTTTAAGGCTGTAGAAGCTAATAACTTTAGACAAACTATTACATTGTCTAAAGGGTTTTTCATTAAACACAGCGATCAAGGTTATCAAGAAAATAAATGAATTTTACCTCAAATTAATGTAGGAGGAACACTTACAGTTAATGCAAACACAGGTATTACTTCGGATATAAAAGTAAAAAATGATCAAAATTTACAAGACGCTGTTACTTTATTAAGTACTGAACTTGGCATGTCTTGGATCAAAAATCTTTAGAAAATGTTGCGGGGTTTTTGACTGGAGCTACAATTCCTATAGGCGTATTGAAAGGAGAGGGAATTCTTAATAAATCAAATATAAAGCTTTTTCCATCAGATAGTCCCAGTTCAGGTGGTCACTGGAATGCATTGAGTGAGATGGTAGAAAAAGCTAGAATACGTTAGCATCAAATGTTAAAAGATAATGTAGGATATAATATGAATCCCATAAGTGCAGATAAAAACTATTCTGAAATAGGAAGATACGGTACTTTTATCACTGATAAACAGGGGCCCTTAAATATTTCAATGGAGTGGAAAGTGGGGAAGTTACTATTTCTAAAGCTACCGCTAAACAAATAGAGATAGATATGGGATTAACAGAGGATTCATTATTAGGGGGATTTAATATTCGTAAAATTGAAGGTATACGTGATATGAATCCTCATAGTCCCATGCCAGCTATAGGTAATGTAAACTTTCTTGGATCTAGACAACATTTACCCGGTGGAGCACCTGAAATGGTGATAAATTCTGTCCCTACTTCAACTACACCTATATTAAAGGTAAATGTAAAATGATTAAATATCCTGAAAATTCAATTATAATTAGAGATATAGTAAGCAATACTTTAAAGATTATGGTTACAAAAAACGGAGATAGACTAGTTAACAAGATGAAGTTACTAGGTTTTTCTATAATGAATGATGAAATCAGAGAATATTATAAGGATGATGATAGATATTATATAGATCCCTTTACAAATTTTATGAAACTATCGGTAGATACGGAAGAAGAAAAAATAAAAATAATTAAATCTTTAATCAAAGAAGAAGCTCTTTTTTCATACGGACGTAGTTGGTCTCCTGGAGAAGTAATGGATTATTACAAAAAAGATAAGAAACTTATATCTGAAAAATACAAAACTATATGTTGGTATAGTTCGGAAAAGTACTATATTAGAGAAGTTGAATAAAATAACTTGGGATTATATTGAAGATAAATAGATTATTTTTCCTGTTAAATTAATTAAGTATTTAAAAATCTTAGACTCATAATAAATATTCTTTCAAGTAAAACTAAGTGAAAGGAGAATTAAAATAGTAAACTAAATCATATAATTCAAATTAGCATAACAAAGTTTATTGAATCAGTTTAAATTTTATCAACTAAAAGAAGATTAAACTATGATTATATTTAAAAACGCTATCTATTTTGTAAAAGTAACTTCTCTTGCGTCTTTATTATTTTCTATCAACCCAGCCTTTGCAAATTAAATAATTTCTAACGATTCTAATACTCAAATTCAAAATATTAATAATGTTCCAGTTGTTAATATAGCTACCCCTACTCTTTCTGGAATGTCTAGAAACACTTATAAAGAATTTAATGTCGAGAAGCAAGATCTAGTATTAAATAATTCATTAACTAAAATAACTTCTGAATTAGTGGGTCAATTAGATAAGAATCCTAATTTTAAAAATAGATCTGCAGAAATAATTGTTAATGAAATAGTTGGTGGTAATCAATCTCAACTTTTAGGAGCATTAGAAGTAGTTGGGGATAAAGCTAAAGTTATCATAGCTAATCCTAATGGTGTTATGATTAATGGGGCTAGTTTTATTAATAATAATGATTTTAATATTACTACAGGTAAACCTACTTTCGATAAAAAAGATCTACTTACTTTAGAAATAGCCAAAGGTCAAATCACTGTTGGTGAAAAAGGCTTAGAGCTTAAAGCTAGAGATAATGGCCCTAAAGGAGTCTCTCTTATGAGTAGAGCTTTAGAGGTAAATGGTATAGTTAGAGCTCCAGTAATTATTGCAATGACCGGAACTATAGCACCTCATATGAAAAATCCTAGTCTAACTCGATTAATTGAGGGAGAAGGAGCTAAACCTCAATTTTCAATCAATGTTAAAGATTTAGGCGGTATGTATGCTGACGCTAGAATTAGATTAACAAGTACTGAAGATTGTGTTGGGATTAATTTACGTAATTTAAAGGGTCCTGAAATTCATGCAAGTAATAATGGGGGTAATATCTATGTTACGACAAATGGATCTGAAGATATGAAAAATATAAATTTTTATGGTAATGATTCTAAAACTAAAATATTTATAGATGGTAAGCCTTATTAATGAAATTATATTTAAAATAACTTTACTTCTTTTGAAGAAATAATTTAATGCTTCAAATAGAAAGTTATACTAAGCCACTTAATTAAGTGGCTCAGACTACTGACAAAGTGCTGGTTTTTTATCTGGCACTTTGCTTTAATCAAGTTCCGTTCACCACACGGAGCTTACCACCATGTTAAGAATACCCCTCCCCAGACTTTCCCCCCGGAAACGTTCTCACCACCATTGCTTTTTTATAAAAAGAAAAAAATCTTCAAATTAATAGATGTCTAATATTAAATTATAGTGATAAATAATAGCCCTGTGATAATAAGCAGGGCGTGAACATATTTTCTGAATGTTTATTTAATGAAAAATAATTACAGTGTCTGATAATTATTTTTTCTTTGATTGTCAGGGGGTATTTAGTGAGCGGTGTGATGATTTAATCGGCTACAAAGTTGCTCTGCCGCCAAAATAATCCTCGGCCCTGAGCGGCTAAACCAGTCATCATTCAAGGCGATTATACTGATGTTCATCTGTGACTGCCAAAAATCTGTGACTCGCTGTTTTTGTTCTTCCGTTCCACCTATTACAATCATTTCTGGTTTGCGGGTAAGTACTTGCTCACGATTCACCTGCGGCCATGGAACGGGGCTGTCAGCAAAAATATTTTTACCGCCACATACGGAGACAATTTCGCTTTGGATAGTGTGGCTGGATGAGGTAAAAATCGGATTCATACCAAATTGTAAGAACACAGGCGTAGGAGTCAGATTGGCATAATCTTGTTTTAATTTATTGAATTTATTGCGAATAGCTTCGGCTGATTTTTTAGCTATATCAGGATGTGGGCTATAGGCAGCAAGCCGTTCCAGTTCTATCGTAACATCTTCTACTTTTTTTATATCAGAATAAAAAATCGGAATTCCCAAAGCAGCGAGTTGTTCCAGAGGGCGTTGAGGGTTACCGCCACGCCATGCCAGAATCAGGTCAGGTTTCAGGGCGATGATTCGTTCTACATTGAGTCCTTGCCAGTCAGCGACTTGCTCCAGCTTTTTAGCGGCTTCGGGATAATCGGAGTAAGCGCTAACTGCGATTAGCTGATCGCCCAGCCCCGCAGCATATGCCAGTTCTGTCGTTGATGGCGCAAGACTAATAACACGGGAAGCTGCCGCATAAAGTGGAGCATTGAAAACATACAAAAGGAATGAGAATGCCAGCCAAACGGATCGATGGGGGATTGTTTTCAAGAATGATTTCATTACCTATGCTCCACTTTAAATGATGGTTTACTGTTTGCTCAGTTCGGTCAGCATGGCATTGATCATCCGTGTGGATTCACGCGCCGCGACAACCAAAAATTCATCAAAACTGATATGGGATTCTTGATCTGCAACGTCAGAAATAGCACGAACGACAGCAAAGGGGACTTTATATTGATGGCAAACATGACCAATGGCTGCGGCTTCCATTTCAACCGCAGTAACTTTTGGGAAAGTAGCCCGAATGCGTGCCAATGGTTCTGAACCATTGATAAAGGCATCACCGCTGCAAACCAGACCGCGAACGGCATTCAGATTGAGAGATTGGATGCATTTTTCTGCCAGAATGATTAATTTATCGTCAGCAACAAAAGCAGGAGGGCATTGTGCCATTTGTCCCGGCTCATAGCCAAAGGCAGTAAGATCGGCATCATGGTAGCGAACTTCTTCGGAAACCACGATATCGCCCACTTTTAGTTTAGGATCAAGGCCACCTGCTGAACCCGTGTTAATCACGATATCTGGCTGGCAATGTTCAATCAACAAGGTGGTTCCAAGTGCGGCGGAGACTTTGCCAATACCGGATTTTAACAAGGCGATATCCACGCCATTCAGCTTGCCGGTATAGATTTCACATCCACCTCGTGACAATGTTTGCAGACCTTCGATCTGGTCACGCAGCAAAGTCACTTCTTGTTCCATTGCACCTATTACACCTATTTTCATTGTGTCATACTCACTATTAAAAGGCCGATTTAATCGGGAAGTGTATCATTGAATAGCCATTTACTAGAGTTTCCAATTCTAAATAGTCGTTTCATTTGGTATGGGGGGATTAATGTCTAAGATTGATTTTAAGCAGAAGTTGAATTACCAACGTAAGTTCAGTAAATCTTCCATTCATCCCGATGATGAAGAGCAAGTAAGCCGCCAGTTTGAAAGTGATAGGGGAAGGATCATCAACTCAGCCGCCATTCGGCGGTTGCAGCAGAAAACACAGGTATTCCCATTGGAGCGTAATGCCGCTGTACGCAGTCGGTTGACGCATTCGCTCGAAGTGCAGCAAATAGGGCGCTATATTTCAAAAACGATTATTGCGGAGCTGGCAAAGCAAAATTTATTGGAAAAATATGGGCTGAGTGATCGCTTACTTGCTTTTGAAAGTCTGATTGAAATGGCTTGCCTGATGCACGATATCGGCAATCCCCCATTTGGGCATTTTGGTGAGGCAGCAATTAGAGATTGGTTCTCCCGCCGATTGTCTCCTGATTATTCGCCAAAAACGGAAGAGCAGCAGGATACTTGTAAAGTCGCGGCGTTATGTCTGACGGGGGAAGAAAAAAAAGATTTATTCCGCCGGCAATTGCGTAAAGATTTATGTCAGTTTGAAGGCAATGCCCAAGCTATCCGGCTGGCACATAATCTGCTGCGCTTGAATCTCACTTATGCCCAGATTGGTTGCGTATTGAAATATACGTGTCCGGCCTATCGTCTGGAAGAAGCTCCGGCTGAATTCAGTTATCTGATGAAGAAAAAAGGCTATTACTGGTCAGAAGAGAATTTTATCCGTGAATTGAGAAAAGAATTGCAAATGGGAGATTTCTGTCGTTTCCCGCTGACATACATTATGGAAGCCGCAGATGATATTTCATATTGCATTGCTGATTTGGACGATGCTGTTGAAAAGGGTATTTTCAATGTCGCTCAGTTGGTGGAATACCTGAAAAAAGAGTGGGAAGAAAATGGCGGACACAGAAAGAATGATTTGTTCGAATCTACAGTGGCACAAGCCTATAAAAAAACAGCCAATAATGAAGCCCGCCGTAATGCCCACGAACAATTTTTCATGTATTTGCGGGTATTTATCACAGGGAAATTAGTGCCTTATAGCGCTAAACTGTTTATTGAACACCTTCCGGAAATTTATGCAGGTACATTTAACCATGCCCTGTTGGAAGGAGATGGAGATGAACACCGTTTATTGAAAACCTTGAAAAGTGTCACGCGTAAACGGGTTTTCAATCATCCTGAAGTGGAAGAGCTGGAATTACAGGGATACCGGATTATTACCGGATTGCTGGATGTGTATAACCCTTTGCTGGAACTGTCCCGACAGGATTTCATGGAATTGAATCAGAATAATTTTCACAAAAAATATTTTATTGAAACGCGCCTGCTGCACAAACTTTCGACCAAGCATCGTTTGGCTTATGGTGAGGCAGTGGAGGGAATTGTTGCCACTGATGAAGCCGAAAAAGATATGATCGAATTTTATTATCGGGCACGTCTCATTCAGGACTACATCAGCGGCATGACAGACCATTACGCTTATGAAGAATATCGTAAGTTTATGGTCACAAAGTAACGGGTTTGGTTGTTCTGGGTAGTCTGGTGACACTGAGTACGTCAGGAGCCGCTGCCATTACATGATTGATCTCGTCTATGAATTCAAGCAATTCTGGCTCCAGATCGGTCAGAGCAATGTCTTGTTGAAGTTGTTTTTCGACAAATTCGCAAATTGCTTTCAGTTTAGGAACACCGTTATAGCAGCAACTACCGTGCAATTGATGGACATGAAGCTGAAAGTGTTTGCGGGTTGCCTCTCCGTCAATGGTTAAGGCTTGTTCAATCATGCTCTTCATGTCGGGCAACGATTGCACCAGCATTCCCAGCATTTCCCGTGCCAATGACTCTTTTCCGGCGGTTTGTTCCAAAGCCATATCCCAGTCAATGGCTTGTGGTTTTTTCTGCTGGCAATATTGGTTCAGCAATATTTTTAAACGGTTTTCATCCAAAGGTTTGGCAAGACAGTCGATAAACGGTGTATTTTTTGCCTCATGGCAGGGAAAAGCTGTAACAGCAACAATGGGAGTCTCTCTATGTTGGGGTAAGTGATGGATCTGCTCAGATGTTTGGATACCATCCATATTTGCCATCTGGATATCCATCAAAATGAGATCCAGCGAATGTTTTCGCGCCATTTTCAGCGCTTCGATGCCGCTGTCGCACAGCAAGGTATTTTCAACTAATTCATTCAGCAATGTGCCGATCAATTTCAGGTTAGCGGGGTTATCGTCTACAGCCATTACGGTCATAGGTAAACGCGGTGATGCCGAAGAAATTGGCAGATCCACTGGAAATGAGCCGAATAAATATTCTTCTTTTTCCAGCCAGATATCAAAATAAAACACCGTGCCTTTAGCGACTTCACTGGTAAAGTCAATTTCTCCCTTCATTTCATTGACCAGCCGCTTAGTGATGCTCAATCCTAACCCGGTTCCCCCGTAATGACGGGTAATGCTCGCATCTGCTTGATTGAAGGCTTGAAACAGAATCGGACGATATTCTGGCTTGATACCGATACCTGTATCGGTCACGGTAAAATTAATCTGTACAAGATGGTGTTGCTGCTGGCGTAATGTGATATCCAGCGTCACGCTGCCTTTGTCAGTAAATTTAATGGCATTGCCAATGAGATTAGTCAGTATTTGCTGCAAGCGGATGGGATCGCCAATCATCAGATTGGGTAACTTCTCATCAATATAGTGATGCAGAGGAAGGTTTTTCACATTGGCCGCAGGAGTCAGTAGTTCAATAACTTCATTGACGGTATCCCGCAGTAGAAAAGGTACTTGATCCAATACCAGTTTATTGGATTCCAGCCGTGAGAAATCCAGAATGTCATTGATGATTTTTAGTAGATTATTGGCTGAACGATCAATGACATATAGGTACTCCATCTGTTGTGGCGTAATGGAGGTTTTTAACATCTGGCGGGTGAAACCAATGACTCCATTAAGTGGTGTGCGTAATTCATGGGACATATTAGCCAGAAATTCCGTTTTGATTCTGACCGCCTCTTGTGCGCGTTTTTTGGCAATAGTCAGCTCAACATTTTGGATCTCTAACTGTTCCATCGTAATTTGCAGATCGGAAGTCGCTTGATCAATATGCAATTGCATCTCGTTTTTATATTTAGACAACGATTCCGCCATGGTATTGATACCATTCTGCAGGGCAGTCAACTCCCCGGGCATAGCGCCGGTTATTCGACTGTTCAATTGCCCTTGCCGGATGCGGTTAACGGCTTTTACCATGCATTCCAGAGGCTCTGTGACTTTACATACCAGAATGTGGGCAAACAGAGCTGTTCCCCCGAGACAAAGGATTAACAGCATGATAGAAGTGGTAATGGTTTTGTATTGCTGAAGTTGTGCAGCCTGTAGATCCAAATCAATGGCAATATATCCGATAGGTTCACTATTGTTGGTCGTATTGAACCATTTATGGGAAGAAGTGGTTTCCGAGATAATCGGCATTTTCAGGATGATGCTGTTACTATCCTCTTCCTTAGTCAGTTTTGTCGGAATAGGGTCATTTGGACTGAGCCGTAGCTGATTCACATCATATTTGTCATTAGAAATTTCAAACAATTTATGCTGCTCATCAAAAATGGCAATGACCTTTACAATTTCAGAATTATGGCGATGCAGGTTATTTATCAGTGAGTTGACTCGCTTGCGATTGTCCAGATTAATGCCAATTTCGCTGGCAATGGACAACGGTTCAATAATACTGATCCCGCTGAGGACTATCAGCTTCTTCAACTCGTAATAGCGGTATGAGATAAATGATATACTTACAAGCGTTCCGACCAGTAAAACAGGAACCAATATCAGGCTCATCATACGGGTGCGTAGGCTATATTTGGTCATAGGCGTCCATTGTGGGAAAATCAAAACTCAATTTTTCAAAGTCAGTCAGAATCATGGTGCAATTTTACTCCCCAAATCGCCGCTCCGTAAACCGAGGCATTATTTCCGTTACCGCAGATAATCTTGATGCGCAAGGGCAAGGCATTGCTCGTCATCAGGGAAAAACTATCTTTATTCCAGGATTATTGCCGGATGAGCAGGCACAGATCCAACTGACAGAGGAAAAACGTCAATTTGCCAAGGCTAAAGTGGTGAAGAGGCTCTCAGATAGCCCGCATCGCGTAGACCCCCACTGCCCACATTTTAAAGTATGTGGTGGATGCCAACAGCAGCACGTTGCCACTGAGCTACAAGTTAACACTAAGGCCAGTGTACTGGAACACTTGATCCAGCGGGAAACGGGTGTCAGTATCAGCGCACATCCCATCATTCACAGTCCGGAATATGGTTATCGGCGCAGGGCCAGACTCGGTCTGCAATATCACGCCAAACAACGCACATTATTGATGGGATTCCGCCAGAGCCAGACCAACGATTTGGTCAATATTAAACACTGCCCTGTTATGCGCCCTGAATTGGAACAATTATTGCGACCGTTACATCAGTGCCTGAATAGCCTGAATGCAGTAAAACGCTTGGGGCATGTGGAGTTGGTATTGGCTGACAATGGCCCATTAATTGTGCTGCGCTATCTTGACTCACTTAAGCATGAAGATAAGGAAATATTGTGCACTTTTTCGGTGCAGTACAATGTTGCGATTTATCTGCTTGGTGATGAGAAATCCCTTGATCCATTAATGGCGGGGCAACCCGCACCGTGGTATCAGGTGGATGGGTTGAAACTGGTATTCAGCCCACAAGATTTTATTCAGGTTAATGATGAAGTTAACCAACAAATGGTGGCACAGGCGTTGGCGTGGCTGGATTTACAACCTACAGACAGGGTATTGGATCTGTTTTGTGGCATGGGGAATTTTACCTTGCCGATTGCCACTAAAGTACAGACAGTAGTTGGAGTGGAAGGGGTTGCTGCGCTGGTGGCGAGTGGGCAATATAACGCCCGGCTCAACGAGCTTAATAACGTCAATTTTTTTCATGAAAATCTGGAATCAGATATTCACCAGCAGCCTTGGGCCGCACAAGGGTTCAATAAAGTGCTGCTGGACCCCGCTCGCGCTGGCGCGGCGGGTGTTATGGCACATATTGTAAAACTGGCCCCCGAAAAAGTGGTTTACGTTTCCTGTAACCCCACGACACTGGCACGGGACAGCAAAGTCTTGCTGGAGGCTGGTTATCATCTAGCCAGTGTGCGGATGTTGGATATGTTTCCGCACACAGGCCATCTGGAATCCATGGCTCTGTTCAGCAGTGGGCCAATGGATATCGAGTAGGGAGAAATTATGGTTGCGGTAAGAAGTGCGCATCTCACACCGGCAGGTGAATTTGCTGTTGATAAGTGGATCGCAAGTTTAAACATCACTAACCCACAATCCAGTGAAAAATTGGTCAAAACCTGGCAATACTGTCACGAAAAAGTCCAAAATCACCCCGATGCGGAACTGTTGCTATGGCGCGGTGTGGAAATGGTGGAGATCCTGTCCACATTGAGCATGGATAATGACAGTATGCGCGCTGCGCTGCTCTTTCCCATCCTTGATGCCAAGCTACTCGATAGCGAAACAGTGACAGAAACATTTGGTAAGACCATCACGAACTTGGTGAATGGTGTATTGGAAATGGACGCCATTCGCCAACTGAAAGCCACTCATACTGACTCTACTTGTTCGGCGCAGGTTGATAATGTTCGCCGGATGTTGCTGGCAATGGTGGAAGATTTTCGTTGTGTGATTATCAAGCTGGCAGAACGCATTGCCCACTTGAGGGAAGTGAAAGATGCCAGTGAAGATGAGCGGGTGCTGGCAGCCAAAGAGTGTTCCAATATCTATGCTCCCCTTGCCAATCGGCTGGGAATTGGGCAGCTAAAATGGGAACTGGAGGATTTTTGTTTCCGTTACCTGCATCCCGATGAGTATAAGAAAATTGCCAAATTGCTGCATGAGCGCCGAATTGATCGTGAACAATATATCGAAAAATTTGTGACAAAAATGCGTAATTACATGCTGAAAGAAGGGATCAGCGTTGAAATATATGGGCGTCCGAAGCACATTTACAGCATTTGGCGCAAAATGCAGAAGAAATCTCTGGCCTTTGATGAATTATTTGACGTGCGCGCTGTGCGGATTGTTGTTGATCGCTTGCAGGATTGCTACGCAGCATTGGGGATAGTACATACTCACTATCGTCATTTGCCGGATGAATTCGACGATTACGTTGCCAACCCGAAACCGAATGGTTATCAATCCATTCATACTGTTGTCTTGGGACCAAGTGGCAAAACTCTTGAAATCCAAATCCGTACTCGTCAGATGCATGATGATGCGGAACTCGGGGTTGCGGCGCATTGGAAATACAAAGAAGGCTCTGCGGCTGGTGGTGGTAAATCCGGCAGTTATGAAAGCCGTATTGCATGGCTGCGGAAATTGATCGCATGGCAGGAGGAAATGGCGGATACCGGCGAGATGCTGGATGAAGTGCGCAGTCAGGTGTTTGATGATCGCGTTTATGTCTTTACGCCAAAAGGGGATGTCATTGATTTGCCAATTGGCTCTACGCCGTTGGATTTTGCTTATCACATTCACAGTGATGTCGGTCATCGCTGTATTGGGGCAAAAATTGGCGGACGTATTGTGCCGTTCAGCTATCAGCTTAAGATGGGCGATCAGATTGAAATCATCACTCAAAAGCAACCCAACCCAAGCCGTGACTGGTTGAATCCTAACCTCGGTTATGTAACAACCAGCCGTGGACGTGCGAAAATCCACAACTGGTTCCGCAAGCAAGATCGTGACAAGAACATTATTGCGGGCCGCCAAATGCTGGACAATGAATTGGCACACTTAGGTATCACGGTCAAAGAAGCGGAAAAAGAACTGATTGCCCGTTATAACGTCCATTCATTGGAAGAAGTGCTGGCAGGCATTGGTGTCGGTGATATTCGCATCCATCAGTTAACAAACTTCCTGCAAAGTAAATTCAACAAAACCACCGCAGAAGAAGAGGATCGCGAAGCGCTTCGCAATCTGGAGAACAAAACCTATACACCACATAATGCAAATAAAGATAATGGCCGTATTGTCGTAGAAGGGGTTGGCAACTTAATGCACCACATTGCCCGTTGCTGTCAGCCTATCCCTGGTGATGAGATCATTGGATTCATTACTCGTGGACGGGGGATCTCCATCCACCGTGCTGATTGTGATCAATTGGCGGAGCTTGAGGCCAGTTCACCGGAACGGATAGTCGAGGCAGTATGGGGCGAGAGTTATTCCACTGGCTATTCACTTGTGGTACGAGTCCTTGCCAATGATCGCAGTGGATTGTTGCGTGATATCACGACCATCCTCGCCAATGAAAAAGTCAATGTATTGGGTGTCAGCAGCCGCAGTGATGTTAAGCAACAGCTTGCGACCATTGATATGAACATTGAGATTTATAACTTGCAAGTGCTCGGGCGGGTATTGGCTAAGCTCAATCAGTTACCTGATGTGATTGAAGCCAGACGTTTGCACGGTAACTGATTAAAGCAGTAATTGATTAAAGCATGGATAAGATGAAACCTATCTCTATTGAACGACTGAAGGGGATTATGGCGCAGTTGCGCCATCCCCAGAACGGCTGCCCTTGGGACAAAGTACAAACCTCCGCGACGATTGCCCCTTATACGCTGGAAGAAACTTATGAAGTGCTGGATGCGATTGAACGCAATGATGTTAATGCCCTGAAAGAAGAATTGGGGGATTTGCTGTTTCATATCGTGTTTTACGCCCAAATGGCTCAAGAGCAGCAACAATTCGATTTTGATGATATCTGTGAGGCGGTGTGTGACAAACTAGAGCGCCGCCATCCCCATATCTTCAATCAGCAAGCGGGTGTCAGCAGCGAAGAGGCGATAGGAAGTTGGGAGCAGCGCAAAACCGCAGAAAGGGCAGAGAAAGATCAGCATTCAGTGCTGGACGATATTCCTGCCAGCCTGCCGGCTCTGATGAAAGCCTATAAGATCCAGAAGCGCTGCGCTTCGGTGGGTTTCGATTGGGATACACTTGGGCCAGTGCTGGACAAAGTCTACGAAGAAATTGATGAAGTAATGGACGAAGCGAAGCAGGCGGTGGTTGATAAAGACCGACTGGAAGAAGAAGTGGGCGATTTGCTGTTTTCGGTGGTCAATTTATCCCGTCATTTGGGGCATAAACCGGAGATGGCATTACAAAAAGCCTGTCAAAAATTTGAAAACCGTTTCCGCAATGTCGAAAAAGGGATCCTTGCCAAAGGCTTGTCATTGGAAACGGCTACACTGGATGAGATGGAAAAAATGTGGCAGAAGGTGAAAAATCAGGAGGTATAGCGCTGCAATCACACAAAAATATACGGAAATAGTGAAAAGGATGTCACTTAAATGGCTGAATAACCTGAGTTGTGTGAAAAAATTTCACACTAATAACTCAATGAATTTAAAGAGAAAGAAGTATGTTTTTTTCTGGGTGTTACTGATTATGTGGCACTTTACCCTGTTTAGATGGTTTGTAGCGAAATTAAGGTTAGGGTATACTGCTTTCCCGTCCTGTTATATTCATCATCCTTTTAAACCTAAACTTCAGGTTCAGCATGAAAACTAATTATATTTTTGTGACCGGCGGGGTCGTATCCTCACTGGGTAAAGGCATTGCCGCAGCCTCTTTGGCGGCTATACTCGAAGCCCGTGGACTCAATGTCACCATTATGAAACTGGACCCGTACATCAACGTCGATCCAGGCACAATGAGCCCAACCCAACACGGGGAAGTTTTCGTTACCGAAGACGGCGCTGAAACTGATCTTGATTTAGGTCATTACGAACGTTTCATCCGAACTAAAATGACACGCCGTAATAATTTTACGACGGGTCGTGTCTATTCTGAAGTGTTGCGCAAAGAACGCCGTGGCGATTATTTGGGAGCAACCATTCAGGTCATTCCTCACATCACCAATGAAATCAAAGACCGTATCATCCGTGGTGCAGAAGGTCATGATGTTGTGTTGGTGGAAATCGGCGGTACTGTCGGTGATATCGAATCCCTGCCATTCCTCGAAGCCATTCGTCAGATGGCGGTGGAAGTGGGTCGTGAAAACACACTGTTCATGCACCTGACTCTGGTGCCTTATATGGCTGCAGCGGGCGAAGTGAAAACTAAGCCGACTCAGCATTCCGTGAAAGAATTGCTGTCAATTGGTATTCAGCCGGACGTGTTGATCTGCCGTTCGGATCGTATTGTTCCAGCCAATGAGCGAGCAAAAATCGCACTTTTCTGTAACGTACCAGAGAAAGCAGTTATTTCCTTAAAAGATGTTGATTCCATTTATAAAATCCCAGCCCTCTTGAAATCTCAGGGCTTAGATGATTATATTTGTAAACGATTCAGCATCGAGTGTCCGGAAGCGGATCTGTCCGAATGGGAACAGGTCATTTATGAAGAAGCTAATCCATCCGGTGAAGTTACCATCGGGATGGTGGGCAAGTATGTTGAACTGCCAGATGCTTATAAATCAGTGATTGAAGCATTGAAACACGGCGGACTGAAAAATCGCCTGACTGTCAATATCAAGCTGATCGATTCACAGGACGTCGAAACTCGCGGTGTTGATGTGTTAAAAGGTCTGGATGCGATTCTGGTACCAGGTGGTTTTGGTGGCCGTGGTATCGAAGGTAAGATCATGACTGCACGTTATGCCCGTGAGAACAAGGTTCCATACTTGGGAATTTGTCTGGGTATGCAGGTTGCCCTGATTGAATTTTCTCGCAACGTTGCGGGTCTGGCAGGAGCGAATTCTACTGAATTTGAGCCTGAATGTAAGTTACCGGTTGTTGGTTTGATCACCGAATGGCGTGATGAGAACGGCAACGTAGAAGTACGTAGTGAAGAGAGCGATCTCGGTGGAACGATGCGTGTTGGTGGCCAGCTGTGCCATCTGACTGAAAACAGTCTGGTTCGTAAACTCTACGGCCAGGATGACATCATTGAGCGTCATCGCCACCGTTATGAAGTGAACAATTTGTTGTTGAAACGTATTGAAGATGCAGGCTTGCGTGTTGCTGGCCGTTCAATCGACAACAAACTGGTGGAGATTATCGAGAACCCAGCGCATCCGTGGTTTGTGGCGTGTCAGTTCCACCCAGAATTCACTTCAACGCCTCGCGATGGTCATCCGTTATTTGCTGGCTTTGTTGAAGCCGCAGGCAAATATCAGAAAGGCCAGTTTAAATAAGATATGGGGCAATGGATTGGAGTTAAGCTAATCGCTTTTAAGATAATCGCTTTTAGTTTCAATCTGTTGCCCGGAATTTAACTTGTACTGAGGAAAACCTAATGTCCAAAATCGTTAAAGTGCTTGGCCGTGAAATCATCGACTCCCGTGGTAACCCAACTGTAGAAGCAGAAGTACATCTGGAAGGGGGCTTTGTAGGTCTGGCTGCTGCTCCATCAGGTGCATCAACTGGCTCTAGCGAAGCACTGGAACTGCGTGATGGAGATAAATCTCGCTTCATGGGTAAAGGTGTGCTGAAAGCAATTTCTGCGGTCAACGGCCCGATTGCACAGGCTCTGGCTGGTCAGGATGCGAAAGATCAGGCTAACATCGACAAGATCATGATCGAGCTGGATGGTACTGAAAACAAATCTAACTTCGGTGCTAACGCGATTTTGGCTGTTTCTCTAGCAAACTCCAAAGCAGCGGCGGCAGCGAAAGGTATGCCTCTATATGAGCACATCGCTGAGTTGAACGGTACTCCGGGTAAATTCTCCATGCCTCTGCCAATGATGAACATCATCAACGGTGGTGAGCACGCAGATAACAACGTAGATATTCAGGAATTCATGATCCAGCCAATTGGCGCGGGCACACTGAAAGAAGCTGTGCGCATGGGTTCCGAAGTATTCCACAATCTGGCAAAAGTGCTGAAAGCAAAAGGCATGGGCACTGCGGTGGGTGATGAAGGTGGCTATGCGCCAAACCTGGAATCTAACGCAGCAGCGCTGGCAGCAATCAAAGAAGCAGTTGAGAAAGCGGGTTACGTACTGGGTAAAGATATTACTCTGGCGATGGATTGTGCAGCTTCTGAATTCTATAACGAAGAAACTGGCAACTATGAACTGAAAGGCGAAGGGAAAACTTTCACCTCTCAGGAATTCACCCACTATCTGGAAGGCTTGACTAAAGAGTATCCAATCGTTTCTATCGAAGATGGTCTGAACGAATCTGATTGGGACGGTTTTGCTTACCAGACTAAAGTTCTGGGTGACAAAATCCAGTTGGTTGGTGACGATCTGTTTGTAACCAACACCAAGATTCTGAAAGAAGGTATCGAAAAAGGCATCGCAAACTCCATCCTGATTAAATTCAACCAGATCGGCTCTTTGACTGAAACTCTGGCTGCAATCAAGATGGCAAAAGATGCAGGTTACACAGCGGTTATTTCTCACCGTTCTGGTGAAACTGAAGATGCAACTATTGCTGATTTGGCAGTAGGTACTGCAGCGGGCCAAATCAAAACAGGTTCTATGAGCCGTTCTGACCGTGTTGCTAAATACAACCAGCTGATCCGCATTGAAGAAGCATTGGGTAATCGCGCTCCTTTCAATGGTCTGAAAGAAGTGAAAGGTCAGGCATAATTGTCGGCTGTTTCCTCTGAAAAATAAATATTCTTTATGTTTAGGTGAAAGAGAGTACTCTCTTTCACCTTTTTAATAAAAGAAAATTTTATTTATCATGGTGATTATTTACACCGTTACAGTGCAAAAATGTGATATGACAACAAAAGTCTTGTTCCTTTTCTGAACTATTTTTTAATAAATTAACAAATCCCGCGGATTAGATCCCAAAATGATGTAACTCATATTTTCTTCCTTGTTAATACTCCTTATTATTTCACATGTAATGTAATTCTTTAACATTTATAGCAATGATTCATTAATTATTCTTTTTACATTACAGAGTTATGTTTCATTGTCTTACGGAGTCTTCATGGACGCTTCTGAATCTTTAACTCCAGCGGTTGGGCCTATTTCCTCAAATAAAAGAGGCTTAATTATTCTCGCGCTGGATATCATCTTGCTTGTAGCATTGCTTAAATTTTTGCCTTATGGGGAAAAAGCCAATGCAGGTTTGGCATTAATGGCATTTGTTGGTGTGTTATGGCTAACGGAAGCTATTCACGTCACCATTACTGCGCTGTGTGTTCCTATTCTGGCTGTTGGTATGGGATTGATGAATACCGGTGATGCGTTGAAATCTTTTGCAAACCCGATAATCTTTTTATTCTTCGGTGGCTTTGCACTGGCAACGGCGCTGCATATCCAAGGTCTGGACAGGTTGATAGCTAACCGTTTGCTGATGATTGCCCGTGGGCGCTTGTCTGTGGCGGTATTGCTGATATTTGGTATTACCGCAGTACTTTCCATGTGGATCAGCAATACTGCAACTGCTGCAATGATGTTGCCACTCATCCTCGGTATTCTGGCAAATCTGGATGTTCGTACTGAACGCAATACCTTTGTATTTGTGCTGTTAGGAGTCGCATACAGCGCCAGTATTGGTGGTTTGGGAACGTTGGTAGGAAGTCCGCCAAATGCCATCGCAGCGGCACAATTGGGCATGGATTTCTTTACATGGATGAAGTACGGCGTGCCAATGGTGATTATTCTGTTGCCTGTTATGGTTGGGATAATGTACATCATGCTGCGTCCAAATCTGAATCACAAATTTAATCTGGAATTGGAACATTTGGAATGGAATGGTAAGCGTGTTATTGCCATGACTATCTTCTTGTTAACCGTAGTATGCTGGATTTCCAGCTCATTTATCAGTGATGCATTGGGCGGTGTCAAAGACCTGGATACGATTATTGCGGTGAGCGCAGCGATTCTGATTGGTATCACAGGCGTATCTACATGGTCACAGATTCAAAATAACACTGAATGGGGTGTGTTGATGCTATTCGGTGGTGGCCTGACGCTGAGTGCTGTCTTGAAAAATTCTGGTGCCAGTGAAGTTATGGCGAATGGCATGGCAGAGACTTTTGGTGCAAGCCCTTGGTTTGTGATCATCGTCGCGATTGCTACGTTTATTATCTTCCTGACAGAATTCACCAGTAACACCGCGAGTGCTGCGTTACTGGTGCCTATTTTTGCCACGGTTGCAGAAGCTCTGGGTATGCCAGTCATGGCTTTAACCATGATAATTGGTATTGGTGCATCCTGTGCATTTATGTTGCCTGTAGCAACCCCACCTAACGCGATTGTCTATGGCTCCGGCTATATCAAACAAATAGAAATGGTCAAAGTAGGTATAGTGCTGAACTTGGCATGTATTGCCATTATTTCTGTGGTTGCCTGGTTCTTCTGGATGTAATAATTGGAATAAAATCATGTGATAATCGCCACCTACAAGGGTGGCGATTGTTTTTTAGTCTTCTTTAGTGCTGATATAGATGTTTTTCACTTCAGTGTAAGCATCCAACATCATCTTATGGGTTTCACGCCCAAGTCCTGATTTTTTGTAGCCACCGAAAGGAGCATGGGCGGATAGTTCGTGGTAGGTATTGATCCACATACGGCCCGTTTTTACTGCTTTCGCTACACGAAGGGCGCGGTTAATATCTTGCGTCCATACTGCACCTGCCAGACCATATTCGGAATCATTGGCCATTTCGATAACGTCTTCTTCATTGCTGAATGGAATGACACACAGTACAGGCCCGAAAATTTCTTCCTGCGCAACCCGCATATTATTGGTCACATGGGTAAGAATTGTCGGCTGGATAAAGAAACCATTATCATATCCCGCTCCTGTCATGCGTTTTCCACCTGTCAGGATGGTTGCACCTTCTTGTTTGGCGAGGTCGATGTAACCCAAAATAGTGTTCATCTGCTCTTCACTAACCTGACTGCCCATTTCTGTTTCTGCCAGCATGGGGTCTCCTACCCTGACTGATTCAAACACAGTTTTCAGTGAGTTCAGGAATTCATCGTGAATATCTTTATGCAGGAACAGACGGGCTCCGGATTCACAGGCCTGCCCTTGATTCAGCAAAATAGCATTGGCAGCATATTTGACTGCCTTTTTCATATTGGCATCGGGGAAGACGATATTGGCAGATTTACCGCCCAATTCCAGAGTCGCAGGAATGAGTCTTTTCGCGGCTGCTGCGGCAACGTTGTAGCCGATTTCAGTTGAACCGGTAAAAGCTACCTTGTCAATGCTGTCATGGTCAAGGATCGCTTGACCTACAACTGAGCCACGCCCCGTGACAATATTGACAACGCCCGGTGGCAGAACTTGATTCATGATACGCCCTAATTCAAGTAGAGTTATTGGGGTCAGGCTTGCCGGATTGATAACAATAGTATTGCCGGCAGCAAGAGCAGGTGCGAGTTTCCAGGCTGCCATCAATAACGGGAAATTCCATGGAATGATCTGCCCTACCACACCAATGGGTTCTCTGATCACTAAGCTCAGTGTGTCGCTATCGATGACATCACTAGCATCAGAATGAGCACGGATAACCCCGGCGAAATAGCGGAAATGATCAACAGAGAAAGGAATATCAAAATTACGACACAGGGCCTGAGTCTTACCACCATCTAATGTTTCAAGGACGATAAAGCGCTCAGCTTCTGCCTCCAGCAAGTCGGCAATTTTCAGTAATAGAGATTGTCT
Source organism: Xenorhabdus yunnanensis (assembly GCF_028598805.1). Lineage (GTDB taxonomy): Bacteria > Pseudomonadota > Gammaproteobacteria > Enterobacterales > Enterobacteriaceae > Xenorhabdus > Xenorhabdus yunnanensis. The sequence continues at coordinate 10,144 of NZ_JAQRFI010000039.1, read as the reverse complement.
TTCAGCCGCAGAGGTTTTACCCCATGCTGGCAGGGCTTTTTGGGCAGCCTTGACAGCAAGCTCAACATCTTCGGCATTACCTGCTGCATATTCTGTCAGTAATTCACCTGTTGCAGGGTTGTAGCTTTGCAGCGTATTTTTTGAAACACTATCAACCCATTCGCCGTTAATTAACATCTTATAAGATTTGCAAGGCAATAATTCTTTCTCAATATCATGTAGCTTTTTCATTATATTCTCCGGGTACTTTGGTTTTAAGTATACTAGGACATATATTCCAAACTGATTATCCGATTAATTCTTAATTTTTACTGAAATTGAAATTAAATATAATAGGTCTATATCAACAAATATAATCCTTAATTGTATAAATTAACAATATGAAAATTTTTTCGTTGTATGTGATTTTTTTACTAGTAATATGCCTATTATAAAAGTAATATCTTAATGTTATAATTTTATTGGTTTACTTAATGATTTTTTGCCAAAATGTTTTTATTATTGTATTTAGGTGGGGTTAATGGATGGGTTAATTTAATTGACTCAGGTTTAAGGGTTTTTGATTATTTGTTTGATGGTAAAAATCAGGTTAAGTTTTCATTTTAATTAAATATTTTCAGGTGTTTATAAATAGATGGTTTATTTGGTTGTTTTGTATTAATTGAAGTAATCATAAAACTTTGAATGATATTTTCACATTTTTAGGAAGCGTATACCCCCCTTTTATCAAAGGGGAATGGTATTATTTTATATATACCCTTCGTATTTCAAGTTGCCTCTTTGTTGGCTGCACTCACTCACCCCAGTCACATAGTTATCTATGCTCCCGGGGATTCGCTCCCTTGCCGCCGCGACGCATCTTGAAATCCATTGGGTATAGATGATTTTTCTTATTTATTTGATGTTTTTTCTAATGAGTTTTGGATGTCACTATTTAATACTTGATACATTTTTTCTTTATCCAAAGCATTTTCCCAGCGAGCAACAACAATACTGGCGCAAGCATTACCAACCAGATTTGTCAATGCACGGCATTCAGACATAAATCTATCAATACCTAAAATAAGGGCCATGCCAGCTACGGGGATGTTTGGAACTACAGATAAAGTAGCAGCTAGCGTAATAAAACCTGCTCCTGTTACACCTGCCGCACCCTTTGAACTGATCATAGCAACTAATAGTAAAGAAATTTGCTCAGTGAGACTCAGCTCAATGCCGGTTGCTTGAGCGATAAATAATGCAGCCATCGTCATATAAATATTCGTACCATCAAGATTAAACGAATAACCTGTTGGAATGACTAAGCCGACAATTGATTTCTCACAACCTACATTTTCCATTTTTTTCATTAAGCTTGGTAAAGCGGCTTCAGAAGATGATGTCCCCAAGACTAACCAGAGTTCATCTTTAATATATCTTATTAACTGAATGATTGAAAAACCATTATATCTAGCAACGGCACCTAGAACTATGAGTACAAATAGCAATGATGTAATGTAAAAAGTTACTATTAACATCATTAAATTTCCAATTGATGAAATACCATATTTACCTATGGTAAATGCCATTGCTCCGAATGCACCAATAGGTGCTAATTTCATTAAAATCCCGACCATTTTAAAGACTGGTTCTGAGACGTTTTGTAAAAAGACTAAAATAGGCTCTCCTTTTTTCCCTGTTGTGGCTAAAGCAGCCCCAAAAATAACGGAAATAAACAGAACCTGAAGAATATTACCATTCACAAGTGGACTAACAACGGTTTCGGGTATGATATTCATGAGAAAACCAACGATGGATGACTCATGGGCTTTCTCTACATAACCGGCAACTTTGCTGCTGTCTAACGAATCAGGAGAGATATTCAAGCCATCACCGGGACGGATGATATTGGAGACAATTAACCCAATAACTAAAGCAAGAGTTGAAAATGTTAAAAAGTATAGCATTGCCTTTCCTACAACATTACCAACCATTTTCATATTATTCATTCCGGCTATCCCTGTAACTACAGTCAAAAAGATAACAGGTGCAATGATCATTTTCACAATTTTAATGAATGCATCACCTAATGGTTTTAGTGATTGACCAAAATCAGGATAAAAATGACCAAGGGCTATACCCAGTAAAATGGCAAATATGACTTGGACATAGAGTATCTGGTATAAAGGCTTTTTCTTTAGGGGCTTAGACATAGAGATTCCTGTTTTTAATTTACAATGTTATTATTATCATTGGTGATTTCTTTATTTTTTATAAAATTATTTAATTCCTCTCTTTGCTTAGAACATGGTAACGTCTTCCATAGGAATAAGAATCCATCTTATTCTTATGGAAGACATTATTGTGACAATAAGATTAATGTTAAAATTACTCTTTATTTCTGTTTTGAACAAGCCTCAAGATTATTAAGTCAATAAATATTATTTTAAATAAATAAAAATATTACATAGGAAATAAGTGTAAAACGGTATTGTTTTCTAATTTTATAGTAAAAATATGAATTATTTTTGGTGATTTTTGATGATGATAAAATAGATGAGGAGATTTTTACTTTCTATGTCTAAATTTTTTTAGAATAAATGTTTTATTTGGTTAGATAGAGAAATATCCACTCGAAAACGAGTGGGATTTATTTAGAAGAAGAATTATTTTGCGGTTATCCAGAAAACACCACGACCATCAAGTGTGGTAAATGTTTTATGAACATTATCAGCTTGAGGGGCAATATCCTTGAAAAAATCGGGATACAACCTTTTTGCAATGGCTTCTAATGAATGACAGGCATTGTTCTCCTTAGGAGGACATATTGAAATATTTCAGGATTGCAGCAAATAAATTCGATACTAATGGGAATGGTACAGCGGCAGGTTACTTTTATGCTTATAAACAAGATTTAGAAGCAAACGCGCATTAATGACATAAAGTAATAAATGATCAAGTTATAAATATTCCTGATTTAGTAAGAAAAATTTTCCTTAAAACAATTTATATGCTCTACTTCTGCTATTATTGCTTTATCGGTAATAGGCGGAGTTGAATCATGAGGAAATTGTTAACAGTTTGTTTATTGGGATTTATATTGGTTGGATGTGATAATCAACTCAGAATTGATGGAACAAATGAAATTGCTGTAAAAACATCCATTGAAAAAATCAGAGATACTTTATCAGAAGATAAAAAATTACAATTTGATGATTCATTGAATGTTGCCATGACCAATAGTATCGATTTTGATGATTTGTTTAAGGATAACAAGGATGGGAATATCAAATATGGAGATATACAAAAGTTGGAACAGAGATTTTTTCAATCCCTTCATGGGAAAACTGCTGATCAAGTCATTGAAGAAGCTGAAAAAATTAAAGCAGCGAATATAATCAAAAAATAAATGTATTATAAATGTACCTGATTACATAAAGTATTTGATAACATAATGTACTCGTGCTGATATTGCCTCGAATTATTTAAACAAGGTGCCCTGATTGAAGGGCATTTTGTGGTTTTAGCTAAGTTTATTCCACTAAATTTGTCACAATAATATTAGTTTTTCTCCACATTGGCGGCAAACATAGCAATTTTTTCCTCTGAGAATTTTATTGTGCTGCTTTATTGTCAGTTCATGTTGCTGACAGCTGCAACAATAAATGAATATTTTACTGCGGACAGAATGTACAGGGAACTGATGTGTCCGGCTGGCTTTTACTTCAAATATTGTTTCCATGATAAAGCGCCACTCTTTTCCGTGTGGAGCAACCTTGCCAAATTGATGATGAGCCAATAGATGCGCCAGTTCATGTGGGATAACTTCATCAATGAATGTTTGTTGATTTTCGATTAACAAAATAGGATTCAGACGGATTTCCCAATCTTGCAGTCGTGCACTGCCTGCAATTGTCCCCCGTTGTTGATAGGTTATGTGGGGTTCAGGAAAACTTTGCTGCCAAAAATGATTCGCCTGAATTAATTTCTGTCGCATGGTGTGCATAACAGCTTGTTGTAAGGAGAGGGGAACTCTAATGAATTTCATTATGGCTGAATACTGTATTTTAATTATAAAAAAACCCGCAGCGTTAGCGTTGCGGGTTTCATAGATTAGCAAAGAATTACTTCAATCCTGCTGCAGAGCGTAGAATTTCAGCTTTATCTGTTGCTTCCCAAGGGAACTGTTCACGACCAAAATGTCCGTAGGCCGCTGTATCGCGATAGATTGGGTGTAACAGATCCAACATTTTAATCAGACCGTAAGGGCGCAGATCAAAGAATTTACGCACTAATTGAGTCAGTGTTGAGGTTGGAACTTTCTCTGTACCGAATGTTTCCACCATGATAGATGTTGGCTCAGCAACACCAATGGCGTAAGACACTTGGATTTCACAGCGATCAGCCAGACCTGCCGCAACGATGTTTTTAGCAACATAACGTGCTGCATAGGCTGCTGAACGGTCAACTTTGGATGGATCTTTACCAGAGAATGCGCCACCACCATGACGAGCCATACCACCATAGGTATCTACAATGATCTTACGACCAGTCAGACCACAGTCACCCATTGGACCACCGATCACGAAGCGACCTGTTGGGTTAATGAAGTATTTGGTCATCGGAGTAAGCCATTCAGTAGGCAGTACAGGCTTGATGATCTCATCCATCACGGCTTCTTGTAGCGCTTTTTGAGCGATATCTTCGGAGTGCTGGGTTGAAAGCACAACTGCATCAATACCAACAATCTTGCCGTTATCGTACTGGAAGGTTACCTGACTTTTTGCATCAGGGCGCAACCACGGCAGAGTACCGTTTTTACGTACTTCAGCCTGACGCTCAACCAAACGGTGTGCATAGGTGATAGGTGCTGGCATGAGAACATCAGTTTCGTTGGTTGCATAACCAAACATCAAGCCCTGATCTCCTGCACCTTGCTCCAGAGGATCTGCACGATCAACACCCTGATTGATATCAGGAGATTGTTTACCAATTGCACTGATAACAGCACATGAGTTGGCATCAAATCCCATATCGGAACTGGTATAGCCGATTTCACGTACAGTGCGGCGAGTAATTTCCTCGATATCAACCCAAGCGCTGGTAGTGATTTCGCCTCCAACCATCACCATGCCTGTTTTAACATAAGTTTCGCAGGCAACCCGAGCCTTAGGATCTTGCTCTAGAATTGCATCTAGAACGGCATCGGAAATCTGATCGGCAATTTTGTCTGGATGTCCTTCTGAAACAGACTCAGAAGTGAAAAGATGTGTAGTCATTATATTTTATTACCTTAAATATAATCTTGGTTTAAGGGCGGATGTTTTACCATCTAGACGGCTATTTTAAGTTACTCTTGCTAAGGTTACCAGTTTTTTTAATTTTAAATATCTTTCATTGTGTGACATTTTAGCTTTCCCTTCTAAAAAGGATGGGGTATTCGTTTCATTTAGGTAAATTTCATTTTGCAATTTTATTGGATTACAGGTATAAACTGCGCGCGTAACATAAGTTAATTTTTGTACTTGAAGTTACGGGTGTTTGCAGGAGATATATACGTGTCCTGCTTCTCAATTGAGAAACGGCTTGCTGTCGGTAAGCCATGTGGGGGTGAATGGGGCTATGAACCATTATCTGCTGATTGTTAACGGTCAACAGCCACACTACGTCATTGATGTCTTCACATCTTGTTCCTTCCTTTTGAATATGAATTCATTTCGATGTTACCCGCAACATATAAGCAGGTAATATTGAGTTGGCATCATATAGCCACACTATAAATATATTGTTTAGTACTCTCTAAACGTCCCTATAATTTAAGAGCATGCTGTTCCCTGACATTTTTTAATGCGCAAGATACGCACGATAAAATAGTGCCTTGGGTTATTGACTTTACAGGTGAAGGCAAACCTCGACTCCATAAAGGAGACTGCCATGAATGATAATATTGCTCGCAAAATGCGACAGACCTATAACATCGCATACTGGGGCGGCGGCTATTACTATGTCAATGATCTGGGTAATGTCAGTGTTTGCCCAAACCCTGATTTACCGGGAGCTCAAATTGAACTTGCCGATCTGGTGAAGAAAGTTCAGGAAGAAAAAGAACAATTACGTTTGCCTGCATTGTTTTGTTTTCCCCAGATCTTGCAACATCGTTTGCGTTCTATTAATGCGGCGTTTAAGCGTGCACGTGAATCTTATGGATATAAAGGGGATTATTTCCTTGTGTATCCGATTAAGGTTAATCAGCAGCGCCGTGTCATTGAAACATTGGCAAACGCTGATGAACCAATTGGATTGGAAGCAGGTTCCAAAGCGGAATTAATGGCAGTATTGGCTCATGCAGGCATGACAGGTACTGTGATTGTTTGTAATGGTTATAAGGATCGGGAATATATTCGTCTGGCGCTGATCGGTGAAAAGCTGGGACACAAGGTGTATCTGGTTATCGAGAAGATGTCTGAAATTGCTATGGTGCTGGAAGAAGCTGAGCGCCTCAATGTAATACCTCGTCTTGGGGTGCGGGCACGCTTGGCTTCACAAGGAACGGGGAAATGGCAGTCCAGTGGTGGTGAGAAATCCAAGTTTGGTTTGGCTGCGGCGCAGGTATTGCAATTGGTTGAAATGTTGCGTGCAGTAGGACGCTTGGATAGTTTGCAATTGCTGCATTTCCACTTGGGTTCCCAATTGGCGAATATTCGTGATGTGGCAACGGGTGTACGTGAATCTGCCCGCTTTTATGTCGAGCTATCTAAACTGGGTGTCAATATTCAGTGCTTCGACGTAGGTGGTGGATTAGGTGTCGATTATGAAGGCACACGCTCCCAATCAGAATGCTCGGTTAACTACGGTTTGAATGAATACGCGAATAACGTTATCTGGGGGATAGGTGATGCGTGTGAAGAACACGGCTTGCCTCACCCAACGGTTATTACGGAATCAGGTCGTGCATTGACAGCTCATCATACGGTTTTGGTCTCCAATGTGATTGGGGTTGAACGCAATGAATTCACTGAAACAACACCACCGGCAGAAAATGCGACGCGTCCCCTGACCAGTCTGTGGGAAACATGGACGGAGATGCAATCTGACGGCAGCCGCCGCTCCCTGCGTGAATGGTTGCATGATAGCCAGTTTGATCTGCATGATGTTCATACCCAGTATGCCCACGGTATGTTGAATCTGTCAGAGCGTGCATGGGCGGAAGAACTGTATTTAAATATCTGTCGCCATATTCAGCAGGATCTTGATCCAAGCAACCGTGCCCATCGTCCAATCATTGATGAATTACAGGAACGCATGGCAGATAAATTCTACGTGAACTTCTCGTTATTCCAGTCAATGCCGGATGCGTGGGGAATTGATCAGCTTTTCCCGGTCTTGCCGATTGAAGGACTGGATAAACCGTTGGATCGTCGTGCCGTTCTGTTGGATATCACCTGTGATTCTGATGGCACGATTGACCATTATATTGATGGTGATGGTGTGGCGACAACAATGCCAATGCCCGCTTATAATCCAGAAAATCCGCCATTGATCGGTTTCTTTATGGTCGGGGCCTATCAGGAAATTCTGGGCAACATGCATAACTTGTTTGGTGATACAGCAGCCATTGATGTTTATGTTGCAGAAAATGGTGAAGTAACTTATCAGCAAAGTGAAGAAGGTGATTCTGTCGCCAATATGCTGCAATACGTCAAACTTGAGCCGCAGATACTGTTGACTCGCTTCCGTGATCAGGTGAAATCGGCTGATTTGGATGAAAATTTACAGGAACAATTCCTGCAAGAGTTTGAAAACGGCCTGTATGGTTACACCTATTTGGAAGATGAGTAATCTTTATTAGTCATTGACCTTCATTAATAGTCATTCTTAGTCAAGATCTTATACAATACTTTGACTTTGAATGGCTATTTATTATCTATATTCACAATCCTCTCATAAGCATATTTCCATTATTTTTTCAGTCATGACATCAATTTATTGAATCATGTATAGTCTGTCTATTTGGAGAACATTCAGATGGCAAAGATTGATGTGACCTGCCCATCTTGTTGTGCAGTTAAAGGGATCCACCGTAATGGGCGCTCTCGCTCTGGTCATCAACGTTATCTTTGCCAGTCCTGCCGTCATTCTTGGCAACGGGAATTCACTTATGCCGCTTGTCGTCCCGGTACACATAAGCAAATCGTCGATATGGCCATGAATGGAATGGGATGCCGGGCGACAGCGCGTGTGATGGGGATTGGTCTGAATACTGTCCTTCGCCATTTAAAAAGCTCAGACCCAAATCGGTAACAGAAGCCATTGCTCCCGGCACTGAAGTGATTGTCTGTTGCGAAATGGATGAGCAGTGGTCGTACGTGAAGTCAAAGAATCAGCCCTGTTGGCTCTTTTATGCTTACGACCGGATCAGACGGAAAGTGATCGCCCACGTTTTTGGCCCAAGAACAAAGAAAACATTGATGCGTCTGATGGCGCTACTGGCTTCCTTCAACATTGTGATCTCTATGACCGATGGCTGGAGAAGCGATGAAAAAACACTGGCGGGGAAGCTGCGTGTGGTCAGTAAGCGTTATACACAACGCATAGAAAGACATAATCTGAATCTTCGTCAACATTTAGCAAGACTGACTCGCAAAACGTTGTCTTTTTCAAAATCCATAGAAATACATGACAGGGTCATAGGGTATTATTTAAACATTCATCACTATCAATAAATTGGTATCATGACCTCTTAAATGTTCATTTGATATTTCGTGGGATCTACTTTTTAAAGTAGTGGCAAGCAGAAAACATGTTTAATACTATATGATTATCGTTGAACTAAGATGCCTTGGGTACTTTTCTTGTTTTTATATTAGTGTGTACGCATTTGTTTCTTCAGTTTCGGATTTATTGCTAACATTTTGTTTTAATTGTAATTTAAAATGATAGCGTATTTGGAAGATTAATCTTCTAGCGTAAATAAGCCTCCGTGCCACTGGTTGCTGCCAATCATTGAATATTGACAATATTGGGGACTGGTAATAGCAGGGCGGGACTTTTGAGGATATATCATGAGTATTAGCTCCTTAGGAAACCAGATTGATCATTCTTTGGTTTCAAATGCCTTTGGCTTCCTGCGTTTTCCATTGAACTTTCAGCCTTATTCCAGTGATGCGGAATGGGTGATTACTGGTGTGCCTTTTGATATGGCGACATCAGGGCGCGCGGGTAGCCGTCACGGGCCAGCCGCTATTCGTCAGGTATCGACTAATCTGGCATGGGAAAGCAGTCGTTGGCCATGGAACTTTAGCTTACGCAAGCGCCTGAATGTGGTAGATTGCGGCGATCTGGTATTTAACTTCGGTGATGCTCAGGACATGAGCGATAAGTTGCAGGCACATGCTGAAAAGGTGCTGGTATCAGGTAAGCGTATGCTGTCTTTTGGTGGTGATCATTTTGTCACTTTGCCTCTGTTGCGTGCCCATGCGAAGCACTTTGGCAAAATGGCGCTGATTCATTTTGATGCCCATACGGATACTTATCCCAACGGCAGCAAATTCGATCATGGTACGATGTTTTATCATGCGCCGAATGAAGGGCTGATAGATCCTCATCATTCAGTACAAATTGGTATCCGCACTGAACACGAGACTGATAACGGTTTCACTGTGCTGGATGCCGGTCAGGTCAATGATCGCAGTGTTGATGATATTGTTGAGCAGATCAAAACGGTGGTTGGTGATTTGCCGATTTACCTGACATTCGATATTGATTGCCTGGATCCGGCATTTGCTCCGGGCACGGGGACGCCAGTGATTGGTGGATTGACGTCAGATCGCGCATTGAAAATAGTGCGTGGTTTGCAACCGTTGAATATCGTTGGAATGGACGTGGTGGAAGTGGCTCCGGCTTATGATCAATCTGAGATTACGGCATTGGCAGCCGCAACGATTGGACTGGAATTGCTGTATTTACAGGCGTCGAAGAAAGATGCGTAATGGATTAAGCCAATAGATTTTTTATCTGTTATAAATTTTTTTGCAGGCTCACCTTTTAGGTGGGCCTTTATTGTATATAGAAAACCCCCTGCTAGGCAGGGGGTTCTGTAGAGCTTTCAGCTATAAATCCGCTATAAAAACCCCTTTTGATTTGTTAAAACACCTTGCGGTCTGGC
>NZ_JAQRFI010000038.1 GCF_028598805.1 Xenorhabdus yunnanensis | reverse complement strand
AATCGCCCTCGTAAAACACGAGATTACAAAACACCGAATGAGTTATTTAAAGGAGTACCCACTCATTTACTTCGTTCATTACGGTGTTGCGCTTAATATGTGAATCCAAGTGTTAGTTTAATTTGAGGTAGATTGTGAGCATTAATATAGTTATTTTCATTAAACCAAATATATCTGTGTTCAGGTACTTTGGAGAAAAATTATCCATTCTTCGTGAAGTAACTTTACTGGAAGAAGGATGTGATATTTTTGATTTTTATACCTACGAAGATAAATATGTCCTCATAGAGCGTTGGGAGTCTCAGGAAAGCCTTGATCTTCATATGAATAAAGATTACACACTTAGTTTTATTGTGCTAAACGTGATGATGTGGTCATAGCCACAAAAGTTTATGAGAAAATGACTGCTTCTCCTTTGTCGGGAGGATTGTCACGTAAAGAGATATTTACGCAGGTTAATGCCAGTCTAAAAAGACTTCAGACTGATTATATTGACCTTTATATAATTCATCGTTGGGATGATAACACACCGATCGAAGAGACGATGCTTGCCCTGAATGACTTGATTCAGTCAGGCAAGGTTCGGTATATCGGTGCTTCGTCAATGAGAACTTGGCAATTCATCAAAGCACAATTCGTCGCCAGAATGAACGGATGGACTCCGTTCATTAGTATGCAAAATCATTACAATCTCATCAATCGTGAAGAGGAAAGAGAAATGCTTCCTTATTGTGTTTCCGAAGGGATTGGAGTTACGCCATGGAGTCCATTGACCAGAGGTAAACTTGCAAAGAATACTGATACTATGCGTACACAATCTGACAACGTATTGTCATGGCTATATGAATCTGCAAAGCAGAGTGATGAGAAAATAATTTCCGTTCTGAATGAGATCGCAGCTAGTAAAAAATGTAAGCCCACACATGTAGCTTTAGCTTGGCTGTTATCTAAACCATCAATCGTTTCACCAATCGTTGGTGTGACATCAGTAGAGCAGCTTATAGACAATGCTTGTTGTATGAATGTATCTCTTAGTAATGATGAAATTGCTGCACTGGAGGAGTTCTATACTCCGCATATGAGAGCCGAGTTATCCTAAAATAGTTATTGGGGGATTTATGCGAGTCCAAAAACCGATCAATTCAGGATTTAGCGCGTCATCAACAGCCTCGGATGTACTTAAAGGTATTGATATTAAAGGTAAGACAGCTTTTATCACAGGTGGACATTCTGGATTGGGGTATGAGGCTACTAAAGCGCTATCAGAAGCAGGTGCTCATGTGGTGGTGGGGGCAAGGGATATGGGGAGTGCTTCTAATGCTTTAAGTGAACTGACTAATATTACCCTTCTTCCACTTGATCTTTCGGACGTAAATTCTGTCAGGACATTGGCGGCTTATGTCAATGCTAATAGATATGTCTTTGATTATGTGATTTGTAATGCTGGCATCATGGCTTCTCCAGAAAAACGGGTTGGTCTGGGATGGGAATCGCAGTTTGCGACCAATCATATTGGCCATTATGTACTGGTGAATCTCATATGGAACAATATCCGATCTGGAGGGCGCGTAGTATGTGTTTCATCTGCCGGGCATCATAATTCTCCAATTCGATGGGATGATATTCAGTTTACCCGTGGTTATGACAAGTGGGTGGCATATGCACAGTCTAAAACTGCTAATGTGCTTTTTGCATTGCAACTGGATACGTATGGAAAAAACAAGAACATCAGGGCATTTTCTTTGCATCCGGGTAAAATATTTACCCCACTCCAACGGTACCTGTCTTATGAAGAGATGGCAAACAAGGGATGGATGGATAGGGAAGGTAATCCGATTGATCCCACCTTTAAATCTCCGGCACAAGGGGCTGCAACTGGGGTATGGGCTGCAACAAACCCAGCCCTGAATGGACAGGGGGGCCTTTATTGTGAAGATTGTGACATTACCGGACTTGCATCAGATTATGAAGGATCCTTTGTCGGTGTTTGTGAATATGCGATTGATCCGTCGGAAGCCTTAAGACTGTGGAATTTCACAGCTAATCTCACTGGCGTAAATGCATTTCCATCCAAGTAACTAAATCGCATGACGTACAATTTTGGACCGAGCCAACGAAGCGGACGCCAGTTACACTTTTATGCGATGAAGCCCATCTGTATCCGCCAGTATGCAGATGCAGTACAAAAGCAGGCATTAGGCGCGTTTGAACGTATTGCCAAGGAGGGGAGAAAGTATGGATTTTCCCTCCTGGTTATGAGTCAGCGTCCATCTGATGTCAGCAAGACAATCCTGAGTCAGCGCAACAACTTCCTGTCTTAATGCTTCCACTGCCAGATTAATAGCTTCAGCATCAGCTGATTGGTGCCCCATTCCTTCCAAAAATCCCGAGTGGCGCTATCAGGAGTGATTACGGGCTTATCCAGTCGAATTCGTGACGGTAATAACACGGCATCACCCAGCATAAGTGCTTCGCCAGTATCAAGACGTGGTAGGATACTTGTGAACCCGGCCAGAGAATCAAGCATCAGGCGCGTTATCACCCCCTTGATCTGAATCGTTGGTAAGGCATTGCGTAGCCAGACGAGAGACAAACCATGCTGATAGGTCATGCGGCTGAAAATGTGGCGTTAATGAATAAAATAGCGCTTAACCTACTGAAAAATGAGAAGTCGGTTAAAGTGGGCGTGAAGACCAGGATAATTCAAAAATACGATAAGCCCCTGCAACAAAAACACAAGGTCGTGCATTCAAAATGTTGATTGGACTTAAACATAATATTCCCTTTCGATGAATATACCGATGACGTAGTCATGTATTTCAAATGACTTTGAATAACCCAGTGTCTTACGAGTTAGCCCTTTTACTCCCCATCTTTCACCGTTTCAGATTCTTTTGGCTTCTCCGGCAGTGGTCCCGGTCTCATAATCTGGTTAAAACTGTTTTTAATTTCATTAATATCAACTGGGGCTTCACCTTTTGGTTGCACCAGAATAAAAGAGATTTCTTGAGACAACATCTCTTTCAGTTTTTTATTCAAAAGTTGTGGTGTCAGGGAGGATAAAAATGCCTGTCTCAACCGCTGGAATTGTTCGGGAGCGATATCTATGACGTTATTTTGCTGTGACAACAGACGTTGATTAATCAAAATATCGGTATCCGTGCGGGCATACATGGCAAATAACTGCTGGAGCTGGCTCCGCTTCTGAGCATAAAGTTCATCAAATTGTTCTTGTGATAATCCATTTTCACGCAGTGATGACAGTTGAGAAGCCAGATAAAGCGTGGATTCCATCAGCTTGTCCGTAGGAGCATCCAGATTTAATGAACAATTCGCCCGTTGGTATAACACACGGCAATCCAAGCCTAGCTTCATGTCATCCTGTGTTTCTTTAAGCCCCGATTGCAGATAACGGTAAAGCGCTTCACGCGCCAGGTCATTTAACCAGTACTGAACCAGGGTTTGCGAATCGTTAATCGACAGCCAATTCAGGTTCCAAGTTAAAGATAGGCGGTCTTGTTTGGCTTTATCACTCTCTACGCTAATTATTGCCGCTTTCAGCGGCAATAATGTTGGAACAGAAACTGGTGTCTGCCGTTTTCCTTCCAATGACGAAAATGCCCGATTAATCCGCTCTGACAGTAATCGGTTGTCAACATGGCCCGCGATATACAGTGTCATCACATCCGGCGTATACCATTGACGATAAAAATTTTCGACTTTTTTCATATCCACAGGCACTGATACCAGCATCCCCGGATCATGGTCGATAAGCGTTGAGCCTTTCAGCCGCATACGCCACACGGGATCTTGGATATCAGGTGGAAAAGTCGTTACAGTATGTTCATCCCCTTTCATGGCCTGTGCCAGTGTTTCCGGTGTAAACACTGCACTACCAGCAATGTCAGATAACCAGATCAATGCATCTTGTAATAGATCGGCGCGATTATTCGGCAGGCTCAAGCTGTAAAGGGTAAAATCATATGAAACAATGGCAGGTGGAAAAGGGTTTTTAGTATCGATCGCGTTGTGCCACAAATTTTCCAATTTCTGCGATGATAAATCTTTACTGCTGGATAAAACAACTTTCGGAATAAGGTAAGTGTAGCCCCGTTGTAGGTTTTTCTCGGCTAGAGAGCCTGTCTTTACCAATAACCGCAGCTGTATTCTGTCATTGGGCCGCTGTGGTGTTTGCAGAATTTGCCAACTGAATCCATTTTCCAGTTTGCCTTGTTGCCACGCAGGATCAGGCTGCAAGGTTTCAGCCTGTACCAAACAAGTCGTAGCCAGAATCGCACCACCAATAAGATACCCGATTTTGTTGCCCAGCATTCTTACTTACCCCTACCTGTTTAATTTTATCCTGCGAAACTTAAGACAATCAGTTATACCTAGATATTATCATCAAGGATTAGACCGCTATTCATCTTATAAGGTTTCATTTTGATGGCATGTTCTGCTTATTAACCTGACGATTATAGCCTTTTAACAGCAAACCCAATTCATCATCCTGATGGATTTTAGGGCAAAACATAGGCACTGGCGGCTGTTCTTCATTCAGCTCCCGCGCGATATTGCGCAATGGACGGATGATAATGCGATTTACACACCAGCTTATCGACACCGTAAGAATAAGTGCAAGTAATAAATAGGTGGTCAACATGAATGCAAGTGTATTCATAGCAAAACGATACACTCGATTGGAATCAACCTGCAAAATAAGCTGTCCCTGTGGCTTCGCTGCTTTTGGTGAAGCACTATAAATATAGAGGGGAATATTTACCTCAACGGGAATGCCAAAAACCTTCTTTGCCAGTTCAGGTATAGGACGATGGGTGGCAAAATCCAAGCTCATCACCGGAACGTTATCAGGCAATAGCACATCTGCGCGACCCAGAATGCCTGAGGTTTTCAAGCCAAGCAACAGTGTTTTTGCCTTATTGAGATCTGAACTCAGCAATGCTTCTGCTAAAGGGGCTTTGATCTGTGTAGCAGCGTTGTTAAGTTGATTAGTGTAGTCATCTTTATACTGCTGCAATAAGTGGAATAACTGGATGGTGATGAAAATAGCAACAGTAACCAGAGTGACTCCTGTCACTGCGGCCATCTGTTTAATGGTTAACGAACGTTTAACACGCGATTTCATCTTATCCAAACCAATAATAATAAAAATACTGACCAGCACTCCCTCAACAATGTGAGGGAGTATACTTGATTTTACTTGCGGTCGTCTTATTTTGATGAATTCAAAAGAGAAAAATAACCGAGATATAACGGTGCAACGCAATACAGTAAGTGCCTAACGTTTTTACTGTGATGCTTACACGTTATACCCCGGTCAAATATGATTAAGTGAATGAGTTTTAATCCTGCTCCTGCTCAACCGCAAAGCACGCAATCAGTTGTTCACCACATTGCTTTAATTTCGGCTGGAATTGAGTACACGGGCCAAATGCACGGCGACAACGTGCAGCAAAAGCACACCCCGAAGGCGGATTCATCGGGCTTGGCAGCTCTCCCGTCAGCTTAATGCGTTCACGACGCAGTGCTGGATTCAGGCGAGGAGTCGCGGACAATAAAGCTTGTGTATAAGGGTGACGCGGATTGTTGAAAATAATTTCCCTACTGCCTTTTTCAACGCAGCGTCCCAAATACATCACCATCACTTCATCGGCAATATGCTCAACAACCGAAAGATCATGAGATATGAAGACGTAAGACAATCCCAGTTCCTGCTGCAAGTCCATCATCAGGTTCAGAACCTGCGCTCGCACCGAAACATCCAACGCCGAAACTGGCTCATCTGCAATCACTACGTCCGGGTTTAACATCAACCCGCGAGCAATAGCGATACGCTGACGCTGACCGCCAGAAAACATATGCGGATAACGCGAATAATGTTCCGGCTTTAATCCCACTTTCTCCATCATCTGCAAGACTTTTTCCTTGCGTTCGGTCGCAGTCAGTGGGGTATTAATCAACAAAGGCTCTTCTAAAATCTGTCCCACTTTTTTACGGGGATTTAAGGAAGCGTAGGGATTTTGAAATACGATCTGAATTTTCTGGCGACGCAGTTTTTCTGCTTCTTTATTTGGTACTAAGAGATCCTGCCCCAGATAATAAAGCTCTCCATCAGTCGGTTTTTCAATCATGGTCAGTAGACGACCCAATGTGGATTTTCCGCAACCCGATTCGCCGACAACGGCCAGTGTTTTGCCTTTTTCCAGCTCAAATGAAACACCATCCAACGCTTTTACCATACGCTCAGGCGAGAATAAGCCTGTTTTCACCGGATAATATTTCTTCAGTTCAGTGGCTTTTAGTAAAGGAACCGTGGTTTTTAAAGAAACAGCGGCTTTTTCCTGTTCTTGATTTTGTTGAGTGCTCATACTGTTGGCCTCCCCTCATCATCCAGCGGCATGTGACATTTAACCTGACGTCCTCCCACTGATTTCAATGGAGGTTCCTCCTGATGGCAACGCTCATTGGCATAAGGGCAACGAGGATTGAGCAGACACCCTATTGGGCGGTCATATTTTCCGGGAACGACACCGGGTAACGATGCCAAACGGGATTTATCCACCGCAAATTCCGGCAATGCCCGCAATAATGCCTGTGTATAAGGATGACGTGGTGCGCGGAAAATTTCCGTTGCTTTGCCAATTTCTACCACTTGTCCGGCATACATCACAATAATATGGTGGGCAGCTTCAGCCACCAGCGCCAAATCATGGGTGATCAAAAGTAATGCCATGTTTTCCCGCTGCTGCAATTCCAGCAGCAGTTCGATGATTTGCGCCTGAATGGTGACATCCAGAGCCGTTGTCGGTTCGTCGGCAATCAGGAGTTTAGGACGACATGCGATAGCCATTGCGATCATCACGCGCTGACTCATCCCACCCGATAACTGATGCGGGTAAACGTCCAGACGAGAGGCCGGATCAGGAATACCCACTAGTGTCAGTAAGTCGATTGCCCGCTGACGCCGCGTTTTTCGATTTCCACCCTGATGGACTTTCAAGGCTTCCATGATCTGATAACCGACGGTGTAACACGGATTCAAACTGGTCATGGGATCTTGGAAAATCATCGCTACTTCCGAACCAACCAACTGGCGGCGCTCTTTTTCTGAAATTTTGGTCAGGTCACGACCATTGAATTCCATCTTTTCAGCCATGACTTTGCCCGGATAATCAATCAACCCCATAATCGCCAATGAGCTGACTGATTTACCTGAACCGGATTCCCCAACAATGCCGACAACCTCTCCCTGCTCAACATGGTAGCTGATACGGTCAACGGCGCGGAATGGTGCATCTTCATCCCCAAAGTGCACCGATAATTGGTCTACATTCAATAATGCCATTTCACAATACCCCTACTGCTTGAGCTTAGGATCAAGTGCATCACGCAACCCATCACCCATCAGGTTAAACGCCAGTACTGTCAACAAGATAGCCAGCCCCGGAAAGGTCACGACCCACCACGCACTCTGGGCAAATTGCAAAACATCTGCCAGCATGGTTCCCCATTCTGGTGTCGGTGGCTGTGCCCCCATTCCCAGAAAGCCTAAGGCCGCCATATCGAGAATGGCATTCGAAAACCCCAATGACGCCTGCACAATCAACGGTGCAAGGCAGTTTGGCAGGATATTGATGAACATCTGGCGCGTGGCTCCCGCACCAGCCACTTGGGAAGCCATCACATAATCGCGATTAACTTCAACCAATACCGCCGCCCTTGTCAGGCGGATGTAGTGAGGCAAGGCGACGAAAGTCAATGCCAATGATGCATTGACAATCGATGGACCGAAGATCGCCACCAACACCAATGCCAGTAACAGGCTTGGCAAAGCCAACATAATGTCGACGACACGCATGATGATGGCATCCACCACGCCACCAAAATAACCCGCCAGTACTCCCAGAACGACGCCCATTATGAGTGACATCACCACGACCAGACAGCCAACCAACAATGAAAGGCGTGCCCCATACATCAGGCGGGACAAGATATCGCGCCCGACATCATCCGTACCGAGGATAAATTGCCAGCTTCCGCCATCTTGCCATATCGGAGGCGTCAACAAGGCATCGCGGAATTGTTCTGCCGGACCATGCGGAGCCAACACCCCCGCAAATAACGCCACCAGCAGCATCAGGACAATATAGACAAGGCCAATCACTGCGCCTTTGTTACGTTTAAAGTAGTGCCAAAATTCCTGTATCGGCGTCATTAATTTCGGCGCACCCGATACTACTGCCTCAGTTGTTTGAGTCATCATGTGCTCCTTATTTCTTATGGCGAATGCGCGGATTGACGATGCCGTACAGTAAATCAACCACCAGATTGACCAGAATAATCATGGTCGCAACCAGCAATACACCGCCCTGTACTACCGGATAGTCTCGACGTTGCAGGGCATCGATCAGCCAACGCCCCAATCCCGGCCATGAGAAAATAGTTTCTGTCAGAATAGCGCCCGCCAACATGACGCCCACTTGTAGACCAATCACCGTGACAACAGGCAACAAAGCGTTACGCAATGCATGGACGATAATAACACGAATGCGGCTCAACCCTTTTGCGCGGGCAGTACGGATATAATCTTCGCCCAGCACTTCCAGCATGGCAGAACGTGTCATGCGCACAATCACCGCCAACGGGATCGTTCCCAACACAATTGCAGGCAAAATCATATGCATCACTGCATCAGTGAAATCGCCCTTCTCCCCCCAAATCAACGTATCAATCAGCATAAATCCCGTCAGGGGATTGCTGTCATCCAGAAACACGCTATCACTGATTCGGCCAGAAACAGGCGTTAAGTTCCAATGGACGGAAACCAGCATGATCAGCATGATTCCCCACCAGAAAATGGGCATGGAGTAGCCTGTCAATGACAAGCCAATCGATGTGTGATCAAAGATAGAACCGCGTTTGACTGCCGCTAAGACTCCTACCGGAATGCCGACGGATATGGCAAATAACATGGCACAGATGCCCAATTCAAGAGTCGCTTGAAAACGCGGAACAAACTCATCCCACACAGGAATGCGGCTTTTCAACGAGATCCCCAAATCACCATGCAATACGCCATTGATGTAATGAAAATATTGCTCCCAGAGAGGTTTATCCAACCCCATTTCAGTCAGTAATTGGGCATGACGCTCAGCAGAAATACCACGCTCTCCCGCCATAATCAGAACGGGATCGCCGGGGATCATGTGTACAAAAGCGAAAGTCAGTAGCGTAATACCAATAAACGTCGGGATCACTAATCCCAGACGTCGGAGGATAAATTGCAGCATATCCTGAATTCTCTTTTTAAATACCAGATACGGCTCTTCAGGCCATTTGGTGTAATACAAAGGTCGACTTGCCCATCAGAGAAGCGAAACCATCCCCGCAGAAAAATCTGGGGGATGGTTAATCACAACAGCCAAGCAGCAAGAATTATTTGAGATCTACGTTATAAAAGTGATGCTTACTAAAAGGATCGACCACATAACCCTTCACTTCTTTACGGATAGGTTCGTAAACCGTAGAGTGGGCAATGATCAATGCGGGTACTTGTTCATGCATTACAACCTGCGCCTGTTTGTAAAGCTCTGTACGCTTGTTGATGTCAGCCGTTTCACGTGCTGGCTGGATAACGTCCTCAAATGGCTTGTAACACCATTTTGAATAGTTAGAGCCTTTTTCTTTGGCAGCACAACTAAACAAAGTACCAAAGAAGTTATCAGGATCACCATTGTCCCCTGTCCATCCCATCATGACCGTTTTCGGTTCACCATCTTTGGCTCGTTTCAGGTATTCACCCCATTCATAACTGACAATCTTGGCTTTAACACCAATTTTCGCCCAGTCGGCCTGAATGATTTCCGCCATGCGACGGGCATTCGGGTTATACGGGCGCTGTACTGGCATTGCCCACAAATCAGTTTCAAAACCATTCGGGAAACCAGCCTCTTTCAGCAATTCCTTGGCTTTGGCCGGATCATAGGAATAGTCTTTAATGTCGTTGTTATAACCCCATATGGTCGGTGGGATCAGGTTTTTCGCTTTCTGTCCTGCTCCCTGATAAACCGCATCGATGATGGCATCTTTATTAACCGCCATAGCCAGAGCTTGACGAACTTTTTGATTATCCATCGGTGGCTTGGTGACATTAAAGGAGAGATAACCGATATTCAGCCCTGCCTGTTCTTTCAGGACAATGTTTTTATCCTGTTTCATGCGAGCGATATCAGCAGGGTTTGGATATGGCATCACCTGACATTCATTTTTCTGCAATTTCGCATAACGTACAGAAGCATCAGGGGTAATAGAGAATACTAAGCGGTCAATTTTCGCTGGCCCTTCCCAATAATCTTTAAATGCCTTATAGAGAATCCGGGAGTCTTTTTGGTATTGCATTAACTGAAATGGGCCTGTACCAATCGGGTTAAGATCAACTTTCTCCGGTGTTCCAGCCTTCATCATGACATCAGCATATTCTTTGGACAGAATTGAGGCAAAGTCCATCCCGATATCAGCCAAAAAAGGAGCTTCAGGGCGGGATAACACAAAGCGAACGGTATAATCATCCACTTTTTCTACTTTACTGATGATGTTACCCAGATCCATACCAGTAAAGTATTCGTAACTGCCCCCTGAAACTTTATGGTACGGATGATTTTTATCCTTCTGACGCATGAAGGTAAAAATCACGTCATCAGCATTGAAATTACGTGTTGGCTTGAATTCCTTATTGCTGTGCCATTTCACACCCTTGCGCAAGTGGAAAGTATAAGTTTTGCCATCTTCACTTACGTCCCAACGTTCAGCAAGGCTAGGAATAAGCTCTGTTGTACCTAACTTAAAATCCACTAAGCGATTATAGATGGGAACTGAGCTAGCATCATAAGTTGTGCCAGAAGTGAATAGTTGTGGGTTAAAGCCTTCAGGAGAACCTTCAGAGCAGTAAACCAACGTTTTTGCCTGAATACTGGCTGTGACAGCCAATGCAACAAGACCGACACCCAGCGTTAACAAACTGGACGGTTTTTTCTTGGAGATTGTCATTACGTTAACCCCGTTTGTGATGTTTATTTGTATCTTAGCCAGCCCAGGGGTTTCTTCCTAAATGCCACTGTCCCAGCGTGTTTTATTATTTTTCGCTTATCAATTAAACAATTGTTATGCCTGACGTCAACATAATCACACATAACAACCGAAACATAAGAAAAACATAAAAGAAAAAAATTATTAACAAAGATGGTTAAAAAACATGACGAGATGCACATAAAACAGACAAATTCACTGGAAGCTAAACCAATAGAAAGAATTAATCTCTGGTGATTATAATTTTGAATTTGTGACCAATTACTTAAATAATGAGTAATAGAGCTTATGGAAAAGACGGGAACATATAAGATACAAAGATGGTTTACTCAAGAGAAATGATCAAAATATAAACGTATAAAGCAAAATTCATCACATTATTTGTTAAATTAACGGTTTTTACTATTAATTTAATTTATTGACACAAAATTTATAGTGTTACGAAGCTGACCGCGATATGCAGGAAGGCGTGATATACAGGAAAAATTTGAAGGATCTTATTTATAAGACATAAGAAAAAACCCCGCTCTTATGAGCGGGGTTTCAGAATGCTGGTCGGCGAGAGAGGATTCGAACCTCCGACCCACTGGTCCCAAACCAGTTGCGCTACCAAGCTGCGCTACTCGCCGAAAACGAAGCGCATCTTACTGCCAGAGTCACAAACCGTCAATACCTTTTTAAAGATAAGTGTTTATTTGACGATAAACCATCCAAAATGGTGTCGTTGCATATATATATTGCAGGCCACGAAAATATTACTGGCTATGAAAATATTACTGACAATAAAAAGCCTCACCTAAAAAGGTAAGGCTTTGCAAAATTAAGCTAGCTTACACTAAACCAATAAAACAGAAATTACTGGAGCAGTGAAATATCCGCAACACGCAAGAACAGGTCACGCAGTTCGCTTAACAACGTCAAGCGATTGACTCTGACTTGGCTGTCTTCATCCATGACCATCACATTGTCGAAGAACGCATCCACCACTTCACGCAGAGAAGCCAGCTCAACCAGCGCATCCTGATAGTTGCCTTCGGCAAACAGAGGAGCCAGTTTTTCTTTCAGCACGACAAGGTGGGTCGCCAGTTGGATCTCTTCTGCCGCTTTCAATACTGAAGCAAGAACAGTGTCATTTAACTGTTCTTCTGATTTCGCCAGAATGTTGGAAACTCGCTTATTGGCCGCCGCCAGAGAAACCGCTTCATCCAGAGTGCGGAAATGCGTCACGGCTTTCATACGGGCATCAAAGTCTGCGGGTTGGGTCGGACGACGCGCCAGTACCGCCTGAATGGTATCAACACTGTAACCCAGTTCCTGATACCAAGTGCGGAAACGACCGAGCATAAACTCAACCACATCATCCACAACTTTTTCGTTAGTCAGCTTGTCACCATACAGACGCACAGCTTCTTCTGCCAAAGTCTGGAGGTCGAGAGGCAGTTTTTTCTCCACGATAATGCGCAGAACACCCAGTGCCGCACGACGCAACGCAAACGGGTCTTTATCCCCTTTCGGATGCTGGCCGATACCGAAGATCCCCGCCAAAGTATCCATTTTATCGGCAATGGCTACGGCACAGGAAACTCTCGTTGATGGCAGTTCATCACCAGAGAAACGTGGCTGATATTGCTCGTTCAGTGCCAGTGCCACATCCTCAGCTTCGCCATCGTGACGGGCATAGTGCATCCCCATCACGCCCTGCGTATCGGTGAACTCAAATACCATGTTGGTCATCAGGTCACATTTGGACAATAAACCGGCACGAGTCGCATGATTGACATCTGCACCGATTTTTTCCGCAATCCAGCCAGCCAAAGCCTGAATGCGATCCGTTTTGTCACGCAGTGTTCCCAGCTGTTTCTGGAACAGTACGGTTTCCAAACGAGGCAGGTTGTCTTCCAGACGTTGTTTACGGTCAGTTTTGAAGAAGAATTCTGCATCCGCCAGACGTGGGCGCACAACTTTTTCATTACCGGAAATGATTTGCTGAGGATCAGAAGATTCAATATTGGTGACAAAAATAAAGTTTGCCATCAATTTGCCGGCTTTGTCGTAAACCGGAAAATATTTCTGGTCGCCTTTCATGGTGTAAACCAGTGCTTCAGCAGGAACTTCCAAGAATTTTTCTTCGAATTTCGCAGTCAGGACAACCGGCCATTCCACCAGAGAAGTCACTTCTTCCAGCAAGCTGTCACTCAAATCAGCTACACCACCAAGCTGCATTGCAGCCTGTTCTGCATCACGCTTGATCATCGCTTTACGTGCTTCGTAATCTGCGATAACGCGACCACGCTCGTGCAAAATAGCCGGATACTGTTCTGCGTTCTCAATGGTAAATTCCGCCTCACCCATAAAGCGGTGACCACGAATAATGCGATCTGATTTAATCCCCAGAATTTCGCCGTCAATCACTTCACTGCCCAGCAGCATAGTGACCGTATGTACCGGACGGACGAACTGAGTTTCTTTATCCCCCCAACGCATCAGTTTGGGAATTGGTAATTTACCCAGAGAACTGCCCACTATATCCGCCAGCAGTTCTTTGGCTTCACGGCCTTTGACCTGAGCACGGTAGAGCAGCCATTCTCCTTTATCCGTTACCATGCGTTCCGCCTGATCAACGGTGATACCACAACCACGCGCCCAACCTTCGGCCGCTTTGGTTGGTTTACCTTCTGCGTCGAACGCCTGAGCAATCGCAGGGCCACGTTTTTCAACTTCACGATCAGCCTGTGCAGCCGCCAGATTTACTACTTTCAGCGCCAAGCGACGAGGAGCAGCAAACCAGCTAACCTCACCATGACCCAGATTGGCGTTATTCAGTTCTGCCTCAAAATTGGCTGCAAAGGATTCAGCCAGTGAACGCAACGCCTTTGGTGGCAGCTCTTCGGTGCCGATTTCCACAAGGAAAGTCTGTTGAGTCATGACGGCCTCTCAGTCCTTATTACACACGGTCTTGTTAGACATTGTCTTGTTACACATAGGAAAGCCAAGCGCCTCACGAGAGGCATAATAAGCTTCAGCAACCGCTTTGGTCAGGGTGCGAATGCGCAGGATATAACGCTGGCGTTCAGTCACGGAAATCGCTTTGCGGGCATCCAGCAAGTTGAAAGTGTGGCCTGCTTTCAAAATGCGCTCATAGGCTGGCAATGGCAGCGGGGTTTCCAGCGCCAGTAATTCCTGTGCTTCTTTTTCGTATTGCTCAAAGCAGGTAAACAGGAAATCGACATCGGCGTGCTCGAAGTTGTAAGTAGACTGCTCAACTTCATTCTGATGGTAAATGTCGCCATAGGTAGTTTTACCTAACGGGCCATCGCTCCACACCAGATCATAAATGCTGTCCACACCTTGAATATACATAGCCAGACGTTCCAGACCGTAAGTAATCTCACCAGTCACTGGCTTACATTCAAGGCCACCGACTTGCTGGAAGTAAGTAAATTGGGTCACTTCCATACCATTCAGCCAAACTTCCCAGCCCAGTCCCCAGGCCCCCAAAGTTGGGTTTTCCCAGTTATCTTCAACAAAGCGGATATCGTGAACAGTCGGATCAAGCCCTAACGCTTTCAAGGAACCAAGATAGAGCTCCTGAATGTTATCTGGAGATGGCTTAATGATCACCTGAAATTGATAGTAGTGCTGGAGGCGGTTCGGGTTTTCGCCGTAACGGCCGTCAGTCGGACGACGGGAAGGTTGCACATAAGCTGCTGCAATAGGCTCTGGCCCCAAGGCACGCAGACAGGTTATAGGATGAGAGGTTCCTGCGCCGACTTCCATATCCAGTGGTTGGACAATGGTGCAGCCTTGGCGCGCCCAATAATCCTGTAGTGTCAGGATGATTCCCTGAAAGGTTTTGGTATCAAACTTTTGCATGTTGAATCCGCACGCGATACATATGAATTTAAAAGAAAGGGTGAATTTAAACGAAAGGAGCCAGTATACCCTTTGAACGTAAGATATACAGCACTGATCACCCCTCAATTTCGCCACAGTATAAAAAAATCTTATTCGACGCCCTTTACTTGTATATTTATACAGCTATTATTGGTGTGTTTATTAGCCATTACCTGAGGTGAAGTTCGGTTTATGATCAAAGAAATAACTCGCTGTGGTTGGGTGACATCTGACCCTGATTATCTGGCTTATCACGACAACGAATGGGGAACCCCACTGAGAGATAGCCAACAACTTTTCGAACTGATTTGTCTGGAAGGACAACAAGCGGGTTTATCATGGTTAACTATTCTGAGAAAACGGGAAGGCTATAGAAAATGCTTTCATCAATTTGATCCGTCCAAAATAGCCAAAATGGATGAAACGGATATTGAACGCTTGATGAAAGACCCTGCCATCGTACGTCATCGAGCCAAAATCAATGCGATTATTCACAACGCCCACGCTTACCTTAAAATGGCTGAGCAAGGTGAAGATTTCAGCTCTTTTATCTGGCATTTCGTTGATGATTCCCCGCAGATTAACCACTGGCAAAACTTGTCAGAATTTCCTGTCAAAACAGCAAATTCTGATGCACTTTCAAAGGCCCTGAAAAAACGGGGATTTAAATTTATTGGCAGCACCACTTGCTATGCTTTCATGCAAGCAGCAGGTTTGGTAAACGATCACCTCGTAAATTGTTTATGCCGAAAATAAATTGCCTGTATCGGGAAAACGCAGAATACCCATTTTACCCCATTGCACCCTATTAATGAGCGGGGTATGGTGTCTTCTTCTCATACAAAAACAGACGCAAACGCCGCTATGAAATTTTCGCAATTCGGAAACAAATTTACACAAGATTCGGGAATTACCCGTCTGATGACTGATCTCAACCAAGGTCTGAGAACACCTGGCGCGATTATGTTAGGTGGTGGCAATCCTGCACATATCCCGGAAATGGATGAATACTTTCAGCAGATATTGACTGATATGGCGTTAGATGGTCAATTAAGCGAAACCCTATGCAACTATGACGGGCCACAAGGGAAAAACACCTTGATAACGGCATTGGCTCAAGAGTTACAGGAAAAGCTCGGCTGGGAAATCCACCCACAAAACATCGCCCTGACCAATGGCAGCCAAAGTGCCTTTTTCTATCTGTTTAACTTACTGGCTGGTCGCGCTGAAGACGGTTCCATGAAACGTGTTTTGTTTCCTCTGGCTCCAGAATATATTGGCTATTCTGATTCAGGTTTGGATGAAGGATTATTTGTTGCCAATAAACCAAATATTGAATTACTGCCCAACGGTCAATTCAAATATCACGTCGATTTCGATCACCTGAATATTACCGAAGATATCAACCTGATTTGCGTCTCTCGCCCTACCAATCCAACAGGCAACGTTATTACCGATGAAGAATTACTACGCTTGGATGGTCTGGCTCAACAGCATCAAATCCCCTTATTGATAGACAATGCCTACGGTGTGCCATTCCCCGGCATTGTTTTTAGCGAAGCGACCCCGCTGTGGAATCCCAATATTATTCTGTGTATGAGTCTGTCCAAACTGGGTCTGCCGGGTTCCCGCTGTGGAATCATCATCGCCAATGAAAAAATCATTAATGCTGTCAGTAATATGAATGGCATTATCAGCTTATCCCCTGGTGGCGTTGGGCCAGCTATTGCTCTGGAAATGATTAGGCGCAACGACCTGTTTCGTCTGTCACAAAACGTCATTCAACCGTTTTATAAACAGCGGGTCGACAACGTGATTGAAATCATTCGTCGCCATATATCGGAAGATCGCTGTCTTATCCACAAACCAGAAGGCGCTATATTCCTCTGGCTCTGGTTCAAGAACTTACCAATCACGACGGAAGTGCTTTATCAGCGGTTGAAAAAACGGAAAGTGCTGATGGTGCCAGGGCATTTCTTCTTCCCGGGGCTGGAGCATGATTGGCCGCATGCCCATCAATGTATGCGAATGAACTATGTCCCTGATATTGAAAAGATCGAAGAAGGTATTTGTATTTTATCTGAAGAGATTGAGATAGCACATAGAGAAGCAGGACGCTGATCTACAGCGCAAACAGTTTTGAATTAAGACCGTTCTCCGTTAAGACGATTTTCAATAAAATTGTCACCAATAAAATAAAAAAAAGCTCCCTCATTTAGGGGGGAGGGAGCAAGATGATAACGAGGACTTTTACCTGAGAACAGGACAGTAGTTATTAGAATCCAAAAAGAATTCTTCACACACAATAGGAAAGGAAAACAATCCTTGTTTTTACACCTTCCCTGAACTGCGTCTATTTAACCAGAAAAATTACATTGTAATGGTTTGAATAAGCAGGATTTTTTTACTTTAAATTACCTCTACTATCTCAAATTAAGACCAAACCAAGGCAATTACTCCGGATTCTGTGATCTAAAACACATTTAATGAATCAGACGAAGATACTTAAGTAGTTAGCATTGATCTCAATCATAAAGTCCAGAAAATAACAGCCAAAATTTTGGAGGCATAATCCTCAAAAACATCGCCAATGGATAAACGGTTGCATATGACAACGCCGTTACACACATGCTTTATACATTTTTATATAACGAATTTTATTCAGGATAGGTTTTTATTTCTTGATCGGAAGCGCCAGATTAATATCCAACAAAAAACCATCTGTAAAACCAATCAATATTATCCTTAATAATTTATTTTTATTATTAATGAATGTAGTAAGACAACTGAACTATCTATTTTTCTCCTGCTGTATGTTCTTTATATTCTTTCTCCTCTACATGTTCTCCCACCGCAAAAAGAAAGCTCAAAAAAGTAAACTAAAAAGAAATTTTAACTCCACATCACAAAGAATGATTAAATTTAACGATAAGTGCTATAGCAAACTGAATATTACCTGACTATAGTAAACAGTATTAAGGATAAACAGTATTTAAGGGTAAACAGTATTAAAGCGTTATACTCGTCATGCTTTGGAAAAGTGGCGTTAAATAGCGAATAAAGTATCTGGACATTGGCAAATTAACTCATTGAGAACATGGAAACGATGAAAAATTGTAAAGTGTTTCTATTACTATGTACCACATTAGGCTCGTTACTTGTTACAGGCTGCTCTAGCATCATGACACACAGTGGCCCCTATCAAGGTTATTATTCTGGAGCAAAAGCCAATATTGGTATGCTGAAAGATGACAAAACGGGGTGGT
The DNA here is from genome assembly GCF_028598805.1 of Xenorhabdus yunnanensis. GTDB lineage: Bacteria > Pseudomonadota > Gammaproteobacteria > Enterobacterales > Enterobacteriaceae > Xenorhabdus > Xenorhabdus yunnanensis. Next base: position 26,728 of record NZ_JAQRFI010000038.1, on the reverse strand, counting down.
TTATGAAGCCTTTACTTGCAGTCGACCTCCCTCTTTCTACTTTCCTGGACACACTTCTGCTTCCTTACGATTATTCCCGTTCCGATCAAGACAGCTCAGAGCAATCTCCCAAATATCGCATAAAGCAGCTAGATAAAAATCCAATCGTCATACAACCTACAACAGAAAATATAGACTATGATGCACTGTTTCATTCATCTTCACCGTAAGCTCTAATCATCCTTATCGGGCATCGTCATCAAACCTCGATGCCCATTTCTGCCATTCTCTTTCAGTTAATTCCTGTTCAAGCAAGCCCTGTTTCAACTACGAAAATTTGTCGGTAACCATCAATATCACGCATAAAAGCAACATAACGATCATCAGGGGATACCACTATTGCATCAGCAGAAGGGGCATCATCACTACGCTCAGTTAAACGCTGCATTTTTCCAGTCTGACTATCACAGAGCACAACGCTATTGTCACAGACACAGGCAATAAACTGCCCACGGCTATCCCAGCTGAATGCAGATTGTATGCTGTACCTGCTATCAGTTACCTGCATTGGTTCACCACCATTTGGTGAGATATGCCATAGCTGGACAATCCCCTCTTCATCTTTCATCAGAAAACAGATTTTACTGCCATCTGGTGATGCTCTTAGCCAATGACGTGGAACATTGACCACGCCCGGCCAGCGTCTATCATGCGTAAAAGTCAAACGTTTCTGTTTCACTCCCGCAGGCGGCGCTGGTAGTGTTGTTTCTGTACCAGCCAAAGACTGATTACCCGCAATGGCGTAATCATCATCGTTTTCAGGTAGGTCAACGAGATAAATTTCCGGTATTTTTTCGCCATCGCCAGCACATGTATCGCCAATAAAAGCCAGCGCCCAACGCTGCCATTGACCATTAACTTTGCGATATCCCCGCTGCCCAATCCATCCTTCTTCATAGGCCCGATTAATATCATCACTTCCGGGACGAGGATGCGCAGTCGTCTGGCTGACAACAACCGAAAAATAGCTACCGTCATATTCCCTCGGATGTTTCTTTACTGACATCACAGCTCGCAGCGGGACAGCCACCGCAACATTACGTAAATCTAGCGCAGGATCTAACTGATGCATCACATGGTCATTGTAAGTAAAACTTAGACGGCTGCCATCAGGGCTGAAAACATGGACATGTGTTCCTCCCCGCAAAGCACCAGCGGTATAAGGTGGAGTAATATCCATTGCATCAATGTTAATTGCCACGTTGGGCTGATTATCAATAACGATAACACCACGGCGATGGTGAAAATCATACTGCCACTGTACATCTGGGTTTTCTGGACCATGAATAAAGGCATAACAAGTCGGCTCCTGCTGACTCACAGTCACAACACCGACATGGGCACCTTCTTTTGCCTGATAGATAACTTTAGTTTGTCCATGACCAACATGAATTTTTTCTATCGTTAAACCTGTAAAAGATGCACCATGGGGACGAACATCATATACCAACCATTGGCTGTCAGGTGTCCAAATATTTATATTAGTTATCTGATGGCTACGGCTATCGAATGTAATCTGACGTTCTTTAAAAGCCATTTTATTACCTTATATTGCGAGGTTTCGGATAATAAAAACTAATTTTATTCAAATTTAACTAAAAAATTTCAGTCGAGACGTTATTATTTCAACAGTACTCTTACTTCTACGTTATATTCCATTTGATTAAATTTATGTTACTCAGTGTCCTCTATATCATTGGTATTACAGCTGAAGCCATGACCGGCGCTTTAGCTGCAGGTCGCCGAAAAATGGATGTATTCGGTGTTATCATTATTGCTTCCGTGACAGCCATCGGTGGTGGCACTGTCCGTGACATTATTTTGGGGCACTATCCCCTCGGCTGGGTAAAAAATCCAGAATATATCGTGACCGTTGCCTGTGCCGCCGTACTGACTATCTGGATTGCCCCCATGATGAAACATCTGCGCCGCTTATTTCTCATTCTTGATGCAATTGGATTGATTGTCTTTTCCATCCTTGGCGTACAAATCGCTATGGAGATGCATTACAGCCCGATTATCGCAGTCATTGCAGCCGTAATCACCGGCGTCTTTGGCGGTGTACTGCGTGATATGTTTTGCAATACTATTCCCTTGGTATTCCAAAAAGAGATTTATGCCGGTGTCTCTTTTGCATCAGCTTGGCTCTATATCTCCTTACTACATACACCATTACCCTCAAACATCGTGATCTTGATTACACTCATTGCAGGTCTGACCGCACGATTGATAGCTATTCGTTATCGTCTTGGGTTACCCATCTTCCACTACGATGGCACAGACCACTAAGACTATCATGAACATTTGGGGCAGATTTTTTGCCCCTATTTACCGATAGCACCATTCACTTTACTGATTGCATTATTCACTTTACTGATCGCATTATTCACTGAGCTTTACCCATATCTATTGAGACCATATCTTCCTTCACTATATCTTTCCCTGCCATACTTTTCTCTTCAATCCCTTGCTCTCCTTTAATACCCCGCAAAGACAAAATCTGAATTACCGCCTTAATCTCAGGATGCTGTAAAAAGGCCAAGATTTTTTCGCTTTGTTTCACTGTTAATGAGTGTTTCGCCTTCGTATCTGATAATCTTGTTTCCCACTGCCATCCTGTTTTATCTGTAAGGTGCTTGGCATGGGGCAAACCAATGGCTTCACGCCATAGTGAAAGTGGCCGTAATTTTGCCTGCTGAAATTGGGAGAAAATTAACTCTGCGCGTTTAGTTCCAATATTAGCCACTGCCTCAAGCGGTCCCTTATCCAAATCCAACCAATCCGTTAAATTTGCTACCAACCCGTGTCTTACCAAAGCTGACCAGGTTCCTTGTCCAACTCCTCTCATTTTCAATTTTTCCCCTAACCATGTCAGGCGAGCAATAAACTGCTGTTGGCAACGATAATTATTGCCCTCATTTTCATGGTCGAGTGTCAAGCAACTAAGAAAATGATAATCCTGCTCATTGGGTGGTTGAATCTCAGAGCGTTCCAGCATACGCCATACCACTTTGTCGAGTTTGGGTATACCATGTCCTGCCAATGCCACCGTGATTTTATCTCCGGGGTAAACATCCCACTGTTTCCAGCGTTTGATGGAACCGATGTTGACTCGACTCACCTGTCGATCATCTACCTTTACTTTCTCCAACTCTAATACAACGGATATTTTCCCTGTCCGGCCTATCGTGAAATTAACGTCTCTTACGGTTGTAATTTGCTGCCGTAGTGGATATTTCCATGCAATCGCCCAACTGTTTGATCCGGTTCGCCATTGTCGGCCTGTCGGTTCAATCTCCTGTCGTAAGACAACGCCATCCGTAGCAAAAGGGAGAGGTTGAGCAAAATAATCTCTCCATCTTTTTTCAGCATCTTCTGTAGTGGCAATGAGGTGGCTATATTGTTGTGTGATGGGAAAGCCCATTACAGCCAATCTCTCCAGTTTTACAGCCATTTCATTTGGCCCATCCGGCCAGCCCCAGATAAAAATGCCAACTTGTTTAAGTTCCGGTGCCGGGGTTTTACGAGTCATTAAGCCTGCAACTTTACTGCGCACTCCCTGGCCTCCCGAAACGGACTGTCGATGACGCACCTGCTGCCAGAAAAGCTCACCCTGCAATACCAAACGTTCAGGGGCATTTTCAATCCGCTTAGGAATGCTGGGAATAAATGCGCTTTTATCCATCCAGTTTATGCCTTCAATACCATCACCACGGCTGATTAACCGCACTAATTGACCTTTTTCATAGACTAAAGTAACCGCCACACCATCAATTTTAGGTTGCAGCCAAACCCCGGTTCGCCCCTGCAACCACTGGTGAACTTCCTGCACCGACTTCAATTTATTCAACCCCGTGTGCTGGACAGGATGACGTTGTTTCTCTTCCTGTAACTCTTCCTGTAACACCGCAATCGCAGGCATATCAGCAATAGCGCTAACAGAGATAAAAGTGCTGTCTGACTCGTGATTTAAACAACTTTTCCAAAGTCTCAAGGTTTCCAATAATTGATCATAGATTTCATCATCTATTTCACTAATACCCTGCTGATGATAAAGACGATCCCACTTAGCTACCTGCTGTATCAGATAGCTGATTTCATGCTGAAATTTTTCTTGTGACCATTCAGGGCAATTGCATTCAGGACAATTGATTGTGTTTGCAAATGCCATTGGCATGCCAAATAGCAGCATCCATACTGTTATCAAAAAACTGATGTGAAAATTAAGCATCCCTGCTCCGTAGGTTCCTAAAACACGGACAAAGAATAAAAAGCAGAAGAATTTTTGCCAAGATGGAAAAGATAAGTTTGCGGAGCGTTTCGAAAAATAAATGTGCAATTTCTGCAACCGACTATTTTTTCTGAAATTGTTTCGCAGAATGTTCCATTAATGTCAGTTTGTTAAGAAAAAATTTTGTTGAAATGTCTGTTGGCATGTATTGTAACGCTGCATGGATTAACGTATCCGTGTATACTATATGGGATTTTATATTCGTGGGATTTTATATTCCCGCGTTTGCATCTATTTATACCCAATCAGTCAAGAAATCATCATGAACCAAGGAACGTTATATATTGTTTCTGCACCGAGTGGAGCAGGCAAATCAAGCCTTATTCAGGCTTTATTAAAAACTCAGCCTTTGTATGACACTCAGGTTTCTGTTTCACATACAACGCGTCAGGCTCGTCCAGGCGAAAATCATAGTGAACATTATTTTTTCGTCACTGTGGATGAATTTCAAAATATGATCAGCCATGATGAATTTTTGGAATATGCCTGTGTTTTTGGTAACTATTACGGCACATCCCGAAAAGTCATTGAAGATACACTCGCCAGTGGCGTTGATGTTTTTCTTGATATCGATTGGCAAGGTGCACAACAAGTCCGTCAGAAAATGCCGGCAGCCCGCAGTATTTTCATCCTCCCTCCCTCCAAGGAAGAGTTGCTCCGCCGCCTGCGTGGGCGTGGTCAGGACAGCGAAGAGATCATTGCCAAACGAATGGCTCAGGCTGTCGCGGAGATGGAGCATTACAACGAATATGATTACGTCATCATCAATGATGATTTCAATACGGCACTGGCCGATTTACAATCTATTATTCGTTCAGAGCGTCTACGATTAGATCGTCAGACTCAGCGGCATGATGCCTTAATCAGCAAATTATTGGCAGACTGAACCAAGTTTCAGTATTATGCCCAGTCATTTATTTATCTGTGGAGTAGCACACATATGGCACGCGTAACTGTTCAAGACGCAGTAGAAAAAATTGGTAACCGTTTTGACCTAGTGTTGGTCGCTGCTCGCCGAGCGCGCCAATTGCAAGTAGGCAGCAAAGATCCCCTCGTTCCGGAAGAAAACGATAAAACAACTGTTATCGCTCTGCGTGAAATCGAGCAAGGCCTCATCAACAATAAAATTCTTGATGTTCGTGAGCGCCAGGAACAGCAAGAGCAAGACGCAGCAGAAATCAAAGCCGTTTCTGCCATTGCTGAAGGTCGTCGTTAATTTTACGGTAGGTCTGCCTTGTACCTGTTTGAAAGCCTGAATCAGCTAGTTCTGAAATATTTGCCTGAAGATCAAATCGATCTACTTAAACAGGCCTATGTGGTTGCGCGGGATGCCCACGAAGGGCAAACCCGTTCCAGCGGTGAGCCATACATTACTCACCCCGTCGCCGTTTCTTGTATTCTGGCTGAAATGCGCCTTGACCATGAAACACTCATGGCAGCACTTCTTCACGATGTCATTGAAGACACTCCTGCGACATTTCAGGATATAGAAAAATTATTTGGCACGACTGTGGCCGGATTGGTGGAAGGGGTATCCAAGCTGGATAAGCTGAACTTCCGCGACAAGAAAGAAGCACAAGCTGAAAACTTCCGCAAAATGATCATGGCGATGGTACAAGATATTCGCGTCATTTTGATTAAACTGGCAGACCGTACACATAATATGCGAACCCTTGGCTCCCTGCGCCCCGATAAACGGCGGCGCATTGCCAGGGAAACGCTGGAAATTTATAGTCCACTGGCCCACCGTCTGGGTATTCATCACCTAAAAACGGAGCTGGAGGAACTTGGGTTTGAAGCCCTGTATCCAAACCGTTACCGCGTGATTAAAGAGGTTGTGAAAGCCGCTCGTGGTAATCGCAAAGAGATGATCCAGAAAATTCTGTCAGAGATTGAAGGCAGATTAACGGATGCTGGCATTGAATGTACTGTCAGCGGCCGCGAAAAACATCTCTACTCGATCTATCGTAAGATGCACCTGAAAGAACAGCGTTTCCATTCCATCATGGATATTTACGCCTTTCGTGTCATCGTCAATAATCTTGACACCTGCTACCGCGTACTGGGGCAAATGCACAGTTTGTACAAGCCACGCCCCGGTAGAGTGAAAGATTATATTGCCATCCCAAAAGCCAACGGCTACCAATCCCTGCATACTTCCCTTATAGGCCCACATGGAGTACCCGTCGAAGTCCAGATCCGTACTGAAGACATGGATCAAATGGCGGAAATGGGGGTTGCCGCACACTGGGCCTATAAAGAACAGGGGGAATCCGGTACAACTGCACAGGTTCGTGCCCAGCGCTGGATGCAGAGCTTGCTGGAACTCCAGCAAAGCGCCGGCAGCTCTTTTGAATTTATTGAGAGTGTTAAATCTGATTTGTTTCCGGATGAGATTTACGTTTTTACCCCTGAAGGACGAATTGTTGAGTTACCGGCTGGCGCAACCCCTGTCGATTTTGCCTATGCTGTCCATACGGATATCGGCCACGCCTGTGTCGGCTCACGCGTTGATCGTCTGCCCTATCCTCTCTCACAAACTCTCAGCAGTGGGCAAACTGTCGAAATTATCACTGCACCAGGCGCTCGCCCTAACGCTGCATGGCTGAACTTTGTCGTTAGTTCTAAAGCACGGGCCAAAATTCGCCAGTTACTGAAAAATCTAAAACGGGATGATTCGGTTGGTTTGGGACGTCGTCTGCTTAATCATGCGCTTGGTAACGGCACGAAAGTCATCGATATACCGCAAGAAAATATCAGCAAAGAGCTGGCAAGAATGAAGCTCGCCACTTTGGATGATTTGCTGGCGGAAATCGGATTGGGGAATGCGATGAGCGTGGTTGTTGCCCGCAATTTATTACTGGGTTCCGCAGATAAAACGCCAAACAACAACGGCAATACGGCCCGTAAACTGCCCATCAAGGGCGCTGATGGCATTTTGATTACCTTTGCCAAGTGCTGTCGCCCAATTCCAGGCGATCCGATTATTGCCCATATCAGTCCGGGAAAAGGCCTGGTAATCCACCACGAGTCCTGTCGTAATATCCGTGGATATCAGAAAGAACCGGAAAAATTCATGCCTGTTGAGTGGGATAAAGATATCAACAGCGATTTTATTGCTGAAATCAAAGTCGATATGTTTAACCATCAGGGTGCACTGGCAAATCTGACTGCTGCCATTAACGACGCGAACTCCAACATTCAAAGCATGAATACAGAAGAAAAAGATGGCCGCGTTTATTGTGCTTTCATCAGGCTGACGACCAAAGACCGTATCCAACTGGCAAATATCATGCGTAAGATACGTGTAATGCCTGACGTGATGCGAGTCAGCCGTAACCGAAACTAGAGGTTATGAATCCTAAACGTTACGCACGTATTTGCCAGATGATGGCAATGCGTCAACCTGATTTGACGATTTGTTTAGAAGAAGTCCACAAACCGCATAACGTATCCGCTGTTATTCGTACTGCGGATGCTGTTGGTATCCACCAAATCCATGCTATCTGGCCTACCGAGCAACTAAGAACTCAGCTCTCTTCTGCAGCGGGCAGTAATAGCTGGGTTCAGGTGGAAACACACTTCACGATTGAACAGGCTATTCAGCAACTTAAATCTGATGGTATGCAAATACTGGCAACTCATCTTTCAGATAAGGCCGTCGACTTCCGTCAAATTGATTACACTAAACCTACCTGTATTATTATGGGGCAGGAAAAAAAAGGTATCTCAAAACACGCCATCGCTTTAGCAGATCATGACATCATTATCCCGATGGCAGGTATGGTGCAATCACTGAATGTCTCTGTCGCGTCAGCCTTGATCCTGTATGAAGCACAACGACAGCGCCAATTGGCAGGCATGTATCAGCGGGAGAAAAGCACTCTGCCGGAAGAGGAGCAGCAAAAGCTGCTTTTCGAAGGGGGATATCCCGTGTTGGCTGCCGTTTCTCGTCGTAAAGGCTTGGAACGACCTCTGATAGATAAACAAGGGCAAATCATCGCAAATAAGTCATGGTGGTCAGCTATGCAAGCAACAACTGCACCATCAACAAGGAAATAAATTACACTGACGGAGAAATCGTATGAAAGGCCAGCTACTTGATGCCATCCCCTTAACCACTCTTCGTGGTGTTGGAGCTAATCAGGTCACTAAACTCGCCAAGTTAGGGTTGGTCAATCTACAGGATTTGCTTTTGCATTTGCCTCTTCGCTATGAAGATCAAACCCGCCTGTATACCATCAATGAATTACTGCCCGGCGTTTACGCCACAGTAACAGGTAAGGTATTGCGCACCAATGTGATTTTTGGGCGTCGGCGCATCATGACCTGCCAAATCAGCGATGGCACTGGCATATTGACCCTATGTTTCTTCAATTTTACTGCCGCCATGAAAAATAATCTGGCCGAAGGAAAGCACGTTGTTGCCTATGGGGAAATCCGGCGCGGCAATCAAGGGCCAGAGATCATTCATCCTGAATATAAAGTCCAGCAACACGCCAACGCTGTTCAACTACAAGAGACGCTAACTCCCATCTATCCCACAACCGAGGGAGTGCGCCAAACAACGCTGCGAAAGTTAATCGAGCAAGCATTGGAAATATTGGATACCTGTGCCGTTAATGAATTGCTGCCGGAAGAGTTCAGCCGAAAGATCATCAGCCTGCCTAATGCGCTGCATACATTGCATCATCCACCGCCGGATATTTCCCTGATCGATTTGGAGAATGGCAGACATCCAGCCCAGCGAAGGTTAATTCTGGAAGAAATGCTGGCACATCATTTAAGCATGTTGGCAGTCAGAGCCGGAACCCAACGCTTTCATGCACAGCCCCTCACGGCAGATAATTCACTGAAACAGCAACTTCTGAGCCAATTGCCATTCTCACCAACAGGCGCACAAGCCCGTGTCGTTGCAGAAATAGAACATGATTTAGAAAAAAATGTCCCAATGATGCGCCTGATACAAGGAGATGTGGGTTCGGGCAAAACACTGGTGGCTGCACTGGCTGCCGTTCGCGCTATTGTTCACGGCAAGCAGGTGGCATTGATGGCTCCAACTGAACTGCTGGCGGAACAACATGCCAATACCTTCCGTCAATGGCTTGAACCACTCGGTATCCAAGTCGGTTGGTTGGCAGGCAAACAGAAAGGTAAAGCACGTCAGGCACAGCAAGAGGCGATAGCGAGCGGTCAAGTGAGTATGGTTGTCGGTACTCATGCCATGTTTCAGGAGCAGGTAAAATTTGCGGGGTTGGCACTGGTTATCATTGATGAACAACATCGATTCGGTGTACATCAACGTCTGGCGTTATGGGAAAAGGGGCGCGAACAAGGCTTCCATCCCCATCAATTGATTATGACAGCGACCCCCATTCCACGCACATTGGCAATGACCGCCTATGCCGATCTGGATACTTCCATCATTGACGAATTACCACCTGGCCGAACGCCAGTCACAACCGTTGCTATCCCAGATACCCGCCGGCACGATATTATCCAACGTATCAAAAGCGCCTGTCTGGATGAAGGCCGTCAGGCTTACTGGGTATGTACTCTGATCGAAGATTCTGAGGTACTGGAAGCGCAAGCAGCACAAGCAACCAGTGAAGAACTGGCACTGGCATTGCCTGAATTGAAAATCGGCTTAGTGCATGGCCGGATGAAATCGGCAGAAAAACAGGCCGTCATGGAGGCTTTCAAGCAGGGTGAACTACAATTGCTGGTTGCTACTACGGTAATCGAAGTGGGGGTTGATGTGCCCAATGCCAGCCTGATGATTATCGACAACCCAGAACGACTGGGGTTGGCCCAGTTGCACCAGCTTCGTGGGCGTGTCGGGCGTGGAGCCATTGCTTCACACTGTGTCCTGCTCTATAAAACACCACTGACCAATACAGCCAGAATTCGCCTGCAAGTTTTACGGGATAGTAATGATGGTTTTGTGATTGCCCAGAAAGACTTGGAAATCCGTGGGCCGGGTGAATTACTTGGTACACGTCAAACGGGTAATGCAGAATTCAGGATCGCGGATTTATTGCGGGATCAAAATATGTTGCCTGAAGTTCAGCGTATCGCCCGCTATATCCACCAGCACTATCCTGAACATGCCAAGGCGCTGATTGAGCGCTGGTTGCCGGATCGTTCTCAATATAGCCATGCTTAAGTTCCAACAGAAAACAAATAAGCAGCAAAAAACAAAAAAATGCCGCTGAACATTTCAGCGGCATATTTCGCCAAGATATCAGGCAAGTCAAAAGTGAATTAATCTAACCTGCTACAGATGGGAACACGGGTAACAACAGATATAATTTGATGACAGCGGCGTTAACAATATCAATAAAGAACGCTCCCACCATTGGCACGAGTAAGAATGCCACATGAGATGGCCCAAAACGGTCAGTAATTGCCTGCATATTTGCGATAGCCGTTGGGGTTGCACCTAAGCCAAAACCACAGTGACCTGCTGACAATACTGCGGCATCGAAATTCTTGCCCATTATTCGGTAAGTGACGAAAATAGCATACAAAGCCATAACTACTGTCTGCACGGCAAGAATGATCAGCATTGGCAACGCAAGGGAAGCCAACTGCCACAGTTTCAGGCTCATCAATGCCATTGCCAGGAACAGCGACAAACTAACGTTACCCAAGATCGAAACCGCTCGGTCAAATACCCGATAAAAACCAAGTAAAGATAAGCCGTTACTGAGAATGACACCAACAAACAGTACACATACGAATGTCGGTAATTCAAAGGCCGTACCTTCCAGCTGCTTCTCAATAAAACTTCCTGCCAACAAGCAAATGGAAATCATGGCAATGGTTTCCACCATCACTAATGGCGTGATAAGCCGTCCGGTATAAGGTTTCTCAAATGCCGTCGGGATCTCAGTATCGTCCGCCCCCAATCCAGGCGTTTTGGTATTTCTCACCAAAAAACGAGCAACCGGACCACCAATCAAACCACCCAAAACCAAACCGAATGTTGCACATGCCATTGCTACTTCTGTAGCATTTTCAAAGCCATAACGCTCTGTAAATACTTTACCCCAAGCGGCTCCTGTTCCATGTCCACCAGAAAGTGTAATGGAGCCAGCCAACAATCCCATTAATGGATCAAGACCAAGCATTTTCGCCAATACAATGCCCACGGTGTTTTGTACCAATAACAGGCCAACAACCACGAAGACAAAAATGACCAGAAATTTTCCGCCTGCTTTCAGGCTGGTAAGGTTAGCGTTCAAACCAATTGTGGCAAAGAACGTCAACATCAGGGGCTCTTGGAGGGATAAATCAAAACTTACTTCCCAACCCGTGGATTGTTTAACCGCCAGTAAAACTAAAGCGACCAATAACCCACCGGCGACCGGCTCAGGGATCGTATATTTCTCAAGAAATGTGACTGATTGTACGAGTTTTCTTCCTAGTAGCAAAACAAGTGTGGCAGCAACGAGCGTGCCATAAATATCCAGATGATACATTTATGTACCCCATCCATTTGTTAATATTATGTAAAATTAATGTGACGTTATAATCATCCTATAAAAACGCCAAGAGCAGGTAAGGGGTGGATTAGAAATAAATTTCTTAATAAATACAAGCTAAAACATTTAAAAATGTGACGAAATTAAGTCGCATTTTGTTATGAAAACCCTGCGCAAACGATTGCTTTAATGGTGCAGATCATTAAAATGCATCTTTTTGTCCATCTGGAATTTCGCAATATGGTCAAGTTATCCCGTGAATCCAATTCATCGGAAGTGCTCAATTCATCGGAAGTACCCAATAAATCAGACAATGAACTTATCTATCGCCTGGAAGATAAACCTCCTCTCCCACATGCCCTATTTGCTGCATGCCAACATTTATTAGCAATGTTTGTGGCTGTTATTACTCCGGCGATGTTGATTTGTCAGGCTTTGGGGCTTCCGGAACAAGATACGCAACGAATTATCAGTATGTCCCTGTTTGCCTCAGGCTTAGCATCACTTATTCAAATTCGCTCTTGGGGACCCATCGGCTCTGGTTTGCTTTCGATTCAGGGCACCAGTTTTAATTTTGTTGCTCCACTTATTATGGGAGGGCTGGCGTTGAAAAACGGAGGCGCAGATATTCCAACTATGATGGCAGCTCTGTTCGGTACGCTGATGCTCGCCTCAATGACGGAAGTGTTGCTCTCACGAGTACTGCATTTAGCAAGACGGGTCATTACACCTCTGGTATCCGGTATCGTGGTGATGATTATTGGCTTGTCGTTAATTCAAGTCGGGTTAACTTCCATTGGTGGCGGTTATTCTGCATTGCAAAACGGCACATTTGGTGCCCCTGAAAACTTGCTGCTAGCGGGAGTTGTTCTTGCTGTTATCGTATTGCTGAATCGCCAAACTAATCCTTATTTGCGCGTTGCTTCGCTGGTCATTGCCATGGCAGTGGGTTATCTGGTGGCTTGGTACATGGATATGTTACCCATTTCAGTATCAAAAGAAGATGCGCCAATTATCACTGTTCCTTCCCCTCTCTATTATGGACTGTCTTTTGATTGGCACCTGTTGATCCCACTTATTCTGATTTTTATGGTGACGTCTCTGGAAACAATTGGTGATATCACAGCAACCTCAGATGTCTCCGAGCAGCCTGTCAGCGGCCCACTATACATGAAGCGCATCAAGGGCGGTGTACTGGCAAATGGTCTCAATTCGATGGTTTCAGCCGTGTTCAATACGTTTCCGAACTCCTGTTTTGGTCAGAACAATGGCGTGATACAACTCACTGGCGTTGCCAGTCGCTATGTCGGTTACATTATTGCTTCGATGCTGATTCTATTGGGGCTGTTTCCTGCCGTGGCTGGTTTTGTACAGCACATTCCTGAACCAGTTCTGGGAGGGGCGACGATTGTGATGTTTGGCACTATCGCCGCATCTGGTGTCAGAATAGTTTCCCGTGAACCCCTGAACCGTCGAGCCATCATGATTATCGCGCTGTCTCTGGCTGTAGGGTTAGGCGTATCTCAACAACCGCTGATTTTACAGTTTGCACCTGATTGGATGAAAAACTTACTCTCTTCAGGTATTGCCGCAGGTGGGTTAACCGCCATTCTACTTAACCTGATTTTCCCTCAAGAAAAATAATCTGTAGATTTACATTATTTTTCTCTCCCGCCTTACCAGCGGGAGTATTCTTTTTTGCATATTTTGCAAAGCTATTCGCAATATCTATATTAACTCTCCCAAAAATTCACTAAATAATGTTTTTATCTGAATCATCTATTGAGTGCCTATCCATTTTGCGGCATAAAAGAGTTTCTATTCGCAGGTCATGTTGAGGTGAAGTAATGAGGTGGTTAGGGAAATCTTTTGGTGCTCTTCTATTATTGCTGGTTTTGGCAATCATAGTTATCTATGTTGCTGTCCAAACGCATTGGGGCTCCAAACAGTTAAGCCGATGGCTCAACAAGCAGGGACATTATCAAGTCAGCATTGAAAGTATCAGCCATAGCTGGCTACAGCCCACTACCTTAATATTTAATCATGTTGATATTCGCGACAAACAAAGTCCTTTCTCACTCACCGCCAATACCATCAATCTCGATTTTAAGTGGCGGCATTTACTGTCACCCAAAAACCTGCGTCGTCTGACATTGCAAGAAGGGGCATTGATACTGTCTGGAAACCAATTTCCCCTTTCTCTACAAGCGGATATCCTGCAACTGAACCAGATGGATGTTCAGCTAGACAGTCCCAACATCCATATTCAGGGGAAAAATATCACAGGTGGAATTGCTCCTTGGGCTCCTGTCGTGGACAACCCGGTTGGTAATGGAAAATATCAATTCAGCGCTGGTACGCTCCGTTTAAATGACCTGCCTGTTGAAAATGTCGTTATGCGAGGCAGTTACCAGAATCAGGCTTTGGCTATCGACTCTTTTGGAGCAACATTCCTGCAAGGTTCCATTTCTGGCGATGGTCAGCAATTGCCTGACGGCAGTTGGCGGTGGAACAATATCCTAATCAATAACATTCGCTGGCAAACACCGCTGACGCTGGATCAGTTGAAGGAAAAAATCAGCCACCTTCCAGCGATGTATGTCAAAGATCTCAATATCACCAATGCCAAACTGCAAGGGCAAAACTGGTCTGTCGATTATCTGGATAGCACTATTAAAAATTTGGGATTGGTCAATGGCAGTTGGGATACTAAAGATGGGTTGATTGATTTTAATGTGATGAACATGACGCTGAATAATGCGCAGTTCAACGACACGCTTGGAAAATTCCGTTTTTCTGATGATACTTTTACTATCGCAAGCCTGACAACTCATTATCAAAAAGGGTTGTTCAATATCCAATCAGAATGGGATCGCAAAAACCGCCTCCTTACTCTCAAAGATAGTTCTGTCACAGGGCTGCTTTATGTTCTGCCTCCCACATGGCTCAACTATTTCAAACAGCCTGCGCCGGAATGGATTTCAGGCCTGAAACTCCATGATATTGCCATCAATAATACTCTGCTGATTGATACCAATCCTGGCTTCCCGTTCCAGCTCACCACCTTTGCGGCTCATATTGACAGCATGGATATCCTGAAAAATGGTAAGTGGGGATTATGGAATGGTCAGGCATCGCTGCAAGCTGCCGCAGGGACATTCAATGCAATCGAAATAAGCCGCCCTTATCTGCAACTACATGCCACAGATGACAAAATCACCATTGATAAGCTGAATGGCTTTACAGGTGAAGGGCTGTTGCAAGTTACTGGCACAGTTGAACAACACGCTGCCCAAACACCTTTTAATCTCAGCTTCAAAGGCATGAATGCGGATTTAAAAATCTTGCCACAATGGGGTTGGATACCACTCAAAATTCAGGGAGAAGGGAATTTCTTTCTTGCTATCACGGGTGATCTCTCCGCTCATGATATGAAGGGAACAATAAACGGGACATTGGTGGCTGAAGATAAATCATCAGAAAAAGAGTCACAATCTATTGAGCAAGGTTTGATCTCAACGAGTCGCTGTACCCCAACAGCGCACTCTTCCGTAGATAATTCTGCTTCTATAGCTAACCCTGAAGCCGCTCACTCAGCAACGGGCAATCATATTACGGAGAATCAAACCTGCGCAAAAATCAAGCTGTAGCAAAACGTTCGGGAGGCAGGACGATATAAGTACCGGTGAACACGCTACCTACGCCATGTTCGCCGCTAACCTGCACTTCCACTTTTACACGTGCTTTGTTGCCACGGGCAAGACGGGCAAGGTCTCCGCTCATGTTATTGAAATCCGCAGTTGCACAGGGACGCCCCGTTATAGGTTGCCGATAACGGATATTGGCATCCACCAAAATGATGTCACCTCCCAATTGGCGTTCCTGTAGCAACAACCAAATCAATCCCCATGCCGTTAATGTGGCCTGAGAAAATAAGCTGCCCGCGAAAATAGTATGGTGTGGATTCTGGTTTCCGGCTTCGGGCATCGTCGTGATAAAACGTTGCCCGGTATATTGAGTGATCCGCAACCCCATCTTTTCACTTAAAGGAATGTGCTTATGCCATGCCTGCTGTAATTCTGCACACCAATCAGGGCGGTGCAAAATATCATCAAGACTCATGATAGGTTTAATCATTAGAAAATGATTAATAGGTAACGTTTTCGCCCCATTGATCAACCCACGATTTTGAAAACCCAATTTGTCGAAGAAATCAACAGCATCTTCCCGTGCACTGCAAACAACTCGTTTCACACCTTCCTGCCTAGCTACAGATTCCAATGCCATCGCAATCAGTGTACCCAATCCTTTCCGCTGAACATTGGGGTGAACAGCCAGAAAACGAATAGCACCTTCACTGTCTGCATTGATATATAAACGCCCAACAGCAAGCGGTTTACCATGTTCATCCACCACCATTTGATGATGAGCCATTGAATCGTAACCATCCTTCTCTGATCCGATAGGCTGGTGAAGCGGTTTACGCAACATTTCCCAACGAAATTGGTAATAGGTTTCCAACTCTTGTTCTGTTTGAGGTACTCTCAAATGGTACATAAAAACAGCCCCTTCTCTTGTGTGTGGTCATGTGTCGTCAGGGAAATGAATGTATGCTGCATACTGTGGTTTGTTTTATTTTTTAAACTGCAACTTGTTTTAAACAGCAACCTTATTCGTCGTTGCGATATTTCACCCACCTCATACTTGCAACCAGAAAGTTACTGGCCCGTCATTTGTCAAACTGACTGTCATATCTGCAGCAAATTTCCCCATTTCTGTTTTTACACCAGTTACACGACTCTGTTCAACAAAATAGCGATAAAGCTCATCTGCTTTTTGTGGTTCAGCACCACCAGAAAAGCTAGGTCTTAAGCCTTTCTGCGTGTCCGCAGCCAATGTAAATTGGGATACAACCAATAAGCTCCCCTGAGCCTGTTGAACATTCAGGTTCATTTTTCCCTGTTCATCGCTGAATACCCGATACCCCATTACCTTGTCGCATAAACGTTGCGCTTTTTGTGGGGTATCGTCTTTTTCAACCCCCAGCAACACCAGCAACCCCTGTCCAATTTCTCCAATAGTTTCACCCTCAACAACAACCGTTGCCTGTGTCACACGCTGAATTAATGCGATCATCTCTCTTGCCTGTTATCCGTTTAGTTATATGTATTAGATTTAGTTATCCGTATTGGATAGAAAATCATAGGTAGGAAATCATAAATATGATGCTGTTTTTGTTAGTTGCCACTGAAAGTCTATTGGGTATAGATAGCAACAAATTATGCGGTAATAACAGAACTGCTCCCTATTGCCCGATATGGAATACAGGTAAGAAAAATAGCGGGAAACATCATCTGCAATAAGCTAATGATGTTAATTTTTTGAGGGAAGCGAAAAATCATGAGCCTTAAAATAATCAGGGATTACACTCCGGTCAGCCACATGAATTGCATTGATGCCTAATTTGTTCGCTGCCTCAACGTGTTCTAAAAGATCATCAAAGAATATAACTTGATCCACTGTCACACCTTCTGCTGCAAGCACATGTTTAAAAATATCAAGATTCGGCTTACGTATCCCCAAATCTTGAGATAAATAAAAGTGATCCGTTGATGCTTTAATCTCAGGATAATGCACCGGCCAATAAGCAAGATGCAGGCGGTTTGTATTTGACAGAACAACCACACGATGCCCTTGAGCACGCAATTTATTCATTAACTCAATGACTTCCTGCCTGACATCAATAAATATTGCATGCCAGCCTTCCTTAAATTGTTCAAAACTGAGTGCGACTTCCATTTCATCACACATTCTTTCTGCAAATTCAATATCACTGATTTGCCCACACTCATGCTTTTCAAAAACCTCTCCCAACGAAAATTTCGAAGTCAATGTTGCCAGTGGTGTCCCACTCAGATTACTCCAAACAGCCTGTACTCTTTTAAAATCAATATCAATAATCACGTTACCCATATCGAAAATATACAGCATAATTCCTCCTGACTGATGCTCATTGTTTAGTACTTTTATCATAATTTTATTAAGAAAAAATAAGAAGAAGATAAAAAATAAGCAAATTTCTCTTTTTATGAAGCGTCGTTGAAGTTCTAATTCGCTGTATTAATCAATAATCAGGTCAATAATCAGAAATGGATAACAAAAATTACTGGAAGGGATATCATTAAAAACTCAGGGCACCGAAATGCCCTAAGCTATTCATATTTAATCTGTCACACGCAATGCATAACTCAGAAATTAAGCTTCCTTGCTACGATTTGCGCGACGACGATCATTTTCAGTCAGATGGCGTTTACGCAGACGAATTGACTGTGGAGTTACTTCTACCAATTCGTCATCATCAATAAACTCCAGAGCCTGCTCCAGGGTTTTCTTGATGTGCGGAGACAATGTTGTCGCTTCATCCGTACCTGATGCACGTACGTTAGTCAGTTTTTTACCGGTCAGACAGTTAACTGTCAGGTCATTAGAGCGTGAGTGAATACCGATAATCTGGCCTTCATACACTTCAGTACCGTGACCGAGGAACAATTTACCACGCTCCTGCAAACTGTACAGCGCATAAGCAACTGCTTTGCCTTGTCCGTTGGAAATCAGTACACCATTCTGACGACGACCAATCTCACCCGGACGGACGTCATCATAGTGGCTGAATGTTGCATACAGCAGACCAGTACCGGAAGTCATGGTCATAAACTCAGTACGGAAACCAATCAGACCACGGCTTGGAATAATGTAATCAAGACGAACACGGCCTTTGCCATCTGGCAGCATGTCACGCATTTCACCTTTACGCTCGCCCAGTGCCTGCATCACATCACCCTGATGCTGCTCTTCGATATCCAGAGTTACCTGCTCGAATGGCTCCTGTTTACGGCCATCAATTTCACGGAAAATAACTTTTGGACGGGAAACCCCCAGCTCGAAGCCTTCGCGACGCATGTTCTCAATCAGAACAGACAGGTGCAGTTCACCACGACCAGATACGCGGAATGCATCTGGATCTTCCGTTTCTTCAACACGCAGTGCAACGTTATGAACCAATTCTTTTCTCAGACGGTCGAGGATCTGGCGAGAAGTAACATATTTACCTTCACGCCCACAGAATGGAGAAGTATTTACACAGAAATACATGCTTACGGTAGGCTCATCAACCGCCAGCGCCGGCAGCGCTTCAACTGCACTGACGTCACATAGGGTATCGGAGATGTTCAGATCGCCCAGACCGGTAATTGCGATGATATCGCCTGCTTCCGCCTTATCAGACTCGATACGATCCAGTCCCAGATGGCTGAAGACTTTACCGACTTTGCCATTGCGAGACTTGCCTTCGCTATCAATCAGAGTGATGTTCTGGTTTGGTTTTACCGTACCGCGCTTGATACGACCAATCCCGATAACCCCAACATAGTTGTTATAGTCCAGCTGTGAAATCTGCATCTGGAATGGGCCATCAAGGTCAACCTTAGGTGGCTCAACATGCTCAACGATAGCCTGATACAACGGAGTCATATCTTCAGCCATCTCAGTATGCTCGTTACCCGCAATACCCATCAATGCAGAAGCATAAATGATTGGGAAATCGAGCTGTTCATCTGTTGCGCCCAGGTTTACGAACAGGTCGAATACCTGATCCACAACCCAGTCAGGGCGCGCGCCAGGACGGTCAACTTTGTTGATAACAACGATAGGCTTCAGACCGTGGGCAAAGGCTTTCTGAGTTACAAAGCGAGTCTGTGGCATTGGGCCATCCATCGCATCAACCAGCAGCAAAACACTGTCTACCATTGACATGACACGTTCAACTTCACCACCAAAGTCAGCGTGACCTGGGGTATCTACGATATTGATGCGGTAATCATTCCACTTAATGGCAGTGTTTTTCGCAAGAATGGTGATACCACGTTCTTTTTCCAGATCGTTGGAATCCATCACGCGCTCAGCAGTTGCAGCACGCTCACCAAAAGTTCCGGACTGTTGCAGGAGTTTATCAACCAGTGTGGTTTTGCCGTGGTCGACGTGAGCGATGATGGCGATGTTTCTTAAGTTATTAATTGACAAGTATTTTTACCGTTTTAGCTATTTGAGAAAATATTATATGGATGCCGCGAAGCAGAACGCCGCTGCATTCATCTAATACAAATATGCTGCTATTTTACACGTTATAGCTAGAGAGTGAAATAAATGTGAGGTGTATCACCTTGAAAGTTTGTTTTTGGGTGGGATGGATATGGTGAGTAAACAAATCGTACTTTTATAAAACCGTGAGTTCTATGCCCAAAAACATTCAATACCTCGAATACACGATCTAAAAATTGACCTTTTGCAAATAAAATGCAAAAGGTCAATAAAATCATTCTACAAAGATAACATTAATATCACTAGCAATGGGGCGTTCCCCAAGATGGAACAGTATCAATTTTCCCTTTCCAAGTCTGACTTTTTATATGTTGACCATCTATATTAACTATATAATAAAAATAAATCTGTGCAGGATGATATTCATCAAATGTATCACTACCCGCAAGATACGTTTGAGGTATACCTATTATTACACTGTTTGTTACCCCATCACTACCGGCTATATCAGGCATAGGTATAGAGCCGATAGATTTATCTAACTTTTTCTGTTTAGCTCTAATATGCAACCACAACGTAACATTAACATTATTCCCTAAAGGTACTTTAGTCTGATCATGAGGATCATTGGTTCCAGTAATTTTTACAAATAATCCATCTTGGTCTGGGTTTTTATTATAACCAGATATAACCTTACAATTTACAACTTTACCTTCAGTAATAAGATCATTTTCACCTGTTCCAAAGCTAGCATAAACCTTACATTTTTCATAAACATTATCTGCAGGAAGTTCATCTTTTACATATGTGAAAACCGTTGGCATTGACATGTATCTTTCTGCTGACTCTTTAATAACCACATAAGAAAACTCGACTTCATTATTATCTGATAAAACAGCATAAGACACTAATATATTATTTAATTGCGTGGATGGATCTGTCAAATTAACAGGTGGGTCAACCATTAATTTATTAACAAGGAAAAATATCGAATCACCAACTGAAATATCATTGTACATCGGAATATTAACAGAGAAGTGTTTTGAGCCTATACTTTTATGTAAAACACCACCAACTTCACCATTAATGACGGGAGGATTCAAAGTATGTCCAGGGTTCACTGGCCCCACATCAATAATATATAAAATTCTTTCAGCTTCAACCGTGCCTTCAACACCCATTATTGCAGAGAATAGATTAAGTACCACAGTCTTATCTTGTTTCGCAAAAATATAAAATGCTAAATTACCATTAGAGTCTGTATTTATGGTCAATCCCCTGTAATCTCCGATATCCCTAACTTCTAATTTGCTGTTTTTATCGGCAGTATAGAAATCCACTCTATCAAATACTCCATCAATATCGAGTATATTAATAGGAGTACCAGATAGTTTATCTTTTCCATCCTGAGCAGTAACGGTAGCATGAACTGACACAAAAAATCTGCCACTAGGAGGAATATTAGGATGCTGAGGAACTTTTAAATGATCAGCTCCAATCTTCAATTGAAGTGAAGACATATTGACGGTTCGTGCAGTATACTCAATTTTAGTCTCAGGAAAACCCGCTGCATTTGCGTTTGGTTCAATATAAAAAGAAACTGAATCTCTATCAGGAAGATCATCAAAAACACTTAATTCAACAGTGAAAATTCCTTTTTTACCATTATCATATAGTTTAATTTGGGGAATATCGTCCTCAGGTTCAGCATTATTAAATCTTGTTAAATTAATACTAGCGTCATTTGAAATAGGATCATCAGAAGTTAGAATAATATCAAGATATAAAGTTTGCCCTATTACTATATCAGATCCTGATATGACAGAAGTAGTGATATGTTTACTCATATTATCTCCATGAAGAACCCCGCCGCAAGCAGCGGGGTATCTTAAAACAATGCGAACTGATAGTCCGAGTGTAATTTGTTATATTCTTTGTCTTGATTTTTAACATATTTGCTATTAAATAATTATATTTTCACGTTAGTTCCCTGAAGTTTCAATCTTACTACTCCAGAAATCACTGTATATTCTATTGCCTTCATTATAAAAATAATATTCGAAATAAATCATTGCTTGACCGTTATTAGAATCATGTGAAAATCCAACAAGCTGCTCATATTCTATATAAACAACAGTAGTAGAGGTACTACCGCCACTATGATCAGGAACATCATTAATAACACAAGAAATATCTTTCCTATGTTTAACATCTTTTTCATGCACACGTTCGTTTTTGTAAAAACCACCATTAAGATACATAGTGAAGTGAACCGTATCGCCAAATTTTGGTTTATATTTATCTTGTGTATCTTTTGTTCCTGTTATTTTTACAAATAAACCATAGCCGCCATTATTATGATTATTGGAATACTCCTTACGACCATTTTTTATATCAAAGCTATTAATGTAATATGTTTCATCAATAATATCATCATCATTATTTAACGGAGGATGGCTCTTAGGATTAGCCCAACTTGAATATACTACAGGCTTCTCATAAACACGTGAAATTTTATCCGATGGTATATTATCTCCACCGCCAATGTATGTGATAGGTAATACCTTTGAATATTCATTATTACCTGACCTTGGTGCTATCACATAATAAAGTTTAGATTCTTTATTTTCAGTGAATATATCATAATATAATTTAAAACTATAATTAGGAGGATTTGCGTGGCCTATCGTACTAATTGGTAATACTATCTTGTCATCGATAAAAAATATCAAACTATCGCTCTCATATGCATTATGATAAGGTTCAATTTTCACATCAAACGTATAATCTGATCCATACGCTTTTAGTTGACCATCACTAAAATTACTTATAGTTGGAACCGGAAGATACTCGCGAGGATCTTTAGGTCTAGGGCTAAGCATATATACAGTAGGAGCTAAGAAATATTCGTCACCCCCTGGTATTTCACTTCCTAACTGAAGTACAACTGGTTTATCCTTCATAGGATAAACTCGAAAACTTATTTTTCCACTGTTATTACTAACAATAGGAACCACAACTTGATCATATTCATCAATAGGAATAATCTGTACAGGAGAATGAAGCCCATCATCCGGATCAGTGGTTATTATAACATCTTCATTTAGGTCATCTTTAATTGATGCGGAAATCTGAATAGGTGTGTTTTTCATCCCTTTACCATTATTATTATTCAAATTCGCAGAATAACGGATGAAATTATTATTTCCAACACCAATATTAGTATTTCCTTGTGGTAATATACAGTAATACTTATCTACTGATAACTGCAATGAATCTAAATCAATCAAATTTGCTGTATAATTAATTTCCTTTGAATAAATATTAGGTATACTTAATTTATATGATACTTGATCCCCTGGTTTTAGAGAATCTTTATCATCAATAGTTAAATAAGCTATTGCTTGCATAGCATTTTGTTTTGACGGGAGTGGAACAGCTTTAGTAATACTATCAACTGCCAAACCTGTTTTAACATCTAAATTAACATCTAATTCTGAAGGTAATTTTCCATTAAGTATAATGGTAATATAAAGATAAAAACTTTGCCCAATTACCACATCAGAATCTTTAGGCACAGATAGAGTTACCGATGATAGATCTGAATTATATAATGTATCTTCTTTATTAATCATAATAAATCTCATTTAATTTTTAATATTATTTAGCTTCCAAGTTATATGTTTTATATTCGCATTAATTAGTTTCAGACACATAGTTATTTATATTCCTGAAATTCGTTCCCTTGCTGCTGCGATACGTCTTGATATTTATTGAATATAATGTAATTTATAAATTTTTAAAAAATTAAAAACATAATCTAAAACACTATTTTTTTATAGGAAAAAAATATATTCTAGAGCATCATATTTCTATATTAGTCATCTTTCACGTTGCCTATTTGTTGTCTACATTCATTCACCTCAGCCACATAGTTATCTATATGATTAGGGATTCATTTACTTATCGCCTCAATTCAATTTTAAATCTATTAGGTATATATTAAATTAAGTCTAATAATAAATAACGGGATAAAATATAAAAAATTAACTATCATCATCTACCCCAGGAAGTGATGTGTCAGTCATTCCTCGCCAGTAATGACTATAAGTTAGTGTATTTGTTTTATCCATCGTATAATATTCAAAATAAACCCATGCAGGAGAGCCTTCACTATAAGAACTGATTCCAGAATATTTTGGATGAATGATCGGGACCACGGTAGAACATAAAGTTGTATTACCAGCTGGAACAGAGTCTAGAATTGATAAAAGTTTTGTTTTTGGTAATTGTCTGAAAAGGTTTTTATTTCCCGATCTAACATACATATTTATATATACATCATCTCCAACTTGGGGATATTTTTTTGTTATATCAGTTGTATCATTGGTTGCGGTTATTTTTAAAAATACATCGTAACCACCATTATTGATATAATTTGAAAGTTCCGCCCTGCTTGTATAAGCTTGTTCCCAAAGTAGAGCATTTTTTTCTTCTGGCTTGCTAAGTGTGCTATCACTTTTATAATCTGCAAAACTAGAGTAAACTTCAACTTTATTATAAATTCGTGTAACTCCATCTGATGGAACAAGATCTGAACCACCTCCTAAATATTTAAGTTGCATTCCAACTGAATAACGAGCGTTCCCATTTCTAGCAACCACATAAAAAAACTCTGTCCACTGATTATGTGGAAGCACATTATAAGGAATAGGAAAAGAATAATTAGCATTATGGGTACTTTGCATATCATAGATTGGTAATACTAATTTACTAATATCAGGAACCCCATCATCACTTTCTTTTGTAAAAAATAATATATGATCACTAGGATTAGGGCTATCATAAGGTTCAATCATAACTTCAAACGTTGGTTCGTCTGGCCCACCGTTTAATAAACCTCCGTCAGCAGAGGGGATCATTACTGACTCTAGCACATGTCTGGAATCCTGCGGTCTAGGAGTGATAATATATACATTTTCTGATGTATAAGCATGACTTTCTTGGCCCAAAATCATATTTTCTAAAACAAGAATTATAGGTTTCTCAGTAGTCGTACCTCCAGCTATCTTATTATTTGAATATACACGGAAACTCACCTTTCCGTGATCATCACTTATAAGACTAATAAATGTTCTATCATCGGCAACGATATTTGTAGGCGTATAAGTTTTTATCGTTGCATGTTGAGCCGTCGGATTTGGATCAGTCGTAACAATAATATTTGTATTAATACTATCTTTAGGTGTAGAAGAAAGATAAACCAGAGCATTTTTCAGTGTTTTTTTTTCTAAAGGATTTCCAGTATCTTCTAATAACTGCGTAGTGTAACGAATATAATGATCACCAATATCGCTTGGTTTTGGTTCAGAGAATGTTTTAGGGATAACAATGACCTGTTTATCAGGAATTAACTGTAAAGTATAAAACTGTATTTTTTTTATATTGTAAATAATATCCATATTGAAATCAGTGCCTAAACTTATATTAAGAGATACTTTACCTCCTGTTATTTTACTCTCATCGTTGCTAATCTTTAAATAATATTGTCCTCTAATCACTTTTTCAGCACCAGTTGTTGTAAGATCAGCATAAATTATATCTATTGTTAGACCAGTTCCTTTTGGAGTAACAGTAAGGTTTTTTCCTGGTGGCAATTTGCCTACTGTTTCCGTTAAAATCACATCAAAATAAAATTCTTGGCCATAGACCAAGTTAGTATTGTTAGGTACTGATAATGTCGGATTAATGGTGGAGGGAGTCCCACCACCTCCTAAAGTTTGCCTTTCTACTGACATAGTATACCTCACAGAATTATAATGTAACTTTTGTTATCCATATGATTATTAATAATATATCACTGACAGCTCAAAACATTTCCTGAATAAATAATATTTATATCACCTATTGATTTTTAAATATTAAACACATTTCCCAATTAAATGTATAATGAAAAATAGTTATCAGATGATAACATAAAAATATCTGATGAATTTATTTCATCTCTCCTATATTTTCACTATCCAAAATAATTAAATCAGATATAATCACCTTTCATAAAATCGAACCGAAATACGAACAGAAAAACCGTGGGATATATCCATCCACACGGCTTAACTTGAAACATCGTTCTCATACTTATATACAAATATAAGGGAACCTCTAAAAACTTTTCACAGCCACAAAATTGAGTAAAATGCAGACACAGTACATCTCTGCAAGGTAGCGCTGTCATGATACCGCCTCGTTCTGCTTTAAAAAAAGACAAGCTGGCATCCGAATATCACCGTCGAAAAATCGATGAATTAGGTGATCCGCTACTTGTTCTTGATAAGTATGTTGATTTCTCGGCACTGGCTGACACCATAGACCGTGTCGCGCCACGTATTATTTCTCCCAAAGGTGGACGCCCGCCATTCCCGACTGAGGTGATGGTTCGCATCATTATCCTGAAACATTTCCATAATCTTTCCGATGAAAAGATGGAATATCAATTACTTGACCGAATGAGCTGGCAACGTTTTTGTCGCTTGACCGATGTCATTAATATTCCAGACCGTAACACGATTTGGTGTTTCGAAAAACGGATTGGCTAGGAAGGTGCCAGAGCGTTGTTTGAAGAGGCGAAGCATCAGCTTTCGACACAGGGATTCATTCCTAGAGGTGGTCAACTCATTGATGCCACGTTGATTCCAGTTCCTAATACTACAGCCGTAATCCCTATTGTGCCATGATGGGGCTCTTCTTCCTTAAATAAAAGGCGGTGTCACATGCCATCCCCTGCCAAAATCTGGGAACAGGCGCTACAGGCATT
>NZ_JAQRFI010000037.1 GCF_028598805.1 Xenorhabdus yunnanensis | reverse complement strand
GTGAAACACCGTAGCGCCGATGGTAGTGTGGGGTCTCCCCATGTGAGAGTAGGACACTGCCAGACAGTGAATCAGACAGAGAAGCCATCCGGGTCCGGATGGCTTTTTTGCGTTTGGGGCTTTTATGCCCGCGCAATTTTATTGCTACTTATTCCAGCGAATAGAACGAGTAATAATTAAAACATAAATACAAATAAGTCCGTATTGAGGGATTTTTTTATGATATTTAGTTATTTTTTCGTGTATAAGCGGCCAGTATCGCCCTTTCTGATAATTCCAAATAATCCTTCATTTTTTTAGCCGCTAATTCATTTTCTCCTGAATCAAGCAGTTCCAGAATATGCGCGTTTTTATCAATATAAGGCGCATACAAAAGTTCAGGATCATTCAAGATACCAAAAGCCAGACGGAGTTCTGCGGAGATATTGTGGTAGAAAGTGATTAATCTTTCACTATCAGTTAATTCCACGATCGCAGCATGAAAGCGCATATTTGCTGTTCCGGCACCAATCCAATCTTGTTGTTCGCGGCACTTCTGGGCGACTTCAACGGCTTGTTTCATTTTGGCAATACTAGGGTGCATTGGATAAGCCAGAGCCAGAGCCTGACATTCAATTAGCTGCCGAACTCGATAGATATCAATAATAGATGCAATATCGGGAGTAGCAACAAACACGCCCCGATTAGGTTCATGTTTCAGCAATCCCTCTTGCGTGAGAAGGCGGAACACTTCACGTAACGTATTGCGTGAAATTTCAAGTTGTTCACTGAGTGCTGCTTCAGATAGCCGTTGTCCAGGTAATAACTCCCCAACAACCAGTTTATTTCTTATAGTTTCAGCAATTCTTTTGCTCAAAATCTGGGGAGAATGGTTTTTTTTCATAGTCATCCGTTAGATTTAATGGCTAATAACAAAACACCTTCAAAGTATATAAAAACGAATCTTCACATATTACTCGATAACCAGCAAGTTACAGAGCTTGAACCAACATGAGGCAACATTATTGTGCTTATTGCACCTAAATTGTGCATCTTGGCGTTCAATTCAACAGAAAATGTTAATAAAGTGATCTTTATTGGATTTTAAGGATCGATAACACAATTCTATTTGCTTATTTCCTCATCAGATCTTATTTATTGTTCAACAATATATTCATTTTAACCAAACAATTATTTTTTTTAGTTCCACAATGGTACGAATATTGCCTAGGAAACGATAAATACAATAAAGATGACAGGGGAAAATAGCTTATGGCTATGCAGGAAACAGCAAAACAAGACACGATAAATTTTGTATCAAATCGGCGTTCTTCTTTGATTGCTGCGGTTTTTTTGATGGCGACATCAGCGATTGGGCCAGGGTTTATCACTCAGACTGCTACATTTACTGCGACAATGGGAGCTGCTTTTGCATTCGGCATTTTAGCTTCTATTCTGATCGATTTTGTGGTGCAGCAAAATATTTGGCGAATTGTCACATTAACCAAAATGCAATCAGCTGATATTGCTAATGCTGCTATTCCAGGAAGTGGCTATTTATTGGCTATTTTAGTGATTTTTGGTGGATTAGTCTTTAACGTCGGTAATATTGCCGGAGCTGGATTGGGGCTTAATGCTTTGATGGGATTGGACCCAAAATGGGGCGGATTATTCAGTGCGTTAATGGCTATTGGCATTTTTACCTCCCATAAAGTTGGCGCCGCTATTGATCGCATTATTGTGATATTAGGGGTAATCATGATAGGAATGACCTTGTTTGTTGCGATAGTCTCCAACCCTCCAATAGGAGAAGCCTTACGACAAACCGTGCTACCTGATGAAATCAATTTTGCGACGATAACCACTATTGTGGGCGGAACTGTTGGTGGTTACATCTGTTATGCAGGTGCTCATCGTTTACTGGATAAAGGTGCTGTAGGCATCGAAAACATCAAAGTTGTTTCCAGTGCAGCAACCAAAGGGATCTTGGTCGTCGGCCTGATGCGATATTTGTTATTTCTTGCCATCTTGGGCGTGGTTGCCAGTGGCGTTACACTTGATGTTGCCAGTGAAACGGCAAATCCTGCTTCACAAGCTTTTCAGGCAGCGGCTGGTGAATTTGGACTGCGTATTTTTGGTTTAATCGTTTGGGCCGCGGCAATTACCAGTATTATTGGTGCTGCTTATACTTCCATTTCTTTTTTCAGTGTTTTTCGAAAGCAATTTACTGAGCGTCAGTGCAGCATTGCGACTTTATTTTTTATTGCCATATCGTTGGTCGTTTATCTATTAATAGGAACACCACCAGCCGCTTTATTGGTTTTCGCCGGTGGCTTCAACGGGCTTATCCTTCCTATTGGTTTGACTATCTTTGTTTATGTTGGCTGGAAACGCGCTGATTTGATGACGGGGTATGTCTACCCACGTTGGTTGCTGTGGTCAGGTGCGGTTACTTGTGTATTGACATGGTACATGGGTGCCATGTCTATCGATTCAATCTTTGAGTTTTTGAAATCAGCTTAAGGAAATCATCATGATAAAAACGATCGATTTAAATAGTGATCTCGGCGAAAGTTTTGGTCAATGGCGCATGGGCAACGATGAAGAAATATTGGAGATTGTCAGTAGTGCCAATGTTGCCTGTGGTTTTCATGCGGGTGATCCGGTAGGGATTTTGCAGACATTAAAATCAGCACAAAAAAATAATGTAGTAATAGGTGCCCATGTTTCTTATCCCGATTTGGTTGGCTTTGGTCGGCGTAAAATGGATATAGCCAGTCATGAACTTACCGCCGATGTTATTTACCAGATTGGGGCCTTGCAAGGATTGGCAGCAGCAGTAAGTGCCAGAGTGAGTTATGTCAAACCTCATGGCGCGCTTTATAACACGATAGCGAATGATGAATATCAGGGGCTTGCTGTTATTGAAGGAATTCTTGCTATAGATCCCAACCTTGTGTTAGTTGGTTTGGCGGGATCAAAAATTCTCAAATTGGCTCAGGAAAGAGGGCTGAGAACCATAGCAGAAGCATTTGCTGATCGTGCCTATACCTCAGAAGGAGAATTAGTTTCCCGCCGTGAAGCAGGTTCTGTTTTGCATGATGCGGATCTCGTTGCTCAACGCATGTTGCAATTGGTGACAGAAGGAGGAGTTGAATCAATTGATGGCAAATTTACACCTATTCAGGCGGATTCAATTTGCGTACATGGTGACAGCTCCGGTGCGCTAGAGATGGCAAAACAGGTCAAAACAGTTTTGCAACAGGCGGGAATTACCATTCGAACTTTTATTCATTCATGAATATGGATCGCATTGATACGGTTAATTATTTAGGGAGATAGCCTTGCGTTTTTTACCTGTTAATTGCAATACCATAATGGTTGAATTGAGTGGATTGGCAGAAACACTGGCTCTGCTTGATTCACTGAATATGTCACCTATTTTTGGGGTTGAAGAAATTATTCCGGCAGCGAGAACTTTAATGATTCGTTTTCGGCCGACAAAAATATCAATCCGACAATTGGCGGCAGAAATCAGTGGTCGAGATTTGCAAGAGCGTGGTCATGCAACGGGAAAACGGATAGAAATTCCTGTGCACTACAACGGCCATGACCTCGCACTGGTTGCGGAAATATTGGGGTGTACTGTTCAAGAGGTTATTCATCAACATACCGAAAATGAATATACCGTCGCCTTTACCGGGTTTGCTCCCGGGTTTGCCTATATGGTGTCAAATACTTCGCAATGGAATATACCGCGTCGAAAAACACCCAGAACGCGTATTCCGGCGGGAGCTGTAGCACTTGCGGGGGAATTCAGCAGCATTTATCCGCAGGCGAGTCCCGGAGGATGGCAGATTATCGGTCTTACGACCGAACATATGTGGGATCTTTCCCGCTCATCTCCTGCCTTATTGCAACCGGGTTACCGTGTTAACTTTCGAGATGCCGGATGTTGCCCAGCAACGATCAGTTTGCCCGAAACGCCTATCAATAACATAACGCCTGTTTCAGAGGTTTCTTGTCAGCTAGAAATCTTGTCTGTGGGATTACAAACCTTATTCCAAGATTTGGGGCGCATTGGTCAGGCAAAAGTAGGGATCTCAGAATCTGGTGCAATGGACAAAAGTGCCTTGCGCAGTGCAAACCGTATTGTTGGTAATCCTTCTGATCAAGCTTGCCTCGAAATAGTGCAGGGAGGATTTAAAGCGATCGCACACGGACAAATACTGATTGCCATTACGGGAGCATCATGTCCAATAGAGATAAAAACTCCATCGGGTGAAATATTTCATGTAAATACTTACCAATCGATTGATTTAAACGATGGGGACGAAATTTCGTTGGGTATTCCTGTAGCCGGAATGCGCTCTTATTTATCGGTGCGCGGAGGCTTCATAGTTCCAGCTATCTTATCCAGCCGTTCATTTGATAGCCTGTCCAATATCGGGCCTGCTCCGTTGAAAATAAATGATAAATTAGCGATCAACGAAACATCTCACTGTGCAGCGATATCTTTCTCTGAAAAGCCGGTTTTTGACATGCCAAATAAAGATGAAATCGTGGTATTGGATATCATATTTGGTCCTCGCACAGACTGGTTCACACCAGAATCCATCGACTTATTGAGTAAACAGACTTGGCAAGTAACGCCTCAATCCAACCGTATTGGCCTGAGACTAAATGGTGAGTGCTCACTATCTCGAATTAAGCCACAAGAATTGCCCAGCGAAGGAACATGTACAGGAGCGATACAAATTCCGGCCAGTGGGCAGCCCGTATTATTTTTGGCTGACCATCCATTGACTGGAGGGTATCCGGTCATTGCTTCAGTTGCAGATTATCACCTCGATCTTGCTGGTCAGATCCCCGTTAATGCCAGAATTCGTTTTAATCCCATCTGCCAATTTCATGAAATTCAAGGGAGCAATGATTTGCCATGAACACTACTATAAATAATTTGAATAACCCCTCTAAGAAAGTGCTGATTGCCAACCGTGGTGAGATTGCTGTTCGGATCATTCGGGCTTGCCGTGATTATGGAATACAAACGGTTGCGGTCTATGCGGATGTTGATATCAACGCACAGCATGTTCAATTGGCTGATGAGGCTTATGCTCTGGGTGGAAATAGCCCGGCAGAAACTTACCTCAATATTCCCTGTTTACTGGATGTGGCAAAGCGGTCTGGAGCAACAATGGTCCATCCAGGTTACGGTTTTTTGTCTGAACGGGCAGAATTCGCCAGAGCAGTGATTGATGCTGGCTTAATTTGGATTGGCCCCAACCCTGAAACTATTGATGAGCTGGGTGATAAAGTTAAGGCGCGTAAAATAGCCCAAAAAGTGGGAGCGCCTTTGGTTGTTGGAACCTCAGAACCAGTCAACGATGTGCAGGAAGTTGTTGCTTTTGCGGAACAGCATGGTCTGCCAATAGCCATAAAAGCGGCATTTGGTGGTGGTGGCAGAGGTTTGAAAGTGGCTTGGCGGCTGGATGAAGTTGCAGAACTGTATCATTCAGCAGTACGTGAGGCGACTGCCGCATTTGGGCGGGGCGAATGCTTTATTGAGCAATTTTTGGATAAACCTCGTCATATAGAAGCGCAGGTGATTGCGGATAAACAGGGTAATGTCGTGGTTTTGGGAACTCGGGATTGTTCCTTGCAGCGCCGTAATCAAAAATTGGTGGAAGAAGCCCCGGCTCCATTTTTAACACAGGAACAAAGGGAACGTATTCATCAATCAGCAAAAGCCATTTGTGCAGCAGCTAATTATGTGGGTGCTGGTACAGTAGAATTCTTGCTCAGCACAGATGGAACCCTTTCTTTCTTGGAAGTGAATACTCGCTTACAAGTGGAGCATCCTGTGACAGAGGAGACGACGGGCATTGATCTGGTTATTGAACAATTGCGAGTAGCGGAAGGTTATCCGTTGAGCATTCAAGAAACGCCTATGCCAAGAGGGCATTCGTTTGAATTTCGCATCAATGCGGAAGATGCTGGTAAAGGTTTTTTACCGACATCTGGAACAATCAGCGAATTTACTCCGCCTTCTGGCCCCGGTATTCGTCTGGATTCAGGCGTGGTGAATGGCTCAACCATTCCGGCGACGTTTGACTCATTGATGGCGAAATTAATCGTTACAGGAACAACGCGTGAGCAGACCATTTCCCGTGCCCGTCGGGCATTGCAGGAATTCAAAATTCAAGGGGTGGCATCGGTATTGCCATTTCATCAAGCGGTGCTGGAGCATTCAGACTTTACTTCGAACGATGAGTTTCATGTCCATACTCGTTGGATCGAAACAGATTTTGCCAATGAATTGGAAAGCTCACCACGTCAGACTGTGACGGAAGATAAAAACATCACTCGTACCTTTATTGAAATTGATGGTCGCAGGCATGAGTTGGGATTACCAGCGAATTTATTGGCGGGATTCGTGCAGTTAGCCCCTATGAGTGAGCAATCATTTTCTCTGGCTCAATCTGCTGCAAAGGAAAAAGCACCGATAGATCTTCGTCAGGTAAAAGCGCCAATTTCCGGCATATTGCATTCATGGCTAGTCGCGGAGAATGAACTAGTGAATGAAGGGGATGTGATTGCGGTGATGGAAGCGATGAAAATGGAGATACAAATCAATGCACATCGTTCAGGGAAAATCACCTTCTGTGTACAAGCGGGAGATTATCTGGACGCAGAAAGTGCCCTGGCCAATATAGAGCAGTAACATTCATTAAAAATCAAAAGGGTATAAATTGATTGGTGCCCTTTTGATGTTGCTAAGTTCATGAACTTCATGTGTTCCCACTTCCTACATATAGATACATAATGTGATAGTTTTTTAAAGTTATTTACATTTTCATGGAAATGTAAATAATAATGCTTCTCAATAATATTGCCACTTGAAAATATATGTTCAAAATTACCCCAATTTACACTTGTTTGGCTAAAAATGGTTTGTGTGCACCTTTGATGTCAGCTTCTATGCTTATTGCTATCTCTACTAACGCATTTGCAATCACTGAAAATACCAAACAAAAGTCGCCTGCGACTGGAGATACTCTGGTTGTTATTGCGGATAATAATAGCAATAACGATGGACAGGCAGATCAAAAAGTCAGCAAAAATGAAATAAAAGTCAGACAGCCCCAAAGTGTGGGAGAAATATTAAAGAATGTTCCTGGAGTACAAGCAGGTCACCCTAGCGCTATAGGACAACGTTTTAAAATTCGTGGCATGGATGATCAATTCATCAATGTGACCATTGATGGCGCAAGACAAGAAGGATATCACTTCCATCATGCAGGGAACTACGGCATAGACCCTGAAATGTTAAAGCAGATTGATATCAAGGTTGGTAGTAACAGTATTACTTACGATACAGGTGCTGTTGCTGGTGCGTTGAAATTTGAAACGGTCGATGCTGGTGATTTATTAGAGCCGGGCCAATTATTTGGCGCAAAAGGAAAATTGAACTACGTCAGTAATGGTTCTGAATTCCAACAATCTTTAGCAACATATGGAAGATTGGGGGCCGTTGACTTATTAGGTTACTTTAACCATCGGAATATGAGTAGTTCCAAATCTGGTAGAGACAGCAATGGACGAGATTCAATCCCTACAGATGGAAAATTGTTTAACTATTTATTAAAAGCTAAATTTAATCTTACAGATGAACAATATATCAAAGTATCAAAAGAACATTATAAGAATGATGCAGAAACCAATTTTAGATTAAATTTTGGGCATGATGTAAATGCTGGGAAAAAGGCGAAATACGCTATAGACCGTGATACCCATAATATCACTTATGGCTATACGCCAGTGGATAATGACCTGATTGATTTAAAAGTATCAGCTTATCACACAGAACAAACCTCTACCCATATGAAGCCTGTCAGTGGAAATGGAAGAGGCTTTGATAGCATTGTAGAAACCCAAGGGATTAAAGTTCGTAATACCTCTAGTTTTGACACCTCGAGTGTATTCCATGCTGTAACCTATGGATATGAATATTTTGATACCAGAATGAGATTCACTGAGGTAGAAAAAAATATACATAATAAAGAGTTAGAAAAAGCAGATGCTTCCTCTTTTTATTTAGAAGATGATATTCAGATTGCGGATTTTCATGTGATACCGGGTATTAGATGGGATCATTATAAATATCATACTGTTAATAGAGATGATGAACCTTTTGAGAGAACGTATGCCCGCTTTTCAAAAGCGCTTGGCTTGAAATACGAACTTGGGGCGTCCACCACATTATTTGCCAATTATACCGAACTCTTTAGAGGTCCATTGGGCAAAGAGCTGATGAGATCAACCAATCATGGAAACAATTTAGTAGAAACAACAGGTTATAATTTAGAGACCGGATTGGCTGGTTCTTACTCTGATATTTTTACCGACAATGATTCATTGACTGTATCGGGTAAGGTGTTCCAGACGAATTTCAAAAACTTGTCTACAACATTAGCTAAGAGTGAACTACACAATATCCCGAAAGCCAGACTGGAAGGGTTTGAATTAGCGACTGGCTATAAACTTGATAATTGGTCTTTAAAAGCAACTTACGCCAAAGCCAATAACAAGATTGTTAATGGTAATACGTTGTTTGACAAAGGAACAGAATTTATGCCGTCAGTGGGTGACTCTATGACGGTAGGTGCCAGTTACTTATTTGACCAAACTGACATTGAACTCGGTTGGAATTCCCGATTTGTATCGTCAAAAAATTCAAAGGGTAAAGAGAAAAATAATATTGTCGGCATCCATAAATCTGGATATGGCGTAAGCAATATGTATATCTCTTGGGCACCAAAAACAGGGGTATTTAAAAATACAGAACTCCTGTTTGGTATCGATAATCTCTTCGATAAACGTTACAACGAACATTCTTACTATTTGAAACAGTATCAAGGGCAAGAAGAGAAAGGGAGAACTTATAAGGCGACAGTTTCTTACAAGTTCTAATGCAAATACCTTAAGTATTTCAAATCAACATTTCGTAAAAAGTCTGCGGTTTATCCGCAGACTTTCGCTTAAATGATTTCTACTTGTCTCAATGACAGCGTAAAAACGGTCACTACAGAGTAAAAACCCCAATCAAGGCAACAACACTCAAAATCGCAGCAGCACCATAGAATATCCATTTACTGGCAGGGACATGAATTTGCAGGTCATGCATTCCGTGGTGGATACGGTGCATTCCGCACCACAGCGGCAGGCAGATCATCAGCAGCAAAAAGATGCGACCAATAAAACTTTGGCAAAATGTCAGGATACGCTCATAAGAAAGCGATTCTGGTGCCAGACCGAATGGTATCAGAATGCCCAGCAACAGAATAATTGCAGGGCCAACAATAGCGCTCCACATCCCGCCGGCACCAAACAGACCCCAGAAAATCGGTTCATCGGAACGCTTAGGTACTTGATTCATCAGATCCTCCTTGGGGCTAGAAAAACAGTACAACGCCGAGAATCACGGCAGTAGCAATAATGGTGGTTGCCCATAACAGCTTGATAATCGGCCCGGGTGACATTTTTTCATTTTTGACAATGATATTGAGAGCCTTTGGTGCCAGCTCAAACCATGTTTTTGTATGCAGCAAGGTTGCCAGCAGGGTGATGATATTAATCAACAGCACAGCAGGATGTTGCAAGAAAGAGACAAATCCCGCCCAGCTTTCCGGACCATCTTTCAGGGCAAACAAACCGTAAAGCACCAGCAAGCTGAACCAAACAGTAGGGATAGAAGTACCTTCGCGCAGCATATAAAAGCGATAAAATCCCAGTTTCTGCCACCAATTAGCTTCCATGCCACGTACATAAGGTTTACGTTTTGTCGTCATTACTCTTCTCCTCCCTTATTGTGGTTTCAGTATGGAGATAATGAAATCTTTGGCACTTTCTGCTTTGCTTTGCTGAATGGCCCCCGCTGGATCAACATGCTTCGGGCACACTTCAGAGCAGTAACCAACGAAAGTACAAGACCAGACTCCATTGTCACTGTTGATTTGCGGCATACGTTCTTTTTTGCCGTGGTCGCGGTTATCAAGGTTATAGCGGTGTGCCAATGTGACCGCAGCAGGCCCAATAAACTCAGGATTCAAGCCAAATTGAGGACAGGCGGCGTAGCACAGGCCACAGTTAATACAGCCTGAAAACTGATGATATTTTGCCATTTGGGCTGGCGTCTGCACATTCGGGCCATCAGCGGGTTTGCGATCATTGCCGATAATATAGGGTTTGATGGCTTCCAGACTCTCAATAAAATGAGTCATATCCACCACTAAATCCCGCTCAATTGGGAAATTGCCCAGCGCTTCGACTTTCATTCCCTGGGCATAATCGCGCAGAAATATCTTACATGCCAATTTCGGTACACGGTTTACCATCATGCCGCAAGAACCACAGATTGCCATGCGGCAAGACCAGCGGTAGGAAAGGTCTGGTGCCAGATTGTCCTTGATATAACCCAACGCATCCAGCAGTGAAGTTTGCTCATCGTAAGGCACTTCATAAGTGACGAAATGAGGTTCACTGTCAATTTCCGGGTTATAGCGCATGACTTCCATTTTCAGGTTTTTCATCTCAGCCATTCGCTTGCTCCTTCTGTTGTTTCTCTTGTGCAGCCGCTTCACCCCCATATACTCGCTTCGCTGGTTGAGATTTGGTGATCTTCACATCACTGTATTCCAGTCGTGGGGCACCTTCAGGATTATAGAAGGCCAGCGTATGTTTCAAGAAATTCTCATCGTCACGTTCGGTACAACCCTCATCAAGACGCTGATGGGCACCACGTGATTCTTTGCGATTAATTGCGGAATGCGCCATACATTCAGCGACATCCAAGCCAAAGCCTAATTCGATGGTATAGAGCAGGTCGGTATTGAATACACTGGAACGGTCGCTGATCTCGATGTGCTTGAAACGTTCTTTCAATTCGGCAATTTTGTCGGTGGTTTTCTGCATCAATTCTGGTGTACGGTAAATTCCACAGCCTTCTTCCATTGAAGTCCCCAGTTCATCGCGAATTTTCGCCCAGCTTTCACCACCTTTCTGGTTCAGCAGCTGATTGAGTTTATCTTCGACATCACGGGCTTGGGCATCCAATGCGCTATTATTGGCAGGTTTCATATTAGCGGATTTCACTTCCTGAATATGTTTGACCGCTTCTTCACCGGCCAAACGACCAAACACAACCAGTTCAGCCAGAGAGTTAGAACCGAGGCGGTTTGCACCATGCAGGCCGACAGAAGAACATTCCCCAATCGCAAACAGCCCTTTGATGCGGGTCTCACATTGCTGATTAGTTTCGATTCCGCCCATGGTGTAATGCGCAGTTGGGCGAACAGGAATTGGCTCTTTGACCGGATCAACACCGACATAGGCTTTTGCCAGCTCACAGATAAACGGCAGACGTTCGAGCAGCTTTTTCTCACCTAAATGGCGTAAATCCAGATGTACCACATCACCGCGCGGAGTTGCGATGGTGCGGCCTGCACGCCACTCATGCCAGAATGCTTGAGACACTTTGTCGCGCGGACCTAATTCCATATATTTGTTTTCAGGATGTCCGAGAGGCGTTTCTGGCCCCAAACCATAATCCTGTAGATAACGATAACCATCCTTGTTCACCAGAATCCCGCCTTCACCACGGCAGCCTTCAGTCATCAAAATGCCGGAACCGGGCAGGCCTGTTGGGTGATACTGCACAAATTCCATATCGCGCAATGGGATTCCGTGACGGAATGCGATTCCCATACCATCACCAGTGACAATGCCGCCATTGGTGTTATAACGGTATACGCGACCGGCTCCGCCTGTTGCCATAATGATCGCATTGGCGCGGATCTGAACTTTCGTTCCTTCCATCATATTCAGCGCAACCAATCCGCGTGCTTGTCCTTCATCTACCAAAATATCGAGGACAAAATGCTCATCAAAGCGCTGGATTTGCGGGTACTTGAGGGATGTTTGGAACAGCGTATGGAGCATATGAAAGCCAGTTTTATCGGCGGCAAACCATGTACGTTCAATTTTCATACCGCCGAAACGACGCACGTTCACAGAGCCATCGTCCCTGCGGCTCCATGGACAACCCCATTGTTCCAGTTGGATCATTTCTGTTGGGCAATGCTTGACAAAATACTCCACTACATCTTGTTCGCACAGCCAGTCACCACCAGATACTGTGTCATTGAAGTGAAAGTCATAGGAATCGTGCGATTGGATGACTGCGGCTGATCCACCTTCTGCGGCCACAGTATGGCTACGCATAGGATAAACTTTTGAGAGCAAGGCGATTTTGAGTTGAGGATTGGCTTCAGCAGCAGCGATAGCAGCTCGTAGCCCAGCGCCACCAGCTCCGATAATCGCGAGGTCGACATTGAAGGTTTGCACTGCTTTTCTCCATTGTTCAAGTGAAACAATTTTTCTTGTTTAACGAAGTATTGAAGGTAATTTTTTATGCCTTAACGATTTAGGGGCGATATCTATTACTTTTTGTATGGTTTAAGTATAACGGATTGTTGAGAGCGTAAATTTGATATGAATGCGGGTTTTTGCAGGATTTTGCCGATAAGATGTGAGCTATAGCATGTTTTTTCTCAGTAGTATTATAACTGTAATAAACAATAGCTATTAATTTATGGACATGAATGTAGGGTGATTTATTTTACAAATAAATCATTTAGATATAGTTGAGTTTACTTTTGCACTATCAATATAATGTTAATATATTCTGATTTTTTGTTTCTCAATGAAAAGTGTATGGTAATTAGCTATTCTATTTTATTTCTTTACAGTGGCTAGGTTGTGAATATAGCATAGTTTATGAAATATTATTTGGCTAAGTTATGTTATTTTTATTCTTGTGATGATAATGATTTTTAATTATAACCAGAGATTAAGCAATGTTAGTGGCTAAATAGACTTATTGCCCGAGTTTTCTTGCTATTTTAGTAAATTTAGTGAGTGGTTTTTGCTTTTGTATAAAAAACTATTTTTTATATTTACATTAATGATTTTTATTTTTTATTTATTTTAAAACTCTCTTGATTATAAAAAAATATTTTTTATTTATCTATTGTTAATGTATTATTTAATTACATATTCCATTTAAATAATTAATTTATCTTAAGTTGGTTTTTTGTTGTTATTTTTAATTAATTATGATTGCATATGTAGTTATGTTTACACATGTATGAGTATTACTGGCAGGGCAAAAACTGCTATTCTTTTTTGTTTTCTGCCCTGTCAGATCCGGGTTATTTTTTACATAATGAAAAATTAAAACGGGAAGTTACAGGCAATAAGTTTAAGACAATGAATTGTCTGGCTGACTTGATGCAGGTAAACTGCGCGTTTTGTTTTATTTTGGAGTCATAGGAATATGAACAAAGTCGCGAATTGGCAGCCAAGTGCCCCTATCGCCAATTTATTGAAAAGGGCGGAGATTCTAACAGAAATACGGCGCTTTTTCGCAGAACGTGGGGTGTTGGAAGTTGAAACGCCTGCCATGAGTCAAGCGACTGTCACCGACGTTCATCTGGTACCTTTCCAGACACAGTTCGTTGGGCCGGGAGCGGCAGATGGCTTGACTCTGTACCTGATGACTAGCCCTGAATATCACATGAAGCGTCTGTTGGCAGCCGGAAGTGGTTCCATTTATCAGATGGGGAAAAGTTTCCGCAATGAGGAAGCTGGCCGTCATCATAATCCAGAATTCACCATGTTGGAATGGTACCGTCCGCATTACGACATGTACCGCTTAATGAATGAAGTGGATGATCTGTTGCAACAGATCTTGGATTGCGAAAGTGCCGAATCACTTTCTTATCAACAGGCCTTCATTCGATATCTGAATATCGATCCTCTTACTGCAAGCAAAGAAAAATTGCGTGAAGTGGCGGCGAAACTCGATCTCAGCAATATCGCTGATCAGGAAGAAGATCGGGATACTTTATTGCAACTGCTTTTCGTCATGGGCATAGAAACTCAGATCGGCATTGAAAAACCGACATTTATCTATCACTTCCCCAGTTCTCAAGCTGCATTGGCAGAAATCAGCAAAGAAGATCACCGAGTTGCGGAGCGTTTTGAAGTCTATTTCAAGGGCATGGAGCTGGCGAATGGTTTTCGTGAACTGACGGACAGCAATGAACAGCGTCTTCGTTTCGAGCAGGATAACCGTAAACGTGAAGCGATGGGGTTGCCTGTTCAGCCTATTGATGAATACCTGCTTGCTGCTCTTGCTCACGGAATGCCTGAATGTGCTGGCGTGGCATTGGGAGTGGATCGTCTGATTATGCTGGCATTGGGTGCTGATCGGATTAGTGAAGTGATTGCTTTTCCTGTGGGTATCTCGTGACAATATTATTTATGTCATATACCCAGTTCCGTTAGTCTCGATTGGAGCAGTCCAAGACTGCCCCTTTATTTTTACATTATTTGGCTTTTATATTATCTGCACTGCTTATTTATGTTCGTGATGTTTTTTCAGAAACTTCACTGCCAAATCAGGAAAATCTGTGAATGCGCCATCGACATTAGCTTTGTTGAAAACGATATCGAATAATTGGTCGCCGCTGGTGGCATATTTTGGCAATTGATCGATACGGATGGTGTACGGGTGTACCACCAAATGGCTGGCGTGAGCCTCTTTCACCATGCTGGTCAACTTAATGTTGTTTGGCTTAGAGTCACTGGCAATAAGCATGTGGTAATCAGGGCCAATTCCATCAGCATATTTTGCCACTTCTTTCATCGCACCAGGTTTAAACATCCAGTCATAGCTATAATTCTGCCATGTGCCATCTGGTTTTTGTTCGTAAGTTTCCTTCCAGTCGGTGTAAGCGATAAGCTGAACCAGTTTCAGATCCATTCCCAGTTTCGGCTCTAGCTCATTTTTGATGCGTTTGAGTTCATTGGCATCAAAACATTGCAGGTAAACTTTATCGCTCTTTTTGGTGTAGCCATATTGTTTCAGGACTTCCAGCACCTTGTTTGTGATATCTTTGCCTTCCTGACGATGGAACCAGGGTGCTTTGATCTCAGGGTAGATGCCAATGTCTTTGCCCATGGACTTATTCAGTCCTTGAATAAATTCAAGTTCTTCCTGAAAGGTATGAATGTGGAAATCTGATTTCCCCATCGGGAAACGACCAGAATAGCTTTGAACTTTTTTGCCATTCTTGATATCAAAACCTTCAGTAAATTTCAGTGATTTAATTTCTGGCAGGGTAAAGTCGATGGCATAGTAGCGACCGTCAGCACGGGCACGGTGTGGAAAACGTTCTGCGACATCTGTTACGCGATCAAGATAATGATCGTGTAAAACAATGAGCTGGTCATCTTTAGTCATTACCAGATCTTGCTCAAGATAATCAGCACCTTGTGCATAGGCCATTGCTTTGGCGGGTAATGTATGTTCAGGCAAATAACCGCTGGCACCACGATGGGCGATAACTATTTTATCAGCAGCAGCATACGCAATGCCTGACATTGATGATGCTAACAGAATGCCAGCTATGATTGCCTTGATGGGGGTCTGCATTGGGATTCTCCATATATTCTAATAAAAATATTAAACAAGAAATTATACTGCTGATCATTTCACTGATTTTTTATCATCAGCCAGAAGAATAGGGTGATTATTCAGATTGCTTTTTATATAAAATAATAGCGTAATACAATCCTGAGTATTGGTTTTACCAGAAGTATGTCACAGTTTTATGACATAAAATTTTTTCTTTAGATTCTGTTTATGATTAGCCTTATCCTATCTGTTATTAAATGAACAAAATCATAAGATAGAATCGATTTTTTTATATTTAAATAATAGTAGAATAGCCACTGTAAATCATATGAATGGGCGGCAATAAAGTAAGAAATATTTACCATTACTAATATGGGAGACAATGTGAAACCTTCACGATCACTTCAGTTGAACATTCTGAAACCTGAATACATCAAAGAAATGGAAAAGGACGAAGTTAATTATGTTCATGGTACAACATGGTACAAATAGTGCTGCTTTATTAGGTATTTTTCGGTTTAACGCGTTACTACCAATGAAAGATTTAATGGAAGAGCATTGGTTTGCAAGATATAAAAACAGAGCATTTCATTCAGGAGAGCATGGGAATACAATATGGTCATATAAGGCCAGCCGTTATCATAATCAGATAGATGAGCCTGATAGATATAGAGCATGTGATGGAATATCTCTTTATAAAGTATGCGATGTAAAACAGTGTGTAAATTATGCGAAATATAGAATGAATAATGGCACTAATATATCAGTGATTCTTGAGTTTAAGATTAAAGAGTCTGAAAGTACTATTGTTTTTTTGGAAGGAGAACATCCTTTTTTTAGAGGGAGGCTAAGTGTTTAGAAGAAAATATCTGTAAGGTGAAAGAAAACAACATATTTATAAATGCATAAGATGCTTAACTACTTTGGTTTTAAATGTTCAGTATTAATAATGAGATCGCAGTACAATTTTATTGTACTGCGATTGATATAGTTATTAATTAATGTCTTTTTGTTATATCACTGACCTTGACGGGCAATTTCCTGCTTGTGCTTATTTTCACTTAACATGACAAACAAAAGCAGGATAACAGAGAGGGCGCTACCGCCGATCATAACCATAAAGCCGCCATCCCAACCAAAGAAGTCAACGGTGTAACCGACGATGATACTGGCTGCAACCGAGCCACCCAGATAGCCGAACAAACCGGTGAAGCCCGCTGCTGTCCCTGCTGCTTTTTTCGGTGCCAGTTCCAGAGCGTGCAGTCCGATCAGCATGACTGGGCCATAAATCAGGAAGCCGATAACCAGCATACAGAGCATATCAATATTCGGGTTACCCGCAGGGTTCATCCAGAACACGATAGTCGCGATAGTGACGAGTACCATGAAGAATACGCCAGTTGCACCACGGTTGCCTTTGAACACTTTGTCAGACATCCAGCCACACAATAATGTACCCGGAATACCCGCATACTCATACAGGAAGTAAGCCCAGGAAGACTTATCCATGGCAAAGTGTTTTACTTCCTTCAAGTAAGTTGGTGACCAGTCAAGAATACCGTAGCGCAGCAAATATACGAATACGTTGGCAATTGCGATCATCCACAGCAATTTGTTCGGCAAAATGTACTGCATGAAAATTTCTTTTGCTGTCAGTTCCTTTTCGTTTTTTTCCGTATAATCAGGCGGATAGTCGTTTTTGTATTCTTCTATTGACGGTAAACCACAGGATTGCGGTGTATCGCGCATTAAGGTGAAAACGATTATTGCCACGAGAATCGCTGCAAATGCTGGCATATAAAACGCGGCTTTCCAGTCATTGAACCAAGCCATACCCAACATGAACAGTAATGGTGGAATGCCTCCGCCAACGTTATGAGCACAGTTCCAGACAGAAACAATTCCGCCACGTTCTTTCTGTGACCACCAGTGAACCATGGTGCGACCACAAGGAGGCCAACCCATACCTTGGAACCAACCGCAGAGGAACAGCAAGACAAACATGATAGCAATGCTGGAGGTTGCCCACGGTACAAAACCCATAAACAACATCACTGTGGCTGCCAGTATCAAGCCCGCAGGCAAGAAAACACGTGGATTCGAGCGGTCGGAAACGGAACCCATGATGAATTTTGAGAATCCGTATGCAATTGAAATACCTGATAGCGCAAAGCCAAGATCCCCTTTAGAAAAGCCTTGCTCGATCAAAGATGGTATGGCTAACGCAAAGTTTTTTCTTACCAAGTAGTAAGCTGCATATCCAAAGAATATCCCCATAAAAATTTGCCAGCGCAAGCGACGATAGAGTGGATCTATTTCTTGCGCGGGCAACCGAGCCTTATGAGGCGTCGGTTTGAAAATACTTAACATATTTGTCTCCACGTGACTTTTGTATGAGCGCATCACCACCATTAAACAGTGATGTTGTTAAATGAAAATTTAAGCTATTTATTTTCTTTATCGAAGAGTATATTAGCTAAAATAACCTTATATAACTGTGAGGTATCGCTAATATCATATAGATATTATTTCG
This sequence comes from Xenorhabdus yunnanensis, assembly GCF_028598805.1. Lineage (GTDB taxonomy): Bacteria > Pseudomonadota > Gammaproteobacteria > Enterobacterales > Enterobacteriaceae > Xenorhabdus > Xenorhabdus yunnanensis. The sequence goes on along the minus strand of NZ_JAQRFI010000037.1, from coordinate 28,827 downwards.
TAAAGTTGACGATTTTGAGTGATTTAGTACTTTTTAAATATAATTTATTTATAATATCGTGAAGCTTGTCACAATAAATGGCTTTATTTTTTATTTTTGTACATTTAAAGTTCGTTTATGTTCTTTATCAAACAAAATCCCATTATTACTAAGGGGGTCTTTACTGATGCAGTAACCATAGTTTATATGAACATAAGTTATGTAAACATAGTTATATGAGTGTAGTTATATAAATATAATCCACACAAACATTACTACTATAAATGTAATACACGAAAACATTACTGTTATAAATGTAATCCACAAAAATATTATTATTATAAATGTGTTCTAATAAAATAGATGGCAGCGTTCTCCTGCCTGTTGTTTTTAACAGGTTGTACTCTTTGTCTGATGATGTTATTTAAATAATATTTTATTTATTAATGTAATTTGCTTTTTATTTACATGTTTGGCGTTTTTTATAACGCAGTTATAAATAAAATGTTTGAAATTAAAATTCAAAATAATAGATATTACTATAAATAGTTATTCATGCTCATGGCAGCAGTTTTTAAGTAGGGCTGGATGACTGTTTATGTAGTAAATATAATAATATCAAGTTGTTATATGTATGGTTGCAGATTGTATAGGCGTAATACACTCTGTCTTCCAATTAATAATTAGATGTATATAAGTTGATTGTTTGATTAATAAAAGATTACAAATTAATACTAATTAATATATTTATTAAATTCGCAAAATTTTTTTTGCAATTTATTTTTCTATCTCAGTTAATGTCAACGTAAGGTATTTGAAAATACTGAATGTAGGCGGCAACTGGAAGATAACGACTACCTGCATCAATGCCTCCATTCATCACTAAAAGTGATGGAATCAATGAGGCTCAGAATGAGAACTTCATTATGAATACTTACACACACAAGGCAATATTACACACAGCATTTACTACTGGGCAAAAAAACTCTCCTGCTGTTGAAACAGAATTCAATAGTAATATCAGTCAGATGACAGCAGAGTTAGAACCGTGGTTTCAAAACGTTCCTTCTCGGTTGGCTGAGCTGGCAAAGAGTATACCAAATGACATAGCTGTTTCTGATCCACATGAAACGTTGACATTTGGTGAATTAGATCAGCGGATTGAGCGCGCGGCACATGTTTTGCGTTACCACGGTGCCAAAATGGGTAGCAATGTTGCCATTGCGGCCCAGCGGGGTATTTTATGGTTTGTGACCATGCAGGCAATTTGGCGAATTGGGGCGGTGTATATCCCCCTGAATACCATGATGCCGGAAAAGCGCCTGAATGATATTCTCGCCAGTCTGCCGGAAAGTATTCTGGTATCAGATGATACTGTGTCGGCGGGGCTTAAGGCGTCAATATTAATTCCTATGGATGCTATCTTAAATAGCAGAACTCCAGCCAAAGGAGCAGAGAATAGTGATATCCCTGCGCTGGGTGATCATCCTGCTTACGTAATGTTCACTTCTGGCTCTACAGGATTGCCAAAAGCTGTACAAGTACAACATGACAATCTGGCCGCTTGCCTATGCGGATTCGGCAATCTGTTGTCAATCAGTCAGCGTGACCATATGTTGGCGTTGACGACGTTCTCGTTTGATATCTCCGTTCTGGAACTACTGTTGACCGTAGTGCATGGTGGCAGTATCTACATCACTTCAATTGATACTCAACGTGATGCAATGGCGTTGTCTGAAATACTGTCGAACTCACGATTCACTTTCGCCCAGGCAACACCGGTGACGTGGTCAATGGCCCTGAATGCTGGCTGGAAGCCTCGCCCAGAAATGGGCATGCTTTGCGGAGGAGAAGCGTTGTCACAAGATCTGGCAGATCAACTGACAGCTACCGGAGGCACACTATGGAACCTTTACGGTCCAACGGAAACAACCATCTGGTCAACCGCGTTCTGCATGAAAAAAGGTGATAAAGTTCAATTGGGTGGCCCTATTCCGGGCACCAGTATTACGATTGTGGATAAACATTTGCGACCTGTTCCCAAAGGAACTGTGGGAGAAATTCTCATCGGTGGATTAGGTGTGACCGCAGGTTATCGCAATAACCCGACTGAAACTGCGAAAAGATATGTTCCCGACATGGCACAAAAAGGTAAAAGGGCCTATTTGACGGGGGATATGGCACGCATGCTTGAAGATGGCTCCTTCATTTATATGGGGAGACAAGATGATCAGGTGAAAGTGAGGGGATATCGAATCGAGTTAGGTGAGATAGAAATTGCATTGAGAAAACAAAATGGCGTACAGGATGCCATTATCCGAGTCTCTGGCAGTGGTGACTTTGCCAAAATCCAAGCGTTTGTACTGTTCAGCCCTAATCTGGTTGTGCCAGGGGATTGGGTGCGCGAGACTCAGGTTTCTCTCAGGGAAGTACTGCATGAAGCCTGGATACCTACCGAATATTACCGCATCCCTTATATTCCGCTGACAAGCAGTGGCAAAAGAGATAAAAAGCGGTTGGAGGAAGTCGCGGAACGATTAAATGCCAGCCATGACGTGGTACAGCCACGAACTGAAACTGAAAAACGCGTTTATGATATTTGGAGTAGCTTACTGGCGACGGATGTATTTGGTATCAATGATGATTTCTTCCAAATCGGGGGACACTCTATCCTTGTCGCCCGCATGGTAGAACACATTGAAAAAGCGTTTTCAATGAGGATTCCGATTTCCGGTATCTATGTTGAGCCGACCGTTGCCAGAATAGCATCCATTTTGGATGAAATGATGGTTGCACGTCAGGCAAATCCTGCTCAGCTCGTGGGAACATATCATAGTGAAGCATTAATTCGCCAGCATGCGGAGACGCTCAGGAATGACGTTTACCTGAAAGAAGGAGTTCGTCCTGATGGATTGGTTCATGCCAATTGGTATCAGCCAGACAAAGTATTGCTGACAGGCGCGACTGGATATCTTGGGCTGCATTTGCTGGAGCAATTGCTGAAACAAACCTCGGCCAGAGTCATTTGTTTATGCCGTGCATCTGATACAGAACATGCTCGTGAAAGAATCAAGTCTGGATTCAAAAATTACCATATTGATGTAGGTAACAAACTTGATCGTGTAGATTTTGTTATCGGTGATTTGGGACAGCCGCGTTTTGGTTTATTGCCGGAATCATGGGCACAATTGGCAGAAGAGGTTGATGTTATTTACCACAACGGAGCACTGGTTAATTTCATCTATCCTTATAGTGCCTTGAAAAGCATTAACGTTGATGGTACTCGAACCGTGCTGGAGTTGGCCTGTACTACACGCTTGAAACATTTTCACTATGTCTCTTCTGTAAACGCACTGTTTGCTACAGAATCACCTCGTCCTTATATGGAAGATGATCGTGCCATGAGTGAGTCGGTTCGTGATCCTTCCGGTTATTCGGGAAGTAAATGGGTATCTGAAGGGATAATCAATATTGCCCGTCAAAGAGGTGTTCCTGTCAGTATTTATCGGCCAGGACTGATTCTCGGACATACCCGTACAGGGGCTGCACAGGGGAATGATTATCTGATTGCATCCTTGAAAGGTTATCTGGCAATGGGCTGTTATCCCGACCATGCTCTGTTGCTTGATATCGTGCCGGTTGATTATGTGGCGGCTTCACTGGTACATATCTCCAAGCAGTCGGAGTCCAATGGGAAATTCTTTAACTTGTTTAATCCAGAGCAGGTATCTATCCGGCAATTTTTCGACTGGGTGCAGGATTTTGGTTATATCCTCAACCCTGTGCCATTTAATGAGGGTAAAGATAAGATCCTTGCGCTAGATGATACTCATCCATTGTATCCCTTGATCCCACTGATCAGAGATACGACAGAAAGACCTTATCGTGCATTAGATCCGGCTTATGTTGATGAAATCCATCCTGAACTGGAGCTGAAGAATACGTTGGCAGGGTTAGCGGGAAGTGATATTCGTTGCCCAACAATTACCGCAGAGTATGTTCATCAGGTACTGCGTTACCTGATTGGTATTGGGTTCTTGCCAGCAGTTCTTTCAGAAAGTTTCAAGAAGGAGGCTGTAGCATGGAACGGTTAACCGGAGATAATGTCATGAATTGGATGGTTGTCATTAATGATAAAAAGCAGTATTCAGTCTGGCCTGTTGAGTATGAAATCCCGCTGGGATGGATGGCAATCTGCAGGACAGGAACAAAAGAAGAATGCTTGAGTCATATCGCTAAAATTTGGCCGGAGCCAACAAAATAGATATCGCTGGTCGACATAGTTAATCGAATACAGTTATCGAATACAGTTATCGAATATAGTTAAGCGAATTATGGGCACGTCCTTACGGGACATGCCCATTTTTTATTTGCACCTGTCATCAGTGCAGTAACTAGCTTAAAACCAATGCGTCATCTGCTGGATAAGACGTTGAAGATTGATCATCGGCGTGAACTGCCAAAATATTCCTTTGGGACATTTCGTGGTAGCGACTTCCTCCAGTTGCACTTTTGCCTTGCACGGGTGCTGGATTCAGCAGAGTAAGTTGCGGTTGGTGAGTCAATTAGGTATGCTATTCGCCTCATTTTGTGAGGCGAATAGAGTTGTTATTTGCCTCACAAAATGAGTAGAATAGTTCGACTATAGGCGTCATAAGGTGAAATTCAATGTGGATATGGGAACAAGAAAATTGGCCTAATTTCCAATGGAATGAGCATGCACTGAAACCTCTATTACGGGAAATTCATTTTAATCAAGGGTTGTTATTAGGAAAATCTGACATTGAAAGTACAGAACAAGCAACGCTGGACAATCTTCTTGCTAATATTCTTTATTCTTGTGAAATAGAAGGTGAAAAGTTAAATGCATTATCAGTACGCTCTTCATTAGCAAATCGATTAGGGATCAGTGAAGTTAAACCCTATCCAACCAGTGAACAGTCCGATGGTATGGCAGAAATTGCCTTAGATGTAGTCGAAAGATATAACGAACCATTGGCATTGAAACGTATCTTGAAATGGCACGAATTGATGTTTCCCGCAGGTCATACTTTGTTTAATCCTATCAAGGCTGGTCAGTTGCGTCATGGAGGAATAGAGGTCGTTTCCGGCAGAATAGATAATCCTATTGTTCATTTTGAAGCTCCACCTGCCGAAAAATTGCAGGAAGAAATGACAAAATTTCTTGTCTGGTTCAATCAAACCCGTCATGAATTCAATCTTGATCCAATCTTGCGCGCAGCTATCGTACACTTATGGTTTGTTACGTTGCATCCAATGGAAGATGGTAATGGACGTATTACTCGATTCCTGACTGATTTAGTATTGGCACAAGGAGAAAGCCGTTCTATTCGGTTTTATGCTATGTCAGTGAGTATTTGTGAACGTCGTAAGCAATATTACGAAATACTGGAGCAAACTCAGCGCAGTGGCTTAGATATCACCAATTGGATGGTGTGGTTTCTACAAACACTTAATAGCACGCTTATTGATAAATTGCAGCAAATTGAGAGTACAGTGAAGAAGACCCGATTTTGGCGTCGTGTCGATCAAAGCCAATTAAGTCAGGAGCAAATAAAAGTATTGAATAGAATGTTGGATGGTGATTTTCAGCAAGGTATCAATAGTAGCCAGTATCAGAAAATTGCTAAAGTTAGTCGTGCAACTGCGACCCGACATTTAAAACATCTAATAGAACTCAGTTGCTTGGAAAAAACTGAAGCTGGTGGTCGTAGCACACGTTACATTATTCATCATGTTTGAGTCTATTATTAAGAAAATAGCGGCAGTATAAAAAAGTGGAAGATTAATTGAGAGAAATCTTTAGGGCGGGAAACTCCCGCCCTACAATTGCTGAATCATTTTCGCAATCATTTATTTTCACAACCACTTATTTTCTCAATCACTTAATACAGCCAATCCTTGCCCATTCGGTCTGCGGCCAGTATCGCGGCGTAAACCTGCTCTGGTGTCACAACAAATGGCATATTGTGAATGGTTTCACCTTCGGCACAGCTTGCGATGGCGACTTGCATGATTTTCTGATTCAATTTTTCATCATCACGTAAGCCCAATTGCTCCAGCGTGACTGGCAGGCCTACTTGTACACAGAAATCGAGTACCGTTTCCAACTCTTCACTTGTGCTATTTTCCAATATCAATTGTGTCAGAGTACCAAACGCGACTTTTTCGCCATGATAGAGATGATGACATTCTTCCAGCACGGTGAAACCATTATGGATGGCGTGAGCCGCTGCCAGACCTGCACTTTCAAAACCAATGCCGCTGAGATAGGTATTTGCCTCAACAATATTTTCTACTGCTGGTGTACTGACGCCTGCTTCGACCGCCAATTTTGCTTTGTAACCTTCTGCCAGCAAAGTGTCATAACACAGTTTTGCCAACGCCAGACCTGTGGTAGAGGTTGCCCCGCCAGCCATGGTCGGTTTGTGGGCTGCGCTGCTGGCCCGCGCCTCAAAGTAGGTAGCGAGCGCATCTCCCATGCCTGCGACAAGTAGCCGAACCGGCGCTTTGGCGACGATATTGGTATCCATCAGCACGATATTGGGATTTTGTGGATATAACAGATAACTGTCGAATTCACCGAGTTCAGTGTAGAGGACAGAAAGGGCACTGGTCGGTGCATCCGTTGAAGCAAGAGTAGGAGAAATAATCACGGGTATTTTGGATTCATATGCAACAGCTTTGGCAGTATCAAGCGTTTTTCCTCCCCCGATCCCGATGACAGCCTGACATTGATGTTTCAACAGAATGGCAGACAAGCGATGGATCTCATTGCGGCTGCATTCACCGTTGAAAAGCTCGAAATGGCTGGTAATTTCGTGTTCTTCTAAGCTTTTGCTGACGGTATCCCCAATAAGATTCATGACGAAATTATCAGCAATCACGAAGACGTGGTCAGCAAGCGTTTTGGTGTATTGACCAATGTGAAATAACGCACCTGGCCCCTGAATATATTTGGATGGAGACTGGATCACTTTCAGCATAAGAAATATTCCTTCTTCACTGGAAATTAGGCATGGAGTGTCACAATACTGGCATGGAGCAGGCTACGAACAGTTTCATACCAAAGTCTGTGTTTACCTGTCCATCAACACTATATGGTAAAAAATATGGTAAAAAAATATGGTAAAAACGTATGGCAAAAACCATATGGCAAAACTATACGGCAAAATATATAGATAAGTTATGGGTAAAAGCAGGAAATGGGTGATTTGCGAGGAAAATGGAAAACTCCCCCGATTAGGGAGAGTCGTCATTAGGCTTTGGCTGGGGTTTTATCTGCCGTTTGGGCGAAAAAAAATTTCAGGATTAAATTCAACAGAATGCCATAAACAGGTAGGAAGAAAAGCATGCAGATAAACAGCTTGAAAGCATAATCCACCAAAGCAATTTCTACCCAATGCGTTGCCATGAATGCATCAGTGCTACGGTAAAATGCGATAAAGAAAAAGGCCAGTGTATCGAGCATATTACCGAAAAACATAGCAGTAGCCGGAGCTATCCACCAACGACTTTTCTGGCGCAGACGGTTGAAGACGCCAACATCCAATATCTGGCCAAGCATATAAGCCATAAAGCTGGCTGTCGCAATGCGGGCGACAAACAAATTAAAGGTTCCCAATGTTTCAAATCCCTGCCATGTCCCCTGGAAAAATAGAGCGGAGATCAGATAAGAGATCAGCAATGCCGGTAGCATGACGGAAATAATTATCCGGCGTGCCAGAGGTGCTCCATAAATACGCACGGTCAGGTCAGTCGCTAAAAAGATAAAAGGAAATGTAAATGCTCCCCAAGTGGTATGAAAACCAAAAATGGAGATGGGTAATTGCACCAGATAGTTACTGGAAGTAATGATCAAAATGTGGAAAAGCGAAAGCCAGATCAATGCCGTGGCCCGCTGCTGCGCAGTCAGTTGGAACATATTGTACCTTTTTGGTGGATGGGGTGAGGGAACCCAAAAAATCAATGCACCTGAAGATCAGGTGACCGGATCATACGCGCGTTGCGCAATAAAAGTAAAGTACGGCAGTTGACGATATTTTGTAATATAATCCATTGCCATCGATTGTTTTAACCTACAGAGATTGTTATGTCCGATGTTTTCGCCAACCCCGACAAAACGCTTGATACGTTGGGATTACGTTGCCCTGAGCCAGTAATGATGGTGCGCAAGACAGTCCGCCATATGGTTGCTGGTCAGACGTTGTTGATCATTGCGGATGATCCGGCAACAACCCGTGATATTCCGGGATTTTGTCGTTTTATGGATCATGCATTGATCGCTCAAGAGACAGAGCAAACTCCTTATCGGTATCTGCTCAGAAAAAAGGAGCCATGCTAGGCTCTTAGTATGGTATTCGGCCAATTATTACCTTACTGATGCCTTATTTCTTTTTTCCTTAATAGCAATCTTGTGTCGTTATCATTTTGAAAAGGTGCATGCTAATGCTCTGCACCTTTTCAGTTTGTTAATTTCCTTTGTTACTTTTCTATTTGCCTGTCCGTGACGATGTAGATTGAAACTCCATTTATTGTTTCTGTTATTGCTTCTGTGATTTGATTCGCAACAGCCGAATCGCGTTCGCGGTTACTAACGCAGTGGCTCCTGAATCAGCCAGAACCGCCATCCATAGCCCCGTGATACCCAATAAACTCGTGATAAGAAATACCGCCTTTAAGCCCAATGCAATAGTGATATTTTGACGGATGTTATAATGGGTGGTTCGAGACAGAGCGATAATTTCAGGTAAACCAGTCAGTCGGTTATGTGTTAGGGCTGCGTCTGCCGTTTCCAATGCAACATCGGTGCCGCTGCCCATGGCAACCCCGATACTGGCGGCTTTCATAGCTGGAGCATCGTTGATGCCATCGCCGACCATCATGGTACGGTGTTTTTTATTCAACTCAGTGACGGCTTTCACTTTATCTTCAGGTAACAATCCGGCGCGATAATCAATGCCTAGCTGACCAGCAATAGCTGCTGCGGCCCGGGGATTGTCACCAGTCAGCATCACTGCTTCAACGCCTTGTTTTTTCAGAAGACGGATAGCGTCTATAGCATCCTGACGCAACGTATCTTGCATCGCTATTAATCCCACAAATTGCTTATCCCGAGTGACAGCAACCGCTGTTTTTCCACCATTTTCCAGCTCAGTGACTCTCTGTTTCCATTGTTCGGACAAAGTATTTTCCGGCAATCTTCCAGGGGCTGCGACGAGAATTTTCTGTCCTGACAATTGCCCTTCAACACCGATCCCAGCCAGTGCCTTGCGATGTTCAGCTTCAACAACTGTCACACCTCTGTTTTCTGCCGCATTCAGGATAGCTTTTGCTAATGGGTGATGGGAGCCACTTTCTACAGCACCCGCCAGTGCCAGTAAGGTTTCTGCACTGATATTTTCTGCGGGTTCAATTTCAGTAACCTGTGGTTTTCCTTCTGTCAGTGTACCGGTTTTATCCAGAGCAACTGTGCTTACGGCACCAAGCTGTTCCAATGCTGCTCCACCTTTGATAAGGGAACCACGACGCGTTGCTGCGGCTAGTGCGGAAGTAATTGCGGCAGGTGTCGAGATGACCAACGCACACGGACAGCCGATTAAAAGCAGAGTCAGGCCACGGTAGATCCAAGTTTCCCATGAGCCGGCAAAGAACAGTGGTGGGATCAAGACTACCAGCGCTGAGAACAAGATAATCAACGGAGTATAGACGCGACTGAATCGGTCGATAAAACGCTCAATTGGTGCACGGCGTTCTTCAGCTTCTTCAATCAGTTGAAGGATGCGATCAATGGCGTTGTGTCCGGGTTCAGAGATTACTTTCATCTGCACAGCACTATCGACAGAAAGACAGCCTGCGGCGACTTTTTCCCCCTGCTGCCGCTCAATCGGAACAGATTCACCAGTCAGGGCACTTTCATCGAAACTGGCAAATGGGCTGAGCAGTTCAGCATCGGTAGGCAAGCGGGCACCCGGAGCTATTTCAATAATATCGCCCGGGCGCAGATCAGCCGCTGATATAGTTTTCTTTTTTCCATCCTTAATCAGCAAGGCTTGATCAGGAACCAAAGCCATCAAAGCACTAACGCCACGGCGGGCGCGTCCGGCGGCGTAGGATTCCAGTATTTCCCCTAATTTGAACAGAAGAATAACCATCGCGGCTTCTGCGGTGGCATCAATAAACAAGGCACCAATAGCAGCAACACTCATCAAAGTTTCAATGGCGAAAGGAGTGCCAGAACGAATCAGTTTGATGGCTTTAGTCGCGACCGGATATAACCCGATTAGCGTAGTAATGATGAAAGCGATCTGCCCTGCGGGAACATTGACCTTTGATATTCCCCAACTGACAAACATCAAAGCAGTCAGAATAAGAATTGGGGAGAATGTTTTCCAGTGATTGACCGCCGGAGGCAGTTTAGATGTTGAATCCGTCTCTTTGATTTCAAAGCCAGCCTGTTTTACCGCTTGCTCGACGGAGGCGCGAATATCAATATCAGCGTCAACAACCAGTTTCTCTGTTGTGAATAGAACCTTGACCTGCTTGGCTTCCGGTAGTTTTTTCACAGCATTTTCGATCTTTCCTGCACAGCTTGGGCAATCCATGCCTTGGATGATCCAATTAAAACGCTGTCTCGCAGTTAATTCAGGGGGAGCGTTATCCTGTACAGTATGTGCATGATCGTGTGAACAGTGTGCGCCGCTATGTTCATGAGAGCTATTTTCATAAGAATGTTCATGAGAGCTATGCGAATGGTCGTGATTGTGTTCATGACATTGATGTGAATGCTCACTAACATCATTGGCGGCATCTTGATGTTCTTCCTTTTGGGAAGGCAAAGAACTGTGCTGTGATTGCTTATGTTTTTGGGAAGTGGATAACATAGGCGACCTCTTAGATAGAGTTAATGCAAATTAGTTTAGATTAACTCTACACTCTGGAGTTCACTCCAGAGTCAAATCTAATAAGAGGAATTCTTTTGATGAATTGTGCTATTTAAGGTGGATTCTCATCATCAACTTCCTCCCTCTTTATGTTATCTGCGTTTTAAGCTTTTGCCCGATAAGAGCAAGCAATCACAGGAACAATGAACGAATAATTAAAAAATGTCCGATAAAACCACAGGCAGCAACAATCGCTTTTGACAGTTTAAAAGGGAAACGATAATGAGCAATGATATTGATGCTATGTGCAAGGAGTAGCAGGATAGCTCCAGCCATAATAGAAAACCGGCTTGCATTGCTGAATGAAAAATATTGTTCTCCGGCAACCCAAACCATTAGCAGCGCCATAACGAAACTATCTACCACCCGCCAACGCATATGATCCAGACGAGTCCAGATTGTTAGCATGACCACAATGCCTACGACCAGCAAGATCAAAGGGAGTGGGAAGAAGAAATTGAAGCCCATATGTAAAGCAAAACTGATGGTGTATAACAAATAACTCAGAAATAGCGCGATGAATGAGATGAGTAAATATTTACTGGGGAGCATGCGGAGTGAATCAGAGAGCAATGCAGTAACAAGACCTGCAATGATGAAGTAACCTGAAACTTCAAGATTGGGTGCCTGCCAAGCCCATAATAACAGGAGCAACATAGTGACAGGGCGGAAAACCCATTGCTGCCAGTTGGTGCCACGATAGACGGCATCAATATATAACCATCCAGAGAAAAACACAGCAAGAAATGGCCAACTCATATTTTTCCTTTCCTATATGTTTAACGCCCTTTTTATCAGGCAATTTTATTTTTGATGGGATTGGTACGGAGAGTATCTTGATTTATCTTTATTAACGAACAAATAACTTTTTATTATCAAAAACAAAGAACGTCAATGAGTAATTAGCATAATTACTCATCAACGATTTTTGGTTTGTCTCCAATAGGAAGAAGACAAAATGGAACATTTGGTACGGGAAGTTACTTTTTCTCCCCTTCTTTCTCTTTTTGTTGTTTTTTCTGCCAAGCCAATAGCTCAAAAACGCCGAAAAAGAAGATTTTGGCTTGGAAAAAAGCAGACAGTTTTTGATCTTTAGGCTGGGAGCTTTTCAGCATAATCAATTGAAAAGCATGCATGATTATTGTAAAGACCATTGCAATATCCATGAAATATTTCAATGGATTAGGGAATGGATGAAGCAAATTGAAGATCATGATGCCCCAAACCAAGATCATGATTACTCTTCCTAATTGAATAAACATCATTAACTCCGAAATTATGTTTAAACTGTTCAGACACCATATTTACTGATGGCGAATATATAACCGGTAAGCAACTTGTCCAGCGATTTTTTCCCGATGCAGTTTCCAGTTTGGAGGAACTTCTGTTGCCGCAGATTCTGCTTCTGCCTCAACATAAATCCAGCTTTCTTCTGCCAGCCAGCCATTGGCTTCCAATAAATTGATTGTTTCAGCCAGCATTCCTTTACGGAATGGAGGATCGAGGAAAACCACATCATACGGTGTTCCTGTTCCTGTGCCATTAAGGGATTCGTTGAGGTATTGTAGTGCACTACCTTGTATCACATCGGCATTTTCAGCTTTCAGTGAGGCTAGGTTAACCGATAGTTGTTTCGCCACATTGTGATCATATTCAATTAAGGTAGCGTGACTTGCATAACGTGACAAAGCCTCAAATCCAAGAGCGCCGCTGCCGGAAAAACAATCCAGGCAACGAGATTCTTGAATTATTGGCATCAGCCAGTTAAACAGAGTCTCGCGGACGCGATCTGTTGTTGGGCGCAGGCCGTCACTATCAGGAACCGGCAATTTTCTCCCACGCCATTTTCCGCCAATAATACGAATTTGCCCTAAAGACGCGCGTTGTGGTTTTTTGGTCATAATTTACATAACTTAAGCATTTGTCATCCGATGCTATTAAATAATATCTGGCGGAGACAAAAAGTGAGTGAAAATGAAGAAATCCATTGATTAATTTACCATGAAATCCGCTATAGATATGTGTTGTGGTGTGATGAAAATGTTAGACTGGATTTTATCACCGTTAGAACCTGTCCCAGTAGATAAAACAGCATATATCTAATAGATTTCTGGTTGTCATTAAGCCAACAGCGCTGTGGTTTGAAAGATGAAAGTATCATGGGATAGGCTGTTATAACGCCATAATTAACCGCGAGGAGTGTAGTGGCCGATGGCAAAAGAGCAAAAAAAAGGTTTCTTCTCTTGGTTCGGACTTGGTCGTCAAGATAAGAAGCAGCAAGAGGAACAAGCTGAACAAGAAAGAATAGCTGCGGAAGAAGCTGAGCAGCTGCGTTTGGCGGAAGAAGCGGCCTGTCGTGCTGCGGAAGAAGCTGAGCAGCTGCGTTTGGCGGAAGAAGCGGCCTGTCGTGCCGCCGAAGAAGCCGAGCAGCAACGTTTAGTGGAAGAAGCAGCCCGCCGTGCCGCCGAAGAAGCCGAGCAGCAGCGTTTAGTGGAAGAAGCAGCCTGCCGTGCCGCCGAAGAAGCCGAACAGCAGCGTCTGGCGGAAGAAGCGGCTCGCCATGCGGCCGAAGAAGCCGAACAGCAACGCTTAGCGGAAGAAGCAATCCGTCATGCTGCCGAAGAAGCCGAGCAGCAGCGTTTAGTGGAAGAAGCAGCCTGCCGTGCCGCCGAAGAAGCCGAGCAGCAGCGTCTGGCGGAAGAACAAGCAGCATTACCGAAGGAACAAGAACGACCAACTAAAGAAGGTTTTTTTGCTCGTCTGAAACGTAGCTTAGTTAAAACCCGTCAAAATCTTGGCTCCGGTTTCTTAGGGCTATTCCGTGGTAAGAAAATTGATGATGATCTGTTTGAAGAACTGGAAGAGCAGTTACTGATTGCGGATGTGGGTGTCGAAACTACCCGTAAGATCATTACTAACCTGACAGCTCACGCCAGCCGCAAAGAGCTGAAAGATGCGGAAGCGCTTTACTCTAAACTGAAAGAAGAGATGTCAGACATTTTGGCGAAAGTTGATAAGCCACTGGAAATTGAAGGCAAATCACCTTATGTCATTTTGATGGTGGGAGTGAATGGCGTTGGCAAAACGACCACTATTGGTAAATTGGCGCGCCAATATCAGTCTCAGGGCAAATCAGTCATGCTGGCGGCCGGGGATACCTTCCGTGCAGCAGCGGTAGAGCAGTTACAGGTTTGGGGCGATCGCAACAAAATTCCTGTGGTTGCCCAACATACGGGCGCAGATCCGGCCTCAGTGATTTTTGATGCCATTCAGTCAGCCAAGGCCAAAGGCGTTGATATCCTGATTGCGGATACCGCAGGGCGCTTGCAGAACAAATCCCATCTGATGGAAGAACTGAAAAAAATCGTTCGGGTGATGAAAAAACTGGACGAAGAAGCGCCTCATGAAATTATGCTGACTCTGGATGCAAGTACAGGTCAGAATGCTGTAAGTCAGGCTAAACTATTCCATGAAGCTGTGGGATTGACGGGTATTTCACTGACAAAACTGGATGGTACTGCGAAAGGGGGAGTTATCTTCGCTATTGCCGATCAATTTGAGATCCCAATCCGCTACATTGGCGTGGGTGAAGGAATTGAAGATCTCCGTCCATTTAAGGCAGACGATTTTATTGAGGCTCTTTTTGCCCGAGAGGATTAACTATTAATGATTCGCTTTGAACAGGTCAGTAAAGCCTATCTTGGAGGTCGGCAGGCGTTGCAAGGAGTGGATTTTCATCTACTTCCAGGAGAAATGGCATTTTTAACCGGTCACTCAGGGGCCGGTAAAAGTACACTTTTGAAACTTATCTGTGGTATCGAACGCCCCAGTGCAGGCCATATTTGGTTTTCTGGTCATGACATCAGCCGACTAAAACCCCGGGAGATCCCTTTTCTGCGTCGTCAGATCGGCATGATTTTTCAGGATCATCACCTGCTTTTGGATCGCACGGTATACGAAAACGTTGCTATGCCACTGATTATCTCAGGGGCAAGCACTGAAGATATTCGTCGACGAGTATCTGCGGCGTTGGATAAGGTCGGCTTACTGGACAAAGCGAAAAATTTCCCCATTCAGCTTTCTGGAGGAGAACAACAGCGTGTTGGGATCGCTCGCGCAGTGGTGAATAAGCCAACCGTACTGTTGGCGGATGAACCGACGGGAAATTTGGATGGGGAATTATCAGAGGGGATCATGCGTCTGTTTGAAGAATTTAACCGGGTTGGTGTGACGGTTTTGACGGCTACCCATGATATCGCTCTTATTGAACGAAGAAATATTGAACGAAGAAATTATCGTACCTTGATCCTGAATCAGGGACGCATGCAAGGAGGACAGCATGGTTAAGCATGTCCGTCATTCAGCGAAAAAAACACAGTCTCAGACACCCAAGTCCAAATCATTGAAAGGAGGGTGGCGTGTACAGTGGCGTTATGCATGGAAAAGCACTCTGTCTGATATGTTTGGCCAACCGTTGGCAACATTGCTGACCGTTATGGTGATAGCCATTTCCCTGACCTTGCCGAGTGTGTTTTATATTGTTTGGAAAAACGTCAACCAAGCAGTGATACAGTGGTATCCCGTCCCACAACTCACAGTCTATTTGGATAAATCACTGAATGACAATAGCGCCAAACAGGTGATTGATCAGTTGAAAGGCATGGATGGCGTGAAATCGGTGAATTATCTTTCCCGCGAAGAAGCCGTAAACGAATTCCGTGCTTGGTCGGGGTTTGCCAGTGCACTGGAACTGCTGGAGGAAAATCCTCTTCCGGCGGTCGCTATCGTTTCTCCCAAATTGAATTTCCAAAGTACTCAGACACTAACGACATTACGAGATCAGGTCGCGCAGATTAAAGGTATTGAAGAAGTCAGGATGGATGATAGCTGGTTTTCCCGCTTGACTGCCTTGACCGCCCTTGTTGGCAGAATTGCCGCTGTGATAAGTATTTTGATGGTAGTTGCATTGCTCTTGGTCATTGGTAACAGTGTCCGGCTGAGTATCTTTAGCCGACGTGAGACGATTAACGTCATGAAGCTGATTGGGGCAACAGATGGTTTTATTCTGCGCCCTTTCCTTAATGGTGGAGCCTTATTGGGGATTTTAGGGGCAATATTCTCGCTAATCCTTTCCTCTTTGTTGGTGTGGAAGCTTTCCGATGTGGTTACGGAAGTAGCGAGTGTCTTTGGAACAAGCTTTAGGCTGTATGGTTTGGGGTGGGATGAAGCTCTCTTATTAGTGCTTATTTCGGGTATGATTGGTTGGATTGCTGCATGGTTTGCGACAATTCAGCATTTGCGTCGTTTTAAGCCAGAATAAAGGCGCTTGCAAGGCCTGATAGTGAACTTTTAGGCTTAATCGTTGCCTAACTCACAGTTATGGCTTTGTGCTGATATTCACACAATTGAGATGATTTGAATATGATCTCTACGGTGGTAAAATAGACGTATCTTTGACTTGAATAAATCTCATTGGTTAATTCAGGCAAATCTGAAAGCCATCAATTTGGATCTAATTTTGAGAGAATTTGAATGACAAAAGAAATGCAAACTTTGGCATTAGTTCCACAAGGTAGTTTGGAAGGATACATCCGTGCCTCCAATGCTTATCCTATGCTTTCCGCAGAGGAAGAGAGGGAACTGGCAGAAAGGCTGCATTACCAGGGAGATCTGGATGCAGCGAAAAAGCTGATTCTTTCTCACCTGCGCTTCGTTGTTCATGTTGCCCGCAGTTATGCCGGTTATGGTCTGCCGCAAGCGGATTTAATTCAGGAAGGCAATATTGGCCTGATGAAAGCGGTTCGTCGATTTAATCCAGAAGTAGGCGTGCGTCTGGTTTCTTTTGCGGTTCACTGGATTAAGGCAGAAATCCATGAATATGTATTGCGTAATTGGCGTATTGTGAAAGTTGCAACAACAAAAGCTCAGCGCAAGCTGTTCTTTAACTTACGCAAGGCTAAACAACGTCTGGGATGGTTCAATCAGGATGAAGTTGATCTGGTCGCCAAAGAATTAGGTGTGACCAGCAAAGATGTCCGAGAGATGGAATCTCGCATGTCAGCACAGGATATGGCATTCGATATGTCCTCTGATGATGATAATCATGATAGCCATCCTGTGGCTCCGGTGCTGTATTTGCAAGATAAAGCTTCTGACTTTGCCGATGGCATTGAAGAAGATAACTGGGAAAGCCACGCTGCGGATAAACTTTCTGTGGCGATGGAAGGACTGGATGAACGTAGCCAAGACATCATTCGTTCCCGTTGGTTGGATGATGACAACAAAACTACTTTGCAAGAATTGGCAGATAAATATGGTGTATCTGCCGAGCGTGTTCGACAGCTAGAAAAAAATGCAATGAAAAAGTTGCGACTGGCTATTGAGGCGTAAACTCTTAGACTTATTAATGGCATGTCAATTTAGTTGCACGCCATTTAGTTACATATAATTAGTTGAGTAAAACTTGCTAGATTAAAAAAAGCGATAATTTGTTTTATCGCTTTTTTTAGGTTCTTCGCATCTTAGTGTGAAGGTTGTTACGATATGGATTCATTCATGAGGTAAAACCCGCATATGAGCACTACCAAAAGAGTAGATAAATAAGCCGCAGCAACCATAGTTTTTCGGTTGTTGCGGCGTTCTCAGGAATTACATAACTTACGAGATCGCCGCCAAATCCTTAATTTGAGGAGATGGACTCGTGCACTCAAAAGATTTTTCTTGGCAATATTCTCTTACCGCCACAATATTACTGTTATCACCTTTCGATTTACTGGCATCACTGGGCATGGATATGTATCTACCCGTAGTGCCTTTTATAGCCGATGTACTTGGTGCAGGAGCGGGGACGATCCAGCTAACGTTGACGGCATACTTGGTTTTGTTAGGAGCCGGTCAGCTTCTATTCGGCCCGCTGTCAGATCGGTTTGGTCGTCGCCCTGTTTTACTTAGTGGTGGGGTTGCTTACATTGTGGCTTCATTCGGCCTGACGGTAGCTTCATCGCCAGAAGTTTTTCTGAGTTTCCGGGTTATTCAAGCCTGTGGTGCTTCAGCATGCCTCGTAACCACTTTCGCGACTATACGCGATATCTATTCGGGTCGTAAGGAAAGCAACATCATCTATGGCTTACTTAGCTCTATGCTTGCTATGGTTCCAGCAGTAGGCCCACTGCTAGGGGTGTTGGTTGATACTTGGTTGGGGTGGCGTGCAATCTTTGGTTTGCTAGGGAGCGCAATGACAGTAGCTGTTATTGTAGCCTGGCGACTTTGGCCAGAGACCCGATGGCAACGGACGGCAGACTTTCAGTGGTCGCAGTTACTTTTTCCAGTAAAACGCCTGCATTTCTGGCTGTATACGCTCTGCTACAGTGCAGGAATGGGTAGTTTCTTCGTCTTTTTTTCAACAGCTCCTTGGCTAATGATGGGCCGACAAGGGTTATCGCAGCTTAACTTCAGCTTGCTATTTGCAACAGTGGCCGTCGCAATGATAGTTACTTCGCGAATCGTGGGAAGTCTGATTACCCGGTGGGGAAGCCTGAACATGTTACGGGCAGGAATGTGCTGCCTGATAGCAGGAGCACTGTTGCTGGCTGTTGGAGAGACACTCATGCCTAAGTCGGTATTTGGCTTCATCGCCCCAATGTGGCTTGTCGGTGTTGGTATTGCTACTGCGGTTTCTGTGGCACCTAATGGTGCGCTTCGAGGTTGCGATCATATAGCAGGGACTGCTACAGCAGTTTACTTTTGTTTGGGAGGGCTATTGTTAGGGAGCGTCGGAACACTCGCCATTACACTTTTATCCAGCACAACTTCCTGGCCGATTATCGCTTATTGCCTAATCCTAGCAACAGTAGTGCTTTGTCTGTCCTGCTTTAATCCCAACAGGCTTCATATTAGCAATAAGCAGTGAAGAGCATGATGCCCTTGTGTCACGAGAAATTGGTAGCCCGTAATCGGACAATGATCATGATTAAAGCGTTTTAGAGGATGAACAACCGGATCAAAGTCATTAAGCAGGTGGCCTACGGATACTGCGACACGGATTACTTCTTTTGAAGATTGTAGTGGTACAGATTCGTGTCGCGCTTCCCGATAAAAAGTACGATGAATTTGGAGTATTTGGCTTTGCTGGTTAGGGATGCCAGAAAATATGTGTCAGAGAGCCGAGGAAATTGATTATGAAAATTGTGATTGCCCCTGATTCATTTAAGGAAAGCCTGAGTGCCTTGCAAGTGGCACAGGCGATAGAGCGGGGTTTTAAGGAAGTTTATCCACAAGCAGACTATATCAAGTTGCCCATGGCAGATGGTGGAGAAGGGACAGTAGAATCATTGGTCGCCACCACAGGAGGAAAATGCATCGTATGTACTGTTACCGATCCTTTGGGGCAGCCTGTTGAGGCATTTTTTGGCCTGCTTGGAGACGGGAAAACCGCAGTAATTGAAATGGCGGCGGCCTCTGGTTTGCATTTGGTGCCGATAGAACAGCGTAACCCTCTGGTAACAACGAGTTATGGGACGGGAGAGCTGATTCTGGCTGCGTTGGAACATGGCGCGAGCAAACTGATCTTAGGCATTGGAGGCAGTGCAACCAACGATGGTGGCGCAGGTATGATGCAGGCACTGGGAGCGAATTTATTGGATTATGACGGTCGTATTCTGTCATTTGGCGGCGCGGCATTAACTCGGCTGGAAAGCATCGACTTAACGAATCTGGATTCACGTCTCAGGAAAATTGAACTCACCGTGGCTTGTGATGTGAATAACCCATTATGTGGTGAACAGGGTGCATCAGTGGTATTTGGACCACAAAAAGGAGCGACACCGGAGATGGTTAAATCGCTGGATTCTGCATTGCATCACTATGGAATGAAAGTGGAATCCTTAATGGGGAAAAGTGTGATTAATGCCGCTGGTGCAGGTGCGGCGGGAGGAATAGGCGCTTCTTTATTGGGATGCTTGGGAGCGAAATTGCAGTCAGGCGTTGAGATTGTTATCGATATCTTGAAGCTGGAAGAAGCCATTCAGGGCGCGGATCTGGTCATTACGGGGGAAGGCCACATAGATAGCCAGACCATACACGGTAAAACTCCCATTGGTGTTGCCTGTGTTGCGAAAAAATTTGGTATTCCCACCATTGCGTTAGTTGGGGGAATGAGCCGGGACTATCACATTGTGCATCAACATGGGTTGGATGCAGTCTTTTCCGTCATACCGGAGGCTTGCTCCCTGTCAGATGCCCTTGCCAATGGCGCTGATAACTTGCAGGTAACAGCACATAATATTGCAGCGTTTTGGGCTATTTCTCGCTGAATAATATGCTGTTTTTTTTGAAATATTTTGATTTTTCAGTCTATCTTTCTGATTGAACAAAATGCGAATCAGGTGCTGAAACTAGCTGATCGTGGTTATGTGCTCGAAAATGACCATATTGCTTTGGGTGATACAGGCAAGGCATTGCCAGCCAATGAAGCGGTCAGAAATGCCTATTGGGGAGAATAATAGCAGAAGCAAGTTGGTTGAAACTATTGGAAAACTACTCGGCGGAGGAGCTGATGACCATTAAGCGATTTATTGTCGATATCGCTGATATAATGGAGCACACCCGATAATGAAATGCACAATTTACAATGATATTTGACAAGAGTCAGAAGCCTGGATTGGATAATTGAAATCAGTGACACAATAGGCTTCTGACGAATTTACCTTGTCCCATTTAACAACCATTTTTCCCTATAGTTGTTTCAGCAATGGGAGTAAATTGATCCGTGAGTTTATTAACAGTACTGTCCTCTTTTTTGCTTTCCATGCAATCCAGAAAAAACCAACTAATTGAAGTGTCTAATATTCTGGCAATACGAACAAGATGGGTTAAGTTAATTCGATTCGTCCCTCTTTCGTAACGTGAAAGTTGCTGTTGACTGATGCCAATTTGTTTTGCTAATGCTGTTGCGGTGATACCTTGCTCTTTTCTTTTGGTGCAAATACGTTTCCCGACTAATAGATTTGCATCTTCCATATCTTATCCTTTTTTAATCAGTAAGTTATGGCGTCATCAAGGAGACTTGCTGGGGTTTGAAATTAGTTGGATTTTCGCTCCGCCAGTTGCTCGTAAAATAGAGCTTGCCTTGAAGGATTTATTACCGTTCACGGTATGCCTATTGTTACCACCTGATTCGCCGTTTTGTTTTCTGATATGCGTCTTTTTTTTGTAATGACATGATTTTTTTATTAACATTTTTGTAAAAAAAACAGTCCGTTATCGAAGCAAGGAATGTTCTTCCATGATATGAATTACATTTTTCTGTTTTGTCGCTACCTCTACATATTTTTTCGACTGCACTACCGATGCAGCTTAAACAGGATTTCTGTTCTCCTTGCATGAGAGATAACTAATATTCTCCTATTTTTTACCTTATGGTATTTTATGTAATTTTACATAAGTTATTTTGTTGATTTGTAATGATTTTTAAATAACTTAATAAGATAAATATGCAAAAAATAATAAATATCTACCTAATCTCATATTAATTGACATGTTTTATTCTTATTGGTAATTTTTTTCGATTATAAACTGGACAAAATATATCAAACTGTACACATAATCCTACATAATATAACCTAAGTCAAATTTCATTACACAATGAAAATCATTTCATTTAACTAATTATAATATATGAATTTTTTTTGTTATCCACATATTTTGTTGCGTTTCAGTAGTATTAATGGTGAAAAAATACTACTTGATGGCATTCAAGTATTATAAAATAAATCAGAACTAATACACAAAATACAATACATATATAAAATTTAATTCTACTTAATAGCCACCAAGTGGATTATAAATCCAAACTTAACAGTTTGATATAAAATGTTTTGTTTTTTTAATAAGATTTTATTGATTTGGCTTATATAAAAACATTTAAACATTTTAGTTGATTATTGTGATTGATTTACTAAGTTTTCATTAAAAATATTACTTATTGTTACCTTTTCTACTAAATAGACTTTTAATTTATCCAAAATTGGAGTTCATTCGTACTTACGATATTTTTAAAACAAAGAAGATATCTCGTTTGATAAAGGGTGATTTTTTATATTTTTTTAAATAAAAACAATCAGATGTGTTTTTTGTGGCTCGGCTTGGGTACTTTTTGAAAAGCGATATATTTTTTTATTTTTCGATTTATCTATGAATAATCATCAAATTGAGGGAGTTTTTTGCTGTATAAGCCGATAACGAGGTGATTTCTCTCTGAGAGATTTTAAATCGCAAAATACATACATATATGTATTTTTATAGCACGTTATTTGATTTGTTTTTTGTGGATGCCAAACGAGATTTGATTAGGCTAAAAATTTTAATAAATTAATGTTGGGGAGACTATGCACTTGCAATGATGCAAGCAGTGGCAAAATAGTGCTCAGTGTTTCCGTTGGGGTTTCCAGTCGAAAACGGTGAATTTGTTTATGAACCTGTGTCTCTGCTCGTGTCATAGCAATGCAGCACGGTGACTTCCTAGACGTACGGGGAAAATGACACACTCCAGTGTAGGAGGTGAAAATTAGTGATATTTCGAGCCATATCGTGATGGTTCAAAGGTATTTCCAATCCGTTAGGAGAATCAAAAACGCCGGAAGCAGGGCGTAATATATGGAAAAGATTAGGGCATGATGAAAAATGGACGCTACATGATCTAAGATGAACCTTTGCAACAAAACTGAATGAATTAGGTGTGGCACCACATATCATGGAACAGCTCTTAGGCCATACTTTGCCGGGAATTATGGCAATATATTGAAGATATTATGTAAGAAAATTCATTGTTAATTTTCGAATAAAATATATTTTCTATATTTAATTATTTTGATAACTATATAAAAAATTACATTTATTTTAATAATCGGGATTATAATGTGTTACTTGTTTTTGTGTCAAATAAGAGAGTGATATATGCCATTCGTTCCTCCTTTTAGAAATGAGTTTTTTGAGGGTGACCTGATATATGGTTTGGCTAAGGGAAGAGAATCTTATATTAGGGATATTGATAAATTCAAAATTGTTAAACGTAAACTTGATAAATCTACTTCTGGACAAGAATTCTTTAAACCGCCAATGATTAATTATTATTTAATTCCGTCTGAAGAAAGGGAAATGATATCTTTTTTAGATAATTTTAATAATTCAATGAAAAATAGGAAAGTAGCTCCCTCACTACAACGCAATAATCAGGCATATGAATACAGACGTTATCTTAATGTTGTTGCTTTTGAGGGATACAAAGAATATAAGGAAAGTTTCTATTCTTATCTTAAAAAACACGATAAATATCATACTGTGCTTGATGAAAATATAGATAATAAAAATGTAACTATAGGAAGGAAATGTAAAGGGGGATTATCATGGGTATCTATGAGCAATTACCCACTGACTCCGAATATGCATATACATTTCATACTTGATGGAATAAATATAGAAGAAGTCGTAAGTAAAACAAAGGATTCTATAACTGCAAAAGAATTGAGGTGGATTTACAGAAACAGAAATAGTAAAAAAGTCGCTAGCAAAATACAATTTTGGTTGAATCAAAAACCTATTTATCCACCTTGGGTTTTAAATGAAACATTATGGGATAACTATTACCAGCGTAGTATACTTAACCGCGATCTATCTGGGGAATTGTCTAGATTATTTAATATGATGTAATTAATAAATATGCCCAAAGAATTTCAAGGTGGGTCGCGGTGGCAAGGGATCAAATCTCCGGTAGCATAGATAACTATGTGACCGGGGATGAATGAGCGCAGCCGATAAAGAGGCAACTTGAAAGACGAAGGATATAAATCAATGTAAAAATAGGAGTTTAATATGCTCATTTTTACCTCCATTTAGAAAAGCGGTTGATGAAGGTTATTTAATATATTATTTAGGTTTCAAAAGGAATTTTTATATTAATCACAATGATAAATTTAGAAATGCTAAAATTAACTATGGTGAGGTTTTTAAGCTACTAAAAATTGACTATTGAGGTATTAAATGCCTTGTTATGCTTGATGATGGTTCGGTTCTTAATGGTGAATTTAATCAACAAAATAAGGTTATGTTTACATCAATAACAGGAATTTTTTTAAGAAAAATTATTGGGTGAAATCATGACATATGAAGTGGTTAAAGAAACATTTGCAGGAAAACAAGATTATCCTATTTTAGATAAAGCTGTTGCAGCATTAGAGGAGCTTCTTTTGGATTTTTGCTGATGTAATTAATGATGTTAATATCAGGCAAAGTTATACTTCGAATATTACAAAAGTGCTCTCTGAAGTTAAGCAGATGGTAATGTTTCAGGTTGTTTATCAAAAAGGACTTGGACGTGATGAAGGATTTGCAGTCACACTGAAACTTGCCCACTTGATGAGTTTGCGTTTTCAGGGAGTGGTGTAATGTAGTGCTTCGTTGAAAAGTTGGCGGAAGTAGTTAGAGCAACCAGAGACGAAACTTCATATTGTTTTTGGTACAAAAGGCGGTCGGCCAAGACAAACCCGTGTATTGAATGTTGCTGTTGGGAAAGAGGCTGTAGAGCAGACGGTTACAATTACAGAACAACGTGGCAGCAGGTTGATTGATAAACCGGATCTCAAACAGACTATGAACTATTAGCGAACACATACGATAAAAATCGGTTTAAAAGGCCGTCATTCTCTCTACAGCCTGCGTTATGCACGGGAGCAAGATACATTGGAGTTTTACCAACAGAATGGCTTTATTCGTCAGGAGACAAGGGTTTAGGTCTCAGTGGAAGAGGTAGTAGGAATGATAAATATTCGCAACGACTGGCATTCCACCAATATTATCGCTACCCCACTAATTCCTTCTGTTTTCACCCTTTGTTTGTCTCTATGTTTTCCAATAACTTTCTATGCTGAGGATTTTTACGTGGAGTATTCGATCGGGTACTCAGAAACAAAAAAAGCACCCCCTCAAAAAGAGAAAGTGCTTTAATATCAACATGATCTAAGACTAGGATCAGTTCATGCCGTATTTTCAGTTTTTAAGTTCTCATGCTATCAAGTATTGTTTTAAATTCAAATAAAATCAAAGTGATAATTAAATTATATACTGTATATTGTTTCAGTGTTTATTGACGTTTACCCACTTTTACAACAAACTGTGTATAAACATTTGTATAAACATTTGTATAAATATTTTGGGTGATCATGGCTAATGAACTGAATAAGCTAAGTGATAAAAAGGTTAAGGTGCTTTATGGAAAACCAGTGCCAAAATTGAGTTTGTAGCAGATGGCGCGGGGCTTAGTGCTAAAGTATCTGTAATCGGTGGCGTTAGCTGGGTTTTTACATACAGGCTGGATGGTAAGAAATTAAACCGTTTAACGTTAGGGCGCTATCCCGATATGAGTCTAAAGGCAGCTAGAGAGCTACGAGATAAATGCCGTAACTGGTTAGCATTAGGAAAAGATCCAAAATTACAATTAAATCTTGAGCTTCAAGAATCGCTTAAACCCGTCACAGTTCGAGATGCTTTGGAGTACTGGATTGACAATTATGCCAGAGATAACAGAGTTAATGTTATTCGTCATATAGCGCAGCTTGAGAAACACATTTACCCCTATATAGGTGAGATGGCTTTAAGTGATTGTGAAACTCGTTATTGGCTAAAGTGTTTTGACCGTGCGAGAAACGAATCCCCTGTAGCTACTGGCTATATATTTCAAATGTGTAAGCAGGCATTGAAATTTTGCAGGGTTAGAAGATATGCAATAAGTAATGCTCTTGATGATTTAACTATTCCTGATGTTGGTAAAAAGCAAAATAAGAGAGATAGGGTATTAACTGATAAAGAACTAGGGCAATTATGGGAATCGATAAACGAAGATAAGCATATTCCCTATTATAACTATTTACTGAGAGCACTGGTTATTTTTGGCTGCCGTTCCCATGAGGCCAGATTATCAGAATGGAAAGAATGGGATTTTGATAATTGGTTTTGGACAGTACCAAGAGAGCACACGAAAACAGATGAAAAAATAATTCGTCCAATCCCTATTTATATCAGGGAGTTTATAACTGAATTATATAATCTGAATAAAAATAGCGGCTATTTATTAGGCGAATTGAAAAAGCCAGAAGTTATTTCTCAATTTGGTCGTAACTTATGGAAAAGATTTGAACATTCCGAAGCATGGACGTTACACGATTTAAGACGAACATTTGCGACGAAGTTAAATGATATGGGAATAGCACCTCATATTGTTGAGCAGCTATTAGGACACTCTTTGCCGGGAGTAATGGCAATTTATAACAGGAGCCAATACCTACCAGAGAAGCTAGACGCTTTAAACAAGTGGTGTGAGCGGCTGGATGTGTTGGCAGGTAATTATGAGAATGTGGTTATATTAAAATCAGCTCAGTAATGGGTATTTGATTTGATGATAAGCAGGGCAATTGTAATATATACGTAACAAAGTTGCTTTCTTCTGTAATGATTCCCTTTAAGTAAAATACCCTCACAAAAACAATTAAACAGTGAGGGTAACATGACTATCCAATACAGCATTCCTACACCTGAAGAACGCCGTGCTATTCTTTCCGAGTATGGCGAACCTTATGATCGTCTGATACGTGAAAAGGAACGTCAGCACATCACCTCTATTTCCAGAACGTCAGCATGGAAATTGGAAAATGAAGGCCGTTTCCCTGCCCGTAAGCCATTAGGCCGCAATTCTTGTGCTTGGCTACTTAGTGACCTGCTCCATTGGGTACGCAATCCGCCCACAGTAGAAAATATAAATAACCCGTATAGCCGCAAAGCCACTAATTAAATAATAGCGTGATGGAAAAATTAACTGCCTTAATTGGCAGCGGCCTAACTCACTCTAAAAATAGTCTGATTTTTTGGGATAAAGGGATGTGATGGCGGCTATTAACTATAAGGACTCCTTTTGTTTAAGGAGTCACCAATTTGAGATAATTTCTTCTTTGAGAGGATTAATCAATAACTGGGTTTATTTCTGGGCGGTTCAGCCTTTGGGTTCAATTCCCCGTGATTGTAATTCCTTACGGGCTAGATCCTTAAACCAGTTTCCCAGACTCATGCCTTCATTTTTGGCTAATTCTGATAATTGTTTCTTAAATTCAGGCTGCATACGTATTTGGAAAGCCGGAGCTTTGCCTTCACCCTTAGGGCTTTTATCTCTTTTGACTGTTGACATGTGTGTACCTATCAGAATAGTATTATATACATTAGGTACACACCTTACCACGGTAGAGCCTAATAGAACAACGCCCCACAGTGATCGCAACACATGTAGGGCGTTTAACCACAACATTATCGGAGCTAATGCTATGGCTGATACACAGTCTAACCAAACTCGCCTTAAATTTACATTCTTAATTGCATCCGGCACTCAGCGGCTGGCTGATATGTCCCCCTTGATCTTCGTATTACGTCAGGGGGCATACAATGAGTAATAAACCTATCTCACTAAAACAGGCGCTATATCGTGCAGGTTTGGGTATTTCACTTTTCACGTTCATTACCAAAAAAGCTAAAGATGAATGCGAAACTAACTTAAATAATCTGATTGCGCTGGCGGGCGATATTCATCGGGAAGTTTACCGCGCCCTGTTGAAACATGCTCCGCAGCCACCGATGAATAAATTATTAAATTGCATTGTATACAGGAAATCCGATCCATTAGGTCAGGCTTCATTTCGGGCGGGTTTATGTACCTCTTTATATGAGGTCATTCTTGAGCAGGCCAGCCAACACTGTTCGGAAGAATTACATGATTTGCTTTCGCTGGCCTGTGACATCAATCAGGAAGTCTACTATTCGCTTTATGCAGCAGTTAATGGCGAGGATGAGTGATCATGAGTCAAGGAAAGAATAACCAGAAAAGTCGTCCGATTGACGTAATCCGAGCGGTTAAACAATCCGCCGCTAGTCACTGGCAACTTTTATTACCCACCTGTGGGATTGATGTTCCGGCAAGAGGCAAGCATGGTGCTTGCCCGATATGCGGCGGCACTGATCGTTTTCATTTTATTGATGATAACAATAACGGTGACTGGCATTGTCGCCAGTGTGACCAGCCGAATCACGGTGACGGGCTGGATTTAGTGGCAAGAACTAAAGGGATCACTATCTTTGAAGCGGCTAAATTGGTTTCTGGTGCGCTGGCGCTTCCTTTACCAGAATCCAAGCTAGCCAAAGAAAAGCCCCGTACAGTAAAAACCATTATGGAACGTGTTGCGGCATTGGTCGCAACTTCTGTCATTGGCGAATCTCAGTATCTGATTAAAAAGGGGCTGCAATGCCCCAACCAGCGGTTATTAAAAGACGGTTCTTTATTACTGGTGACCCAAACATTGGACGGAACGATAACAGGCGCACAAACGATTATGCCAGACAGTCAAAAGCGCTTTGTTTACGGTACTCAGAAAAAGGGGAGTTTTATTCCCTTATCTGAGATAACCGGAACGTCTGACACGTTCATCATTACCGAGGGCTATGCAACGGCCTTAACGGTCAGCCAATTGCATGAGGGCTTAGTACTGGCTGCGATGGATGAGGGGAATTTATCTGCTGTTGCTGAACAGGTCAGAGAACGGTGGCCAACAGCAAAAATCATACTTGCCGCCGACAATGATTGGCACTCACCGGGTGAGCTGGACAACAACGGTAAGCCCAAGAAGAACGTTGGCAAGATTGCAGCCGAGAAGACCGCCAAAGCTATCAACGGATGGGTAGCATTTGTTGTGGTCAACAAAAATTGGTCACTGGCTTAGCGTTTTTCCAAAATAATCGTTCTGACTCATTGGGCGTTAACCCATTGTTATACCAGTGAGGACGAAGCTGGCTGTAA
>NZ_JAQRFI010000036.1 GCF_028598805.1 Xenorhabdus yunnanensis | reverse complement strand
CCTTAACCCCGCTGACCATAACCAACTATTAGGAGTAGTGACTATGGCTAAGGCGCATTCTAAGCAAAACCGGGCGGTAAATAAAGCCGCCAAAACAGAACGTTATTACACTGTGGGATACGTGCCGCAAAATGGCAGACCGAACCCCCGGCCCGCGATAAATTTAACGGGACGATGGCTTAAACAGGCAGGATTCGAGATTGGCGGCACACTCACCGTCAAGATTATGGACGGCTGTCTGGTGCTTATTCCTGACAGCGACGACACCTGCACCATCAAGCAACAGTATCAACGCCAGCAAGACCAGCTCAGTGAGATTAAGCTGCGAATGCGGGAACTGATTGGGGATTATCAGGCAGGATGATGATAAAAAGCCGGAAGATCACAAGGATCTTTCCGGCTTTTTAATATGGCTATTGTGCGAAAGTGCGCTTATTAACCATAGAAATAGTCAAAGAAATTCCCAAAATTATCTGAACCTATTAATGGCTCAATTTCCTTGGCAATCATTTCAACAAACTCTGGTTTCAATTCATCATCTTCATCACAAATTTCAAAAATATCAAATTCACCATATACTATCTCTATTAGTTTTGATAATGAGATGAAAAAATCAGCTAATGAATCAGATATTTTAAATGGTTTTCCAGCATCATAATTAGCATAAACAGGTATATCTTGATTATCTAATAAAGCAATAATTGGTTTTCCTCCACCAATATCATCCATGAATACTAAATTATTATCCGGCCAATTAGGATTTTTTATTATCCCATCTGGATTTTTTATCCAACCATAGCCATATTGAGCCTCCTCTATTTCATCAAAATTACAAAATTTGATTGGAGTAAAACCAGTTTCTATTACCATATCGACAGGCGAAAACTTTTCAAACAAGAATAATATATCGTCAGATTTTTTAATATAATCAGGCCATTCTTGCTCAATGCCGTATCGTTCTTCAAATTTGCCTTGAAGATTAAATTTGTTATGAACGTTAACTAGTTCATTTAACGCCTTTTCTAATTTATTCATGTTAATCTCTTGGAATAGTAGAATTTATTTAGCTTTACATTTTTTCAACTGCAATTGTCTTGCTGTTTCTTCTCTATCAATGAGGCGACCTTTTCCTGAATTTTCATAAACTCCCCTATGTCCTTGATTACTATATAAGTGTTCATCAATACCACTAGGGTGTTTACCATTCTGTAGAAAAACAATATTTCTAGGGTCTCCTTTCCAAGCTCCTCCCAAGGCACCATTACCCTTAACACTGTTTATATGGTGTCC
Source organism: Xenorhabdus yunnanensis (assembly GCF_028598805.1). Taxonomy (GTDB): domain Bacteria; phylum Pseudomonadota; class Gammaproteobacteria; order Enterobacterales; family Enterobacteriaceae; genus Xenorhabdus; species Xenorhabdus yunnanensis. Next base: position 47,520 of record NZ_JAQRFI010000036.1, on the reverse strand, counting down.
TGTATATCCTCTCTGAGACATGATGGAAGACAATTTGCCATTACTTTTCGTCTCTTTGATTATTTTAATTTCTTCATCAGACCAATTGCGAGAACCACCGCCTGCTTCAACAAGAACTCTTTCTTGCCCCCATGCTCTATTGATTGCTGTTCCCCTCGCTCCTCGTTGAGGGCTTATAGTGTCACGAACTTTGTACCGCATTAAATCTTTTGGATTTAATCCCAGTGGGTCGATCTGCCCTGTGGGGTTATGAACGTAGGCATACGGATTAGTTCCCCCCATTAGCCCAATGGGATCCGGCGTCAGGTACATACCGATTATTGGTGAATAGTACCGGAACCGATTATAGACCAGCCCGCTCTCCTCATCCAGCCACTGCCCGGCGTATTGCAGCCCCGGATTCAGTTCCGCATTTTCACCCAGAACCCCCAGGCGCAGCCCGTACAGGCTCTGCGGCGGCTGGCGCCAGACCCGGTGTCCGGCGGCATCAAACAACGCCAGCGGCTCCCCGGTCGGGGCACACACCGCGTACTGCGTCTGAACTTTTCCGGCGATAAGTTCATGCCGGTTTTCCGGGTTCAGGCTAAAGAACTGCACCTGCTGCGCCAGCAACTGCCAGCCGTCGAACACCAGATGGCGGATACTGTACAAGCGGTTGTGCCGGTACTCGCGAATTTCCGCCGGAACATCGCCATCCCACAGATAGGTGGTACGCATTCCCGCCCGCTCACACACTTTTTCCGTGCGCCGGCCGAAGGCATCATAACGATAGGCCCACTGCTGGCCGCCCGGGGTTTGTACCCCAATAAGCTGGTTCTGGCTGTTCCAGCGAAACTTGGTCAGTTGTGGACGGTGACCGTCTTCCCACAACTGCATCGCGGTCATCCGCCCCGCATCATCATATTCAAACAGGTGCTGCCCAAGCTGCCGTAAGCGGTGGCCTTTCTGGTACAGCCGTTCCCCGTCTATCTCATTGAGGCCGTCAAAACGGCGGGCAGGGTAGCCGGAGGCATCATATTGATAGTGTTCGCGCAGGTGTTCACCGTCACTGACCGAGGTGACCTGCCCGTTGCCGTTCACGACATAACGCAGCCATTGCCGCTCATCGTTTGCGGCCACCAGATTGAGTGCCGCATCGTAGCGATATTCCCTATCCAGTCCAGCCAGTGTCGGCTGGGGAATATCTGCCACTTCATGGGCGGCAAAAAACTCAGTGTTACGCCCGGCACGTTGTGCAGTCAGCTGTCCCATCAGGGAATGTTCTTGGCGCAGGATGAAACCTTTATCTGACTGGCGATGCCATTCATGGCCGTCGTCATCCCGCTCAATCTTGAGCGTGTGTTCACCGTTGAGATTAAATCGCCGAAGTTCACCCACCTTATTGGCTTCGGATTTTACCTGCCAGCATTGATCCTCCGATGTTTTCAGTGTTCTTGCCACGGTTTTATTATCCGGGTAATCACGCTGGATGTCGCCGTGTACCTGCGTTTCTTTCACGATGCGGTCTTTATCATCATATTCGAACGTCAGCGGTGTACTGTCAGGAGTCGCGATTTCTAGTAAACGCCCCAGAATATCGTAACAGTAGGTAGTGGTGCCTTCAGGGGTGTGCATGGCGGTCATGCGGCTGGCAGCATCATACTCAAAGCGTGTGATATTGCTCAACGCATCCCGTTTTTCAATACAGTTGCCGTTACCGTCATACGCATAGTGCCACTGCGTGCCCGCATAATCGGTTTCAGTGATAACCCGTCCGTCTGCATCCAGTGTATAACGGTAGCTTTCACCCTGCGGATTAATGACTTCCAGTAATTGCAGGCTATCGGGGTCATAACGGTACTGCCAACGGTGGCCTTCCCCATCGATGCGTCCTACTGGCAGGTCGAACGGGCCGTATTCGATATGCCATTGCACGCCACGGGCATCCGTCCACTCGGTCAGGTTGCCGTGGCGGTCATGGCGAAATCGTTCCAGGCTGTTGTTCGGGCGATCGCTTAAAGATACGCGATGATGGCGATCGTATTCCCAAAGCCACAGTGCACCGCCACCCGAGGCCAGCCGTTGCAAGCGGTCATGGCTGTCGTAGCCCAGCCGCAGGCTGCGGTGCTCTTCATCAAACAGTCTGGTCAGCCGTTTCTGTGGGTCATATTCCCACGACCGTTTGTATCCCTCTGTGTCCTCTGCCGCAATCACCAGCCCGAACTCATTGCGCGTCAGCGTGGTTTTGTTGCCATCCGGTGCAATAAAGCACTCCGCATTGCCATTATCGTCATATTGCTGCCACCAGACTCGTCCCAGCGGATCGGTCATGCTGATAAGCCGGTCTGAATCATCGTAGTGATACTGCCATGCCGCACCGGTGGCATCAGTAAAGGCGGTCACCAGCCCGGTATCCGCCAGATAATCTAACGTCAGGGTTTGCCCTTCCGGTAAAATCTGGTGGCGCAGGTTACCCCATTCATCATATTCATAACGCGTGATATGGCCACACGGGGTTTCAACCTGAGTCACCTGTTGTTGGTCATTGTAATGCCAGCTTGTGGTGTGCCCTTGTGGCGTCGTTGAACGGGTGATGCCCGGTTCATAGGTCAGTTGCACCGGGTAGAACCCGCCACTGCCGATACTGTGGATACAACGACCTTGTGCATCATAGGTATAATCAACAGCAGTCTGGTCACCATCTGACCAGCGGCTAATCAGCCCCTGTTCGTTATAGTCATAGAACAGGTGAAATTGCTGGGTACTGTCCGCTTCTGCCAGCCAGCCATTGTCATGATAGGCATAGCGTGCCATCACGTCATTCAGCCCATTGTCAGTGCGATGGATCGCTTCCAGCAGGCCCTCTTCCCGGTAGAACAGCCTCAGTTCCGAACCATCGCTGTGGGTCACTTTTTCCAGTTGATGTGCATCGTTATGCTGAAAACGTACGGCATTGCCATTGTGGTCACGGTGTTCGGTGAGTAACCAGCGCTGTATCGTTTTCTCCCCAGTGGACGCCAATCGGGTGAAGTATTTGCGTACCGGGTTATTTCGTTCTGCCAGAACAAAGCCGGACTTTTCCCGGCTTAAGGTAAAGTCGGGATGCTCCGGGTTAATGCTGTGGTTAACGCTTTGTGGCAGGGCAAAATGCAGGGAAGCCCCTTCGGTGGTCAGGATTTCTATCCTGTCTCCTGTGACAATGGCACATTCTGAGAAGTTGTCGAACCAGTTCTCGCCCAGATATCCCCGCAACCCCGGTGACCAGCTACGGGTAAACAGCAGCGGCAGCGTCTGTCCCAGCTCAATATCGGTACGTTGATCAAACAGCGCCCCGGTGGTGACATCAATCGGGTCACCGCTAAAGAATTTTTTCGTACTGGCCCAGTAACGTTTTAATCCTTTGGTTTCTTTAAAGGCTGTTTTGGCGCACTTGAGTGTTTTGCCTCGGACAATCTCCCCGACTTTTTTCGCGCCTTTAAATGCGCCCCTTACAACCGCTTTCTGTCCGGCTTTGGTAAAGAGCTTTCCTATACCTTTTGCCAGCCCGCGCGAAGGTGGAACGATAAATTCCACGGCGATCAGTAATGCCCGTTGCCAGCCGGAAAATTCTTCCTCGATTTCCAGATACGAGCCTTGACCGGAGCCGATAAAGACCTTGCTCGCCCCGCTTTTGATGGTGGAGCCGCACACTAGCTTATCATCCTTCCGCGCGGCGGGTTCGCCATTGATAAACACCGATTCACTGCCCTGTGCTATCAGCGGTGGCGGATGTTTACTGCACGCGGCTAAATCCACGGTCGCCCGGGCAGCAGGTTTCCCCTCAATCAATACATTCGGTGAACCTTTGCTGATTGCGCCATCCGGCGGCCCGATGCTGTCTACCATATTGGCTACCGCCGAACTGACATCGCTGATAAACCCGCCCAGTGCGAGGGTACCCGCTGTGCCTAATGCCAATACCGCTGCTGTGGCTAACCCACCCGTGCCCACGATCACGGCCGATGCTGCCGCAAAGACAGCGGCGCCAATTAATGCGCCGACAACAGCCCCCGCCAACGCACCCAAAAAGCTCGAGTGCTGAATAATATCCCCTTCACGTGCCGCCGCCGGGCCGCGTGGCTGTGAAGGTGGCATGACTCTGCCCACCGCATGAGTCGCCCCCACACGGGCAATCCGTGTTACGATTTCGTCACCCAGTCCCATGATGATCTCCTGTCACGCGGCCTGAAAACTGGTGATCACCGCCAGTAACGCAGTGCGTTGCCCTTCTTCAAAAGGTTGTGGTGACGTCAGGTTAAAGGCCAGTAACTGGCTGCCCCGGATTTGCAATACCACCATCTGGTGCATTTCCCCTTCCGGGCTTTGCCAGTGGTAATCCAGCCGCCACGCGTCTTCGCCACTGAGTGCCATTGGTAAACGCTGATGCTCCTGATAACCCGGCAGGTGGGTGGCAAATTGTGCCAGCGTTTGTTCGTAATACGTTGCCGCATCGGTTCCCAGCGGTACAGGTGTCCGGTTAATCACCAGATTGACCCCGCTGTCATCCGGCAGGACAAAAACCTGCATGGTTTCATCGCGCCAGTTGGCAGGGAGAGTCAGGGTGCCTTCATTCATCCGGTAAGGTTGTGCGCTCATCGTGTTTCCTTTTTCACTTTTCACTTTTTTAAAATGGTTAACGGGATCAGTTCAGGGTGATCACTTTCTGGCCATTGATAATGACGGTGTCGCCGGTAATATGGATGTTGCCTTCCTTATCGATCGAAATGCTGCCTTTGGTATTGCCGATATGGATACCCTCTTCGGTGGACTGGATAGTGATGGCGCCCTTGGCACTGAGCACACTGGTTTTCTCCACGGTCACCTGTCGTGTCCCGATGCTGCTGACTTCCGTGCCGATGATTTCCTTATGCCGGTCTTTACGCACTGTAATGGCCTGATTGTTACCGACACTTTCTGTGTGGTCATGCACCACGCGGGTTGACCTGTCATTGAGGACTTCTGTACTCATATCTTTCTGCGCATGCATTGATAGCTTTTCACTGCCTTTGGAATCTTCAAACAGCAATTCGTTATACCCCTCTCCCTTGTGGGTCTTGGAGCGGAAGGCCATCTGGGTTTTGCTGCCCGGCAGGGCACCCGGCGGGATGTTGCTAGCGTGGTAGGTGCGGCCGGTGACGATGGGCTGGTCCGGGTCGCCGTGCAGGAAGTCCACCACCACTTCCTGGCCGATACGCGGGATGGCGAGCATGCCCCAGCCCTGACCGGCCCACGGTTGGGTCACCCGTATCCAGCAGGAGCTATGGTCATCGCTGCGGCCGTAGCGGTCCCACGGGAACTGGAGGCGGATGCGGCCGTACTGGTCACAGAAGATTTCCTCCCCCGCCGGACCCACGACTTTGGCGATTTGCGGGCCGTCAATGGTCGGTTTCGGCAGCGGGGTCGGGCGCCAGCTCTGGTTATGGCGGATAAAGCTGAAATGGCTGTGCAGCGTGGTGCCGCTGTCGCCGGACGCGGTTTCCCGTGCCTGCGGCTGGCTGCCGGTGTGGTTCGCGCCCACTACCTGCCATGGCTGGTTCAGGTCAGGACGCGGGTGCTGGGTCAGGGTGAACAACCGGCCCGGTTGCACGGCGATGGCATGCCCGCTGCCCTGTCCCATCACAGCGTCGTTACGCAGGGCTTCGAGGCGGTAGCGGGTAAAGGCTTCCCCGTGGGCTTCGTCCTTAAAGCGCCCCGGATAGTCGTAGTGCTCGTAGTACATCTCTTGCAAGGTTTCTTCCTTCATTTGCGCGCGGAATTCCGCCGCCCAGGCCGGATTTTTGAAGGTGTAATCCTTAAGCTCTACCTGTGCCGGACGCACCTGCGCGCTGCATGTCAGGCTGCTCACGGAAGGTTCGCCCAATGTGCTGGTTTCCCCCGGCTGATACGGGACAACAATGCCCGGCGGAACGGAGCCGGCATCATCGGCAAACACCAGTGTGTTACGCCCGCGGCCGCATTCAAAGAAGTAGAAGATGCCCTCTTCGGCTGTCAGCCGTTGCAGGAACACAAAGTCGCTTTCCTGATATTGGACGCAGAATTCCCGTTCAGGATGCGGATGGCGCAGGCTGAACACCACATCACGGATGCCGTGCTCTTTCAGGATGGTGGTGACAATCGTGGCGATGTCCTGCTGCTGGAAGATGCGTGAGTTTTGGCGCAAGGTCGTACGCCACAGGTCAGGGCGAATGGTCATCTGGTAGGTGGTCTGGTGCAACCCGGTGTTACCCTGCTCGAAGCGAGCCACCATGCCGGTGATGCTGCGCTGCTCAACCCCTTCTTGCAGGATGGTCAGGGTGGCGGTGCGGTCGAGTACCGCCGGAAAATCGATAGCCGGGTCGGCACTGGCCAGCGCCACATTCAGGTGGAACGGCTGGGAAAAGCCTTCCGTCAGGGTGAAGTCGGTGACGACAAAGGTCTGCGGTGGCAAACCACCCGCCGTCAGGATAAATTGCAGTCCGCTCGGTGTGCTGACACCGCCCCCACCGCCCAACATCTGGCTGGCTTTTTGCAGCGCCTTGGCAGCAGCATGCTGGCCGCTCGCAGCCCGCTCTGCCAGCCCCTGACCGCCACTACCGCCTTGTGGAACCGCCCCCCCTAATCCGCCCAACATACCGGCGGTTTGTTGAGCCATTTGGGCTGCCTGCTGTCCCTGCTGGACAAGTGCCTGCCCTTTCTGAAGTTTCGCAATGCTCTTTTTTACTGACATGAGGTGTCTCCCTGATTAATGCCCACCGTCAAGGGTGACGGTTTGTTGATGATCTTTGGCCTGGCGTTCGGTCTCGTTTTTGCTCTGGTTTTCTGTCGCTTGCCGCAGCCGGTCATAACGGCCGAGCAGGGCATTAAAGCGCTCATCAATGCTTTTCAGCAGCACCGGAGGCGCCGTGTCCCCTTTTGCTGCATAGACGCCCAGCTGGCGCAGCAGTTCTTCCAGTGGCACTTCACTGCCGTGGCTGCGCTGGATGTCATAGATGGCTGTTTTCAGGTAGGACAGCGTGAAGCTGCCACGGGTACGCTCCTGCAACAGAATTTTGTCCGCCAGTTGCTGAAGTTGGTCGCGGGTCGCATTCCAGCTGCCTTTTAAGGGTACGCTGTCAATACGGGCGCTCATCTCCTGCTCCCACTGACGGGTGATATTCCGCTGGTCCGGTGACGTGGGCCAAAGTTGCTTCGCCGTTCCGGTCACCGTGCGGGCGGTTTCCCATGTCGCGAGTGGCGAGGTTTCCGCCAACCGATCCAACTGATTCTGATAGCGTGCCAGTTCGGGCTGGTACAGCCACGCCAGCCGGGCTCCAGCCGATTGGTCGGTGATGGCATTAAGTTGTTGTTGCAACGGCTTGTAGAATAGCAGCCAGCTCCCTACCAACACCAACCCACCCAACAGGACGCCGAGGCCAAAGCCCTGCCACGCACTTAACCCCTTCGGCGGCTGTTCGGGAAACTGTACTCTTACCCTCTGTTGGTTATTATCGGCCGCTGGTTGAGGATCATGACGCGGTGGCGGAGGAGGAGGCATTTCCGACTCTGCTTCCGACTGGGAGAGATAAACCAGTGGCGGCATCTGCACCGGCTGCGATGCCGGTTTGGCGGCCTGTCGTGGTTTTTCCAGTTTTTTCGCTGCGTTCTGGAAGAACCACAACAGATTTTCCACGCGCGGCAGGCGCTTCAGGTCGGATTGCTGCAACCGGTCGATAATCAGCTGGAGTGCCCGTTCGGCACGGTAAATCATCCGCAGGTCGCTGGCGGCAAAATCCTGTTGACGCAACACACTGCCGGTGCGGGAATGAAACCATTCCAGCAAGTCAGTACGCACTTGCGGCTGGGGCGGCCACAGGGCATCCCATTCACTGACGATAACCCCCGCCAGCAGTTCACAACCCTCAGTGAACCCTGCCAGTCCGTTCAGTTGCATCCGCGCCAATGTGTAGTAAATCGCTGTCTGTAAATCGACGCCATTGGTTTTGAATATCGTCAGGGACAGGGATTCCACCAGCGGCCAGTTCACTTCCGGTTGCGCTGGATGGCTGGTTTTGTTGATTTCATCGCGGATAACGGCAAATTCCGGCAGATTCAGCGGACTGCCGCCCGCCCGGATGATAAGATTTTCAGGGTGCCCGCTCATATCTGGTTTTTCTCCTTAAAAAAAACCCCGCCCGAAGGCAGGGGGTGGTTTGTTTTCAAGATTGACCTGCTACCTTCTCCTCAATTGGAGGTACTTCCCTTCAATAGCTTTCCTTCAATAGAAGGTCTTCATGTTCTGTTCAATAAAGGGTGTCCGGCAGTTTGAACTGGCTGAACAGTCCGCCCGCAAATGGATTGTCCGATTCATCCATATAGATGCGGTAGGTCACCTCACCGCCATCGACACTGAAACGTACGTCAAAGAAGCCCGGCTGGACGTTGGTCAGTTTGCCGCTGTTAATCAGCCGCAACTGTGCCCATGGGCCGCTAAAGCTGGTGGAACGCGGTGCCTGGTTGCTTTTCGCCGGCATCAAGGTCAGTTTGCTTTCTGTGCCTGTACGCATTGAGTTTGGCCAGATCAGACGCGCTATATTGCTGCGCCCGTGGGAGTAATCCACCAGCTGACCGTCAAGGTTCAGCAAGGCACGGCGTTTATTGCCGGTCAGGCTCATCGGTTCGATGGCGAACTGGGCACCGAGGCCGTTTTGTGGTGTAAAGAAGGTAGTGCGAATGCGGTTTGCCACTTCCAACTGTTTCATCACGTCCGGACGGATCAGCATCTTACCGTCAGTGCCTATGGTCAGGTTATTTGCTACAAACGGTTTCAGGCTCTGTTGATAGAAGGCATCCAGTGTCCCACCCGGCCGGAAGAAGCGGTCAAATTCGCTCAATGGCACTTCTTCGCGGGCATTGGGGTTGAATGGATAGCGACCCGCCAGATAGGTCTTGTACTGTTTGACTACGGTGTCTTGCCATTCCACTTCCAGTGAACGCACGGCTTCCATCATCACAACGCGCCATGCCTGCTCAGCCAAATCACCAATCCAACGGTTCAGTGGCTCTGGCAGGTTTTTCGCCATCTGCTGTACTTCAAAAATGGCATCACTGTTATTCTTGTCCAGACGCATCTGTACTGCTTGCAGTGCGGCCTTACCCGGTACAGGCGAGTTCTGGATCGCCAGCAGGTAACGGTGCAACGCCATCAGTTTCTGGTAGACGCTTTGCAGCGTGCTGCCTTTGTCACCATGTTCAATCAGTACGCCGGTTTCCGCGGCAAAGCCATGGCTGATCCTGTTCAACAATTTGTAGTCTTCTTTATCCAGCAACAGCCCTTTTTCCTTGCTGCTCAGCGAATTGTTTATCATCGGCGGATTAGTGTTATCACTCAGGATTTGCAGCGCTCGCTTGATAGGTTGCTCCCCACTAATCACCTGTTCGATGGCACTGATAGCCTGCGGCAGATCATCAAAGTCACGCACTTCGAGGTTGTTCATCGCCGCCCGCCATGTTGCGGTGTATTCTGCTTGGTACAGTTCGGTGATTTCATCCTTGATCATATTCTGATCTGCTTGACTATAATCGTCGTGACTCTTGTTCTTGTCGTTATTCTGTGACGCCCCTGCCTCGCTGTACTTCTCTTTGTTACTCTGTTCTATATTCAATACCCAACTGTCCATCGCGGTTAGTTCCACCAACTGCTCGCCTTGCCGGACAAAGTAATCCATCAAGCCGTGACGGGTCAGGAACTGTGGAATAACCAGCCGTTTTTCGTTGCTGACAACAAACACGCTGTCAAAGCTTGGACCAATCTGATCACGCAGATTGATCGGTGCTGCCAACGCATCCTGTGCTTTGATACGTAGGTTCTGGTATACCCGCTGCTTGACGGAAAGTGTTTTCAGCTCCTGCTGGGCTTGATGGATTGGCTTAACAAACGGTGCGAAGCGATCGATGGCATCCTGTTCGCCTTTATCACGTTTTGCTTTCCAGTCGGTACTATCCAGGGCGTAATCCAGATGGGTCAGTAACGCATCCTGTACACCACGCTGACCCATGAACTCCTTGCTCCAACGCTCACGCATATACTGTGCTACCAGCCCGTTGTTACGCTTGCTTTTATCTTCCATCATGCGCATCACACGCAGGATCTCGAGTTTTTCCTCACTGCCCACCGCTGCCTGATTCAGGTCATCCAGCAACCCCTGCATCAGGGACGGCAGGAAACGCTGTTCCAGCAATTTCAGGTAGGTCTTTGCCACATACGGCCCGACGCGATCGCCTTGGTACAGTGCCATATCCGTCAGGAAGGATTTGTTCTCGTGATAGTTACCGTAAGCCAATGTCGCATCACGGATCGGGTTCATCAGTGGCAGCTGGAGATTGCCATAGTGGTCATCACCTTTCGGTGGTGGGACAGACAGGAAGTTTTTCACCTGTGCTAATACTTCCTCACCCGCCCGATAGTTTTTCTGGTAGAAATAATGCCAGCCGCCCCACATCGCCACGATGACCAACGCACTGATGGTGGAGAAGGTATACAACTGGCGGCGGTTCCGGCTCAACCAGATCCGGTTTTCAGCCGCCAGATTCGGCTCTGCCAGCAAGACATTTTCAAACAGGGAGTGGGTGAAGTACGGTAGGGTGTCGCCCGCCGGCCAGGTTGGGAACGCCTGAGAACCCAAGTGGTACTGAGCCGAAGCCGATTGGGTGAACAGGTCATCCATCTGTCCCACCTGATGCGCCGACGTCAAATAAACGCCACGCAGGGTCGAACGTTGATGTTCGTCGTTATACAGAATATCTTCCAGCATCTGGACAATGTAGCTGTACAAGCCCTGAACCTGACGGGTGAAACTAAACAGGGCGCTGCGCTGGTTGGCATCCACATTGTTCAGCATCATGTCCGGCATCGCGGTATTCAGGTTGTTCATCCACTGTTTCCAGAACTGCTCCAGTTCACTGTGCCACGCTTTCTCATCGCGGTTATTGAGACTGAATGTCACACCCAAAATTTGGTCACGCAGTTTGCGATCCAGTGACTGGTACATCGCCTCAAAGCCGTGCAGCAGGTCGATTTTGGTCATCACCAGATAGAGCGGCAACTGACTGTGGAAGGTCAGGCGAATGTCTTGCAGGCGCTGGTGGATCTCCCTCACGTAACGTTCGCGTTGTTCGCGATTATCGGTCAGCAGGCGCAGGGTATCCACGGTCAGAATAATCCCGTTGAGTGGCTGGCGCTGGCGGTTTTCAGTCAGCCAGTTCAGCAACGATTCCCACAGACGGCTGTTGATTTGTGGTTTATCGCTGTTAAGCGGGACTGGCTGGTCAATCAACTGACCTTTCGGATCGATAATGACCGCTTTTTCCCCCAACCAGCAACGCAGCATCAGGGGCAATTCTCCGTCCTGACGCAAATATTCCGGTGCCGCGATCTCGGATAGTTTATAACCTTCCTTTATCAGTGAGGTTTTACCGCTTTTCTGGCTACCAATGACCATGTACCACGGACGATCATACAGGTAATTATAGGTGTCCAGATGGCGTTGCAGCTGGGATTTCCAGTGGTCGAGGTAGCGATCTTGATGTTCAATATCTACCCGTACCGGATCAACCACTTTCAGTTCAACGTCAAGGTTAAGTTTTTCCAGTGTCCGCAAGCGACGCCACGCTTTCATGCCGATCCAGAACAACACCACCATGATGATGATGGCGGTTGCCAACCAGCGTGCCGCGAGGCTCTCCAGCGGATAGTCGCTGCGGAGTTTCCATTCTGGCCCCCACCACCAGATTGCAATCAAGAGCAAGCAGGGGATAAGCGCCAGAATCAGAGTCATCAATGCCTTGAGGCGTGGCAGGGACTTAAACTTCGCCAGCGCCGGCAAGGCTGATTTCAATGGTGCCAAAGATGACAAAGAGGGCCATTTCATGGGTTAACGCTCCTGTTTGAAGCCGTATCCTTAGAAGGAGAAGGGAGTTTTTCAGCTAATTTTTCAGCCAATAAAGCCAATAGGCCCGGCTCCCATTGAGTAAGTTGCATGTGTTGCCCCGTGTGTAACAAATTCCGGTAATGCTGTTGAGCCAGCGCTGTCATGCCAGCTTCTGCAAGCAATTGAGCATTGAGCAGTTGGCCATAGAATTGATCCCGTGGCTCAGTTAACTGTTGCTGATGTTCTTCCAGCATTTTCAGGGCTGCTTCCAATCCTTGTTGCTGGAAACATTGCCAGATAACCTCCTGATCAGCAGAAACGGAACCATTGCCCGTTGCCACTGGTTCAGGTGCGAGCCAGTCGAGAGTTTCAGGAGAAATAAACGGACTCATGTCAGAAAAACTTAAGGTTTTCAGTACGGGCAATCGTTCCAGAAAAGCATTCAGTTCGTCGCGAATGGCCAACGAGACGTTTACGTAACCCAATTGCAATGCCGCTTGAGCTGCGATGGCATGACCATCCAGCCAGTAAGGGGCAAACGTCAGGCTTTGCTCGATTTGTTGGAGCAATTTGTTGTCTGCCATCGGCAATCTTGCCAAATAGTCAGCAGTGCGATCTGCGGAAGTTGGTGCTAACGGGGTTTTACCTGTTGCGTTCGCCATCGGTGCCGTGGTGATGGTGTGCCATACCGCGTGGCGGCGCAGAGAATACCCCACTGACGATTCGGGATGCCGTTCACACAGCAAATCCGCGACGGTCATCAGGGTCTGTTTCCATGCTTTTTCGCTCGAGCTGTTGACGTCTACTTCTGGCATTGGCACAGCTTCATAGTTCTGGGGCACTTGCGTCAGAGATTCGGCTGTGGATGCTGATGCCGCGACTGGAGCAGGTTTTGTCTCCACGGACACAGCTTTTGGCTGACGGTTATAACGAATGCGCAGTTGGTCAACTTCTTTGGCAAGATCAGGTTCATTGGCATGCCAGCATTGGGCGAGATGTGCAAATGCGCCTTGTGCATCATCCCGTTCACTTTTGCTCGCCTGTTCAGTAAAACTGCCTTGGGATGATTCAAAACGCTTGAGTACTTGCTGTGCCAGTCGACGCTTTAACTGTGGCTTGGTTGGCCAGGCCTTTTCCCAGTAATTTTTGACATATTCGGTCAGTAGTTCCATGGCAAGGATCAACTCAGCAGAATTGCTGGCATGTTGCAATGTACGTAACAAATGCACCATCAGCCGGAAGTCCTTGCTCTTTTCACTCAGCAGTTGCAAGGCCTGCCGCTGGATCTCTTCAACATCCAGCGAGCCATGCGACAGTGAGCCAAATTTGATCATCTCGCTGTCAATGTATTCCCATGCAGGTTCATTGTCTCCCAGCCCTTTGCCGATCTGTTCATCAGACAGGGGGGCCAGCAGAGAGCCGAACCAATCGAATTGTGTTCTGATGTCCATGTCGATTACCAACGACAGGCAGAGCGTAATGGCTTCGCTGCCTGTTCCAACTGAGAAATGTTAAAGGTTACTTGACTACCATTACTGCCGGTAATGCTCATCCGGTCGCTGTCCATCAGGCGCTTGATTTCCTCAATGCCCGGTAAGCCACGGCTGGATTCCCATAAGTAACCATGTTCCCGTACGAACCATTCAGTACGATACTCGGTTCTGTCTGTTGCCACGGTAACTACCCCTGATTCCACGGGCTTAGGCAGTGCCACCTGCAAGCGGGTGATACTGTCAATGCAACTCAGCATTAATACAGGACGTGGGGGAGGAACCCCAATTGCGGGCGTGGTCAGAATAATCGGTGCTGCGCCGTTCTCTCCCTGCGTCATCATAAAGCTGGTGGAGTAATCGGTGCGTTTCATCTCCTGTTCCATCGCTTTCCGCCATGAAGGCCCCATATTTTCGATAGGAATTTGTACAGTTTTGAACTGAAGGTTATTCAACGCCCTGTCATAGCATGCCAGCCGAATAAGAGGAGACGGCTCAAAGCGGCATTTATGCAATTCATCTAAATTTTGCTCTTCCTTTACTACCGCGGCTGCTTCCGTTGTGTTTACCATTTCCGTTGGTTTTACCATCTCTGTAAGCTTGAGGTTCCCTGTCAATGAAGCGAGCAATGAACTGATAATTAAAACAATATTCATAATCTACACCCGTATTTAGCCAGTTTGTAAACCAACGTCCTCTGGGGAATTCCCAAACTTTGTGCGATCAATCTGGTGTCGTTGCCAAACTGACGCTGACGTTGAATCAACACGGCGCTTTCAAATTCTTCTATGGCCTTTGGCAGATTATCGATATGACTGTAATCCACGGAGATACTGCTGACCGCCGCCGGGTTTTTCGATTCACTCAGGGAAGCAAGCAGTTCATCCAATTGTTTTTCTTTTTGGCGTTGAACCTGAAATACCTGACGGATTTGGCGTAACTGTCCGCGCAGTTGTTCGAGTTCCTGCAATTTTTTCAGGCGATGCTGCATAACATGGCAATAAATGCCGAACATGTTTTCATTGTTGGTGAAAGGGAAGACATTTTCGGCAAAGATGGCGATGACACCGCAAGCCTGCCCATTGCAGTCAAACAGAGGCGTGCCGTATAACCCACAGTTATGCGGCAGCTCTGCAATGAACGAGCGGAAATGTGGATCGTCAATGCGTGCCCCGTGATTAAGGGAATCCCAAACAATTGGGGTTCCCTTGCGTAATACCTGTATCAATGGGTTATTGACGTCATCAATGTCCACTTGCAATCGGCGCGAATTGGTTTGCTGAGGCTCCGGCAAGTTGTAGCATTCCAGCCTGTTTTCATTGATGTTAAGCAGGAAAACTAACAGGGCATCAAAACGCGAGCTATGGCTGACCTGCAAAAAATGGTCAACCAGTTGTCCTATAGTGTCATCTTCCAATAACGCTAACGCGCTTTTCAGCCGCTGTTTCATTATTCTGCCTCCTCAACCTCTGCATGGAATTCATGTTCAGCTACAGTTAAGCGAATAGCTTTGATTGGTGTACCCGCAGCCATTTTCTGCAACAGCAATAATGAAACTGGTGGTAACAGTGCACCATCAATGATGGATTCCAACATACGGGCGCCATTTTCCGCACGGGTAGCGCGTTGCAGGATCTCTTCGGATACTCCATCACTGATGGTGACTTCTGCATTGAAACGCTGAGTCAGCAGGGTATCCAGTCGCGCCAGTTTGCCCTGAATGATGGTTTTCAGCGTTTCATGGCCCAGCGGCAGGTAAGGGATCACTTCCATACGCGCCAACAGTGCCGGCTTGAAGAATGCCGCCAGTTCTGGATACAGCAAGTCGTTGATCTGCTCTGGCTGCCCGGCATTGTCTACGATGGTTTGATAGCCCAAGTTTGAAGTCAGGAAGAACACGACGTTTTTACAGTCGATGATGCGCCCTTCTCCATCCGCCAGTTCCCCTTTGTCGAAAGCCTGATAGAACAGGTTCAGTACGTCAGGGTGCGCTTTTTCCACTTCATCCAACAAGACGACAGAGTATGACTTCTGACGAATGGCTTCGGTCAGTACACCGCCCTCGCCGTATCCCACATAGCCCGGAGGTGAACCAATCAGGCGGGAAACCGTGTGTTTCTCCTGAAACTCAGACATGTTAATGGTGGTAAGGTATTGACGACCGCCAAACATGAGTTCCGCAATTTGCAGGACGGTTTCGGTTTTACCGACGCCACTTGGCCCTACCAACAGGAATGCACCAAGAGGACGTCCCGGACGACGCAAATCGGCACGAGCGGTCAGTAAGTGTTTGTGTAAGCACTGGATCGCCATTTCCTGCCCTTTGATGCTCTGTCCCAAGTGGGTAGGCAATTCAGTAACGATGGACAGTTCACTTTGTGATAAGCGGTTCAATGGCACGCCAGTCCACTCGGCAATTACCGCTGCAATCTGGGTTTTGTCCACGTGCGGGGAAACCAGTGTTTGCTTCTGCTGTAGTTCTGCTAACTGTGCATTGAGATCTGCCAGCTTTTCGATCAAAGATTGCTCTTCCAAAGATCGTTCGCCATTGACTGTAGATTCAGCTTGCTCAATGGTTTCATTTTCTTCAGCATTTTCAGCCGCCTGTTCAGGCTTTTCTTCCACGATCTCCTCTACCACTTTTTCAGCAGTTTCGGATTCTGTTTCAACTGGGGCATCATCAGCCAGCAATTGGCTACGCAGTTCGATGATTTGTTTCACCAACTCCTGCTGTTGTTGCCAGCTACTTTCCAACACGGTGAGCTGTTCCTGAACTTCGGTCTGCTGGTTCTGCAATTCATCCAATCGCTCAGCATGAACGTTCAGCCCCATGCGTTGCTCTCTTTTCAGCACGTCGATTTCCATTTGCATCTGGTGCAATTCGGTCGTCAACGAGGAAATTTGGCGCGGGGGTGAAGTCAGGTTAATAGCAACACGAGCACAGGCGGTATCCAGTACGTCAATGGCTTTGTCCGGCAATTGGCGGCCAGAAAGATAACGGTCACTCAATACCGCAGAAGCTTTCAGTGCTTCATCATCAATCAGTACGCCATGCGCCTGCTCATAAATGGCACGCAAGCCACGCATGATGACTGTTGCTTCATCCGCTGTCGGCTCAGAGACTTTCACCAGTTGGAAACGGCGGGAGAGCGCAGCATCTTTTTCGAAATACTTTTTGTACTCGCTCCATGTGGTGGCTGCGATGGTTTTTAGTTCGCCACGAGCCAGAGCGGGTTTAAGCAGGTTGGAGATATCCAGACCACCTGCCTGGTTGCCTGCACCGATCAGGGTATGGGCTTCATCAATAAACAGGATGATTGGTTTTGGGGATTGGCTGATTTCCGCCATGATGCCTTTGAAACGTTTTTCAAATTCACCTTTAACCGCTGCCCCTGCCTGCAATGCCCCCAGATCCAGTGTCATCAGTTCGCTGTTGCGCAATTTATCCGGTACACGATTGTTAATAATGCGCAGTGCCAGACCTTCAATCAGGGCACTTTTACCCACACCTGCTTCACCAACGACGATTGGATTGTTTTTGCGGCGACGACAAAGAATATCGATCATCAGATCGATTTCATTATCGCGACACAAAACCGGATCAAGTTTGCCCTGACGCGCCTGCTCGGTCATGTTCTGGGTAAAGCGTGCCAGCAGGCTATCGCTGTTTGCTGGATGTACGCTCTGCCCATCTTTATCGCTGACAGCAAAAGGCTGCTCTGCCGAGCCATTTGTCCATTCCGCAAAATTCTGACGCAATAATTCTCGGTTGATACCTGCCAACAGACGCGCGGTTTGTGGTGCCAGATAACGCAGCGGACTGAACAGCAACGTAATCAGCATAACGCCACTGCGCAATTCGCTGTGCTGCATCTCTGTGGAAGCCAGTAGCCAGCTATCCTGTAACCATTCCACCAGCATCGGGGAAAAATTCGGGTAAGTCTGCACAATCGATTGATGGTGCATCATTACCTGATCGAGTTGTTCTTTCAGCAGATCTTTATCAATGTCTACTTTATTTAGGATCAGTCGCATATCACTGAGTGGCGTATCGATCATTTGAAGCAGTAGCTGCGCAACGGTGATTTCAGGTTGTTGCTGACTGACGCAAGATGCCGCCACCGCTTCCAGTGCATGGCGGGTCATCGGGTTTAAACGATTTACAAGGGTAGGCAGATCAATCTGGATCATGGCGACTTCCTATCTTAATAAGTTACTTAGCTGCTTTAATATGTCTTGGCTCTGATCACCGAGGCGAATGGCATAAAAGCTGTAAATAGCCACAATCAAGCCCACGCTGATAGCGAACAGGTGTTTGATCGTCCATCGTCTGCTCAGGCGATAACGCGCATCACTTTCGTTGATGTTGACATACAACGTGGTCGGCGGAGCATCTCCGCGCAGTGAGTGAAGCTGTTGCTGTAGGCGACGGAACAGGCGCTCAAAGTCATCGCTTTTCTGGGCGCTGACTTTGTAGCGTCCGCGATATCCCAGACAGAGGCAGAGGTAAATAAATTCCAGCAGGTGCTGATAGCGCTGGGACTCTCCCATCAAACGTTCAAGCAATACGAAGACTTTCTCACCTCCCCAGGTTTCATTGTGGAAGTGCACCAACAGTGATTGCTTCAACCAGCCATTCTGACTGTTCCAGCCGTGCCCCAACGCGGTTTCATCAATGAAGGTGCACAGTACGTAACGGAATGAAACAATCGCGCCCGGCTCATAACCTTTGGTTTGCAGGTACTGCTCAATGGCTCGAATATCAGTGACAACTTGTTGGTAAAGCTTGTCCGGCAGTGCCTGATCATTCATGTCCTGTAAACGCAAAACCATCCCCAGCAAGGGGGTGGCGGCATCGATCATTGGGTTGAGACTTTCACCACGCAACGGTAGCTGGTACTGACGCTGAAATGCTTTCAGCGTTTCAGATTTTTCCAGCGACAGACTGTCAACATTGATATCACTCATGATTATTCCTTACCACCCCTGATAGCCCAGAGCTGCATATCTAAGTCAGGGAAATCCCCTGATACGTGGAACGCGATGGAATTTCCTTGCTGGATTTCTTTCCATGCCGGACTCTTCTGATCCAGACGGAAGTAGGTATATCCAGAGTGGTACGGCAATTGGCGAGGTGCTGCGGACAATGCAATCAGTGGCACGCCCGGCAACTGAACGCTGACCAGATCGCGGATTCTTTCCATCGAGGTAACTTTGGTTTGCTGGACGAACTGACGACGCAGCTGTTCCTGCGGTGTGCTGGCGCTGATTGCCAGTACGAATTCGGCTTTGCGCAGCAGATCGTTGTCGTGGAGCGTTGCCACACGAATACCACCTTCGTTCAGTTTCAGTGCAATCGAAGTTGCACGCGGGGTCAGAACGACGTTCAACGCATCACGAATTGCGTGCATCGCATCCTGGAAGGTATCTGTCAGGTTATTGTGGTCATACGCCAAGACATTCCCTGGCAGGCGGCTTGCATCGGTGAACGTTCTCAACTCACCACAAGTCTGGAGTAGCTCGGTATATAAATACAGTGGGTGCAGAACGGTTTGTTTTGCATAATGGTTGAACAACGGCTGAACGCGGTTGAGCAATTGCAGCATCATAAATTCTGCGACATCTGCCACCCCTTGCTGACCCGGTGAACCGATGCGTTTAGCCAATGTTCTTGAACGCTCGGTCAGCAGGCCATCTATTTCCACCATGAAACGCTTGAGTTTGTCGGCCACGAAGATCGACAAACACGTCGGGATAAATTCGTTATCCAGAATGATAGTGCCATCTTTTTGCTTTTCTTTGATGCGGCACAGCGGAATGGCGGTGTAAGCACTCATGTCCTCGGAGCCTTGCATCAGAACTGGCGTCAGTTGGGCAAGGTTAAGGGCAAAGGCATCACCACCTTTGGTGTGGAGGTCACGGACATCAGCAGGAAGTTCCCGATAACGCACCGCACTTTGGGTTTCTGCATCCCGATCAGCAATTTCCCGAATGGTATCGCTGGACATTGGCAACGCCAGATAAATATCCTTGCTTTTCAGGTCATTGATATTTTCGATATCCAACGGTTTTGGCAGCAAATCCTGGCTGGGCGCAGAAAAAATGGTGCCATCAGGCATGATGCCGCTGGCTTCGGTAATCCCGATACGCCCCAGTTTGAGCAAATCATCATTGATGCTCAGGGAGCTGAAACCATGAGCATAAGGTGTCAATACTGAAACAAGGCTATGTGCCAGATAATCTATGTGTTTTTGTTGTTGCTGAAAATGTTGTGGTTTGATGAATAACCCTTCGTGCCAAATCACCCGATTTTTACCTGGCATGATTACTCCTCCTCTTTTCTAAGTTCGACGTCGTTGTTTCTGACATGCACCAAGATGTGATAATGGCGGCCGATGTCTTTGACTCGGATGATCTTTTTCCATTCAGATTGATTAGCATCTGCATAGTGAACGATGACACCGATGTAACGGTTTTTCTTTTCCAATGTGATTGCTTCCAGAGGCTTATATTGCCCCGGCAACAGGGTGTAATCCTGATGATCGATGTAGTTTTTCCCCAGTGCCTTTTCGAGTTTGTCGCTTTCAAGTTGGTCATAGTCGGCAGCCAGAAAACGTGAATCTTCACTGAGATAAACCAAATTCATTTCAACAGGGACCGCTTCACCACTTTCATTGGGGTTGATGTCGGATTCGGCCAGCAATGTAATGTTGGCAACAGAAGCCTGCTCATCGGGTGTACCTACCGGTGTGGAAGGATCCCAGATGACCTGACCTACTTTTTTTGTTGCGTTCCATGCACTGCTACAGCCGTTCAGCAACATCACTGACAGCAATAAAATCCCTACAGCCCATATACGGCGACTAGCGGAATGTGTCATTGCCGGATTCCTCCAAGCCCTGACGTAATGCGCGGTCATAGGCCTGTTCATATACCTCGCGGAATAGCTTTTCAAATCCTTGCTGGCGGCTGGACGCTAATTCACGGTAATAGTTGGTATACATTTCCCAGGCCCAGGATGAATCTTTATTCCTGACTTCGTTGCTACGACGATAATGTGAGAAACGCCGGAGCAATTGTTCTGGGGAAAAGGCTTCCAGCATGGTGTCCAGTGCGGCAGAAATGGCAACCCGGTTGGCCTGATAGTGCAATTGCAGGTTTTGCAGGCTTTCCGCTACCGCTGCCGGAGCGGAGAGATGAACCGGGCTTTTCTGATCAGAGAACATCACCTGCATGGTCGTGTCATAATCCATGTTCAGGCGCAGCGGGTTATCTTCGATAGGACGAAGTTGTTTATCACGCAATCCATGTTGTTCACGCTGAAGAGCCAATAGCCCTGCAATGGCGGCTTTCATGGTTTTGCCCATCTCTTGCAGAAAATCATTCGCCTGCTGGCTGTCTTGCAGAGGCAAGCGAGCTTCCAGCCCACGCATAAGAGGAGTAATGGCTACATGGTCAACATCCATATTTTCGTACTGCCTATCGGAATCGATATCCGGTAAATCAAGGAACTCCTGATCCATAACACTGCCTCGGTTATCAGAAATAGGGTTAGCAAATGGGGGGGATTGGTAATGATCCGGTGGCAAAAGTTGTTCCGTATCATCAGCCTCAACCTGAGGTTTCAATGTGGTCAGGCTCTCGCTATCAAGTACCCGCAGTGGATCATCACTGAAACGGTGCATAACCGTCGGAGCAATGCTTTCATCGTGAGCAAATACAGATTTTTGTGCGGGTGCGCCTTCCATCATGGCATCCAGCGGATTGCTGTAGCTGGAAACCAGCGATTCAGGTGATACCGTTGAAGGATCAACGCGATCTGTCTCAGAAAGACTGATGTGACTTTTGATCGACAAATTGCCGACCTTGATTTGATCGCCTTGCTGTAACAGGATCAAACTCGACTCAGGCGTCAACATTGCATTATTGACCTGCACTGGTTCAGCAAGTACTTGCAGACAAAATGCCCCATCCTGCCACTTAATGCTGAATTGTGACGGGTGGATATTGCCCTGCTGATCCTGTACAGACCAAAGATGGCTTTCACTGCTACCGACCGTACCGCCCTGTGTCGAGAACTGGCAATTGGCGGCTTTACCACTTTCTAGCTGTTCACTGTTAAGAACCCGCAATGAAAGGATTGGTTGATGTTTTTCCATAGTCGTTATTCCATAACTGAAATTGTGACAAAGGGTTTCTTTTCCGGTTCGCCGAGAAAACTGGTCCACCCCAGATGGTTATTCTGCTTCGCCCCCAATACCATGCCGCTGACCTGATTCTCAGCCAGACCAAGGCGCAGCTCCCAAGCGAACTGGCTGCGCATGACAAAAGAAATGAACATCACCAACGGGAGATAGTTCTTGCCATCAGGCAGGAATGAGAGAAACCGATCGCGGGTCAGGTCGTTGATACTGAGTAGAAATTTCCCGCTATAATCCCCAACCCAAGAGCCGATGGTGAAGTTTTGTCCCAATACGGACAGCTCGGTATCACCGATTTTTTGGCCTTTATTGGTTCCCCCCAGCCGATTCTGCTGATCCACCGGAATGGTGACTTTCCTGAATTGCCAACCGAGCAGCGTAACGTCCTGCAAATCAAAACAGTGGGAAACAAGGCTGCATATCACTTCTGGTGAGCGCCCGGGGCTTGCCAGCAATCCGGCATACGCCAGCATTTTGCTGTGATTGATGTTCAGCATCCGGCGGTTGACATCACTGCCCAGCCCAACGAGAGAGAACATACGCTGGGAAAAATTATCTTCCCCACCTTTCTTGAAACAGATGTAATAGCGGTATTTCCGCCAAATCTGATGCAGGAGCGTAATTAAACGATGGTTAAAAAGGTTGAGAAAATCCGTCAGGCGGTTTTCCCCTTGAGCATCTTCCCATGCCAGAGAATCGAGATAATAGCCCGGCATCGGAGACTGGCTTCCGTGCAACCCCATAAAGGAAACTTCCAGTTCGAAGTACCCCTTTTTAGATTGCGCAAGCGAGATGACATCACGAGTCGGAAATGCCAGACTGGCACTGGAACGGAAACGGATAGATTCCAGATCGGGACGATCTGTCTCCCCTGTTTTATCCCACGCTACCGCCAGCTGGTTAAGTAGCTCAACCAACTGGTAAAAGTTGTACTGTGAGATGTCCAATGCCAACGATGTGGCAGGGTCCTGCTCAATGGTTACATCAACGAGTGTTGACCTATCTGTACCGGCCATTCATAACATTCCTGATTATCTAAATTGATTACCTTCAACATATGAAAAGCATTGACGCTGGCATACAGTGAGAAAAACCGTGACAGAACCGTACTGAACAGATAAAGCTCGCCTTCCGAGCTGAATGCCTGTTGCCGGATATACAGTGTTGAGCGCAACCCACGTACAGGTTGCCCACGGAACAGACGATCTGTCGGTTCTGTTTCAATCTTCTCAATGGCATCAAGCCGTTTCTGCGATGAACGCTTGGACTGTCGGTTATGAATACTTGGGAAATCGTAGGTACGCAGCACCTGTTTCAGCGCGTCCCTATCCAGTAATGACATATAGTTAAGCGACATATTTGACAGCAGTGACCAGTGCAAACCGCCATCCAGCAGAGGATAGAGAGGCACTGATGGGCGCGTGATATTGCGGAATGTCGCAAATGACGGGCTGCCGATTGAAGGGTAATTAATGTCGCCAACGCGTAGCTCTAAAGGCAATTCACGGTTGGTACAGGTCAATCTGATCGAAACATTTTCTTTCAGTTTGAGTCTGAGCAAATCTGATTCATCTCCCCGGACAAATGAGATGAAATGTTCCAGCCCCCTGCGGAAAGGTGACTCTTTCACCCGAAGACGGTAATAACGCATTGAGCGTTCGTCTTCGTTATCAATTTGGTGATTGAAACTTTCAAACGGGGTATAAACTCGCTCACCAATACGGGCACGGCTGCGTTCACCATTTTCTCCTGTCAGCCAGCTTTCTACGCCATCGACAGAGAAAATGTCGTAGTTATCAGGAAAGCTGTAACTGGCTTTCAACGGATATTCAGTCTGGCTGCCATTGAGTTCAATCGCTTCACTGTCCATTGGGAACAGGTTGATTGCGGGTGTGCAGTGCAGACGGAAAGTGTCATGACGAACCTTAGCTTCGGGTGGCAGTGCCTGAGAAAAATGTAAATTCAGTTTGAAATCTTTGGTCTTGAGATCTTCAGGCAGTTCTGGGAAGCCTTTCACATCAAAGAACAGGAAGCTTTCTGCAAAACAGAAATATTCCTGCAAAATGCGATACCCCATATAGGCGTTTTTCGGGTATGGCAGTAATGCATCTTCCCGCTCAAATCCTACGGGAACAAAATCAAAATCTGGCAGAGGGATCACGGTATCTCCTACCACCAATTCTGCTTTTCTGAAGTAATAACAGAGCCAGAAATAGAGCTGGGAAGTGGTATAGTCATCACCACTCAGATAAAAGCGCAGTTTGCCCAGTTCTAACTCATGCAGGTTCAGCTCCGTTTTCGACGCAAAATTCAGGCCGATAATCCCGGTCTCATTACTGTTATTGACGGAGATGTCACGGATAGAAAGCGGAAACAACCACACATCACGGCAGAGCGTGAAGGTACAGCGACCATGATCGTCTTTTTTGCCACCCGATTTTTCGCTCGAATAAATATCATCTTGAGTTGACAGCGTATGGCTCATAATCTGTGTGCCACGCTTGACCTGTGTCGCTTTCGTCACAACGCTCTCATCGGGGGTATACTCGATGATGGTCATGCTGGGGGTTGGACGCAGATAGTTCGGCCAAAGCATATTGAGCAGGCCGTGGGTCAATTCAGGGAACTGATCATCAATCTTTGCCCGCAGGTTGCCTGTCAGGAAGGCAAAACCTTCAAGCAAACGCTCAACGTCGGGGTCAGAGCCTTGTTCTGACAGAAATGCGGCAAGATGAGGGCGCTCAACTGCGGCTTCTTTCCCCAGTTGTCGCAGATAGTTCAACTCATCTCTGAAATATTTTTCAAATGACATTTATTGAGTTCGCTCCAGGCAATAGCGCCGGTTGTTATCCAACTGGATGCTAAATTCCACAAGGTCGTTGATATCATCCAGAGAGATTTCAGCGCTGATATGAAAGCTCAACAGCAACGGATCTGAGTCATCATTGATGGCGCTGACAGAAACCGCTGATATCCTGGGTTCATAATTTCTGATGCACTCTTCAATCGCCCATTCGATACTTTGCTTGAAATCCACCGATGTCGCGGTCGCATCATTGAGATCAATGACCCCTAATTCAACAGCACTTTGGCAGGCACCGGGACGGGAATTCAGCACTTCATTCAAATGCTTCCTGATAGAATCAAGCAGTGAACGCATCCTTGACTGACGGGAAGAGCCGGAGCTCTTCCCTTGAATGCGCTCGAACAGACTGGCAGAGCTGCCTCTGTTCCAACTGTACAGCGCAGCCATGATTATTCCTTATCCAAACGTCCAACCAGAGACAGTTCGAAGCTTGCACCCATGTACTTGAAGTGCGGGCGAACCTGCATCGCAACCTGATACCAGCCTGGATCGCCTTCAACATCCAGAACCTTGATTTCAGCTGCACGCAGAGGACGACGGCTACGAACGTCAGTTGGTGGGTTTTCCTGATCAGCAATGTACTGTTTCAGCCACATGTTCAGTTCGCGTTCCAGATCCTGGCGCTCTTTCCAAGAGCCGATCTGTTCACGCTGCAACACTTTGATGTAGTGAGCCAGACGGTTGATGATGAACATGTATGGAAGTTGCGTGCCCAACTTATAGTTGGTTTCTGCAATGTTCCCTTCACGGGTATTTGGAAATACTTTTGGTTTCTGAACCGAGTTTGCAGAGAAGAATGCTGCGTTATCGCTACCCTTACGCATGGTCAGAGTAATGAAGCCTTCTTCTGCCAGTTCGAATTCACGACGGTCAGTGATCAGAACTTCTGTTGGGATCTTAGCCTGAACCTGGCCCATTGCTTCGTACAGGTGAACCGGCAGATCGCTTACTGCACCACCGCTCTGTGGACCGATGATGTTTGGACACCAGCGATATTTAGCGAAGCTGTCAGTCAGGCAGCTAGCCAGCAAGTACGCAGTGTTGCCCCATAAGAAATGTTCATGGTCACGGCTGACATTTTCCTGATAGTTGAAGTTTTTGATTGGATTTTCAACGTTGGAATAAGGCAGACGCAGCAAGAAACGTGGTGCGGTCAGACCTAAGTAACGTGAATCTTCAGACTCACGCAGCGCACGCCATTTAGTATGTGAAGGGCCTTCGAAGACAGATTTCAGATCTTTAATGGCTGGCAGGTCAGTAAAGCTGTTAACACCAAAGAATTCTGGTGAAACGGAAGACAAGAATGGCGCATGAGCCATTGCACCTACTGAACTGACATACTGCATCAATTTAATATCAGGCGTCGTGTTGCTGAACGCGTAGTTACCGATGACAGCAGCAACAGGCTCACCACCGAACTGACCGTAGCCTGTGGAATAAACGTGCTTGTAGAAGCCGGACTGAATAATTTCAGGGGAGAATTCAAAATCTTCCAGCATTTCATCTTTAGTGGCATGAATAATGTTGATTTTGATGTTTTCACGGAAATCAGTGCGATCCACCAAAATTTTCAGTGAACGCCAAGAAGATTCCAATTCCTGGAACTGCTTAGCGTGCATAATTTCATCCATCTGCTCGCTGAGCTTTTTATCTAACTCAACGATCATTTTATCAACAAGTAGTTTGTTGATTGGTTCTTCGTTAGAGCCAGTATCCAGAATGCTACCGATAAACGCAGCAACACCTTGTTTTGCAATGTAGTAGCCGTCATTTTCCGGAGTCATTCTCGCTTGAGACATAATCTCATCAAGCAAGGAGGTCGTTGCGCCAGAAGCAATAGCTGTGCTGTTTTCTTCGTGCTGAGCCATTTAAAAATTCCTTTAACCAGTTATTTTTTATTGACGATTTCAAGTTCTTTCAGGAGTTGCTCACGAACGGATTCATCTTCCAGCAGTGACTGCAAGCGAGCACGAAATGCCGGGATATTTCCCAATGGGCCTTTTAATGCAACCAATGCCTCACGAAGTTCGAGAAGTTTATTTAATTCAGGTACTTTCTTCGCGATATTATCTGGTGAAAAATCGCTCAGTGATTTTATTTCCAGATTAACTGGCAGATCTTCTTCGCTTTTTTCATCAAGGCGATTAGGGACGTTAAAAGTCAGGTTGATGTTCGCTTCATTCATTACGGCATTGAAGTTATTTTTATTGATAGAAACTGTTTGCCGTTCTTCAATTGGTGTATCTTCGCTTTTGCCTTTCAAGTCACCAACAACTAGAAGATTCAGAGGTAATTCAACTTCTGCGGTCTGGTCACCGGTATTAGGGACGTACTTAATATTAATTCTTTCTTTTGGAGCTACGCTACCTGGACTATTCTTACTCATATTTTAATCCTTTGGCTAATACAACCATGAACTGTCTAACAACCCATTATTGGTGAGAGAATGATTCCAATGTTTACTCATATAACAAATACAGTGAATCTCCCTAAAAAAATAGGCAACAGAAGATAACTATATTTGTAGGTACGAATAGTTTTATATCAACATATAGTTAAATAATCAGATATATCCTATCCAATCGAGGAAGTAACATCGATATGAAAAATCGTCAAGTTAGAGTTTGACATTTTATTTTTTTGATGTAAAGCCAAAACACAAATTGATAAAGTCCTCTATTCAAGCTTTTAATCTATTTATCTCAACGCATAGCAAATTATAAATATTTTTTTCTCTCAAAGTAGGGAAAAGTTTGGTTTTACTCTTTGTAAGAGTATGTAACCCCATTACCTATAAATTGCATAAAAATAAATATTTTTCATTTCCTTCTGAATAAAATATAACCATCAAAATCTATATTAATAATCAGCATCAATGTCATTTATTATTCTATTTTGATTAGTTATGTATCACAACAATCTAAATTATTTTCATTTTCTTGATCTAGGTAACACTTTTTAAATGATCATAGAAAACATGTAAATAAAAAAATAAAAGACGTTATATATCAATTCATTAGGGTTGTATAAATATCGGTGCTCATTTTTAGACCAGTTAAAGAGGCTGATTTTTTATAAAAAGTCAGCCATAACGTTCACAACGGCAATAATTATAAAATTTTTATTTGTCATTGAATTAAAGCGTGTGTTGCTTTTTTCAAATGACTTTGCATCAGACAATTTCAGCTTTATTATTCGCTCCGAGTGTTTGGCAAGCTAAAATTTCATTTTGATGAATAAATGGAATTATCACGCAAGGAATGAACACTTACACTAAATATTGGTAAATTTTTATAGGATATTCATATGCCAACTCCATGTTATATTTCTATCAATGGTAAAACTCAGGGCAATATTACTGCTAGCGCATTCACTGCTGAATCCGTAGGTAATATCTTTGTTCAAGGTCACGAAGACGAAATGCTGGTTCAAGAATTTGACCACATTGTAACTGTTCCAACTGATCCACAGTCAGGACAACCTTCTGGCCAGCGTGCGCATAAGCCATTCCGCTTTACCGTTGCATTAAATAAAGCAGTTCCTCTGCTTTACAACGCACTGGCTTCTGGCGAGATGCTGACTACTGTAGAATTGAAATGGTACCGTACTTCAATCGAAGGTAAACAAGAGCATTTCTTCACTACTAAACTGGTAGATGCAACTATCGTTGATATCGACTGCAAAATGCCACATTGCCAAGATCCAGCAAAATCTGAATTCACTCAGTTGATTCGTGTTTCTCTTTCTTACCGTAAGATTGAGTGGGAACACACTACTGCTGGTACTTCTGGTTCTGACGACTGGCGTGCGCCAATTGTTGCTTAATATCTTATTCATTAAGTATTAAGTAATAATCTTTCAGCCAATGAATATTATTCATTGGCTGAATCAATACTGGATGAATCAATCGGATATTTCTTAAAACTCCTGCCAATTTACTTTAATTCCCATTTTTCTTTTTTATATTTGTTTTTCTGCTTTTTTCCCGCTGTCAGATTTTCATATAGTAATTATTATTCATAATAAATAAAGATAAATGTATTCATAATTACATGCATGATTAATACTCAATTAACCAATTGATTAAAAAATGCCTTTCTTATGTTTTACCTTCCCTTCTATTCAATACATTACATCAAGATGCAATAAGTAAAATTTTTAAATAAAAAAATAAAATAGAGCAAGATCCCTAATTCTGTTTCATTATTTTGCTTAATATTGACCAAACCAAAATTGAATTTCACTTACCTCCACACATTGGATTAATACATAACTAAAATGAATAATCATAAATCACTAAGGTAAATTTATAATTGAAAATTATATTATCGAACAAAAAGTGATCGTTAATCAGAGCAACATAAAATATTTTCTATGCTTTAATGCTGAATTAATAAACTAGGAAGTTTAACCATAACCCAACACGATACATTTCCCATCAACTATTATCATTTGGGTATTCCCATGCTTAAAAGGACGACAATCTTCATCTTATTATGTACTGCATTTCAGGTAAGCGCTTCGTCTGACGCGCTTAACCCTACTTTACCTATGGATGAAACTTTCTCTACAAATGAAATAAGAAGAACCTTACAGGATAGTTCACGGGAAATAGACCAATTAATTGAAGAGCGCCGCCATCAAGGGTTGATTAATCGTGCAGACAGTGTTTCGCCACAAACTGTTTCACCTGTGCTGGAAGAAGCACCATCTTGTTTGGCTGTCAAAGGAGTTTATCTACAAGGTATTACCCTACTCTCTCTGGGTGACCTGAATACACTCAGTGCCTTGTCCGATAACTGTATCACCAGCAATGACATCAACAAGCTGTCGGCGGAAATCACTAACCTTTATATAGCGAAAGGTTACATTACGGCGCGGGTACAATTTATTCCTCCCAACGCGAATGGTGAACTGGGGATTAATGTTGTTGAAGGTTTTGTCGAGGCAATAGAAGGGAGTGACCGCTGGATCAATAGCCAAACACTATTCCCACGTTTGACAAAGCAACCACTCAACCTGAATCAGCTTGATCAAGGATTGGATCAGGCAAATCGCCTGCAATCAAACAAAACGACTCTCGATATTCTACCCGGTACAGTCAATGGTGGTTCCATCGTCAAGCTATATAATCGGCATTCTTCTCCGTGGAGAATAACCACGACCACCGATAATTATGGGCAAAAAAGTACAGGAAAATGGATCACCCGACTCAATGCCAGCGTTGATAGCCCATTGGGGTTATCTGATTTTGTCAGCCTTAGCGGCAGCAGTACCATTGATAAGCCCGATACTCAATACAATCGTGCCTATACCCTGCTCTATTCCCTCCCTTATGGGGCAATGACGTTCAGCGGATTCAACAGCTATTCCCAATACGCCAGCCATCCCCATTTACAGATAAAGTCAATCAAATTGCACGGGAATTCACAGCAAACAGGAATTCGTACTGATTGGGTCTTTCATCGTAATCAATCGCAAATCAGCACATTAAACACCCAGTTTGTTTATAAGAATTACAACAACTATGCCGCAGACAACAGAATCGATGTCAGTAGCCAGACATTGAGTGTTCTCGAACTGGGTATTAACCATTTACAACTCATTCCTTCAGGGCTGATCTCCCTCAATATAAGTATTGAGCGGGGAATGCCGTGGTTTAGTGCCCAAGCAGCAACAGCCAGCCTGAATAAACAATTTACCAAAGGGAAATTTTCGGCAAATTTACAGCAGCGTTTCACCCTCTTTGATATGCCTTACCGGTTTAATAGCCAATTTTATGCTCAGTACAGTCGAAGTGGGTTACCGGGTATTGAGTGGCTCAATGTGACCGACCGTAATGCCGTACGAGGATTCAGCAAAAATGTGTCATCGGCTGATAACGGCTGGTACTGGAGAAATACACTCTCCCACTCAATCCCCATTCCCAAAGGCTCACTTGCACTGCGGGCTGGTGTGGATATCGGTCAAGTTAAAAGTTATCTCAGTCAGGATGACTGGAAAAGCAATGCCGGCTTGAGCGCCGGTCTGACGCTGCGCTATCAGAGCTTGTTTGCGGATGTTGAAGTCAGCCGGGGCAAATTTCTTTCTCACCAAAATAGGATCACGGATGAGCCTATGCAACTGTTAACCCGCTTTTCTTATACTTTTTAGTTTTTTGAACCATTTGATGTTTTTTTAACCGCAGTCAGTTGTGGGGATTAATCCTAGAACGATTGTCTCTAAAACACTTGTCTCTAGAACTCTTGTTTTTAGAACAATGGTCCCCAGGGCACTGCATATGGCAATAAAGAAGTAAATAAGGGTAATTATATGAAAAGTAAAAAATTTAAGTTATCTCCTACGGGAAAACTCGCGGTATCCATGGCAATTATTTTGGCAACCTGTTCAGCCAGTTTCGCCAATGGAATTACTCCCGGAGGCGATGCTGCACACAGCCCGGGTGTTATCCAGGCTGACACCGGTGCAACGGTAATAAATATTGTTGCACCTTCGGACTCAGGGCTATCACATAACCAATATCAGGATTTCAACGTTGACCAAATGGGGGCGGTGTTCAATAACTCCCTGGAGAATGGGCAATCACAACTGGCAGGCGAATTATCTGCCAACAGTAACCTAAATGGGCAAGCTGCAAGCGTGATCTTAAATGAGGTTATTAGCCGTAACCCTTCATTTTTGCTCGGAGAACAGGAAGTGTTTGGCATAGCTGCTGATTATATACTGGCAAACCCTAACGGCATCACCTGTAACGGCTGTGGTTTTATCAATACTAATCAGGCGTCATTGGTTGTCGGTAACCCGCTGGTGGAAAATGGTATCCTCCAAGGTTTTAGCACATTTGATAACCAAAAGGCTTTGGATATCAGAAACAAGGGATTATCTCATAATGATGTGTTGAATCTGATCGCGCCTAAAGTTGATATCAATGGTCAGGTGATTACCTCAAAAAACCTCAATATCACGACGGGGAATAACAAAATCTCCGCCGATGGCCACATTTTGGATTCTCAGCAAGCGAATACTGGTGCACTCGACAGCTATTATTTTGGCAGTATGCAGGCTGGGCGTATCCGTCTGCTGAATACGGCGGAAGGAAGCGGCGTCAATTTACGGGGCAAAATGACGGCTGATGATGGCATTGATATTGAATCTTACGGCGATGTGAAGTTGGAAGCTGCGGTTCTAAAAGGCGGGGATATCAACTTGACAGGCAATAATGTGCTGTCTCAAGGACGCCTGCATCAATCTTTATCAAACAAAAAAGGCAGTGATAATCACGACAGTATCTTCAGTGACATTTATACCGAAAAAAAGCAAATCAGTGAATCTGTTGCCCGTACCCAATTGGCAGGCAAGAACATCATGCTGGTTGCCAAACAAAACAATCAAGTAATGGCAACCGATATTGAAGGGAACAATGTCGAACTGACTGGTGCCAATCTGAAACTGGATGGGCAAAAACTTCATCAACTTTACCGTAGCATCAATAATCAAGGGAAAGTAGTTTGGCGGTATGATGTCACCAATGAGAATGAAAAATATCAGTACGAAGGCAATACCATCAACGCTCATGAAAAGGTTCAGCTGACTACCAGTGAAGGCAATGCAGAAGTGTTTGCCAGTAAGATCAAAGCCGGAAATAAGTTGTTCGTATCTGCTGAGAAAGATGTGAAGCTGGCTGGACTGGCTGAATCAGAAATGACCTCAGAGAAGGGATATAAAAAGCGCCATTCTGCATCATTGCAGACGGGTCACTGGAACGAGGTCAATACCACGCAAAGAAGCACTGGCAATGAATTAAGCTCAGGCGGAGATTTGGTCATCCGGGCAGGTGGAAATGTTGACATTACCGGAACGCACATTAATTCAGGCGAAAACCTGATGGTTTTGGCGGGACAACAAACCAATATTACTGTTCAATCCCTTGTTGATGATCAAAGCCTTGTCAAGGATAAAACTTATTGGGGCGGCATTGCTGGTGGTAGCAAGAAAGATAATCGCGATAAATCAGAAACTCATCATATTTCCGAAGTTACGGCTGGTGGGTATGTGCTGCTGAACAGCATGAATGGTGTCACCATTACGGGTAGTAAAATCAAAGCCCAAAAAGGTGCCTATGTTGAAGCCAATGATGGACAATTAACTATCGATAACGCGGTCAGCCATACTTATAAAGAGGTGGATGAAAGAAAAGGAACAATTTTCAATATCACCAAAAATACTAACCAAGAACACAACCAGCAGCAAAAATCTTCCGGCAGTCATTTGATTTCTGATACAGACCTGAAATTATTCAGCAATAAAGATATCACTGTTGTTGATAGCCTGGTGAAAAGCGCCAAAGAATTGCAACTGGATACTTCGGGTAACATCAATATCCTGAATTATGGTGAGAAAAATCAGTACCAACGGGAAAAAACCAACCTTGACTGGCTGTACTACGCCAAGGATATGAAAGATAAACAATATCGTGCTGGTGTAGGTTTTGAGCATGTTACCGATAAACAGAAGGATGAAAGCACAACACAACGTCCATCAGAATTGAGTGGTGGCAATCTCACTATAAATGCCGGCCAAAATGTCACCGTGACTGGCTTAAAATTGGTTACAACTCAGGGAGACGCAAGAATCACTGGGGATAATATTGCCTTACTGGCCGGAGAAAACAGCACATCAACGTCAACCTCACAAGAGAAACTGCGTAGCAGCGTGTTTGTCACTGGTGGTATGGACAAGCTCGGCAGTGGCGTTGACGGAAATTACAATAATGGTGGGAAATCCCAAGGCCAAACAACCGCAGAAGTGGCAAAAACTCGGGTCACTGGCAACCTTGAGCTGAACGCAATGGGTGAGTTGAAGCAACAGGGCACGCACCATCAGGTGCAAGGCTCCTATCAGGCCAATGCTGGCAGTATTAAGAATGTAGCAACAGCCAATACAGAATCCAGCTCAACCAATCAATTACAGGTTGGTGGTGAGATCAGCGGAACCGCCGATTACAGTGCAACTACCCGTCCTGTGGAAAAAACGGCCAAAGCCGCCGCAGATAAGAAACTGGATACTGCGATCACAAAGACTGGCCTGCCTAATGCGGGTATTGAACTGGCGATGGATGGTAAAAGCCATTACACCAATAACCACCAGTCCAATGCCGTAGTGACTACCGTCAAGGCTGGCGATATCAAAGTCACAACGAACGGTGATGTCTACGATCAAGGTACGCAATATGAAGCCAAGAAAGGCGGTGTTTCCCTGACCGCTGGCAGCCATACCAGTGAAGCGGCACTCAACCGCCAAAACACTCATTCCTCTGATACCACTGGCAATGCAAGCTTGCGTGTCTACACCACAACAGGCGCAGATATTTCCGTCAGTGGCAAAGGCAATGGCAGCTATCAGGAAACATCCAACAATACTACCAGCGCAGCCACCAGTAGCATCAAAGCCCAAAACGGCATCAATGTCCAGGTGACCAGAGACGCACGCTACCAAGGCACCTCAATGGATGCGGGCAAAGGTTCAGCCAATGTTAATGCAGGTGGAAATATTCAGTTCAATCAAGCCACCAATCGCAATGAGAAACAAAGCAATGGCTACAATGGAGAGATTTCCCTGACCGTAGGAACCAACCCTGATGGTAAGAATTTCAGTGGTAGCCTTGGTGGCGGTTATAACACCGACAATCAAAACAATACTACAGCTCAAACCAGCAATCTTACTGGTGGGCAAGGTGTAAACCTGAATGCGGGTAATAATCTGGCGTTACAAGGTGCCAACGTTTCTGGCAAGCAGGTAGATTTAACCGCACAGCGTGGAAAAATAGAACTGACTTCGGCTCAGGATACTGCCAACGCCAATGGTTGGAATGTCGGTGCGAAAGCGAAAGGTGGCATGTCTTCCACAGCCCGCAAAAATGAAGGAGGTGATGGCGCGGCAGACGATTCGGCTAACAAAATCATCGATAGCAAATATAACATTGGCGGTGAATTGAAATTTGGTGTCAACCATCTGGATCAAACCACTCACCGTAATACCCATGTTTCCGGCGGCAATGTTACGCTGACCAGTGCGGGAGACACCTCACTCAAAGGCGCGAATGTGGTTGCTGATCAGGTAACGGGCAAAGTCGGTGGTAATTTCAATGTCGAAAGCCGCAAAGACAGCACCCATAGCCTGAATGTAGGTCTGGATGCTGGCTTGGGTTACAGCAAAACCGTCAAAGGAGATGCTCCTTCTAAAGAAAGTGTTCCTACCGCAACGGAAGGCTTGTCAGAAAACGCAGTGGCTACCGGTAATGCCAAAACTGACGGTGAAGCACCAAGTTTGAAAGATCAACTGAAAGCCGCGTTCAAGGGCTTCAATGGCAAATTCAAAGGCAATTACGATACTATCGACCAAGAAGCTGTCAGCAAGCAAACAACATTGACTGGTGCTCAAGGGGTTAATCTGGATGCTTCTGGAACAACGTATTTGGTGGGCAGTAAAATTGACAGCACCCAAGGAGCTGTCTCACTGAATACCCCGCAAATTAATCAACAATCTGTTGCGGGATACGACAAGGGCAAAAACTTAGGGGTTAACGTGCCAGATTCCATGGCAAGTCTGGCAGTCTCTGCACAAAAAGATATTTTCTCCGGTAAAGTACCTTTTGTGAAAAATGAGAGCCACAATACTGAGATCCCAACTGTCCACAGTGAAATCAAGGGTCGTCAATTAGATTGATCATCATGATCAACGATTGATCTTCTGTACGGTAGCCTTATATTGGCTACCGTACTTTTTCAAATCCTCTCATCAGTTGCCTTTTCCATTTTGCCTGTTACTCTTTTTTCACTTACGTATTTTTTCGCTTATATTTCGCTTATATATAGCGAACAACATTATCGAACAGCGTTCAGGGCATATATCTTAAGTGCTATCTTTAAAAGTGATATAACGAGTAACATCAGGCACGACCAGATTTAAGGGGGATGTAATGCCAAGTGACCATGAAAAAAGGGAACAACCCAATATGGGGAAGAGTTTCACATCGTTAGAGAAAGGGCTACATGGCAGTAAAAAAGCGCTTTCCATAACAATTCGTATGGGCAATGTCATCCGCCGCATTCCTTTTATCGCTCACTTAATTAGGGCGGCACAACGTTTCAACGACCGAATGGGCAGCCAATTTGGGGCTGCAATCACCTATTTCTCATTTCTATCCTTAATCCCAATCCTGATGCTCTCTTTTGCCATCGCGGGTTTTGTGCTGGCTTCCAATCCTGATTTGCTGGCTCGCTTGATCAATGGTATCGCCAATAGCATCAGTGATCCCGCTCTCGCCAACACATTGAAAAACAGCGTAGACACTGCGGTCAACCAAAGAACGACTGTAGGATTGACAGGTTTGGCGATTGCTCTTTATTCAGGTTTGAATTGGGTCGGTAATTTACGCGAAGCGATACTTGCCCAATCCCGGGATATCTGGGAACTCAATCATGAAGATAAAGAGAAAATCTATTTTCAGTATATTCGCGATTTTTTCTCTCTATTCGGTCTGCTTTTTGCGTTGGTAATGACCCTTTCACTGACTTCCATTGCTGGTTCAGCCCAAGCTTCCATCGTCCATGCCCTTGGATTGGAAGGCATAGAATGGTTGCGCCCAGCATGGACATCGATTGGCATGACCATTTCCATTTCTGCCAATTATTTGTTATTTCTATGGATATTGTGGATCTTGCCGCGTCATCGCCCTGAAAGAAAAGCGCTGTTCAAAGGAACTTTAATGGCTGCCATTGGATTTGAAGTCATCAAATACATTATGACCATGATGCTGCCACGCCTTGCCAGTTCACCCTCTGGCGCTGCTTTTGGCTCGGTGATTGGCTTAATGGCTTTCTTCTATTTCTTCGCCCGCCTGACGCTGTTTTGCGCCGCGTGGATCGCTACCGCAGAAGAGAAGAAAACCGAGTAAATATCCATATATTAATAAGTAAGGCTGTTTTTTTGCTGTACCTACTTGTCATATAACTAGTTATATAAAAACCAAAAAAGGAGTCATTTTTATGCCATTTGTGAACATCAAAATTACCCGAGAAGGTGCCACCGCTGAGCAGAAAAAACAACTGATCGAAGGTGCAACCCAGCTGCTGGTGGATGTGCTCGGAAAAAATCCCGCAACGACCTTTGTGATCATTGATGAAGTTGAAACGGACAATTGGGGAGTTGGCGGTAAGAACGTCACTGAATTAAGGGCTGCGGCGAAGAAGTAAGCTGAAAAATCCAGTTAGTATTAGATAAGAATAATCATATTAAAATCAGCTAGTTCATTTAACTAGCTGATTTTTTGTTATGGAATATGACTATCTCTAAACTGCGAATCATGACGCCCATACCTGCAAGGATAAATGAAGTTGAGCTAAGACTTATAATAAGGCTTTGCAATAGATACATTGCCATCTTTGCCAATAATCCAGAAAATTGTATTCTTTTCATGTACCTAACTCTTCCACAAATTCATCAAACACAGCATTGAAAAATTCTTTATTTTTGTTATAGCATTTCCAGTGCCTTAACATATGGATCATTAAATCACGTTAGCAACTATTTAATTCATTTATTATTTGTTGACCATATTTTTCTATTTGAAATCAAAAAAATTGCTAGTACAATTACTGTACTTTTTCACTGTC
This sequence comes from Xenorhabdus yunnanensis, assembly GCF_028598805.1. Classification (GTDB taxonomy): domain Bacteria; phylum Pseudomonadota; class Gammaproteobacteria; order Enterobacterales; family Enterobacteriaceae; genus Xenorhabdus; species Xenorhabdus yunnanensis. The sequence goes on along the minus strand of NZ_JAQRFI010000036.1, from coordinate 10,386 downwards.
CAGAGTCTCTGTTTATCGTGTCTTAGGGATGAAAAACAGAAATAAGTGTCAATTTTTTATCTTGTAAACCTCACTTGCGATATCAAATAGCAATTGTATAACAATCGCTTATAACTAATAAGTGATGTTAAGTTGTCTTCAAAACTCAAGATATACCTTCATGACATAAGGGAATAGTGATAAAGCTTAAGTTGCAGGATTTACGTTAGTTGGTTGATTTTCAAGGTTAAAATTCCATAGCCGTTTTCTCATATCAGGTTTGATTATGAAGGGGGGAATGATGTTTTTCCATGTTATCAACAAAAATAATATTATCGTATTTACTTTAATATTGGGGGTTGTCATTTTATTTTTATCTTTTGATAACAGTCGAGTGAGGATTGTTGGTTACGCTGATAAGCATTGTCAGAAAAATACAGCCTGTTTTATTGATATGAACGAAATCACTCCTTTTGACTGGGATAAAATGTATATCATCGATAAAGAAATGGAACCTAAAGAGATAGAGGACATTATCGGTGCGACATTTAATAAGAAAGCCAGTCTTTTTTATAAAATTATCTTTGTCAGAGATAATAAGGTGGTTTATTCAGATGAGTATAATTCTTCGGATAAATCTTACGAGAAAAAATTTATTAAGCCTAGCTTTCATTATCCATATGAAAGAAAAGAAAATTATTTTAGCCACTATGCTATCTCAAAAAATAATTCTATTATTTCAATAGAAATTAAACATAATCCATTTATAAGCGATAAAGTTTACTACAAAATTTCCCCTTCTAATGTGCAGCAAATTAGAGGGGGAAATTTGTAAATTTCTCCGGCTTCTTTAAGAAAATAAGAAAAATTACAAGATTGAGTGCAGGTTTGCTATTTTTTATTGGCCTGCACTTCTTTTTTTGTCTTTATTGTGCTGCTTTTGGTGGATTTGCGAAATTGGTTTTTGTTGTTTTTCTGCTTTAATGGCGGAGAACCATCGGTCAAATTATTTTTTACGGTTTCTGGGTTATTGTTTTGCTCTTTTAGGCGCTTTTCCAGAGCACAGGTGATCTTGATATTTTCCAAAGTGCGAGTTAATCCTTTTATCAGACGCTCATTTTTATCCGCCTGAGCATACTCGAGCTGTTTTTCCAACGTTGTTTTCTTAATCTCACATCCCGCTTTACCTTGGTTTGCATAGGCTGCACTCATACTGAAAACGATCAATACAGATAAGATCACGGTTTTCGACATCATGGATTATTCCTAAGATCATTGAGGTTACTTATCCAAAATTTTATACTCTGATCTTGATTTAATCCTGAAAATTCCTCTGGATTCACAACGAAGAGGGTGCAGAAGGAGGCTTTTATCTTTTTTGCTGAGAATGAGGCTATAATGCCTCTTTAGTTGTCTGGTAGGGCATCAGGCAAGTTATCAATATTCTGCTCTCGGGGTTAAATCGAATGCTAAGTTATCGCCACCAATGAGATTTGGTGTTCTGGTGTTACCGTATTTTTACTAAATTTACTTATATATCAAATCATTATGCTGATATTTGTACTGTATATTGTTCCAGTGCTTATTGACGTTTTTCCACTTTTACATCACACTGTGGGGTAATCGGTGGGGTAACAAAATATCTTGAATTAGAGATTCAAATGACTACTGGAATAAATCGATTATCAGATAAAAAACTCAAAGCATTGCTGGGAACTCACTCTGACAAAGTGAGAAAAATATCTGATGGTGCTGGGTTGATGATTCGCATCACAAAGGCAGGTTCCATTAGCTGGATTTATAAGTATCGATTGGGTGGAAGGAATACCGAAGCAAAATTACTGACTCTTGGAAGATACCCTGATTTGTCTTTAGCAAAAGCCCGAGAGATGCGCACTCAATGCCGAGCATGGCTAGCAGGTGGCAAAGATCCCCAACGAATGATAAAGCTGGATAGGGAAGAGACATTAAAACCAGTCACTGTTCAGGACGCTATTGAATATTGGTTAACTGAATATGCTGATAATAATTTAGTGAATTCCGATAGATATAGAGAACGCTTTAATAAACATTTGTTCCCTTATATTGGTGATATGGCACTTTCTGATTGTGATACACCTTATTGGCTTCGACGCTTTGACCAAGTGAAAAAGGTAGCCCCCAGTGTGGCAGGAATGCTTTTGCAAATGTCACAGCAGGCTCTTAAGTTTTGCCGAGTCAGGGACTTTGCTGTTTCCCATGTTTTGGAAGGTATTACGAAGCAGGATATAGGCGTAAAATTAAATAAGCGAAAAAAAGTTTTAACTGAAAAAGAATTATCTGATGTAGTTAGAGCGGTACATAGTGATTTTTTTATTCCTTATTATTCAGATCTTTTTTATTTATTAATTGTGTTTGGTGCCAGAACTGTCGAAGTTCGTCGTTCTAAAATGAATGAGTGGGATTTGGAGCAAAGGTTATGGATTGTTCCTGAAATTAACAGTAAAACGAGAGAGAAAATAGTAAGGCCTATCCCCGATGCTATGGTAACGAAAATACATAGATTAAAATCCCAAAATAAACATTCTGAATATTTATTAGGAGAATATAAAGAAAATACGGCTGTTAGTTCAACTGGGAACAGAGTATGGGAAAGATTAAAACATAATGAAAAATGGGTTCTTCATGACTTTAGGCGTACATTTGCAACCATGCTAAGTGATGCGGGAATCGCCCCACACATTGTTGAATTGCTGTTAGGGCATACTTTAGGTGGTGTGCTAGCGGTTTATAACCGGAGCCAATACCTACCAGAGAAGCTAGATGCTTTAAACAAATGGTGCGAGAGACTGGATGTATTGGCGGGTAATTATGAGAATGTGGTTATATTAAAGGCAGTTCAATAATAGGGTTTAATTGATTTGATGAATAAGCAGGATAATTGTGATAGACACGCAACAATGTTGCTTTCTTTTGTAATGATTTCATTTAAGTAAAATACCCTCATAAAAACAATTAAACAGTGAGGGTAACATGACCATTCAATACAGTACTCCTACACCTGAAGAACGCCGCTCAATCCTTTCTGAGTATGGCGAACCTTATGATCGTCTTATACGTGAAAAGGAACGCCAGCACATTACCTCTATTTCCAGAACGTCAGCATGGAAATTGGAAAATGAAGGCCGCTTTCCTGCCCGTAAGCCACTAGGCCGCAATTCTTGTGCGTGGCTGCTCAGTGATCTATTGCACTGGGTACGTAACCCGCCCACTGTAGACAATGTAAATAACCCATATAGCCGTAAACCTGCTAACTAATAACATCATGGAAAAAAATTACTGCCTTGATTGGCAGCGGTCAAACTCACTCTAAAAATAGTTTGATTTTGGGGAATAGGTGGTGTGATGGTAAATAGCTATAGAGATTCTTTGAGATTAAGCAATTATCAATTTGATAAACAACCCTCTTTAAGAGGGTTAGTTAACAATCACAGTTATTACTGGTTGGTTCAGATTTTAGGCTTTATTCCTAAAGTCAGGAGTTTTTCGCGGCAAGCATCTTTAACCCATGAACTGAAATTACCTTTATCAGCTATCTCTTCAATTTGCTCAAGCAGATCGTCTTCAAAGCGAATTGTTCGACGTGTGCTGTTATTTCGTTCATATGATTTTTTGCTTTTTTCATCTTGCATCGGTTCGAACCATTATGTTAGTTTATTAAACAGTGGTGCGAACCATTATAAAGATGAGCGCCATAAAAAAGCAATGCCCCGTAGTGGTGGAACACTGACGAGGCATCTAACCAAACCGTTAATCGAGGTAACGATCATGGCTGACACACAGTCTAACCAAACTCGCCTAAAATTTACATTCCTAATTGCATCCGGCACTCAGCGGCTGGCTGGTATGTTCTCGCTGATCTTCGTATCACGTCAGGAGGCACACCATGAGCAATAAACCTATCTCACTAAAGCAGGCACTGTATCGCGTAGGTTTGAGCACTTCACTCTTCACGTTCATTATCAAAAAAGCGAACGACGAGTGCGAAACCAACTTAAATAACCTGATTGCACTGGCGTGCGATATCAATCAGGAAGTTCACCGCGCTCTGTTGAAACATGCCCCGCAGCCTCTTGCGAATAAATTATTAAATTCCGTGATACATAGACAATCCGGCTCATTAGATCAGGCCGCGTTTCGTGCGGGTTTATGCACTTCTTTATACGAAGTGATTCTTGAGCAGGCCAGCCAACATTGTTCAGAAGAGTTACATGATTTGCTTTCGCTGGCCTGTGATATCAATCAGGAAGCTTACTATTCGCTTTATGCGGTGGTTAATGGTGAGGAAGAATGATCATGGGTCAGGGAAATCATAACCCCAAAAGCCTCCCGATTGACATAATCCGAGCTGTGAAGCAATCCGCTGTCAATAATTGGCAAAATCTGTTGCCAGCTTGTGGCATCCACGTTCCGGCTAGGGGAAAGCATGGCGCTTGCCCGATATGCGGCGGCACTGATCGCTTTCATTTTATAGATGATAACCATAACGGCGACTGGCATTGCCGCCAGTGTGATGAGCCAAATCACGGTGACGGGCTGGATTTGGTGGCAAGAACCAAAGGGATCACCGTCTTTGCAGCGGCTAAACTGGTGGCGGATGTGCTGGCAATACCTTTGCCCGAACCTAAACACGTCAAAGAACAGCCACGAGCAGCAAAGCCGATTGCTGAACGCATTGCGGCACTGGTTGCCACTACTGTTACAGGTGAATCTCAATATCTGGTGAAAAAGGGGCTGCAATGCCCCAATCAACGGTTATTGAAAGATGGTTCGTTATTGCTGGTGGTTCAGGCGCTGGACGGCACAATTACGGGCGCACAAACCATTAAGCCGAACGGTGAAAAGCGCCTTGTTGCAAGTACTCAGAAAAAAGGCAGTTTTATCCCCGTCTCCAAAATTACCAGAACACCGGACACAATCATCATTACCGAGGGTTACGCCACAGCCTTAACTGTTCGCCAATTGCATAAGGGCGTGGTACTGGCGGCCATTGATGAAAGTAATTTATCGGTGGTAGCCGGACTGGTGAGAGAGCGGTGGCCAAACGCCAGAATCATCATTGCTGCTGATAATGACTGGCATGAGCAAGGAGAACAGGACAAAAACGGTAGGCTAAAAAAGAATGTCGGCAAGATAGCGGCAGAAAAGACCGCTATAGCGATTAACGGCTGGGTAACACTACCGCCTACGGAATTAAAATCTGATTGGGATGATTATCGCCAGCATCACGGCATTAAGGCAGCAAAGCAGGCATTCAGTAACGGGTTATATCAGGTTGGGGAGAAAAAACTCATGGAAGCAGAAGCGGTGGTTATTCACGAAACGAAGCCAAAGAAGACCAATAATAATCTGGCACAAATGGCAGCCAGTCAGCGCGGGGCACTATTGGTTGAGCGGTACGGCAAAGTGGCGGTTAACCCTGATAGCGAAATGGTTTACTACTATAACGGTACAACATGGGAAACCGTGTCGGATAATGAGCTGCGCCGCACAATGGTGGCAATTTTTGACCAGCACGAAACCCCTTACAGCCCGAACGGGATTAATAACGCTATCTATGCCATGAAATTACAAGTGCCGGTTATCGGGGAGCAGCGGCAGGATTTAATTGGGTTCCGTAATGGTGTGTATGATTTATCGGTTCAACAGTTTACCCCGCACCAGCCGGAACACTGGTTAATGAACCATAACGGTATTGCATTCACCCCGCCTGCTGTCGGTGAAAATTTACCAGACCATGCCCCAGATTTTTATCGCTGGTTATCCCATGCGGCGGGAAGCAATGAAAATAAGATGAATCGCATTAAAGCCGCCCTGTTTATGATCCTGGCAAACCGCTATGACTGGCAGCTATTTATTGAAGTGACGGGTGAAGGTGGCAGCGGCAAGAGCATCTTTACGTATATTGCGACCTTATTGGCGGGCGAACACAATACCGCCAGTGGCAATATGAGAGCACTGGATGAGGCAAGAGGCCGTTATCAGTTTGTCGGGAAAAGCCTGATTACGCTGCCCGATCAGGTTAAATATGTCGGTGAAGGGGCAGGCATTAAGGCTGTTACAGGCGGCGACCTAATTGAAGTTGACGGGAAGTATGAGAAACAATTCTCTACCGTTATTAAAGCTGTGGTGTTAGCGACTAATAACGAACCGATGAGCTTTACAGAACGTAATGGCGGTATTGCACGGCGGCGGGTGATATTCCCGTTTAACATTCCGGTCAAAGAGTCAGAGAAAGATCCACACTTGCCGGAGAAAATCAGTCGGGAACTGCCCGTTATAATTCGCCATTTATTAAACGAATTTGCCGACCAGAATAAGGCGAAAAAACTGCTACAAGCGCAACGCGATTCTAACGAAGCATTAACGGTGAAAAGCAATTCCGATCCGTTGTATCGCTTTTGTGGTTATCTGGTAATCGTCAATGAGGCCACTGGGATGAAGATGGGAAATAAGAACATCAGCCCACGCGCACCGAGGTTGTATTTGTATCACGCTTATCTCTCTTTTATGGAAGCACACGGCTTTGAACGACCGCTCACACTGACTAAGTTTGGCGAATCACTCCCCAAAATTATGCTGGAATACAAAAAGGAGTATCGGAAAGTACGAACCAAGAAAGGTTACTCTTATAACGTTGAGTTGTCGGAAGAAGCCGAAGAGTGGTTGCCGTCTGTGCCTGAGTGCCGGGATTTTAAATCCCCGCTATAAACCTTTTAGGTTTTAGTCTGCATTCCATACACCATTTTAAATATCTACCTGTATTTAAAAGAAAATAATAGATGTATAGTTATTTTTTAGCTATACATCAACTATACATTCTCTTCATTAGGATAAAAAAGGGGTGAATAGAGGATACAGTCAATGAATATCATATTAATTACGACAAACCCAGATGTAGCAAGGCTTTCAGGGGACTGTGCAGAGGGTGTATAACTGAGAGGGGAAAAAAGATTTATAGGGGGGGATCTCTGGCAGGTAAATAAAAGCCAGATAAATCAAAAGACGTAAAATAAGGTATCAGGCTGATTTGGTGCTGCCAGAAATTTAAGCGATGTAATCTTCTGATTTACTTTAAAAACAGAGATTAATCACAAATTCATTGCTGCGCTTATACTCTGACTGGAATAGATAAATATTCCTGTTGTATCCTGTTTCATTCGATATTTATCGGAAACCAGATCACAGGAGACAAGATGTCACACATCATCTACTTGTCGTTAAAGGGCAAGAAACAGGGATTAATTTCGGCTGGCTGTTCAACACCTGAATCGATAGGAAATCGCTATCAGACAGGCCGGGAAGATGAAATACAGGTACTGAGTGTCAGCCATTCAGTGAGTCGCGACCAGAACGCGCATCATCACCCGGTCAGCTTTACCAAACCCATTGATAAATCCTCACCACTGTTAGCAATGGCAATCGACGGAAACGAATTGCTGGAAGCGCGCTTTATGCACTACCGGACAAGTCCGATGGGACAACTGGAACTCTTTTACGAAATTAAACTGACAGGCGCAACGATTGTCGATCTGGCCTATAATTATCCCCATTCCATTAATGATAACGGTGCAATCCCCCATGAAGTGGTGATGCTCGATTACAAATCGATATCATGTAACCATATTGCCGCGGGGACTTCGGGTTACAGCATTACGCAATTAGCCGGACGTGAAGAAGGCAGGCCGCTTTTATCCGGGTTTTCGAATGTGAAGCCACTTAAGAAGCCGCTGGTTGAAGAGGCTCCGGTAAAACCCGCTAAACATCATGCCCGCTATCGTTGTGTAGATGATGACGGCAATCTTTTAACCGAATGCAAGTATCGGGTTTGCCTGCCGGATGGTCAGATAAAAGAAGGAAAGACTGATAAACAAGGTTATACCCAATGGCATCTTACGGATGACAAAAATAACCTGAGCTTTCATATTGTAAAGGATTAATACCATGCCAACTTATAGCGTTTACACTCAAATTAAATCGAATGTACCTGCTGAAAAATTGTTTTACGATTTAATTATTTCTCGTCAGGATGCAGAAGGAAATCATCATATATTACTGGATGTTGAAAAAGCGCAATTGCAGAGTAATTATGAAACTCAAAAACATATTACTCAGGAAACAGATGATGATCTTTCTGTAATTTATATTATGCAATTTATGCTTTACCGTAAACACGGTTCGAATACTATTCAGGCATTGCAAGCCCCGTTTAAAAAAATGTATACGCTGGGTGAATTTGTAGCAGGTAAAGCATGTTCGGATAACAAACGAGAAAATGTCTGCTATTTTGAAAGTACGGCTGAAACAAAACCCGTCAGCGATGGCGATAATACGATTGAATTAAAAATTACTATACCTGAAAGAGTATTTATTGCAAAAGAATATCCAGTTGGTCACGAAAAAGATCCATTTGAAAAAAGTAAAATTGAATCGGAAATTCAGGATAGAATTGCAAAAAAAACTTATCCAAGACAAGGATGGGCTAGTTTATGTGGCCCAGCGGCATTTTTTTATTGCTTACAGAAGGATAGGCCAGATATTTATGAGCAATCTGCCCGTGAGCTATGGAAATATGGCAAGACTAAAATAGGTAGATTAGAAATTAAACCGGGTGATGGTTGCCGCCACCCTAACGGTTCTTTCTATAATAATGGAGCACCAACAATTTCAGGTTTAGATTGGATAACATTAGCGAGCTTAAGAGACTCAGAAAATGCTATTTTTGGCTATAATCAAGTTGAAGCTGAAACAGCGGGAGTTACAATGTGGGGGAAATTAACCGAATGGTTTGAGAAAGCAGGTTATGAGAAAATTTTTGATAATATAAGTATTTTTTCCCATAGTAATATCAATGATATAATAACTTTAAACGATTATATAAGAAAAGGGTATATTGTTGTAAGTTTAATATCGGTTGGAATGCTAAACGGATCAGCTGGTGAAACTTCAGGTAAAAATCATTGGATTGTATGGGAAGGTGAAGTTAGCTCAAAAGGAAAGTCAATAAACCTAGATAGTGAAAATGAAATAGTTAATTTAAATATGTTTACTTGGGGAGGGATTAGTGAGCGGGTTAAACCTAATAATAATTTAAATTATTTTTTAAAACATACATTTGGAGGGTTGGTTTTTAAACCAATAAAATAAAAATGAGAAATATTTTTTTCATTATATCCATCTTACTTGTTTCTGCTTGTACAAGACAAACTGTTTCCATTTATCCTAATGGAAACTATTTAAAAGATGCTCAGGTAGGAGTTCCATATAATGAAATAATAAAAATACCGGGTGTTATAGATATGGGTTTTTCAGCCAAAATAACACCTTCAAACTCAGGTCTAACATGGAATCCTAGCGATTATACAACCCCTGTTCTGCCAGCAACAGAAAAAGACTATAGCCGTATTCAAATTCAAGGAATGCCTATACATGCTGGAGAAATAACTATAAAAATATCTGGTGGTGTTTATGGCAATATGTTTACAAAAGTAGGTAAATTTAATAAAACCTACACAATAAAAGTGAAAGAATGATTTTTATTATTAGAATGGCGATTTACATCGCCATTTCTATATTTGTATGCTTGCTCAACAGAATTATAATTCTTCCTTATTATTTTCATGATGTTAAAAGTTATTTACTGAAAAAATAACTATTCTGAAAAACACCATGAAAAAACTACTCGAATTACGCCAGCAAAAAGCCGATTTAACCCAGCAAATGCGTTCCCTTCTCACCAAAGCTGGAGATGAAAAATGCTCACTAACCAATGATGAAGCCAAACAGTTTGACGAACTGCGCAGCCAGTCCGATTCCCTGAATGCGGAAATTGCCCGTTATGAAGCATTGTCTGATGAAGAACGCAGTCAGGCAGGTAAAACCCAGCCGACCAGCAAGAACCTCAGTAATGACGAATTGCGTCACTATATTCTGACCGGAGAAACCCGCACTTTGTCTACGGGCGTTCCGTCAGAGGGCGGCTATACCGTTATCCCTGAACTGAATAAGCAGATCATGCAGCAATTGGCTGATGAATCTGTCATGCGCAAAATCTGTACGATTAAAACCACACGCAGCAACGAATATAAGCAATTAGTTTCGGTCGGTGGTGCGGCGGTGGCACACGGCGAGGAAGGCAAGGCACGTGGCGAGACAACCACACCGAAGATGGAAGAAGTGAGCATCAAGCTGTTCCCCATTTACGCTTCTCCCAAGACCACCCAAGAGATTATCGATTTTAGCGATGTAGATGTTCTGGGCTGGCTGACCTCAGAGATTGCCGATACCTTCGTCGATACCGAAGAAACGGATCTTGTGAGCGGTGACGGCAGTAAAAAAGCGAAAGGCTTTCTGTCTTATCCCCGTGAC
>NZ_JAQRFI010000035.1 GCF_028598805.1 Xenorhabdus yunnanensis | reverse complement strand
ACGCGTTTCGCCTCCGAAGTCAAGCGCTTATTTTCGCTTTTCTTCGCTGCCCGCCGCGGCGTGTCTCAGCTCAGCGTCGGTCAGTGGTGGCGCATTATAGGGAGTTTTCCGCGGCTGGCAAGAGTTTTTTTGAAAAAAATTATCGTTTGACTAATCACACAGCAAAACCCCTATTTATACCAAGTTACACACACAATTATCCACAGAGCAATATTTTGATGAAATTTATCGAGCATCACGCAAACGTTTTCGTTACAATCTCGAAGGAAAAATCACCAAGTATTTTTTCCAGATTGTTTTGAAGTGTTATTGAAGAAACCATTTTTTCTATAAATCAGTGGATTTTCCCCAATAGCACATTCTTGTTTTATGAAATTCGAAGGATCACACCAATGCAACAGCTTCGTCCAATCCGTCGTGCCCTGCTAAGTGTTTCTGACAAAGCGGGAGTTATTGAATTTGCCAAAGCCTTATCCAGTCGCGGTATCGAACTGCTTTCAACGGGTGGCACTGCTCGTCTGCTGGCCGAAGCAGGATTGAATGTCACTGAGGTTTCTGACTACACAGGTTTCCCCGAAATGATGGATGGTCGCGTTAAAACACTGCATCCCAAAGTTCATGGTGGCATTTTGGGTCGGCGTGGGCAGGATGATGAAGTGATGGCACAACATCAAATTTCGCAGATTGATATGGTAGTCGTTAACCTTTATCCCTTTGCTCAAACTGTGGCAAAACCAGATTGCTCTCTGGAAGATGCCGTAGAGAATATTGATATCGGCGGCCCGACAATGGTTCGCTCCGCTGCCAAAAACCACAAAGATGTGGCGATTGTTGTTAATAGCCAAGATTACGCTAAAATTATTGAGGAGATGGATAACAACCAAAATTCACTAACACAATCCACTCGTTTTAATTTAGCCATTAAAGCATTCGAGCATACCGCCGCATATGACAGCATGATTGCCAACTACTTTGGCAAACTGGTTCCTCCATATCATGGCGAAATTGATCAACCATCTGGGCGCTTCCCTCGCACGCTAAATCTGAATTTCATTAAAAAGCAAGATATGCGCTATGGTGAAAATAGCCACCAAGACGCAGCCTTCTATATAGAAGAACAAATCGCGGAGGCTTCAATTGCTACGGCAACCCAGTTGCAAGGCAAGGCTCTCTCTTATAACAATATCGCAGATACTGATGCCGCACTGGAATGTGTCAAAACCTTCTTTGAACCTGCCTGCGTCATTGTCAAGCACGCCAATCCTTGTGGTGTTGCGATTGGCACTGACATCCATACCGCCTATGACCGCGCTTTTAAGACCGATCCTACTTCCGCATTCGGGGGCATCATTGCGTTTAACCGTGAACTAGATGCCAATACCGCCCAGATCATCATTGAACGTCAGTTTGTTGAAGTCATCATCGCTCCTTCTATTAATGAAGCAGCTCTGCCAATTCTGGCAACCAAACAAAATGTCCGCGTTTTGGCATGCGGTGAATGGAACACTCCTGTTGCCAACTTAGATTTCAAACGTGTCAATGGTGGCTTACTGGTACAGGATCGTGATTTAGGCATGGTGACAGAAAATGATCTGATTGTTGTATCCAAACGCCAGCCAACAGAACAAGAAATGCAAGACGCCCTGTTCTGCTGGAAAGTCGCTAAATTCGTCAAATCCAATGCTATTGTTTATGCCAAGGATAATATGACCGTTGGCATTGGAGCTGGGCAAATGAGCCGTGTTTACTCTGCCAAAATCGCTGGTATTAAAGCCGCAGATGAAGGTTTGGAAGTTGAGGGCTGTGCCATGGCTTCAGATGCATTTTTCCCATTCAGGGATGGTATTGATGCCGCAGCTGCTGTAGGAGTGAGCTGTATTATCCAGCCAGGTGGTTCCATTCGTGATGATGAAGTAATTGCCGCCGCCAATGAACACGGTATTGCCATGATTTTCACTGGCATGCGTCATTTTCGCCATTAACAACCTCTGCCTTATTAATAGGAGCCTCAGATGAACATATTGATTATTGGCAATGGTGGAAGAGAACATGCATTAGCCTGGAAAGCGGCGCAGTCTCCTCTGGCAAACAAGGTTTATGTCGCACCGGGTAATGCGGGCACCGCGTTGGAAGCAAATTTAGAAAATGTAGACATTGCCGCGACAGACATTGAAGGGTTGCTGGCCTTTGCCCAAGACCATGAGATTGGCCTGACTATTGTAGGGCCTGAAGCTCCACTGGTTATCGGTGTGGTTGATACTTTCAAGCAGGCAGGGCTGACTATTTTCGGCCCAACCAAAGCGGCTGCCCAATTGGAAGGTTCCAAAGCTTTTACCAAGGATTTCCTTGCTCGTCATCATATACCCACGGCAGCCTACCAAAATTTTACAGAAATTGACCCCGCACTGGTTTATTTGGAAAAGATGGGCACACCAATCGTCATTAAAGCCGATGGCCTCGCGGCGGGTAAAGGCGTAGTGGTTGCTACAACCATGGAAGAAGCACAAAGCGCCGTCAAAGATATGCTGGCTGGTAATGCGTTTGGTGATGCAGGGCATCGTATTGTCATCGAAGAATTTCTGGATGGGGAAGAAGCCAGTTTTATTGTCATGGTGGATGGCAAAAATGTAGTTCCTATGGCAACCAGTCAAGATCACAAGCGCGTGGGTGACGCTGATACAGGGCCGAATACTGGAGGAATGGGAGCTTATTCACCAGCGCCGGTAGTAACGAATGAGATCCACCAGTGTGTGATGGAAAAAATCATTTACCCTACTGTGGAAGGAATGGCAGCCGAAGGTCATACCTATGTTGGTTTTCTCTATGCGGGGTTGATGATTGATAAACAGGGTGAACCGAAAGTCATCGAGTTTAACTGCCGATTTGGTGATCCTGAAACTCAACCTATCATGATGCGTCTACGCTCTGATTTGGTCGAATTGTGCCTTGCTGGAGCCAAAGGCCTGTTAGACGAAAAAACATCTGCATGGGACGAACGTCCTGCCTTAGGGATAGTACTGGCAGCGGGAGGTTATCCGGCCAGTTATGCCAAAGGTGATGTTATTAGTGGATTAGTACAAAAATCAGATACCAGTGAATCAGATACAAATGAAAAGATCTTTCATGCTGGAACAGCTTTTAAGGACGGAAATGTTATCACTGCGGGTGGGCGTGTTTTATGTGTTACTGCTTTAGGTTGTGATATTGCTGACGCCCAGAAAAAAGCATATCTGAGGGCTGAACAAATTAACTGGGAAGGTTGTTTTTATCGTAAAGATATTGGCTATCGGGCAATTGTTCGTTTGAAATAGTTCCAAAAATAGATCAACCTAAGCCGACGGAAGTACAGAATTACAGCTTATCTTTCGTCGGCTCCCAACGACAAAAATCATCATTGGCGACCAACAATAACTGTTTTCCTTTAGGCGAATCCAGCCATGCAATAGTCAGTAAAGTGGAGCTGTTACTACTCCTTTCTTCGAGCCACTTCTGATCATAAGGCTCAAATTCAATGAACAATTGTTTTCCTGAACAGGTAGTCACTCTTCCATTCAACCAGTGCCCTTGTAATAACTCAACCTTATCTGCAATTAAAGCGTCACTAATTTTCTCTATTTGCTCAGCATCAGATTTCAGACGAGCCATATCATCATCGGATAACGGTTCATTACGTTTTTGCAATTGACGCAGCTTAAAAATGACAGAGTTATCTTGATCGATACGTAACGTTTCTGCGATTGGAGGGTTATCAAGCACACTACGGCGGATTTGCCACAAGCTACCATGACGATATTCGTAGAAAGTCACCATAGTGTTTCTATTATAAGTATCTTCAATATGGATATTTTGATTGCGGATATCTTGATTATGGTAAGGACTGTAAACACTCATAATAACCTGAGGTTTACCATTTTGATCATTCAAACGCCATAAGCGAACAACGCCTCCGCTCTCGATTACAGAAGCAGTGGCGCTGAAAAGAGGTGTTTTTAGTTGAGTCGAGCAGGCGCTGAGCAAAGAGATGCCTCCTAATGCTAACAGCCCCTGTAGAATCAACAAAAGGGGTTTATTCCCCCCTCTTATTTTTTTTAGCAATACGATTACTTAACTGCGTCTTTCAGTGCTTTACCAGCAGAGAAAGCAGGTACGTTTGCTGCTGCAATTTTGATTTCTTTACCAGTCTGTGGGTTGCGGCCTGTGCGCTCTGCACGGTGGTTAACTTTGAAAGTACCAAAGCCTACCAATTGCACAGCATCACCATTTTTCAGTGATTCAGTGATTGCATTTAAAGTTGATTCCAGGGCAGCTTTAGCCTGAGTTTTATTCAGATCTGCGCCTGCTGCAATTGCATCAACTAATTCAGTCTTATTCATAGATTATCCTTACAGTGTGTTTATCGTTTGCAAAGCATCGAGTGCGACGGATATGCCGATTTGACAGCACCCCTGCATACACGCACCGATAGCCACTTCTTTTCGCCCCCCAATGTAGAACAGAGTGAGGGCAAAAGTGAAGCCTTTAAATGCGGCAAATCAAGCATTAAGTCACGTTTTATGAGTTATTGCTCCAAATTTATGCCGATATTACTAACCTCCGCCTCACGGAGATCAGCCTTTAATCCTTTAATTAATTCGATATCCCGTTCTTCGCAATTTGCCAATAAACGGTAAATCTCCCATTGAATATCCCATTCTTCCTCAATGGCAGGTAGTATTTTCAACTCATCCTCAGTCATTTCCCTACCAGCCTGCGTCATTTCCAGCATAGCAACAGTACGGATAGATATTTCACTGACGGCTATTGTATGCTCTAACGTCGAGCCACTCAGACGAGAATGAATCACTTCACCCAGTGCAATACACGCATCAATCGCTGGGTACACACCATAAATATCATAATCTTCTGATGATGGGATAATAGCTTCCAATTTTTCCAGCTGATTATCAAAATTTATTTTTACATCTTTAACGACCAATACTTCCCACACAAGATCTAAAATGCGTCGATATTGTGCAGGATCTACAAACTCGCTTTGGCGACAAAACACCTGATAATTCGGGTACATTCGCTCACATAGACTAGCCATAAAAGTCAAATGTTGCCAACTTTCGAGTTTCTCCAACCTCAGGTGGATCGGGTTTCTTAACATTGGTCGTTACTCATAATGCCTAATTTGCGTCGAAGTTTACCTGAAAATCAAGAATATCCACACTTTTACGCCAAAATTATAGATTTTTCTGCATTGTTTGCTTAAAAAATGGTCTATTTGAGGCAATCCCATCCGCCCAACGGATTGGTTCAGGCAACTTATAGCCCTTCAGACATTGCTCAACCCAAAATACCGCACTATCAATACTGACCTTATGACCGAGGGAAATATAGAGGGGATTGCATCTTTTTTTGCTTCTCAATACGACACCGATCTGTTCACCATGATCCATCAACGGCTGACGACTTCCCTGAATCTCTCCTACCAGTGCATGCTCACCACACAAACGGCTTTTTGCCACTCCAATTGTTGGGATATCCGCTAATACTCCAAAATGGCTAGCAACTCCAAAACGCCGAGGATGAGCAATGCCCTGACCATCCACCATCACCAAATCAGGCCGCAAGCTTAATTTTTGCCATGCAGCCATCAGTGCAGGATATTCACGAAATGAGAGTAAACCGGGGATATAGGGAAGAACCGTATCAATTCTGGCAATTTGGTATTCGACCAATTCTAGTGAAGGATACTGCAACACCGCAATGGCGGCACGAGTCACCGTACCGCTCTCTTCAAACCCAACATCAGCACCCGCAATGAACTTTGGCATAAAAGATGTAGAAAACGCATCATGGCGGATAACCTGCCGCGATTTTTCTATCTGTTCCTGACGCAATGCTTTTGTCTTAATCATAGAATCATTGATGGTATTTTGCTGAAAGTCGGTGTACTGCTTCGACAAATGCACCTGCGTGCTCTGGTGGAACATCCTGATGGATGCCATGCCCCAAATTGAAAACATGCCCGTTGCCCACACCAAAATCTTGTAAAATTGTCGAAACTTCTTTTTCAATTCGTGCTGGCTGAGCATATAGCATGGAGGGGTCCATATTGCCCTGCAAAGCGACCTTATCGCCAACGCGCCGACGTGCATCAGCAATATTTGTCGTCCAATCCAAGCCAAGGGCATCACAACCGGTTGCTGCCATCGCTTCAAGCCATTGCCCTCCCCCTTTTGTAAACAGGGTAACAGGCACACGACGTCCTTCATGTTCGCGGATCAACCCATCAACAATTTTATGCATATATTGCAGGGAGAATTCCAGGTAATCGCGCCGGGACAAAACGCCTCCCCACGTATCGAAAATCATGACAGATTGAGCGCCCGCTTTTATTTGCGCATTCAGATATAGAATAACGCTGTTTGCCAATTTATCCAGTAGCATATGCAACGTAGCAGGCTCCGCATACATCATGGATTTAATTTTGGTGAAAGCCTTGCTGCTTCCTCCCTCAACCATATAAGTTGCTAATGTCCACGGGCTACCAGAAAAACCAATCAGAGGAACCTGCCCCGCCAATGCCTTACGAATAGTACGTACGGCGTCCATCACATAGCCCAGTTCCAATTCTGGATCGGGTACAGGTAATTTTTCGACATCAGCATGATTTTGGATCGGAGAATGAAAACGTGGCCCTTCACCCGCTTCGAAATAAAGCCCCAGCCCCATGGCATCGGGAATAGTCAAAATATCAGAAAACAGGATAGCCGCATCCAGAGGAAAACGACGCAAGGGCTGGAGAGTGACTTCACAAGCCAATTCAGTGTTTTTGCATAACGAGATGAAATCTCCTGCTGCCTGACGCGTAGCTTTATATTCAGGTAAATATCGACCGGCCTGACGCATCATCCATACAGGTGTTATATCGACGGGCTGACGCAATAAGGCACGCAGATAGCGGTCGTTTTTCAACTCATTCATGACAAGCTCCCTTGATTAATTGGTCACAGCACTTTTCTACAGCGCCGTTCCGCTGAAATATGCACGAAAAACAATATGCACAATAATGACGCACAAAAAACTGGCGCAGTTTAACATGCCTGAAATTGAACTTCTGACATAACCGCCAATAACGTGATTTGCTCACCTATCGCCAAATTACTGATGACAGCATAACGCAACCGTATCTTCGATTAAACGGCGGGCAATCGTGTCAGGGGGAGGAATCAGGGGAAGGTTATCATAACGATACCAATCTGCACTGATAAGCTCGACGGGATCAACCTTGATTTCGCCACTCTCATAATCAGCCAGAAAACCTGTCATTAATGAATTCGGGAAAGGCCATGGCTGAGAAGCAACATAACGCAAATTACGGATCTTAATTCCACTCTCTTCCATTACTTCACGGTGCACAGCCTCTTCCAGCGTTTCCCCCACTTCAACAAAACCGGCAAGCACGGTATGGATGCCATTGCGGTGACGCTGATGCTGTGCCAAAAGAATATGGTCATCACGCCGGATACCAACAATAATGCTGGGAGCAATTTGTGGGTAATAACGCTCATGGCAATGAGCGCATAAACAAGCCCATTCATGCGGGCTGTGCTGCATTTCATGACCACAATAACCACAATAGTGATGCGAGCGATAAAACTCAGCCAATTGGACGCCGCGTCCTACCAGTTGAAATAATTTATCATCCCTACCAGCAATTAAACGGGGGGAGGACATATCAGAAGCCATTTTCTGGCGAATCAGCCAAACCGTTTCTCCCAACCACTCGCCGATGGGCAACGCCATATGGCCTTGCAATGACCATTGATTGGCAGTGCCTGAAGGTAATTCTCCTTGTGGCAGCCAAACTCGATTCTCAAGACTGACAATCCACCAACCCTGCTCTGTACCCGCCAGTTTTTGTTGCATCATCTGTTTCATCATTAGTTATGTGATTGTTCCCACGATACTTTGCCCAAAATCAATACAAACAAAGCATACTCTTTTTTATCTTCTTTCGTATTTAATCTTGTTATATTAACCCTGTTTCTGAATACCCTTTCTCAATTAGGAGTCACAGTAATGTCAAAGAAAATCGCTGTATTTGATCTGGATGAAACACTGATTTGTGGGGATTCCGGCCGCCTCTGGACGAAATATCTATGGGAAAAAAGAATTATTACCGACCCTCGTTTTATAGAGGCAGATAAGAAAATGATATCTGATTACTGTGCAGGAAAGCTGGATATGCAGGAATATCTGGCATTCAGTTTACAAGCACTCAAACAAATTCCCTCTGAACAAATAGACATCTGGTTGACAGATTTTGTGGAAACAAAGATCAAACCGCTCTTATATCCCGCCGCCAAAAAACAATTAGAAATCTACCGCCAGCGAAATGTTCCCATCATTATTATCTCTGCCACAGTTTCCTTCGTAGTCAAAAAAATTGCGGCTGCGTTTGATGTACAAACCGCGATGGGTATCGATATGGTGATGAAAGAGGGTTGTTATACAGGTGATATTCAGGGAGTTCCGACCTTCCGTGAAGGCAAAGTTGCCCGTTTACAACAATGGCTTGCAGAGCAGCAATTATCTCCTGAGCACATTGAATTTTATACAGACTCGATAAATGACTTGCCAATGTGTTTATTTGCCAATGAAGTATTTACCATTAATGCAGATAAGAAATTGCAATCAGAAGCAGAAATTCGCGGGTGGAACCAATTGAATTGGTTGCTTTAAAAAGAGTACAAGTTTTAGGTTGTAGTTTTCACAATCCCCTTTATACTTTAGGGTGTTTTTTTCTTGTCGGAGTGCCTAGCGTTCAACGTATATCACGATGAACACAGGCTGAGACCGTTAATTCGGGATCCGCAGAACCTGATCGGGCTAATACCCGCGAAGGGAACAAGAGTAATCATCCCACTGCCAGTATTATCGTACATTCATGCTAATACCGTGTACAAATACTAGTCAGCACCAACCATTACTCCCTGCGAGCTCCAGACAAGCAATTTTCTCAACTTAAGCCTGTTCAGCAATGAGATAGGCAATAACACAGTCAGGAATTTGCTATGTCTAAGTCCAACGATACCGTTATTTCAAATAGCGCTATTTCAAATGCTACTATTTCCAACCCCATTATTCCAACGGCTGATATTTCGTCAAAAGACCATCCAGCAAGGCCACGTAAGGCTCAGCGAGATGCCGCACAAGCGTTTATTAATTCCGTTCAAGGAGTGGCTTTCCCCAACTCAAAGCGCATTTACCTTGAAGGTTCACGTCAGGATATTCAAGTCCCGATGCGCGAGATCCAACTTTCTCCCACACTACTTTCTCCTGCACCAATAAGTGGCACGAAAGAGAATCCCCAATTTGAGGAAAACGAGCCTATTCCCGTTTATGACACTTCTGGCCCTTATGGTGATCCGACTTCCGTACTGGATGTACAAGTAGGCTTAAATAAGATCCGCCAGTCGTGGATTAATGAACGCAATGATACCGAACCTGTTCCAGTACTCAGTTCTGATTTCACCCAACAACGCCTTGCCGATGCGGGATTGGATCACCTGCGCTTTCACCATCGCCCACATCCACTGAAAGCCAAGCCGGGCAAACGAGTCACTCAATTGCACTATGCGTGCCAAGGTATCATCACACCAGAAATGGAATTTATCGCACTGCGCGAAAACATGGGACGCGAGCGCATCCGCAGTGAAGTTCTGCGCCAACAACATGCAGGACAAAGTTTCGGTGCCAACTTACCGGAAAACATCACACCGGAATTTGTTCGCCAAGAAATTGCGGCTGGTCGCGCGATTATCCCCGCCAACATTAATCATCCTGAATCTGAGCCAATGATTATTGGGCGCAATTTCTTGGTGAAAGTGAATGCGAATATCGGTAACTCCTCCGTCACATCATCCATTGAAGAAGAGTTGGAAAAACTGATTTGGTCTACCCGTTGGGGTGCAGATACTGTGATGGATCTCTCTACCGGACGCTACATCCACGAAACCCGCGAATGGATACTGAGAAATAGTCCTGTTCCGATTGGTACTGTACCGATTTATCAAGCACTGGAAAAAGTCAACGGCATTGCGGAAAACCTGACATGGGAGATGTTCCGCGATACCTTGCTGGAACAAGCCGAGCAGGGCGTAGATTATTTCACTATTCATGCGGGAGTATTGCTGCGTTACGTGCCAATGACTGCCAAGCGTCTGACCGGTATTGTTTCCCGTGGCGGCTCAATTATGGCGAAGTGGTGCCTTTCCCATCATCAGGAAAATTTCCTTTACACCCACTTCCGCGAAATCTGTGAAATTTGTACCGCCTATGACATCTCCCTCTCTTTGGGGGATGGATTGCGTCCCGGCTCAATTCAGGATGCCAATGACGAAGCACAATTTTCAGAACTGCACACGCTCGGTGAACTGACCAAAATCGCATGGGAATACGATGTTCAGGTCATGATCGAAGGGCCGGGGCATATCCCAATGCAACTCATCCGCCGCAATATGACGGAAGAACTGGAGCATTGCCATGAAGCACCATTTTATACCTTAGGGCCACTGACAACCGATATCGCCCCCGGTTATGACCATTTCACCTCCGGCATCGGAGCCGCCATGATTGGCTGGTTTGGCTGTGCCATGCTGTGTTATGTCACCCCCAAAGAACACCTCGGTTTGCCCAACAAGGAAGATGTCAAACAAGGTCTGATTACTTACAAGATCGCGGCACATGCGGCGGATCTTGCCAAGGGTCATCCGGGTGCCCAGATCCGTGACAATGCCATGTCGAAGGCACGTTTTGAATTCCGTTGGGAAGATCAATTTAATCTGGCGCTTGATCCCGACACCGCCCGCGCCTATCACGACGAAACCTTACCGCAGGAATCAGGCAAAGTTGCCCACTTCTGTTCCAT
The DNA here is from genome assembly GCF_028598805.1 of Xenorhabdus yunnanensis. Classification (GTDB taxonomy): domain Bacteria; phylum Pseudomonadota; class Gammaproteobacteria; order Enterobacterales; family Enterobacteriaceae; genus Xenorhabdus; species Xenorhabdus yunnanensis. The sequence continues at coordinate 38,766 of NZ_JAQRFI010000035.1, read as the reverse complement.
GTGTGGGCCAAAATTCTGCTCAATGAAAATTACGCAGGATGTGCGCGACTACGCCGCAAAACTGGAACAAGAATCGGGTATGGAACAGATGTCAGAAGAATTCCGTTCCCGTGGCAGCGAACTCTATCACAGCGTGGAGAAAGTAGTTCATGAAAAGTCAGCCCATAAAAAACCAGTCTGATACATTTGTGATAGACACATCTGTGATAAATAATAAAGCAGGAGTGCTCCCACAAGCTCCTTTTGCTCCAACCGAGCATCGGTTGGGGCTTTATCCTGTTGTGGACTCCCTAACGTGGATCGAGCGATTACTGGAAGCTGGTGTCAGAACCCTGCAATTGCGCATCAAAGACCAACCCGAAGAACAGGTAGAGAAAGATATTCAAGCTGCCATTGCACTTGGTCATCACTATAACGCCCGTTTATTTATCAATGATTATTGGCGTCTGGCGATCAAACACCGAGCCTATGGCATTCATCTGGGCCAAGAAGATCTCGATATCGCTGATCTCAATGCCATCCAGCAAGCCGGATTGCGTCTGGGCATTTCTACCCACGATCAACAGGAACTGGCGCGGGCAAAATCCCTGCGTCCTTCTTATATCGCACTCGGGCATATTTTTCCCACCACCACTAAAAAGATGCCCTCACCACCACAGGGCCTCGAAGCACTCAAACATCAAGTGGATATGACACCGGAATATCCCACCATCGCCATTGGTGGCATTTCATTGGAACGAGTACCAGATGTTGTTGCAACGGGTGTTGGTGGTGTGGCATTGGTCAGTGCTATCACAAAGGCAAAAGACTGGCAGCAGGCAACAGCCAAATTGCTTCATTTAATTGAAGGTCAGGATTTGATTGAAGGCCGGAATTTGGCTGAAGATCAGAAACGGGGGCTTTTATGTTAAACGATCAAGAATTCATGCGTTACAGTCGCCAATTAATGCTGGAAGACATTGGCCCGGAAGGACAAGAAAAATTAAAAGCCAGCAAGGTGCTGATTGTCGGTCTTGGCGGATTAGGATCTCCGGCTGCGCTCTATCTCGCAGCAGCAGGAGTGGGAAACCTTTATCTTGCAGATGATGACAAATTGCATATATCAAACCTGCAACGCCAGATTATCTACCGCACAGCAGATATTCCTGCCAACAAAGCCCAATTAGCGGCAAAACAACTGGCTGAGCTGAACCCGCAGATCAATATCACTGATCTAACGGAACGACAAGATTGTGAGTCTTTGATTAATGCTGTCAGACAAGTCGATCTGGTACTGGATTGCTGCGATAACATGGCAACCCGCCATGCCATCAATGCTGCCTGTATCGCAGAAAATAAGCCACTCATCAGCGGCAGCGCCGTCGGTTTTAGTGGTCAATTGCTGGTATTGACACCGCCTTACCAGCACGGTTGCTATGCCTGCCTTTATCCCGATCAAGAAGAACCTCACCGAAACTGCCGGACAGCCGGAATCTTAGGCCCCATTGTTGGTGTGATCGGTACATTGCAATCATTAGAAGCAATAAAAATGCTGGCAGGTCTTCCTTCTCCATTAAACGGAAAACTCCGGCTGTTTGATGGCAAGCAGCAAAGCTGGAGCACACTACAGCTTACTCGCTCATTACGGTGTCCCATTTGCAAAGCTGTCGGCAACGAAATAGCTGCCGGAGACAATGATAGTGATGAAACACGGTCAGGAACAGAAGTCGCATGAACATTATCGTCAATGATCAAGCCATTACACTAAGTGCGCCCATGACGGTGCAACAATTGCTGGAACATATAAAGCGCACTCAATCAGGTACTGCTTTGGCTATCAATCAAACCATTATTCCGCGCTCAGGGTGGCACACCCATCAGATTAATGACGGGGACAATATCTTGCTGTTTCAGGCCATTGCTGGTGGCTAATATTGCTGGAGGCTAATTTTATGTTAAAAATTGCAGATACCACCTTCCACTCCCGCCTATTTACCGGAACAGGCAAGTTCGCCAATGCCAGCGTAATGATCGAGGCAATCCGCGCCTCTGGTAGCCAATTGGTAACAATGGCAATGAAGCGCATTGATCTTCATGGCAATGACGATGGCATTCTTACACCACTGCAACAGTTGGGTGTCAAACTGCTGCCAAATACATCCGGAGCAAAAACCGCAGAAGAAGCGGTATTTGCCGCCCGTCTTGCACGGGAAGCATTGGGAACTAACTGGATTAAATTGGAGATCCACCCCGATGTAAAATACCTGCTGCCCGATCCGATTGAAACGCTGAAAGGCGCGGAACAATTAGTGAAAGAGGGATTTATCGTCCTGCCCTATTGTGGTGCTGATCCTGTCCTGTGTCGTCGGCTGGAAGAAGTCGGTTGTGCTGCTGTCATGCCATTGGGTGCTCCCATCGGCTCAAATCAGGGACTGCTGACTCGCGATTTTCTACAAATCATCATCGAACAGGCCAACGTGCCCGTTGTTGTGGATGCAGGGATCGGAGCACCGAGCCATGCACTAGCAGCCATCGAACTGGGTGCAGATGCTGTGCTGGTCAACACCGCCATCGCCGTTGCCCGCAATCCAGTGAAAATGGCCCAAGCATTCAAAACCTCTATTGAAGCGGGTGAACTTTCACATCAAGCAGGCTTGGCAAACCAGAAATCCCATGCTGAGGCTTCCAGCCCGCTGACTGATTTTCTGGGGGTACTATGACAAACCGAACATTTAGCCAACGCTGGCAACAACTGGATTGGGATGACATCACCCTACGCATCAACAGTAAAACATCACAGGACGTTGAACATGCACTAACCAGTGCTCGCCTGACCTTAGATGATTTCATGGCCCTGCTTTCTCCTGCGGCATTGCCTTATCTTGAACCGCTCGCCCAACGCGCACAACAACTCACTCGCCAGCGTTTTGGAAATACTGTGGGGTTTTTTATCCCACTCTATCTTTCCAATTTATGCGCCAACGACTGTACTTATTGTGGCTTCTCCATGAGTAATCACATTAAGCGCAAAACGCTCAATGAACAGGAGATTGAGGCGGAATGTCTCACGCTGAAACAACTAGGATTTGAGCATATCCTGCTGGTGACAGGGGAACACCAAAACAAAGTTGGTATGGATTATTTTCGTCGCTATCTTCCCCTAATCCGCCGCCATTTCAGCTCTGTCTCAATGGAAGTCCAGCCACTGGCACAAGAGGAATACACTGAACTGAAAACTCTGGGGTTGGATGGCGTGATGGTCTACCAGGAAACCTACCATCAACCCAGTTATCAATTACATCATTTGAAAGGCAAAAAGCAGGATTTCCACTGGCGCCTGGAAACACCGGAACGCCTTGGGCGGGCAGGAATAGACAAGATTGGGCTAGGAGCCTTGATTGGCCTATCCCACAATTGGCGAACAGACTGCTATATGGTGGCGGAGCACCTCTTTTTCCTGCAAAAACAGTTCTGGAAAAGTCGTTACTCCATCTCTTTTCCGCGACTGCGCCCCTGTGCGGGCGGCATAGAACCGGCTTCTTTAATGAATGAAGCCGAGCTGGTACAACTGATTTGTGCTTTCCGCCTGCTGGCACCCGATGTAGAACTTTCCCTCTCCACCCGTGAATCACCTTTCTTCCGTGATCACGTTGTTCCTCTCGCTATCAACAACATCAGTGCAGGTTCAAAAACTCGGCCGGGCGGCTATGCCGATGAGCATCACGAGTTGGAACAATTCGCTCCCCACGACAACCGTTCTGTTTTTCAGGTCGCGGAAGCCTTGGTCAAATCAGGGTTACAACCTGTTTGGAAGGATTGGGATAATTATTTAGGTCGATAATTATTAGCAAGAAAGTGTTTCTCTTTGGCCTAAATTAGCCAAAGAGAATGAAGTACCAGTATCATTGATCGAAGAAGTTAAATCGAATCTTCATCCGGATATTTAATTGAGCCACTAACTTAAATCATGCAGGTGTTTTTTCAACGATGATGTCAGCCTGAAATCTGAAAACCTCACCTGTAATCCTTCACGTTCTGGCGAGCAGCACATCGCACCGACAAAAATACGCTGGTTATTGTCAATCGTAAAAGGAGACAGTCTCAGTAACGGCCATGTCTCGCCATCAGTGGAATATTGCAACCTGAGCGCTCCATCCCCGTATGTGAGCCGTAACCAGAACTTATCTGGATTACCGGGGAAAATCCCCATGGCCCAGTCAGAACCCCCATTTGTCAATACACTACCGATAGTTGCCTGCCCATCAGAATGTTCAATACCCGCTTTTAGCCAATGTTGCTCATCCACCAACAACATAACTCCGGCCTGATCATACAATTGTTCAAATTGGCCTTCGATACAAAACTGGAAAGTAAAACCTTCTTCAAATTTAAAATCATCAATATAGCCACCAAATACGTGACCACTATGACGCTGAAAACCATACCATGTATCACGCCAGAAATCGGTTTTATTGTCCGTCGTGACATGAAGCTCATCATCCTGACGCTGCCATGAAGCAGGTTCATTCAACCAATGACATTGCTGCAAATTCATCAATATTTACCCTGTTATTTTTTGGTAGGATTAATCAAACCATATCCTGCTAACAATGAAAGGGAAAGCACAGCAATACAGGCAAAAGCACCATGCAACGTTACCTGATGCGCCAAACCACCAATAATTGCCGGCCCAAGCAGAATCCCTGAATATCCCATCGTCGAAACGGCAGAAACTGCCAATGCATCAGGCATCACTTTCTGCTGGCCTGAAGCAGTGAAAAACATCGGGGCCAAATTGGATAACCCTGCTCCTATCATCAGGAAAGAAATTCCCAACTGAGTCATGCTTGATGCCAGATAAATCAGAACAAAACCAGACGTTGCCAAAATCGCGCTGCCTAAAAACACGCGCCGATATCCACACGCCGCAATGATTTTATCGCCCAAAAATCGTCCCGCAGTCATGGTAATGGCAAAAAGCGTATAGCCAAAACCTGCCTGATGACTACTCATGTTATGCACGCTACTTAGCAAGATCCCGCTCCAATCCAGCATGGAACCTTCCATCAAGTAAACGATAAAACAAAGAGAACCAATCAAGATAACAATGCCACGAGGTAAAGCAAAAAATGGCGTGTCCTCCGTCTCCGTTTCAGAGTTATCCAGCATTCCACGCCATGTTGGCAACAACAGTAGAATAACGAATACTGCTACAGCAATTGTGACCTGAAATGGTGGAACTCCCAGAAACAACAATAGGCTGACTGTACCTGCTCCCGCAATTCCACCTAAGCTGAATAATGCGTGGAAGCCTGACATAATCGGTTGATGTACTCGTTTCTCAATATTGACCGCATGGATATTGATGACCACATCTGTCGCTCCAATTCCCATACCAAACACAAATAAAGCACAAGCCAAGGTCAATGGAGTCGAGAACACACTCAAGCTCGGCAATATTAAAACAGCCAACAAGGCAAAAAAGGTAAAAATCTTCCGGCAGCCAAAGCGCGTTGCCAACATTCCTGCTATTGGCATCATAATGAAAGAACCAATACCAAACATCAGTATCAGAACCCCCATTGAGCCATCACTCAGCCCCAGTCGTTCTTTTACCAATGGGATCAGTGGTGCCCAACTTGCAATACTGAATCCCGCAATAAAAAACGAAATTCGCGTTGCCATAACAGGCTGTTTTATTGCAGAGACTGCATATTCTTCAGACAACTTAATTCCTCCAAACGATATCCTCCAGACAAAGCCTTTCGCCAGAACTGGCGAAAGGCTCCCAATATTGGCTTTCAACAAGGCATTACATTTATGTTTATTGCTCTATATTTGCACTTATCTCTGAAAACTGGGGGATATCCGTTAACTTCCCAATGACACAGGAAGCCTGTCCATACTGCTCCGCTCCTGACAAAGCATGAGGCCAAGCATATATCCACGGAATACCCGCCTGTTTTGCCGCCGCAATCCCCAAATCAGTATCTTCAATCACCAAAGTTTGCCGAATATCCATCTCTTTCAATTTCAGCATAGCCAAATAAGGATCAGGGAAGGGTTTAGTTCTTTCCACATCATCACCAGAAATCAAGGCCGGAGGTTCATGTAGATCCAACAAGCTAAGATTTGCTAAACACACATTACGCGGCGCGGTGGAAACAAACCCAAAATTAGTGCCATTTTGTTGCAAAACAGTAATCAAGTCAGTGATCCCCGGTCGCAAGTAATGTGCAGACAATTTTTCTTGATAACGAGAAATAATTTTTTCAGTAATGCTTTTATGCATTGATGAAGGAAGACCAACCTCATTCAACGTTTCCGTAAGGCTTAGCCCGATTAATTGCTGAGGTTGGATATCACGTATTTGAGCAGATGTCTGTTCTCCCGATACATCAGCTAATACATCAAGCAATACATCAAAGTGTAGTTGTTCACTATCGACAATCACTCCGTCGATATCAAAAATGACATTGCATTTATTTACTGGTTCACATCTATTCATCAAATAGCAGTCCTTCAAAAGGATCAATGATTCAGAACAATCAATTAATAAAAACAATCAATTAATCAAAACAATCAATTACTTTAGGTCAGAGATACGAATCAACACCTTGCAGTTTGGTGCATTGAGAGGAACTTGAGCTTTCGATGCAATATCACAACCAACAGTCAGAAAAGCCTGCTGATAATCCTTGAAATCAAAGACTTGGCTAATCAAACGCTCCGCAGGGATTACACCATCGCGGATCATGGCATAGGCGCGTTCAAAACTGTTATTCAAGGAATCAATGGAACCTATCACTGAAAGACTTTTATCCGCAATTTTCATAATATCCAAATTGGCATGCTTGTCTTTCAGGGCAACATTCAACAATTTCCCCCCCGGTGCCAAATGGTTAAAAATATATTCGGTCAACTGCCCCGTCGTATCCACACATAAATCAATCAGAGCTGATGTATCACCATATTCCTGAACCAGTGCTTCATCAAAGCCAGAATACAATTGGCTTCCCGGAGGCAAATTATCTTTTACAAACTGAATTCGACTCTCATTCTTTTCGACCATAAAGGTTTTTACGCCCCGCTCATGCAGCGCCCAAATGTATAACATCCCCATAGGGCCAGCCCCTGCTACCGCTGCACGAATATTAGTGTGGGTGATCCCCAGTTTATCCACTCCGGTTAGTGTGCAGCTCAGTGGTTCAGTCAGTGAGGCTTCTTCCATGCTGACATGATCATCCAGCTTGATAAGTAAATTTTCTTTTGCCAAATATTGATCTGCGAATGCGCCATCATAGGAAACCCCTGCTTCTGTTCCCAGTTTTCTCTCACAATGATTAGGACTTCCCGTCTGACACATCCGGCAATGCCCACAAAAGTAGGTCGGGTTGATCACAACACGATCCCCCACCTGAAACTGAGTAACACCGCTGCCAATTTGCGATACCACGCCAGTAGTTTCATGACCCAAAGTGGTTCCCGGTATTGCAACAGGGTAAGCGCCTGTGATAATTCCCACATCCGTGCCACAAATACCACACACTGCAATATCAACAACAACATCATCGGGTTCAATACAAGACAAAGATTCCACTTGCTGAATTTCAACATCCCAAGCTTGATGATATTTAAGCGCTAGCATGATGCAGCCTCCTTATATACTTGTGCGATAGTCGTTAATTCTGAGAAAGTCAGATCCAGTTTATGCAGGATTTCCGCCAGATGTTCCTGCGTACAAATCAGCGGTGGACGAACTTTGATTGTTTTTCCCTTACCATAACGGGAACCACGTAAGATCAAATTATGGCGGCTGGCAGTGGCTATCGTCTGCGCTGCAAAATCTGGATTTGGTGTATCAAAGCCATACATATATCCCACACCTCTGACTCCCGAGATCTCTGGATATTGACGCTGTAATTTCAACAAACCATCACGCAAGTAAGCTTCATTTTGTTGCACATTTTCTAAAACGTGCTCATCTTCAATAATGTCGATGATTTCATTGAGGGCAACCAAAGAGAGCGGGTTGGCACCAGAAGTGCTGGAATGTTCGAACGATTCCAAAATATCCAGTGAATGACGCATCAATACGCCGCCAGTCGGAATACCGATGCCTCCAGCCCCTTTGGCGAAAACGATGATATCCGGCTCCAGTTCCTTGGCATACCCCGTCGAAGCGAAGAACGTTCCTGTACGACCAAAACCTGTCTGTACTTCATCCGCAATAATGATGATGTCATGCTGATGACAGATTTCCCTGATCTTCCGGTAAAAAGACACAGGGAAAACAGTATTTCCGCCATTCCCCTGAATCGGTTCAATAATCAGACATGCAATATTGTCATTAGAACCTAACTGAATAAACTGCTCTAAATCGACAAATTGCTCTTCATTCGACTGTGATTGTGGCTCTGACAGGACACTGGCTGGCGCAGGAATTTTTATCGAACCATCAATATTTACATGGAAGTCCTTAATTCTGAACGCATTGCCGGAAATTTGTGCTGTTGCAAGAGATTGTCCATGATGGGCAAGAAAGAACGAAATAACACCTGAACGTCCCGTTGATTTTTGCGCTATGCGGATTGCACATTCAACTGCACCCGATCCAGATACATCTCTCAGCCAAATACGATCTATTCCTTCAGGTGTATGTTTAAGTAATTTACTTAAAATATATTGTGACATTTCATGTGTATAAGCCGAACTCAAATGCGTACATCTATCAATCTGCTGTTTGAGTTTGTCTGCAATCCGATCATTCGTGTAGCCTAACGGCAAATTAAAAGTTCCTGATGCCGCGTCAATATATTTTTCACCATCAATGATCAAATAAGGGCCATGACCAACAAAGCGAGAAAGCATACCTTCAAGATGATCTTTATTTTCCATAATCATTCACCACTATTAGTTAGTTTGTATTGAACAATTCGTTGTATTAAACAATGAAAAAACATACTTATTGCGATGAAATCAGATTAAGCGCATTTAAATTTTATTTCGATCACAAAAATGTAATAAAAAATATTAAATAAATTTAAAAAAAAATTTAAATTTGAAAAATCATATATTTATTTATTAATATTTATTATTCATATTAAAGACAAAATAAATCACATTTAGAAATATTCACTAAACCCCTAGCCCTATCATTCGCATCAATTTCTGTGCCTGCTGAATGGCTTCCTGTCGGTGAGTAATTCCCATTTTCTGATATAAATTGCGTATATGGGTTTTTATAGTGGTTGCAGCCACATCCAGTTCTGCGGCAATTTGATCGTTGCTGTAGCCAGAATAAATCAACCCCAACACCTGCCACTCACGCTGAGTAAGTGGGCTGTTACGAATAAGCTCAGGCACGTCAGGATGAGTGAGTAACTGCTCTACAAACGTTTCGTCAAAGTGGGCAAATTTATGTCGGTGCTGTCGGTTGATTTCCCGGAGAATGCGCTGAGCCCTATGCTGTTCCATCTCAGGCAAGATATTAAGTTGGATAAGCTGGCGCAGTTGTAAAGCCATCAGCTCACCTTCAATAATAAAATGGCTGATAAATCCCGTGCGATTGGCCAAACTCAAGGCTTCCATCAAAACATCCTGAGCCTCAGCTTTACGCTCAAGCTGCCAATAAAGCAAATTACACAGCAGGAGATTACGATTTAAGTCGCTGACCAATGCCAATTTTCTTGCATAGGTATTCAGCTTCTCCAAAACAGATTCAGCATCCTCATAGTGACCAAGTAAGATTTGTGCTCGCGCAATGTTTCGCCATTGATTTTGATTGAAGTGGTTACAAAAACTTTCTGGCCGTTCTGCCTGTGCCAACCATTGTGTCAGCGAACTGCTATCTTCCAAACTTTGCCAAATAATGACACGCAATTTATCAGTATTTGTCCGCCAATCCCGGTGGTACTGTCCATTACTCAGTAAGTTTTCGCAGCGGGTCAAGTAGCGACGAGCGTTATCAATATCCCCTCGGATCAAAGAACACTTTGCCAGTTGGGTAAGACATTGTAATTGCTGCTGTGGCTGGTAATTGACCAACACCTCCAGTCCTCGGCGGGCTGCATCTTCTGATTCATCAATACGGGCCCAACACCACAAAAGTTGTGAACGGATCCTGAGCAGAAACTCATGCATCGGTAATTGTTCTAAATGCTGTTCACGTATTAAATCAAAAGCATGGGTCTGAGTATCATAAGCCGCTTGTAAATAACCTTGCGCCAGTAAAATTTCGCTTTGTTGCAACAACGCCCATAAAGCATAGTGGTAAACATGACAAAGGCGGGCAAGTTGCTCCGTTTGCTTCATCAAAGCCAATGCATCGACCAACTGCCCATTGCAATGCAATACCTCTCCTTTCACTGACATCGCCACAATACGGCCATATTGATTGTCTGGCAGTAGGGTCGCCAGCGCTTTTTCAGCCAAAACATCGGCATCAGACGGACAACCATCGTTAATCGCTACCTGGGCTCTCAGGGCATCAAATTCCGCCAGCAATTCCGGCTCAATGGCTATTTGCTTCTGCTTCAATGATTGCTCTGTCTGATTCAATAACGCATTTACTTCATAGTAACGATGCTGACTCTGTGCCAACCATGCTTGTAGCAGGACCAAGCGAGGACTTTCCAATAGTTGTTCATACGGCAGTGCATTCATGCACTCTTCCAGTAGGGACAGTTTGCTGTGGTTAAATAACTCCCAAGCATGTTGCAACAAAATATCCCGCAACAAAGTTGTATCTCCCGCCGCCAATGCATGATGAATAGCTTCCCCCGGATATCCCTGCATCAGCCATCCTTTCACGGCTGCTCGATGTAATTCGGGCAATTTTGCTGCCATTTCCCATTGGCAACGTTGGCGCAGGAATGAAGCAAATAAAGGATGAAAGCAGAACCACTCTCCAGAATCATCCATTCGTTGAATAAATAACCCTTGACGTTCAATATCCTCCAGACGTTGTTGACCGTTGTCCTCTCCTGTCAGGCAAACAATCAGACCATCATTCATGGAACGCAGAATAGAGCTATGCAGCAAGAAATTCCGCGTCGTCTGATCCACCCGATTTAAAACCTCATCCACAAGGTAATCCGCAAGGTGACTGGCATTAATTCCCGAAAGGCGCTTTGCTGACATTTCAGTCGTATTGCCAGATTGACGAGCAGAAAGGGCAATCAACTGCAAAGCAGTTGCCCACCCGGCAACATCATTGCATAACTGTTTACAGTGTTCAGAATCCAGTGGATTGATTAATCGCTTGGCGAAAAATTGCTGCGTTTCCTGATAATCAAAAGCCAACTGTTGGCTATCAATCTCCAATAACTGCTCGCGAACACGTAAGTTAGCAATTCCCAAGGATGGCAAATGGCGTGATAGAATCACCAATGTTAAGTTTTCTGGTTGGTGGCGCAGGAAAAAACGCATTGCTTCATGAATAAGCCCATTCATTATCAGATGATAGTCGTCGATCACCAGAAAAATCGGTTGCTGCCATTCGCTAAGCTCAATAAACAATTGCGCAAACAACGCAGGTAAATTGGCGTATTGGTGTTTCTGGGCCAGTACTTCACTTTTTACACAGTGCCCCTGCGTTGCCTGCTGAATAGCTGCAATCAAATAGCTGGCAAAGCGCTCCGGCTGATTGTCACTATCATCAAGAGAATACCACCCAAGGCGCTCCTGCCCAGCAGCCCATTGTGACATCAATGTCGTTTTGCCATACCCAGCAGGGCTGGTTACCAAGACCAACCGATAACCCTGAACTTCATTGAACTTTTCTAGCAGACGCTCCCGCATAACCATATTATTGAGCCGAAGGGGACGGCTGAGTTTCGATGGGATAAGCATTAATTTTCTCCCCTCACATGCAATGAATAAAACTGATACCTGAATTCTGTCTGATACTATTAAGTCTCACTTACGCCATTAGTATTCGCTAACGCCCAACAAATGTAGAGAAACACTCATCTTTTGCAAACAAGTTGATTGATTTCATTGTGTTAAATTGCACCTTGTCACATTCTTTGATTGCAATTTTGCTATTTCTCTATGAAATTGCGGAAAAACTCGAAAGAAATAGCTACGCCCTTGCACTCCTCCCCGTGAATATTTTTACGGGATGATGTTTCCCATGTCACTAACCTTCAGCATATCCCTCTAAATAATTTCCCAAATTTTCTTCATTCAGTGACAGGATGACGACGCCATGCAACTATCCACATTAGATCAAAAGTCCACATTAGATAAAAAATGCGAATCAGATAAAAACCCGAAGCTCAATAAAGCTTTATTTCAGGCTGCACTTACACGTCAGTGGCAGCGTTTCGGGCTCAGCTCAGCTCAGGAAATGACTCAGCATCAGTGGTGGCAAGCCATTAGTGCAGCAGTTTCTGAATTACTCCCTCTTCCTGTACAGCAGGACCCTGTTAATTCATCTCCTGACAGTCAACGTCATGTGAATTATATCTCGATGGAATTTCTGATAGGTCGACTAACAGCTAACAACTTGTTGAATCTTGGTTGGTATGACGATATTCAGTCTTATTTGGCAGAATATGGCATCATTTTGAGTGATTTGCTGGAAGAAGAAACCGATCCCGCTTTAGGCAATGGAGGATTGGGGAGGCTAGCAGCCTGTTTTCTCGATTCAATGGCGACCCTCAATCAATCCGCTACAGGATATGGCCTCAATTATCAATATGGTCTCTTCCGCCAATCTTTTAAAAAGAGTCAACAAATTGAAGCCCCTGACGATTGGGGGCGCGAGTCCTATCCCTGGTTCCGCCATAACACACAATTAAAAGTTGGCGTCAGTTTTGGTGGTGAAATCGTAACAACTGCCGATGGTCATGAAACTTGGGTTCCCGCATTTAATCTGATTGGCGAAGCGTGGGATTTACCTGTGATTGGGTATAGCAACGGTATAACTCAACCCCTTCGTTTATGGCAAGCAACATACGATAGTCCCTTTGATCTATCACTTTTCAATGATGGGCAATTCCTGCATGCCGAACAACAAGGCATTGAAGCTGCCAGTCTGACCAAAGTGCTCTACCCGAATGATAATCATCAGGCAGGTAAGCGACTGCGCCTGATGCAACAATATTTCCAGTGTGCTTGTGCCGTGGCAGATATTCTGCGACGCCATCAACAAGCAGGACGTAAAATAGAAGAGCTGGCGCGCTACGAAGTTATCCAGCTTAACGATACACATCCAACCATTGCTATTCCTGAAATGATGCGTCTTCTGCTTGATGAATATCAATTGAATTGGGAAACCGCATGGGAAATCACTGGGAAAACTTTCGCCTATACCAACCATACCTTGCTGCCAGAGGGCTTAGAACGTTGGGATGAACAACTAATTAGTGAACTTCTGCCACGTCATCATCGCATTATTCAAGAAATCAACCGACGCTTTAAAAAAACCGTGGAGCAAATCTGGCCTGATAACCAACAAGTCTGGGAAAAATTGGCGGTTATTCATGACAATCAAGTAAGAATGGCTAATCTTTGTGTTGTCGCCTGCTTTGCTATCAACGGTGTCGCAGCACTGCACTCATCCCTGATCGTGACAGATTTATTCCCCGAATATCATCAATTGTGGCCAACTAAATTCCACAACGTGACTAATGGTGTAACCCCTCGTCGTTGGTTAAAACAGTGTAATCCTGCACTCTCTTCACTACTTGACCAAACATTAGGCCATGAATGGATTCATGATCTTGCTGCCTTGAAGAAACTCGAGCCTTATGCCGACGATTCTGCCTTCCGTGAAACCTATCGAGCCATTAAGCAAGACAATAAAATTAGCCTGTCTAACTATGTCAATAAAGTAATGGGACTCAAGATTGATCCCCATGCTATTTTCGATATACAGATAAAACGTTTGCATGAATACAAACGCCAGCATCTGAACCTGCTCCATATCTTGTCACTTTATCGGCAGATTCAGGAAAATCCGGCCTTGGATATCCATCCCCGTGTCTTTCTGTTCGGTGCCAAAGCAGCTCCCGGCTATTATCTGGCCAAAAACATCATCTCAGCCATCAATCATGCAGCCGAAAAGATCAATCATGATCCTATAGTCCGTGATCGCATCAAAATTGCTTTTATCCCTGATTACAATGTTTCCGCTGCGGAACTGATGATCCCGGCTGCCGATGTATCAGAACAAATCTCTACTGCGGGCAAAGAAGCCTCTGGTACAGGCAATATGAAATTAGCCTTAAACGGTGCATTAACCATTGGAACACTGGATGGAGCGAATGTCGAAATCGCAGAACAAGTTGGCAATGACAATATCTTTATCTTCGGAAAAACCGTGGAAGAAGCCAAAGCCTTACTAAACAGCAACTACAATCCACAAAATGTACTCCAACAAAATTATCATTTGAAAGATATTCTTGTTTCTCTCGCCAACGGTGAGTTCAGCCATGGAGAAACGCACTCATTTGATCTCATGTTACATAGCCTGACTGACGGTGGTGATCCTTATTTAGTTCTGACTGATTTTGCCTCTTACTGCCATGCCCATAAGCAAATTGATATTCGATATCGCGATGCTCAAGGTTGGACGCGTAGTACTGTACTAAATACCGCTAGAATGGGTAAATTTAGCTCTGACCGTGCTATCCAAGATTATCAACAAAATATCTGGCAAACCAAATAGGGATTTAGTATGGAAAACAAACGCCTCAATGATTTGGCAACTGAGGCCGGCATTGTCAGCGAATATATTAATGCCTATGGGAAACCGCAGGCGATCCCTGCTGAAACCAGGCATCGAATACTGGAAGCCATGAATACAGATATACCGGTCGGAAGACCGGTTTCTCCTTTACATGCTTCTTCTTTACCTAATGTTAAAGTGGTTATTCAGGAACAAATAGTGACTCTGCCTCTGGAAGATACCAATAACTACCAATGGCAGATATACACTGAGCAAGGCGAAATATTTCGTGGTCATTGCCAACTTCAACTTACTTTGCCGACCGATCTTCCCTTGGGATATCACACACTGTTCCTAATACCGAAGGTGAAACCAGAAACTCACTCTCAGCAATACTCTATACAGCTTATCGTTGCTCCAGAACGCTGTTACGAACCCGATGCCATAACACGTGGTGAAAAACTTTGGGGTGCTTGCGTTCAACTCTATACCCTGCGATCAGAAAATAACTGGGGAATTGGCGATTTTGGCGATCTGAGATACATGCAACAAGAACTGGCACAACGTGGTGGCTCCTTTATTGGTCTGAATCCTCTTCATGCCATATATCCTGCGATGCCTGATAATGCCAGCCCTTACAGCCCATCTTCCCGTCACTGGCTCAATATTATTTACATTGCTGTGAATCAGGTGGAAGACTTTAATTACAGCGCCGAAGCACAAGAGTGGTGGCAATCAACGGAAACACAGTGCAAAATCCAGCAAGCCCGCCAAGCAGAATGGGTCGATTACGCCACTGTCATGACATTAAAAATGGCTGCATTGCGTCTGGCTTATCCGCAATTTAAGTTTCGGTCTGACGATGATCCCCAACAGATCGCTTTCCAGCAATTTGTAAACAAAGGCGGCAAGAATCTTTACTCTCAAGCTGTTTATGATGCTCTGCACCATAAACTATACGAGGAAAATAATGTTTATTGGGGCTGGCCTGTATGGCCGGAAGAATATCGTGAACCGGAGAGTGATGCCGTTAAAGCATTCTGTCATTCACATCCACAGGAGATAGAATTTTTCCTTTGGCTACAATGGCTGGCTGATACTCAACTTGCCGAATGCTTCACTGCCAGCCAAACCAGCCATATGTCGATTGGCCTTTACCGTGATCTTGCCGTCGGGGTTGCTCAAGGTGGCTCAGAAACTTGGTGTAACCGAAGCATCTATTGCACCAAAGCATCTGTAGGAGCGCCCCCTGATATTCTAGGACCACTAGGCCAAAATTGGGGGCTTCCACCAATGAATCCCCATGTTTTAAAAGCTCAAGCCTATCAACCTTTCATTGAATTACTACGTAGCAACATGCGCCATTGCGGGGCATTGCGTATCGATCATGTGATGTCTCTACTCAGGCTCTGGTGGATACCACAAGGAGAAACTGCCGATAAAGGCGTTTATGTCCATTATCCAGTTGATGATTTGTTAGCAATATTGGCACTGGAAAGCCAGCGTAATCGTTGCTTGGTGATAGGCGAAGATTTGGGGATTGTGCCGGAAGAAATTGTCGATAAGTTACGGGATAGAGGTGTTTATTCCTATAAGGTATTTTATTTTGAACGCAACGAACAAGGTGAATATCGCTCCCCTGATGAATATCCCGCACAAGCAATGGCAACCATTACTACCCATGACCTACCTACCTTGCGGGGATTCTGGCAAAATGAAGATTTAACCTTAGGAGAAGCCATCGGTTTATACCCTGATAAAGCGCTTCTTGCCGATTTGTATTCTGAACGTAAACGCTGCAAGCAGGAATTATTAGCCAATTTAAATCGTCACGGCTATTTATTAGAAGAGTTAGGTAAGATATCAGAAGAACTGAGCAAGGCTGATAGCCTTTCCTCGTTACAGAAATCAATATCTCTGGCACAAACTGAATATCCGATGTCAACTGCTATAAATCAAAGCATACATTGTTATATAGCCCATAGTGCTTGTGCCTTATTAGGATTACAACCTGAAGACTGGCTGGATATGGAACGCCCCGTTAATATCCCTGGCACAACAGAGGAATACCCTAACTGGCGACGAAAACTCACTATCACATTGGAAAATATGTTTGCGGATGCTCATATCAACCATTTGTTACAAACCGTAGAAGAGTGCCGAAAACAAAGTTCATAATTTGTTAAGCCATCCACTATACCCAATAAATTTCAAATTGTAGGGCGGTGGCAAAGGAAAAAAATCCCCAATCACATAAATAAATGTGATTGGGGAAAAGTTAAACCAACAAAGAACCAAACCAACAAAAGCGAATAGACGTTAGACAGATCTCAGCCTTTCACTCCTCCCGATGTCAATCCACCCACCAACCAACGTTGGGCAAGTAAGAAAATCACCGTGATAGGAATAGCAGAAAGTACAGCCGCCGCAGCAAAATCTCCCCAGAGATAGTTCTGTGGATGAAGATATTGCTGCATTCCCACTGCCAACGTGTAATTGTCCACGTCACGTAATAGCAGAGATGCAACAGGTACTTCAGTAATGACGCCAATAAACGACAAAATAAATACAACAGCCAATATAGGTACAGAAAGCGGCAGCAGTATCAAACGGAAAATTTGCCACGATGTCGCCCCATCCAACATTGCGGCTTCTTCCAGAGAGCGATCTATCGTTTCGAAGTAACCTTTGATCGTCCAGACATGCAAAGCAATTCCGCCCATATAAGCAAAAATCACACCACCGTGGGTATTGAGACCAAGGAAAGGAATATATTCTCCCAATCGATCAAACAAGGCATAGAGTGCTACCAACGAAAGCACCGGAGGGAACATCTGAAATATAAGCATTCCTTTGAGTAAGGGGCTTTTTCCACGAAAGCGCATGCGGGCAAATGCATAAGCACATGTCGTTGATAGTGCCACAATGCCAGTGGCAGTAATGAATGCAACCTTTACAGAATTCCAAAGCCATTGCATGACAGGAAATGGAGGGAGTATGACTTGTCCATCAGAAGATTCCACACTGTAGCCAAGTGCCAACTTCCAGTGTTCCCATGAAATAGTGTCAGGAATCAAATTACCCGTAGCAAAATTACCCGGACGCAAAGAAATGGCAATTACCATCAGCAGAGGGAACAGAATCAGGGCAATAAAAGCCAGCATAAATGCATGTGTTCCCCATACCCGCCATCGTTGCGATTTGGGCTGTACCATCGCCATCTTCTTTCCTCCTTAATCAAATTTAATGCGGGTGGTTTTCAAATTGATGATGGCTAATGCGCCTACCAACAAAAAGATCAATGTTGCAATTGCTGCCGCCAGACCAAAATCCTGACCACCACCACCCTCAAATGCAATGCGATAGGTATAGCTCACCAAAAGATCGGTATAGCCCGCAGGTGTTGTTGTTCCAATATGATCAGGTTTACCGTTAGTTAACAGCTGAATCAGGACAAAGTTATTAAAGTTGAAAGCAAAGCTGGCAATCAACAACGGTGTCAATGGCTTAATTAATAATGGAAAGGTAATTTTGGTGAAATTCTGCCATGGCCCAGCACCATCAAGTGCCGATGCCTCATAAAGATCATCAGGGATAGACTTCAGCAACCCCATGCAAAGAATCATCATATAGGGATAGCCCAACCACGTATTTACAATAATCAACATTGTTCGAGCGAGTGTTGGATCTGTAAACCAATCCGGTTTAAGGCCAAACAGTCCATTCAGCACCAAATTAATTTCACCAAAACTCTGGTTAAACAATCCCTTGAAAATCAGAATGGAAATAAATGACGGAACAGCATAAGGCAAAATAAGCAATACACGATAAATTGCTCGTCCCTTAAGCGCTTCCCATTGCACAATACAAGCGAGGATCATACCCAGCGCAACGGTCAATACCACTGTCAATAGAGAGAAAACCACTGTCCAGATAAAAATGGACAAAAAAGGTTTTTGAATACCCTCATCCTGTATCACTCTTAAGAAATTTTTCCAACCAATAAAAACTGTGAACCCAGGGCTTAACGTTTCCTTAGTCCACCCTCCTTCAGCATTAATGGATTGGTAGAACCCTATATCCATATTCGGTCGATATTGTAAGCCAGTTTGTTTATCGGTCAGCGTAACCCCATCTTCATCAAGAGAATAAAGAGGATTGATAGCAGAGAACTGGCGTAAAGAACTCATTCTCAATTTACTGCTATCAGGAAGAACTACCACCAATTGCCCCAATGCCTGCCGATGCTGAGTGATGGTGCGTAATGTCGCAGCATCACCTTCAAGTTTTTTATCCTGCTCATGGAGAGGTAATACTATTTCTTCCGCTTCTTCCGCTCCCATGAGAGAAAAAGGATCAGATATCAATAAACTATCACTATCTGTAACGCTTAATGCCAAACGCCATTGTTCAGATGCAGGATAGAGTTTGAAATTAAATGGCTCTCCCGTCTGATAATGGCGACTCATTAATACAGTTTGAGCACGTTCAAATGTCAATTGATTGGTACTGCTATAATTTGTAAAAGCGATAGCAATCGTGCAGATAAGCGGAAACAGTATAAATAGCCCTATTCCAGCAATTCCGGGGTAGGTATAGCGCCAAACATAAGTCTTCCGGTTGGAAAAAACATAGATACCACTCCCCAGCAATACCAGTGTTAACATCGCAAACAGGTATTCTCCCTGCACATACATCAACACAACCAGATACCCAGTAAAAAGCAGGCAAAAACCTACAGAAAACCATTTCAGGGCAGGATGCTGCCACCATACTGTTTTTTCTAATGTCGCTGACATCTTGCACTTCCTGTTACCAATAATAGTGACTGAATCCCAATCACTCAGAACCTATCACAATCAGAACCTATCACAATAAGGTGCTAAAGCTCCTTAGAATCAGGAGCTTGTCATTCGTTTATTTTGTTATTCTCGTTTTAGCATCTTCAAGAGCAGCATCTACCGCCTGACGCCCGCTGACTGTGTTAAGAACAGCACTACGCATTGCGTACCAGAAACTACTCATTTGGGAGATATTCGGCATAATTTCACCTTTTTGAGCGTTTTCCATCGTAGCGGCAATACGTGGATCTTTCGCGAGGATCTCCTGATAGGACTTCAAAGCCACCGCTCCCAACGGCTTATCTTTGTCTATCATTGCCAATCCTTCATTAGTAAGCAGGTAATTTTCCAAAAACTCCTTCGCTAACTCTTTATTGGGGCTGGCCGCATTAATCCCCGCTGTTAAAATGCCAACAAAGGGTTTAGAGGGATTTTCTTTAAAAGTTGGTAATAAAGTCACACCATAATTAATTTTGCTTTTATCTATATTCGCCCAAGCCCAAGGACCGTTAATCGTCATCGCTGTTTTGCCTTTATTGAAGGCAGCTTCGGCGATGGAATAATCAATATCCGCATTGAGGTGTTTATTTTTGACTAAATCAACCAGGAATTGCATTCCCGCTTTAGAACCTGAATTATTCACTCCGCTATCTTTAACATTATAAGTCCCGTTCTCTGCCTTGAAGGCATACCCACCATCAGCAGCAATCAGCGGCCAAGTGAAATATGGTTCCTGCAAATTGAACATGATTGCGCTTTTATTTTGCTTTTTCAGTTCATTATCCAAAGCGGGGATTTCTTCCCATGTTTTAGGGGGGGATTTAATTAAATCTTTATTGTAGATAAGAGAAAGAGCTTCAACTGCGACAGGATACCCTACCAATTTTCCGTCATAACGAACGGCATCCCACGTAAAAGGAAATAGCTTATCAATAAACGATTTATCAGGTGTGATTTCAGCTACTAACCCTGATTGAGCATAACCACCAAAGCGATCATGCGCCCAGAAAATAATATCTGGCCCATCTCCACTGGCCGCAATCTGGGTATATTTTTCTTCCATTTTATCAGGATGCTCAACAGTGACAGAAATTCCCGTTTCTTTTGCAAATTTTTCACCGACTTGCGCCAACCCGTTATAACCTTTATCACCATTGATCCAAATTACCAACTTGCCTTCTTCCAGCTTCGCAAAGGCTGAAGCAGACAGTACACATGTTGTTAAAACGGAAAGCATCAGGGTACGAGTCCCCGCTTTTAAAATTTTCTTGGTCATCATTCCGCCTTTTCATTTGTTAATTCAAGATAACTATCTTTATTACACAGCGATAAAATGGCACCAGTGTGCAATCAATGTAAAAAAGACTCATCCTCCCCCGCTCTACGCCTCATACCGCATGAGTGTGAACTGGCTTACAAAAACAATTAAAATCAGGACGTTAACATCAAGACGACATCCTTTTTTGAGATTTAAGTCACATCTTACCTGACAATTTTTTCCCTCCTTTATCAATCACATTAATCTCGTCCTCCTGACTCCTCCACCATCAAAAATTCTGGGATGGAGGATTCTCACGCTTGTTATTTTATACACAATCCTGCCATCAGTTTTTCACTAAGTTTCTCGCTATGGCGAATAAGAAACGAAGACGAAATAGGAAGCGAACAGAAAACTGAGGTGGCAAATCCGAGAGAGGGAAAAAATGTCTAGTGTCACATTCCACAATGTATCTAAATCATATGGTGAAACGGTCATCTCCAAAGATCTTAATCTTGATATTCAGGAAGGAGAATTTGTCGTATTTGTCGGCCCGTCAGGATGTGGAAAATCGACGTTACTGAGAATGATTGCGGGATTAGAAGACATCACATCCGGTGATTTGCTGATAGCAGGAAAACGAATGAATGATGTTCCACCAGCCAAGCGCAGTATAGGCATGGTTTTTCAATCTTATGCGCTATATCCCCATCTCTCTGTTGCAGACAATATGTCCTTCGGCATGAAACTGGCTGGTGTCAAAAAAAACGATATAAAAAAGCGAGTACAACAAGTTGCAGAAACCCTCCAGCTTGCCCATCTGTTGGATCGCCGCCCCAAGGCACTGTCCGGTGGCCAACGCCAGCGAGTCGCCATTGGTCGAACTCTTGTTGCTGAACCCAATATCTTTCTGCTGGATGAACCTCTTTCCAATCTGGATGCAGCTTTGCGTGTACAGATGAGAATTGAGATTTCACGTCTACACAAGCGACTGCAACGTACGATGGTCTATGTAACCCATGATCAAACTGAAGCCATGACGCTGGCAGATAAAATTGTTGTGCTGGATGGGGGCAATATTGCTCAGGTTGGTAAACCCCTTGAAATTTATCACTATCCTGCCAATCGCTTTGTTGCGGGTTTCATTGGTTCACCGAAAATGAATTTCCTGCCAGTCAAAGTTTCAGCGATTGCCGTCGATCAGGTACAAATTATCCTGCCGAACGGGCAGCCTGTTTGGTTGCCCGTTGAAAGTAAGGGGTTAACTGTCGGTAGTAATGTATCGTTGGGAATTCGCCCCGAACACCTTTTGCCTAATGATGTTGCTGATGTTACGTTAGAGGGGACAGTACAGATCGTGGAACAACTGGGGAATGAAACTCAGATTCACATCCGCATACCTGCCATTCATCAAAATCTGGTTTACCGCCAACCTGATATCGTTCTCGTAAAAGAAGGTGCTGATTTCACTATCGGATTAGCTCCTCACCGATGCCATCTTTTCCGCGAAGATGGAACCGCATGTCAGCGTTTACATAAAGAACCCGGAGTCTAAATCCGCGGCCATAAAAAATAACAGGAGAATCATTATGCGTATATTGTCTCTCTCATTGGCTATGCTAACTAGTTTATTATCCATGCAGGCTATTGCTGTTGATTTCCACGGCTATGCCCGTTCAGGCATTGGCTGGACAGGTAGTGGCGGTGATCAAAAGTGTTCTAAAGCCACTGGGGCACCGAGTAAATACCGCCTCGGCAACGAATGTGAAACCTACGCTGAACTTAAACTAGGGCAAGAATTATGGAAAGATGGGAACAAACGTTTCTATTTTGATACCAATTTAGCCTACTCCGTCAGTCAGGAAAAGGACTGGGAAGCCACCAATCCCGCTTTACGTGAAGTAAACATAAAAGCAACCAATATCATTGATTGGTTGCCCGGTTCAACACTGTGGGCTGGTAAACGTTTCTACCAGCGCCACGATGTACATATGATCGATTTCTATTACTGGGATATTTCCGGACCCGGTGCAGGTTTGGAAGATATTGATCTCGGTTTTGGCAAACTGTCCCTCGCCGTAACCCGTAATACAGAAGAAGGCGGTTCGGTTGGTTGGATTACTGGTGAAAAGAAGAAAACCCCGACCTCTAATGATGTTTTTGATATACGACTGGCAAACTTACCTGTCAATGCTGGCGGCACATTGGAATTGGGCATTGATTATGGACGTGCTAATGCGCGCAAGGGATATCAGCTTGATAACAAGGCATCCAAAGATGGTGTGATGCTGACTGCCGAACATACTCAAAGTATATTAGGTGGTTTCAACAAATTTGTCTTGCAGTACGCAACTGACGCAATGATCTCCAACAATAATGGTCGTTCCGAAGGGGCCAATGTAGAGAACAACGGGCATATGCTGCGAGTTATGAATCATGGTGCGATCAACCTCGCAAAAAAATGGGATCTCATGTATGTCGCCATGTATCAAAACATTGACCGCGACAATAACAACGGCAACACATGGTACACCGTAGGTATCCGCCCAATGTACAAATGGACACCAATAATGAGTACCCTGATGGAAGTGGGTTATGACAATGTCAAATCTCAGCGCACCAAGGCAAACAACAATCAGTACAAGATCACTCTGGCCCAACAGTGGCAAGCTGGCGACAGTATCTGGTCACGCCCTGCCATTCGTTTATTCGCTACTTACACTAAATGGAACGAGAAATGGGGCTATGCTGATAGCAACTCCGGTGTCAGTGGTGTAGCTTACCGTGATACACCAGCACATCGATTCAGTCGTGGGAACAGTGATGAATTTACATTTGGTGCCCAATTTGAGGCTTGGTGGTAATGAAAAAGAAATTACTCTCACTTTGTCTCAGTGCTCTGCTCTGCAACATAATTCCTGCTGTGAGTTATGCTGCATCAGATATCGCACTGTCTGATACAACAGAATCTAGTTCTGTAATAACTAATAAAGCAGGAGTAGATCCAGAAACAACCAACGCTATTGCGCCAGCTTTGTCTCTACCAACTTTGCAGGAACTACAGTGGCAGCCAATTAATACTCATGACACACAGACTATTATTCTTAATAGTACGTCACAGCAGCTTAATAACGGAAATATTAGTGGGGCGATAGCTGCATTTGCTTTACCTGCCAATCAAGGCTCATTGGAAATCACTCTGAACAGCCTGATAAAGGATGAGCAGGTGTATTCACCGAATGTTTTAGTACTTGATGAACAACTCCATCCCTCTGCCTTTTATCCAAGTCACTATTTTCGTTATCAACAACCGGGCATAATGTCCACTGATAGGCTTGAGGGTGTATTAAAGCTAACACCCGCATTGGGGCAACAGCGGATTTATTTGCTGATTTATACCACCCGTTCAGATTTACAAACTTCAACACAAATGATCGATCCTGCTAAGGCTTATGCTAAAGGAGTCGGTAATTCTATCCCTAATATTCCCGATCCGATCGCACGCCATACAGAGACAGGAACATTAACGCTAAAAGTAAAATCAGAACGCAATGCAGGCAATATTCTGATCGGTCAGGTATTTTCTACACCTATTTCTACAACTACGTCCAAACCGATCACAGTCGGTTCTACACAAGCAATATCTATACCTGTAATAACAGCTCCTACAGCTACCCCTCACTCCACCACGTCACCTACAGTTAAACCTGTACTGAACGATACTGAAAAATATTTCAATGACGCCATCAAGAAAGCCATTAGTCATGGCGATATTGATAAGGCATTGAAACTATTGGATGAAGCGGAGCGCCTTGGCTCACCAACTGCACGGGAAACTTTTATCAATACGATAAAAAGTAAGAAATAATTTTTATTAAAGGGTTATAGTGATATTTAGTTTTAGAACTCTATAAGCTATAACCCTATCATTATTACCTAACAATATTTCATTACAATTAGTTATTATCAATGTGTTTACTTAAACCAATCCATAATTCCCTTTTTATTAAAATAATTTTTTATCTTCCCTCGAAATTTATAAATAAAACAAACCAATATTGATAATAATATCATATTGAACAGAAATCTCGTCATTACTGCTGAGAATATAATGAGGAATAAAATACTTATAGAAAGTAACGAAATGGTGATATTTTTAACTGAAATATTAAATATCCAAGCTAAAAACTTGAGAGTATACTTTATGATTTTATAAAATATTTCAAATATCGTAAAAAAGAAGTCTGCCAATACATCCATAACTATAACCCTATATAAATCGCTAATGTTATTCTCTTAAGTGCTTTAACTATTATTTTTTTAAATTGCTATTTTTTAATATAAATACGATTAAGTACCATTTTCTCATAAGAGATATTTTTGTCTCAATACCATTCACAGCAAAACACATCATAGGAAAAAATCAAAGGAAAAATAAAGCCTATTACGATGAGGTAGCTTTTATTAATTTTAGCGTGTTTCCAGCGACAAGATATTTTCCACCCGATAAAAAAATGCCCTCTACAAAGAGAGGGCATTTCACGATTAGCTATATGTATAGAGTATGCTACTTACCACGATATTATTCGTTATTGCTGCTACCAAAACCTGCATTCAACAATTCAGCAAGGTTTGCAGTGGCTTCGTCAACGCTAACTTGTGGTGCTTCAACCACTTCGTTTTCGTGACGACGACGGATGCGATCCTGATGGTAAGCATAACCTGTACCCGCAGGGATCAGACGACCAACGATAACGTTCTCTTTCAGGCCACGCAGTTCATCACGTTTACCTGCAACAGCTGCTTCAGTCAGTACGCGGGTTGTTTCCTGGAACGACGCCGCAGAGATGAAGGATTCTGTTGCCAGTGATGCTTTGGTGATACCCAACAGATCACGATGGAAGATAGCTGCTACTTTACCATCCTGCTCCAGTTTACGGTTCGCAACTTTAACGCGTGCGTATTCAACTTGCTCACCTTCAAGGAACTCAGAGCTACCCGCATTCGCGATAGTTGCTTTACGAAGCATCTGACGAACGATAACTTCAATGTGTTTATCGTTAATCTTAACGCCTTGCAGACGGTAAACTTCCTGTACTTCGTTAGTGATGTAACGAGCAACCGCGTGAACACCACGCAGGCGCAGAATGTCATGTGGAGATTCTGGGCCATCGGAGATCACGTCACCACGTTCAACAACCTCACCTTCGAATACGTTGAGCTGACGCCATTTAGGGATCATCTCTTCGTAAGCATCACTACCATCCAATGGGCTGATTACCAGACGGCGCTTACCTTTAGTTTCTTTACCGAAGGAAACAATACCGCTGATTTCTGCCAAGATAGCAGGCTCTTTCGGACGACGCGCTTCGAACAGATCCGCAACGCGTGGCAGACCACCGGTGATATCTTTAGTACCGCCAGATTCCTGAGGAATACGCGCCAATGTATCACCCGCAGAGATGGATATACCATCTTCCAGCTGAACAATCGCTTTACCCGGCAGGAAGTACTGAGCAGGCATATCAGTACCTGGGATCAGAACATCATTACCCTGAGCGTCAACGATTTTCAGTGCTGGACGCAAGTCTTTACCGCTACCGGTACGCTCTGCACTATCCAAAACCACCAGTGAAGATAGGCCAGTCAGTTCATCCGTCTGACGGGTAATGGTTTGACCATCAACTATGTCAGAGAACTGAATAATACCGGATACTTCACTCACAACTGGCATGATATGTGGATCCCAGTTCGCAACGGTTTCACCGCCGGTTACTGTCTCACCATCACCTTTCGCCAATACCGAGCCGTAAGGTACTTTATAACTCTCTTTGGTACGACCGAAATCGTCGATCAGGCGCAATTCGGTATTACGAGAAGTAATAACCAGTTTACCTGCTGAGTTCGTAACGAATTTCGCGTTGGTCAGTTTCAGATGACCTTTGTTACGTACCTGAATGCTGGATTCTGCTGCCGCACGAGATGCCGCACCACCAATGTGGAACGTACGCATCGTCAACTGTGTACCTGGCTCACCGATTGACTGTGCTGCGATAACACCAACAGCTTCACCTTTATTGATCAGGTGACCACGAGCAAGGTCACGACCGTAACACTTAGCACAAACACCGAAGTCAGTTTCACAGCTTACTACGGAGCGTACTTTCAAGCTGTCAACGGAGTTTTCTTCTAACAGATCACACCATTTTTCGTTCAGTAAGGTGTTACGTGAAACCAGAATGTCCGCTGTGCCAGGTTTCAGAACGTCTTCAGCCGTCACACGACCCAATACACGTTCACGCAGTGGTTCTTTAACATCACCACCTTCGATAACCGGAGTCATCATGATACCGTCGTGAGTACCACAGTCATCTTCAGTCACTACCAAGTCTTGAGCAACGTCAACCAGACGACGGGTCAGGTAACCGGAGTTCGCGGTTTTCAATGCGGTATCCGCAAGACCTTTACGAGCACCGTGGGTTGAGATGAAGTACTGGAGTACGTTCAGACCTTCACGGAAGTTCGCGGTAATTGGGGTTTCGATGATGGAACCATCTGGAGTTGCCATCAGACCACGCATACCCGCCAACTGACGGATCTGAGCAGCAGAACCACGCGCACCTGAGTCGGCCATCATAAAGATGTTGTTGAAAGAAACCTGCTGCTCTTCTTCACCGTTACGGTTAATAACAGTTTCGGTAGACAGGTTTTCCATCATCGCCTTAGCAACACGTTCGTTAGCCGCAGCCCAGATATCGATAACTTTGTTATAGCGTTCGCCAGCAGTTACCAGACCTGACTGGAACTGTTCCTGAATTTCGGCCACTTCTGCTTCTGCTTCTGCGATGATGCCTTCTTTCTTCTCAGGAATTACCATGTCGTCAATACCTACGGAAACCCCGGAACGGGCAGCGTAAGCAAAACCGGTGTACATGGTCTGGTCAGCTAAGATAACGGTTGGTTTCAGGCCCAGTATGCGGTAACAGGTGTTCAGCATTCTGGAAATTGCTTTTTTACCCAGCGCCTGGTTAATCAGTGAGTATGGCAGACCTTTCGGTACAATCATCCACAAGATGGCCCGACCGATAGTCGTATCAACCAGACCTGTGTTGACAGTAACATTGCCTTCACCGTCTCTCACTTCTTCAGTGATACGAACTTTGACACGAGCGTGCAAAGAAGCCAGACCTGCGCGGTAAACACGCTCTGCTTCTTTAGAACCGCTCAGAACCATGCCTTCGCCTTTTGCGTTAACACAGTCACGAGTCATGTAGTACAGACCCAATACAACGTCCTGAGATGGAACGATGATTGGTTCACCACTCGCAGGAGACAGGATGTTGTTGGTAGACATCATCAACGCACGCGCTTCCAACTGGGCTTCCAGTGTCAACGGTACGTGAACAGCCATCTGGTCACCATCGAAGTCGGCGTTATAAGCCGCACACACTAGTGGGTGCAACTGGATCGCTTTACCTTCGATCAGAACCGGTTCAAATGCCTGAATACCCAGACGGTGAAGGGTCGGTGCACGGTTCAGCAGAACTGGGTGCTCACGGATAACTTCATCCAAGATATCCCATACAATGGCTTCTTCGCGCTCAACCATTTTCTTGGCTGCTTTGATGGTAGTCGCCAGACCACGCAGTTCCAGCTTGCCGTAAATGAATGGCTTGAACAGCTCCAGTGCCATCTTCTTAGGAAGACCACACTGATGCAGACGCAGGTATGGACCTACGGTAATTACAGAACGGCCTGAGTAGTCAACACGTTTACCCAGCAGGTTCTGACGGAAACGACCCTGTTTACCCTTGATCATATCTGCCAAGGATTTCAGAGGGCGCTTGTTAGAACCTGTAATCGCGCGACCGCGACGACCGTTG
The DNA here is from genome assembly GCF_028598805.1 of Xenorhabdus yunnanensis. Lineage (GTDB taxonomy): Bacteria > Pseudomonadota > Gammaproteobacteria > Enterobacterales > Enterobacteriaceae > Xenorhabdus > Xenorhabdus yunnanensis. The sequence goes on along the minus strand of NZ_JAQRFI010000035.1, from coordinate 10,128 downwards.
TCCAGCAATGCATCAACCGCTTCCTGCAACATACGTTTTTCGTTACGTACGATGATATCTGGCGCAGCCAGATCCAACAGGCGCTTCAGACGGTTATTACGGTTAATGACGCGACGATACAGATCATTCAAATCTGATGTAGCGAAACGACCGCCATCCAGTGGAACCAGTGGACGCAAATCCGGTGGCAAAACTGGCAGAACGTTCAGAACCATCCACTCTGGCTTGTTACCAGACTGAATGAAAGCTTCCAGCAATTTAATACGCTTGGTCAGCTTCTTACGTTTGGTTTCAGAGTTAGTCTCGTTCAGCTCTTCACGCAAGTTTTCACATTCGTTTTCCAATTCGATGTTTTTCAGCAAAGATTGGATTGCTTCTGCACCCATTTTTGCATCGAATTCATCACCAAACTCTTCCAGCGCGTTCAGATACTCCTCTTCAGACAGGATTTTTCCACGCTCAAGATTAGTCATACCACCTTCGACAACAACATAGGATTCGAAGTACAGTACGCGTTCAATGTCACGCAAAGGCATATCCAGCAGCAAACCGATGCGGGATGGAAGAGATTTCAGGAACCAGATGTGAGCGGTTGGAGATGCCAGCTCGATGTGTCCCATACGTTCACGACGAACTTTGGTTTGGGTTACTTCAACGCCACACTTCTCACAAATCACACCACGGTGTTTTAAACGTTTGTATTTACCACACAAACATTCGTAATCTTTTACTGGCCCGAAAATACGCGCACAGAAAAGACCGTCACGCTCAGGCTTGAACGTACGGTAGTTAATGGTTTCCGGCTTTTTTACTTCCCCGAATGACCACGAACGGATCATATCTGGAGAGGCCAGAGCAATTTTGATCGCATCAAACTCTTCGGTCTTGGTTTGCGCTTTCAGAAACTTCAATAAGTCTTTCACGAAATGGCTCCTGTCGGAGTTAGACCTGTTAGGTGAGTGGCCCATGCCACTCCCCTCTATAACCAGTATAACCACTGGGACCAGTGCAACCACTGGCTGGTAAACTGTCCGGCATCTTTATACCGGACAGTACCAGCGGGAAAACGATTTATTCGTCTTCCAGCTCGATGTTGATACCCAACGAACGGATTTCTTTCAGCAATACGTTGAAAGATTCCGGCATGCCTGGTTCCATCTGGTGGTTACCATCCACGATGTTTTTATACATCTTGGTTCGACCGTTAACATCGTCGGATTTAACTGTGAGCATTTCTTGCAGGGTGTACGCAGCACCGTATGCTTCCAATGCCCACACTTCCATCTCACCGAAGCGCTGTCCACCGAACTGTGCCTTACCACCCAGCGGCTGCTGAGTAACCAGACTATAAGAGCCGGTAGAACGGGCGTGCATCTTGTCATCAACCAAGTGGTTCAATTTCAGCATATACATGTAACCGACGGTTACTTGACGCTCGAATTGTTCACCTGTACGGCCGTCGAACAAAGTAATCTGACCAGAAGTCGGCAAACCACCCAGTTTCAACAACTCTTTGATTTCAGTTTCTTTTGCACCGTCAAAGACAGGTGTTGCGATAGGCATACCTTTTCTCAGGTTTTCTGCCAGACGCATTACTTCTTCGTCGGTGAAGGTGTTCAAGTCAACTTCCTGACGAGTATCATCACCCAGATCATAAGCTTTCTGGATAAACTCACGCAGTTTGGCAACTTCTTGCTGCTGTTTCAGCATTGCATTGATTTTGTCACCAATGCCTTTTGCCGCCATACCCAAGTGAGTTTCCAGAATCTGACCGATGTTCATACGTGATGGTACACCCAGCGGGTTCAGTACGATGTCTACTGGTGTGCCGTTTTCATCGTAAGGCATGTCTTCAATCGGGTTGATCTTGGAGATAACACCTTTGTTACCGTGACGACCTGCCATCTTGTCACCAGGCTGAATCTGACGCTTCACAGCCAGATACACTTTGACAATTTTCAGCACGCCAGGTGCCAGATCGTCGCCTTGTGTGATTTTGCGGCGTTTAGCATCCAGTTTTTTCTCGAACTCAATTTTCAGTTCGTCATACTGTTCTGCCAGCTGCTCCAGCTGATTCTGTTTTTCTTCATCAGCCAGACCCAGTTCCAACCAACGCCCACGAGGAAGTTTAGCAAGTTTTTCCGCTTCAACACCACCGGCAACCAGTACAGAGTGGATACGAGCAAACAGGCCAGCTTCGAAAATTTGCAGTTCTTCTGTAAGGTCTTTCTTAGCCTCACGCAACTGCATCTCTTCGATTTCCAACGCACGCTTGTCTTTCTCTACGCCATCACGGGTAAAGACTTGTACGTCGATAACAGTACCAGAAACACCATTTGGTACGCGCAGTGAGGAGTCTTTCACATCAGACGCTTTCTCACCGAAGATCGCACGCAGCAGTTTTTCTTCTGGCGTCAGCTGAGTTTCACCTTTCGGTGTCACTTTACCCACCAGAATGTCGCCGCCTTTCACTTCCGCACCGATATAAACGATACCGGATTCGTCCAGTTTAGACAGCGCAGCTTCACCCACGTTAGGGATGTCAGCAGTAATCTCTTCAGGCCCCAGTTTGGTGTCACGAGACACACAAGCCAGTTCTTGAATGTGAATGGTAGTGAAACGGTCTTCCTGAACAACACGTTCAGATACGAGGATGGAGTCCTCGAAGTTATAACCATTCCATGGCATGAATGCCACGCGCATGTTCTGACCCAGAGCCAGTTCACCCAAGTCGGTGGATGGGCCATCAGCCAGTACGTCGCCACGTTCTACCAATTCGCCCAAAGAAACACATGGCATCTGGTTGATACAGGTGTTTTGGTTGGAACGGGTATATTTGGTCAGGTTATAGATATCAATACCCGCTTCACCCGCGAGCATTTCATCTTCGTTAACCTTGATTACGATACGGGATGCGTCAACGTACTGAACCATACCACCACGTTTAGCAACAGAGGTTACACCGGAGTCAACTGCTACCGCACGCTCCATGCCTGTTCCGACCAGTGGCTTATCAGCACGCAAAGTTGGAACCGCCTGACGTTGCATGTTCGCACCCATCAATGCACGGTTGGCGTCATCGTGTTCAAGGAATGGGATCAGAGATGCACCGACGGACACGATCTGTTGTGTCGAAACGTCCATGTACTGAACCTGATCACGGTTGAACAAGCTGGATTCATCGTAATGACGGCAAGTTATCAATTCTTCAACGAAGTGACCTTCTTCATCCAATACGGTGTTCGCCTGTGCAATGACGTAGTTACCTTCTTCGATCGCGGACAGATAGTGGATTTCATCAGTCACTACACCATCACGAACTAAGCGATAAGGCGTTTCAAGGAAACCATACTCATTGGTACGCGCATAAACGGACAATGAGTTAATCAGACCGATGTTTGGACCTTCAGGCGTTTCGATTGGACATACACGACCATAGTGAGTTGGATGTACGTCTCGAACTTCAAAGCCTGCACGCTCACGAGTCAGACCGCCTGGACCCAACGCAGAAATACGGCGTTTATGGGTAATTTCAGACAGTGGGTTGTTCTGGTCCATGAACTGGGACAACTGGCTGGAGCCAAAGAACTCTTTCACCGCCGCAGAAATTGGTTTGGCGTTGATCATGTCCTGAGGCATCAGAGTATCCAGATCGCCCAGAGACAGACGCTCTTTCACTGCACGTTCTACACGAACCAGACCGACACGGAACTGGTTTTCGGCCATTTCACCAACGGAACGGATACGACGGTTACCCAAGTGGTCGATATCATCGACTTCACCTTTACCGTTACGGATATCGATGAGCTTCTTCATCACATCAGTGATGTCTTCTTTGCTCAGAATACCAGCACCTTCAATCTCTTCACGATCCAGCGAACGGTTGAACTTCATACGACCAACCGCAGACAGATCATAACGATCTGAAGAGAAGAACAGGTTCTCAAACAGGTTTTCTGCGGCTTCACGTGTTGGTGGTTCACCCGGACGCATCATGCGATAGATTTCAACCAATGCATTAGTACGATCATTGGTCGGGTCAACACGCAGAGTTTCGGAAATGTAAGCACCGTGGTCCAGATCATTGGTAAACAAGGTCTCGATAGATTTGTGACCAGACTGACTCAAACGTGCCAGCAGATCCAAAGAGAGTTCCATGTTAGCAGCACAGATGATTTCACCTGTGTTCTGGTCGATGTAATCTTTTGCTACAACTTTACCCGCGATATATTCAACAGGTACCTCAATACGGTCGACCTGATCTTTTTCTAACTGGCGGATATGACGAGCTGTGATACGGCGGCCTTTTTCAACATAGACCTTGTCGTTTGCTTCGATATCAAATGAAGCAGTTTCGCCACGCAGACGTTCTGGTACCAGAGCCATCTGCAATTTATTGCCACGAATTTCGAATACAGTTTTGTTGAAGAACAGATTCAGAATGTCTTCAGTAGAATAATTCATCGCGCGCAGAATAATCGAAGCCGGCAGCTTACGGCGGCGGTCGATACGCACAAACAGGTTATCTTTTGGATCGAATTCGAAATCTAACCATGAACCACGGTAAGGGATAATACGTGCGTTATACAGTACTTTACCGGATGAATGGGTTTTACCCTTATCGCTGTCAAAGAAAACGCCTGGGCTACGATGCAACTGAGATACGATAACGCGCTCAGTACCGTTGATAACGAAAGTACCGTTATCGGTCATGAGTGGAATTTCACCCATGTAGACTTCTTGTTCTTTGATAGCTTTAACTGTGCCTTCTGGCGCTTCGCGCTCATAAATCACCAAGCGCAGCTTAACGCGCAGCGGTGCTGAATATGTCACACCACGGATCTGACACTCTTTAACATCAAAGACAGGTTCGCCAAGACGATAGCTTACATATTGCAACTCAGAATTGCCGTTGTAGCTCTGAATTGGAAACACTGAACGGAAGGCCGCTTCCAGTCCATTCTGGCCTTCGGGATCTTGCTCGAGAAACTTCTGGAACGAGTCAAGTTGGATAGAAAGAAGGTATGGAACATCCAAAACTTGTGGACGTTTACCAAAGTCCTTACGAATACGTTTTTTCTCGGTATAGGAGTAAACCATAGGGTTCCTCAGCTCGCTGACAAGTGACCCACTCTGCCCGCCCTTGAAGGACAGCGCTCTGCAACACTATTTTTTCGGACAGAAAATAGAATATTTTCCGTAATACTCATTGCTATTACTCTTAAATCATTTCATTGCGTTACCTTACTACCGAGCTACCCGAGTGGATCGTAGCTGAGAACACAGTATATTAAGGCGTCAATAGGAAAAAGTATTTTGGGTTTATTAGCAGCCAAACAGTGTGAAATGCTACTAACTCCCTACATAATGCCTTTCAGGCAATATGGCTCTGTAGGCAATGCCCTTACAGCGCAAAAAGGCTGGCGATTAAAAAATCGCCAGCCGCCAGCCTTAACTAATCAGGCTGCGAACTTCAAACAGATCTTACTTGATCTCAACAGAAGCACCTGCTTCTTCCAGAGATTTTTTCAGAGCTTCAGCGTCGTCTTTGCTGATGCCTTCTTTCAGAGTTGCTGGTGCGCTTTCAACCAAGTCTTTAGCTTCTTTCAGACCCAGGCCAGTTGCGCCACGTACTGCTTTAATTACAGCAACTTTGTTAGCGCCAACGCCAGTCAGGATGACGTCGAATTCAGTTTGTTCTTCAACAGCTTCAGCAGCGCCGCCAACTACAGCTACAGCTGCAGCAGCAGAAACGCCGAATTTTTCTTCCATCATGCTGATCAGTTCAACAACGTCCATTACAGACATTTCTGCAACTGCGTCCAGAATTTGTTCTTTAGTGATAGACATAACAAGTGTTCCTAAAATTCAGAAAAAGTTTATACGTTAAAAAGCAACGAAGGAAATAGACAATTAAGCTGCTTCTTTCTGATCGCGTAGCGCAGCCAGAGTGCGAACCAATTTGCCTGCAGAGGCTTCTTTCATGGTTGCCATCAGGCGTGCGATTGCTTCTTCGTAAGTTGGGAGTGTTGCCAGACGATCGATATTTGATCCTGGGATAAACTCACCTTCAAAGGCTGCCGCTTTAATCTCGAATGCTGGGTTCGCTTTCGCGAAATCTTTGAACAAGCGAGCAGCTGCGCCCGGATGTTCAAAAGAGAAAGCAATCAAGGTTGGACCAACAAACGCTTCTTTCAGGCACTCATACTCAGTACCTTCAACAGCACGACGCAGCAGAGTATTACGTACAACACGTACGTTAACGCCAGCTTCACGGCATGCTTTACGCAGTTCAGTCATTTTATCTACGGTAACGCCACGAGAATCCGCAACAACCGCAGACAGCGCACCTTTGGCTACTTCGCTGACTTCAGCAACAATCGCTTGTTTGTCTTGAAGATTTAGTGCCATTAGCTTCTTGCTCCTGGATTAACCGGGAAAACCCGGAACTCACTTCACTCAAGGCACAAAATGTGCATGAGCGCTAAAACACGGTGAGCAGAATCCAGGAAATAAATTTCATTTGGCTCTGTCACCGTCTACGCAGGATATTAAGTAATTACTTACGCCTGCGGTCTTGGACGGGGCTTGGATTAGGCCAAGCTCCAACCGAAAACTTGTTATTTGCCGATACAACCTTATCTTGCAAAAGTTGTGTGTCATAGAGCACACTATCAGGCAAATTTGAAGCGTCAGATTTTAGACAAATCTGACGCTAAGGTAAAGCGTTATTCTCAGCTTAAATAATTAAGCTGATGCACTCAGACCAGACTGGTCGACTGCAACACCTGCACCCATGGTAGTAGACAGGCTAACTTTCTTGATGTAAACGCCTTTAGCAGAAGCTGGTTTAGCTTTTTTCAGCGCAACCAGCAGAGCTTCCAGGTTTTCTTTCAGTTTGTCAGCGTCAAAGTCAACTTTACCGATAGTAGTGTGGATGATACCGTTCTTGTCGTTACGGTAACGAACCTGACCCGCTTTAGCGTTCTGTACAGCTTCAGCAACGTTAGGAGTTACAGTACCAACTTTCGGGTTTGGCATCAGACCACGTGGACCCAGGATTTGGCCCAGCTGACCAACAACGCGCATTGCATCTGGAGATGCGATAACTACGTCGAAGTTCATCTCGCCTTTCTTAATCAGTTCAGCCAGATCTTCCATACCTACCAGTTCAGCGCCAGCAGCTTTAGCCGCTTCAGCGTTTGCGCCCTGAGCAAATACAGCAACACGTACTGAACGACCGGTACCGTGTGGCAGTACAGTTGCACCACGAACGTTCTGGTCAGATTTACGAGCATCAATGCCAAGATTAACAGCTACGTCAACGCTTTCTACGAACTTAGCAGTAGCCAGTTCTTTCAGCAGAGCAACAGCTTCGTTGATGTCATATTGTTTAGTTGCATCAATTTTTTCACGGATAGTGCGCATGCGCTTAGTCAGTTTAGCCATTGATTAATCCTCCACTACCAGGCCCATGGAACGAGCAGTACCTTCGATTGAACGCATCATTGCGTCAACGTCAGCACCAGTCATATCCGCAGCTTTAGTTTCAGCAATTTCACGAACCTGAGCGCTGGTTACTTTACCAACTTTATCTTTGTTCGGTTTGCCGGAACCAGATTTGATGCCTGCTGCTTTTTTCAGCAGAACAGCCGCTGGTGGGGTTTTAGTAACGAAAGTGAAAGAACGGTCTGCATAAACAGTAATAACAACTGGGATTGGCAAGCCTTTCTCAATGCTTTCAGTTTTAGCATTGAACGCTTTACAGAATTCCATGATGTTAACACCCTGCTGACCCAGAGCTGGGCCAACTGGTGGGCTTGGGTTAGCCATACCAGCTGCAACTTGCAGCTTAACGTAGGCTTGTACTTTCTTAGCCATTATATTTCCTCTATGTGGGTGTTATCGCCTCAAAATGAGGCTCCCCTGACAATTTAAGCCCCGTCTAAAAGACCAGACCACTTAAAATATTACCTAAATTATCTAGGAAACATCATCTAAAATGACGCCTAGATAAAAACAAAAGGCGCGAAATTGTATGCTAATTTCACACCCTTTGCAAGCAGAGCCGCTTAATTAAGCGTCAGTTCAGGCTTTCTCTACCTGACTGAAATCCAGCTCAACTGGTGTAGCACGACCAAAGATAGAAACCGATACTTTCAAACGGCTCTTCTCGTAATCGACTTCTTCCACCACACCATTGAAGTCTGCAAACGGACCATCGCTGACTCGAACCATTTCTCCTGGTTCGAACAGAGTTTTTGGCCTTGGCTTATCACCAACCTGTTGAAGACGATTCATGATCGCATCAACTTCTTTATCGCTGATTGGTGCTGGGCGGTCAGAAGTGCCACCGATAAAACCCATTACGCGAGGTACACTACGAACCAAATGCCAAGTCGCATCGTTCATTACCATCTGTACCAAGACATAGCCCGGGAAGAATTTACGCTCGCTTTTACGGCGCTGGCCACTGCGGATTTCAACAACCTCTTCTGTCGGCACCATCACTTCGCCAAAAGAATCTTCCATCTCTTGTAATTTGATATGTTCACGCAGAGATTGGGCGACGCGACCTTCAAACCCAGAAAATGCCTGGATGACATACCAACGCTTTTTTGGGGATTCAGACATTTTTTAAAACCTCAGGCCTGTAATAAATGAAACTAAACGCACCAGAATACCATCAAGCCCCCACAAAATAAGAGACATGACAGCCGTTACAACTGCAACAATCAAAGTTGTCTGCAGTGCTTCCTGGCGAGTTGGCCAAATGACTTTACGCATTTCAATGCGGGCTTCACGGGCAAATGCTAATGCAGATTTACCTTTTACAGTCCACAATGCAACTGCTCCTGCAAGGGCAACAATAGCAACCACGGCTATCGCGCGCAGAGGCAGGTTATACTCTCGGTAATAGTAATTACCCACAATAGCAACCACCAGCAGCACTGCTACCAATAGCCATTTTGCTATATCAAGACCACGCCCGCTTTGTTGAGCATCGCTATTCGCACTCATAAACCAACCTGTAACTATATGTAAGTAACTATGATGTAAATAGATAGCCAGCTTGCCTCGCAAGAGCAAAACAAATCAGACCGAACCCAAAGATAATTGTAATTGTATCTGACTCGGCGCCATAATTCAGTAGGACTTTTATACCTTAATGATATTTAAGTCCACCCGTTGTATCAGAGCCTATCTCACCAATAATTAAGAATAGCAATCAAATAGCAATTTATCTGCCATTAAATGGCTAATTATGAGCAAATATTGATGAGATAGGTTCTTCCTAAGACAACGTATAAAAAGGGCATCTGTCGATGCCCTTCCAAAATGAACACATTAAAAAAATTATGCGATCACTTTAGCAACAACACCAGCACCTACAGTACGACCACCTTCACGGATTGCGAAACGCAGACCGTCATCCATGGCGATTGGGGCAATCAGGTTCACGATCATGTTGATGTTGTCACCTGGCATTACCATCTCAACGCCTTCTGGCAGTTCGATAGTACCGGTTACGTCAGTTGTACGGAAGTAGAACTGTGGACGGTAACCTTTGAAGAATGGAGTATGACGGCCACCTTCATCTTTGCTCAGGATATACACTTCTGATTCGAACTGAGTGTGTGGGTGGATAGAACCGGGTTTCGCCAGAACCTGACCACGCTCAACGTCATCACGCTTAGTACCACGCAGCAGAACACCTACGTTCTCACCAGCACGGCCTTCGTCCAGCAGTTTGCGGAACATTTCAACGCCAGTACAAGTCGTTTTCGTGGTTTCTTTGATGCCCACGATTTCTACTTCGTCGCCTACTTTAACGATACCACGCTCTACACGACCGGTTACAACAGTACCACGACCGGAGATGGAGAATACGTCTTCGATTGGCAGCAGGAATGGCTTGTCAATGTCACGCTCTGGTTCTGGGATGTAAGAATCCAGCGCTTCTGCCAGTTCAATGATCTTCGCTTCCCACTCTGCTTCGCCTTCCAGCGCTTTCAGAGCAGAACCACGGATGATTGGCGTATCGTCGCCTGGGAAATCGTACTGAGACAGCAGCTCACGTACTTCCATTTCTACCAGTTCCAGCAGCTCTTCATCATCAACCATGTC
>NZ_JAQRFI010000034.1 GCF_028598805.1 Xenorhabdus yunnanensis | reverse complement strand
TTGCCAGACCGCAAGGTGTTTTAACAAATCAAAAGGGGTTTTTATAGCGGATTTATAGCTGAAAGCTCTACAGAACCCCCTGCCTAGCAGGGGGTTTTCTATATACAATAATAGATGAAACGTTAGTTGCGTTTCATCTTTGGTTATCACTTACGTGATTATTTACGTAACAGCGTGATTCCAAGCTGAGCCAACCACTTTGATTGCGTTCATTGTGATGTTCTCTTGGATCTGAATGGAAAAAACCCGTTATTTTAAACAGGATTTATCAGCAATTAAATATTATAAAGAAAAACCCGCCGAAGCGGGTTATTGAATGTTGTATATTACAGCTTGTGTATTCTGACGTTAGCAATTCTTGTTACATTAATACCGTTAGGCAAGCCTTCAACATGACTTAAAGCGTTATTCTCCAAGGTAGTTAAGAATCCATTCGCCGAGTTTAACGTACTTACATCAATATCTAGTGGAATCTGTGTACTAACTAAAACTGCATTGCTATCATCAACACCATCATAACTAACAATGTAAAGACCCATAAAATTGCTCCTCTAGCCATGAGTTCTTGTACACGCTACCTTGAGTATTTTCTTTTTGCCATTTGATTAATTAATAGCCTTTTATAAGATTTGTATTCAAACAAACCACAAACCCACCGGAAACCCTCTCGCTTGACAAGCTGGTGCCCAAAAATCATCTGGTGCATAAAGTCGATAAAGCCATTGATTTAGAATTCATCCACGAATTAGTATCCCCAGTGAACGCCGTCTGGTACAAAAAATTCAGGTCAATGCTGCTTATTGCTGGTTTCTGTACCTTGGAGTGACAGAGAAAGTACCTGATGCTTCCACCTTGAACCAGAATCACGCCGCCGTTTCAATCACACTGAGATTTAAGTGATTTCAGCCAGCTTGTGAACAACATTATTGTCTTCATTTTGATGTTCTGGCGTGACCTGACAGGAAAAACTGAGCTGATGAAAGCGGTAATATGCAGCAAAACTGTTCAAATACTGTTAAAGGCAAGCTAATAGTAAAAAGAATTAAAAGGCGAAGGCATTTACATATTTCGAATTATTGTTTTCAACGAGGCAGAGCGATAAATCCCTCTTCCAGTCCATGAACCTCCATACCTTCCGGCATAGCCTCCCCAACAGTTACCTGACGAGGCACGGCCTGACGTTTTAAATCCGGACGCCAATTTATTATTAATTGTCCATTGCTATCATGAGATAGTGCTGCTTCTGGTACAACTATTCCCTGTTCATTGCGATAAATAATAATATTAACTCTGGCACTCATACCGGGTCTGATGGGATAACTCTGGCTCATGGATGAAGTCACTTTAATCACAACATCATAATAAATCGCCGATCCTGGTTTATCCGTACTCACGCTTTGCATGGCAATGGTTTCAATTTCTCCATCCAGAGGGTGATCAGAAAATCCCTCCCCACTGATTTTTACTGTCAGCCCTTCTTTGAGTTTGGCGAGATCAGCTTCTTCAACCTGCGCCAATACCTGATATTGGGCTGTATCCATAATTTCCAGTAAGGGCATTCCTTCGGTAACGCGAACTCCTGTCTGAATCGTCAAGAGTTTTCCACTTTCTCCCTGTTTGGCACTAAGCGCAACCCCCGAAAATGGTGCCTTGATTTCTTTATGTAAGTATTGTTCCTGTAATGCCTGATAGCGGCTCGTTGCATTCTGAAGCTCCATCTTGGCGACATTTAAATTATTAAGACTTCCTTTTTGTCTAATGGACTTAAGATCGTCCTGTGCTGAAGCGAGTTCCATTAGTTGTCGGCGATGCTGCTGCTGGAGGGCTTCCACTTCTATTCGTGGAATGATGCCCCGTGAAAAAAGAGCCTGTGTTTTTGCGAGAGTATTTTTTAATTCCATAACCATATGGTTCGCATTTTCGACGTTTCTTCTGGCCCGGATGACTTCCTGACTATTTTCCCAGTCATGCAATTGGTCAACGACAGATGAGGACTTGATCATCTCAACTTGCGCCTGCCGAAGCTCAATATCAAGCTTTCGGGTATCAAGTGTGACTAATGTCTGGCCAGCTTTCACCCGCTGTCCTTCTTTGACCAAGACTTGTTTGATAATTGCATTAAATGGAGCGGGTATGGTTTCAAGACGCCCTGATTGCAGCTTGCCTACCAGTCCTAGTTGTTTTTCTATAAGGCCGTGTTTTACTTCAATCCACTGCACTGATCCCTGAGCTGGCGCTGGTTCTGAAAACAAATGCTCTGAGGACAAAAAGACAAAAAAACAAGCCACCACTACAAGTATGCCAGCTATGGCCCATCGATAACGTTTAATCATTGAGCGTTATCTCCCAGCTTTCCAGTGTGGTTCCAAGAGCTTGATCCAGTTCAGCCTGAGAATTGAGGTACTGGATAAGTGTATTCAGACGTGCATTTTCAGCATTTCTTAGATCGGTTTCAAAACTCAGGACCTGAAAGTTGCTGGATCGTCCGGCCTGTAATTTTTCCTGTTCAATTTCGAGTTTCTTTTGAGAAAGTGAACTGGCTTTTATCGCTAATTGATATTCCTGCCAGCGTGATTCTGTATCACGGATGACTTTGGTTACTGCTTGTTCCAGATTTATTTTTGCCTCCTCCAAGTGTAATTCCTGCTTCTGAACGTTTACTCTGGCCTGAACTTCCGTTTGTTTCTGTGCCATATCACCTATTGGAATATCCAGTTGTATCCCCACAAAATTTTCCCAATTTCGGGTTTCAGAAGATGATGAACGATTCTGGGACACGCCTCCGACCAGAGATAAATCCCAGAGTCGGTTATTTCGGGCCTGCAATAATTGAATATCTGCAGCTCTTGCAGCCAGTAACTGGATAAGATAGCCCGGTTGCTGAGCCTGTGCCTTTTTAATTGATTGTTCAATATTCAGGCTTACGTGAGTTCCTTTTAGCGTATCTGTAGCATAGATGGGAGTTTTGAGGTTTAGAGCAAGTAACTTAAGTAATGCCAGCTTCGTAGCATGCACATTGTTTTCAGCCTCTTTTGCCGAAAGCTCCTGCATGGCTAGATCAGCCTGCATTTGTATTATATCTGTCTGGGCCATTCTGCCTGCATTAATCAACTCTTTGTTGATCTCCACTAATTTCTGCATACGCTTAAGGGAAGCGACAGATAACGATTGTTGCTCCTGAGCACGGAGTAACGCATGGTAGGTCAGAATAATTTGCGTGATTGAATCGGAAATAGTCGCTTTTAAATTCAGCCGATTGGTTTGTTCACGGAGTTTAGCCAGTAAGATCGGGGCATTATTAACATCGAATCCTGCTCCTCGTAAAAGAGGCTGTATCACAGTAATACTTGCACCGTCATTGTGAAAGTTGTTTACCCCCAATTTAGTGTTATCACGAACCCAGGAAAGCGTGAAACGCGTTCCCAGAGGAGTAAGTAGTGTGGCATTAGGAGAAAGGTTAGTTTTCCTAAAATTTGCATCCTGATTTTTACCAGTAATGTAACGCCCACTCAGCTGTAGCTTTGGTGTGAACCGATCTTCTGCCACCCGTAAATCAAATTTCTGAGCGATACGATCCAGATAAACACTGCGGATCGCATAGTTATTCCTTAAGCCAAGCCATATTGCATCGCTCAACGACAGGCCTATAACCTCTCTTGAGGTCTCCCCCCGCAGACTATAATCAAGTTCTGATAAAGTTAATCGTTCCTGTTCAGATGCAGGGCTTCCTGTTCGAGGAAAAAGGAAAAACAAGGTCAAAGAGCCATAAAGAAAATATTTTTTAATCATCACGTAATGCCTGTACGGGTTCCATCTGTGAGGCTTTATGTGCGGGATAAAAGCCAGAGATAAGTCCCGCCACAATTGAACTACCTATCCCTAAAGGAATAGATAAAGGGGCTAAAGAAAATGACCAGCCAGAATAAAGTACGAAAAGAAAGGAGACGATGACACCTGCCAGTGCACCAAGGATTGCGCCGGCAAAAGTCAATGCTGCCGCTTCATACAAAAAAAGGCGCCGGATATCATGGGGTCTTGCGCCTAAAGCCATACGTAACCCAATCTCTTTTCGTCGGGCTGAAACGTTCATAAGCATCACATTTGAAATTGCAATACCGCCGGTGAGTAGCGAAATGCCTGCCAACCCGATCAGCATGAAAGAAAAGGTTTTGCTTTGATCTGCCATTCCTTCCAGTAATTTCTTAAGTATCTGGACATCAATTTCAACCTCTGGAAACTTACGCTTGAGCAACGCCAATAAATCCTTTGCATCGGTTTCTGTGGTCGCGGTTGTTATAGTACGAGCGATAATGCCGTTCAGATCAGTATTGGCTGATATTTTACGCATGGCGTTTATAGGAACAATCACCACCGAATCCAAAGAAAAAGGAAAGATGGGATTTCGCCCTTTTGTATTAAAAATGCCAATCACAGTGTATAAATAATTGCCAAGCTGAATCTGCTTGCCAAGGATACGGGATGGCTCCCCTTGAGTCAGAGTAACAGCCACTTCATTGCCAATGACCAGATGAGAAGAGTGCTGGTCATAATCAGAGATGAACCGGCCATAGCGAAGTTGCAATTGCATGACTTCCTCAAGCTCCGCAGAGGAGCCTATCACGGTAAATGTTTCTGTTTTCCCGCTATAGCGCCCGAGAGAAGGAAAATAGATCCACGGTGCTGCTGAAGATAAACCAGGAATAGCCGTTGTCAGGTCGGTCATTTTAATTGACGCACTACCAACCCCATGATTATAGGAGTTCAGATTTGCTGTAATGACATTGATATCAAGCCCACTGAACATTTTCAATGCAGCCAGTGTGGCGTTATGCCCAGTATTAATAAATGCCACAACAGACGCGCAACCAATAGCAATACCCGATAAAGCAAGCAAGGTACTTCTCCCTGTTGCCATTAAGTTACGCCAGGCTTCTCTCCATATCATTAATACCGACATGCCATAGTTGCCGGACCGGCTATTATCATGCATGAATTGCCATACCTCTGGTTTCATGCAATTGACCGTCAATGATACGTAATTCACGCTGCATATGGTTCGCAACCACAGGGTCATGCGTTATTACGACCAGCGTCATCGCTTTGTCTGTGTGAAGAGAAGCAAGTAACAATAAAATTTCTTCTGCTGTTTGTTGATCCAAGTTACCGGTAGGTTCATCAGCCAGCAGTAACGAGGGTTCTCCCACCAGTGCTCTGGCGAGCGCCACTCGCTGTCGCTGTCCGCCGGATAAGTCTGCCGGATAATGAACGGCACGATGTGAAAGACCAACCAAATGCAGTTTTTCTCTGGCTATTTTATAGGCCTGTGAGGCTGAGACACCACGGTAAAGAAGCGGCAGAGCGACGTTCTCTGTGGCTGTCATTCCGGCTAATAAGTGAAAGCTTTGAAAAACAAAGCCAATTTCTTTATTGCGCATCCTGGCACGAAGGTCAGAGTTTGCTGTTGACATGTCAATGCCACAAAGAAAATACTCCCCGGAGGTTGGTTTATCCAACAGACCAAGAATATTCAGTAATGTGCTTTTACCTGACCCCGATGTTCCGACAATAGCGCAACTCTGACCGACAAAAATTTGTGCAGTGATATTTTTCAGGACCGGTGTTTGGTCTTCTCTACCATGTTGATAAACACGGGTTAACCGTTGCATATTGATAACAGGTGATATCGGTACTGTAGACTGAATATAATTTATAAGATCCATTATTTTTTATAATTTCTCCACTTTTTTAATATCTATATTTATATTTATCAGAAGAAATAGCCTTTTTATTAAAATAACTAATTTTTGATAACATAATAAATAAAATAATATCATCACGATGACCTATCATAAATTATGATAATATAAGTTAGGTTTCCAATCCAGAATGAAATATATAGGTGGTTTATAAATCTTAAAATTGTAACATCACTTATGATGATTTAGATTTAGTATGCATTAACAAATATTATTTGATAAATCATGCAATTAATCTGCAAATTCTAAAATTATTAAAGGAGAATTGTTATGTTCAGGAAATTATTAACCGTTGGGGCATTAGCAGCAGCATTAATCGGAGGAATTGGGACTGCATCGGCATTTAGCGGATATGAATACTGTATAAATTCGCAAGGATACGATAGTGGAAAGGGGGTAGAAGTTAGATCTGTTGTTCATGCTGAGAACCGTTTTGCTAATGTATTTACAGAAGGTGGGTTTAAATGGTATTTTAAAACCTCTAAATCTTGTAATAATGGACAATATGTTGCTCTCTATGAAGGTAGAAGGATTTAATTTTCTACCGAAAAACCTCTTATTATAGGTTTTTTAGGACACTGACAAACCTCATTAAAAATAACGGGGTTTTTACGTAATTATATCCTCTATTTTTTCTTATCAACCTGTTGTAACAGTCTTTTCATAATGCTACAACAGGTTAATAAGTAATAAATTCAAACCGCAAGCTGCAACATTGTTAAAGGAATGTTTTATGTTTAAGAAATTATTAATAGGCGGAGCATTAGCAGCAGGTATTACCTTAACTGGTGGCATTGGAACTGCATCGGCAAGCATAGATATTCCCTGGATCAATTGTTACTCCTCTCCTGAAAAATACGATAATGGCATATATACTAAATATCTTGTTAAAGAGGGTATTGTTTTTCTTGATGTACGTCATGAAAATGGAATCAAATGGTATTTAAAAGGATTTAAAAAATTATATGTCTGTGGAATGAATGTTTATGTTGGTAAATATGAAGGTGTAAAGCAATAGAAAAATCTCCTTATCACAGCCCCCCTAATAAGCCTCATTGAAATAATGGGGTTTTGATTTCATTATGGATAATAATATCCCGTTATTTTATTTGTTAACTACCAATATAAAATAAAAAACATATATAGTTTCTAAAATTTCAGCAATGATCAGACAGAAAACAACGAACCGGCGTTGACTGGCCGGTGCAGTCCTTATAGTGAATTACCGTTCCATTGCCCCTGAAACCCCACGCTCTGCTACTCAGAACGAAACCAGCTCTGCCGGATTAAGTGTGCTTATCACTCCGAGAACGCCCTTAACCAACGGAATGGCTACCGGAGAGAGATAGGAACCCAGCGGGATATTCATGTGGTCAATGCTGGTAAGCATGGTAAAGTCGTTGTTGCGTCCGGTAAAATCGTCGCTGATAGCTTTGCCAATGCGTACCGTCTGCGCCACTCCATGACCGCTCCAGCCATGTACCATATACACGGGTACGCTATTGCCGCTCTTGCGGGCGTCGGTGGCACCGTTCAGGGTCAGATCGCTGATCCCACCCCAGGAATATTCCAGTTCGGGCTTTTCCAGCTGCGGGAACACGGTTCTGATACGCTCAAGCAGATAGTTGTTCACATCACGCTGTGACCAGGAGTTGCCAGTACCCTGTCCACCAAACAATAGGCGGTTGTTGCGCACCGCACGATAGTAGTCGATCTGTAACTGTGTATCGTAAACCGGCAGATCTGACGGGATCAGCTCTTTGACATCCACTGGCAACGGCGGCGTTACCGCCACGTAGGTGAAAAAAGGCATCGTGGTGGAAGGGCCGGAGATAAACTTACCGGTGGAGCCATGCACACCCAGCACCACGGCTTTACTCGCCCTGATAACCCCACGCTCAGTTTCTACGACTGTGCCACCAGCATCCTGCCTGATGCCCTTCACTTTCGTGCTGTCGTAGATTTGCCCACCCAGTCTGGCAAAACCATAAATTAGGCCACGTAATAGTGCCAGAGGCTGGACCTGTCCGCCGATACTGTCGATATTTGCTCCATGGTAGATGCCAGAACGCACATACTCTTCCTGCAGTTCGTGCGGCCCGATAACCTTCACCGCCGTATCTCCCAGCTGGCGCCGGGCATCGACATTAGCCACCAATGGCCCCATGTGACCTGCGTGTACCGCAGCAGTGATATGACCATACTTGCGATCACATTCGAAACTGTAACGATCACAGAGTTCATCCACGAGATTCATCGCTTCAACCGATGCAAAACGCCATAAGCGTTTAGCCTCATCGGATGAAAGTTTTTCCAGCATAGTTTCAGCTTCCCAGCGTGCGATCCCGGGGGTCATTTGTCCCCCGTTGCGACCAGAAGCGCCCGAACCAATGTTATCCTTTTCAACCAGAATCACATCCACGCCCGCTTCAGCAAGATGCAATGCCGTGGAAGCACCCAATAACCCACCACCAATAACCACAACCTCACAGCTCTGGTCCCTGGGCAGGCTTCCAAAAGCTGACCAGTCAGCTAGAGAGGCTTCATAATAGTTGGCTGGCATGGCGTCAGCAGCAGCGTCTTTATGCCAGTTCCAGATGCGCGGATCCAACCCCAGCCGGCTGGTTCTATGCTGCGCATCTTCCAACAGTGTTAGCCGGAGCTTATCAACATTGATGGAAGGAGCATCGACTCCGGTTAAGGTCCGAGCGAGCAGGGAGAAGGTGGGAAATACGGATGAAAGCACTCCTGCCCCCGCGAGCATCGCGGTGGTAGAGATAAAGTTTCTTCTGTTAATTGTCATTTCAGCATTCCTGTTATGATCCTGAAATCACCCGTTGGCCTGATCCGGGGCGTTTCCCAGTGAGTGAATCCGGCTCTCTGAGCTGTATTTATTGCTGCCAGTGCTCCCTTTCAGACCGGCGAGAATCAGCAGAATAACAATGCCGATAAACGGTATGAGATGCAGCAGTAACCACCAAGCGCTGCAATTGATGTCGTGCAGGCGACGGGCATTCACTGCTAGTGCGGGCAAAAACGTGAGCAGCAGATAGACGGCACTGAACCAGCCCATATAAATTTCAGGATTGGCAACGGCAAAATAGCTTTCAAGGAAAGAGATAATAAATACAGCCAAGCTCTGGAACAGAACGAAATACCAGAACTCTTTACGCCGGGCTCGCCCCCTGAAGCATGCATAGTTCTTTAATACATTTAAATACCAGTGCATTTTTGTCCTCTCTTATGAAGCAGCAGGTTCCACCCTGCCGCCCCGCTCATTTTTTGGTTAATCCCGCCTGTTGCCGCCTATTAAGCGACAGAAAAACCATCTGTGGGAAAATGCTGAGTGAATCAGGCATTGGATTACTCAGCATCAGCCTTAAGCCAGTGCACAATCATTACGCCCCTTCTTTACGCTTTAGTCAGATCGAGCAGCACAGATTCCAGAATGTTAAGCGCTTCGTCAAAAACGTTATTTTGTATGGTCAGCGGCGGAAGGAAGCGGATCACGTTGCCGTGTACACCGCACGTTAACAAGATCAGGCCACGCTCCAGTGCTTTCTGACGTACCGCGTTGGTAAAGCTGGCATCGGGTTCCTGACTATCCGCTCGGTTAAACTCCACCGCAATCATCAGCCCGAGCCCACGCACATCAGCGATCTGCGGAACACGTGGTCGCAGTTCATGCAGGCACTGTTTTAGTTGTTCACCCAGCTGCGTCGCCCGCGCATTCAGCCCCTCTTCTTCGATCACATCCAACACCGCATGGGCGGCCGCAATCGCCACCGGGTTACCACCATAGGTTCCTCCCAGACCACCAGGCACTACAGCGTCCATCAATTCTGCACGTCCCGTCACAGCAGCCAGCGGCAAACCACCCGCCAGACCTTTCGCCATCGTGGTCAGATCGGCAACAACCTCATGATGCTCCATAGCAAACAGTTTGCCCGTACGTGCGAAACCAGTCTGGATCTCATCGGCGATAAGTACAATGCCGTGGCAATCGGCAATCTCACGCAGGGCTTTGAGCAGCCCGGGAGGAGCAGGATAGAAACCGCCTTCGCCCTGTACCGGTTCGATGATGATGGCCGCGACACGCGTGGGCTCAATGTCGGATTTAAAGAGATTCTCCAGCGCATTCAGCGTCTGTTCCACGCTAACGCCATGCAGCTCGACCGGAAACGGAACATGGTAAATGTCGCTAACCAATGGGCCGAACCCCATTTTGTACGGTGCAACTTTGCCGGTTAATGACATACCGAGGAAGGTACGACCATGGAAAGCACCACTGAAAGCTATCACGCCACTGCGCCCGGTAGCGGCACGCGCGATCTTCACGGCATTTTCCACCGCCTCGGCTCCGGTAGTGACAAAGACGGTCTTCTTTGCAAAATCACCCGGCACCAGGTGGTTCAGACGTTCAGCCAGCACCACATAATTTTCGTAGGGCACTACCTGATGACAGGTGTGGGTAAACTGTTCCAGTTGTTCTCTGGCTGCCGCGATGACGCGCGGATGGCGGTGGCCGGTATTCACCACGGCGATACCGGCGGCAAAATCGATATAACGTTGCCCCTGAGCGTCCCAAATTTCAGCGTTTTCCGCACGCTCCGCATAGACTTGTGTGGTCACGCCCACGCCTTTAGCGATAGCTGCGTTGCGTCTTTTGGCTAACATAGATTCAGTCATAAATGAAAATTCCTCAGCAATCTGATAAGTGGGCTTCAGCAGGCAAACGCCCGATGTGATTCGGTGTGTGATAACGGTAGGATCACCAGACGCAGTGAAGGTACTTCACCATCGGCTGACTGATTAACGTCCTGACTCTTCCATAGTGAACCGGAGCGCACTCCCGGCACTGTCGAGGTCAGGATATCGTCCAAGATGTTTCTGACCCGTTCTACATGTATGTTGTTGTACATATGCCGCTTCCTTTTCTGGGATGAATGCAGCCGCGTTACTCGCGGGCGGGTCTTTACAAGAACGGCGCATCGGTATCCATGCGCAATTTGCATTCAAGCAAATGGTCGGTGATTCGGGCAATCATCCCCTGCGCCAGCCGATAACAGGCTAAGTCATCAGCTTTATGTAGAGCGTTCAGGAGTGAACGCCAGGCGGTGACAACCTCGCGGTGTACCACTGTTTCCCGGTACAGAAACGCCACCAGAGGTGTCCATTCGGCCTGAATCTCCAGCTCCTGATTGGCAAGTCTGGCCGAGTGCGCCTGAGATGCCAGAGTTAACAGGCAGCGCATATCTGCCTGTATACGGGTATCCGGTTGTGTCGTGGCCGCAAAGCTGTCGATCAACTGCCCAAGCTTCTGCTGTTCACCCGGCGTTGAACGTTGAGCCGCAAGCCTCGCACTGTGGCCGATCACGGCACAGTGAAATTCGCTGAGATCCGCGAGTTCACCTGAAGCCATCAACCGCAACGGATGATATTTTCGCATTGTCTCAACAGGAACCTGACACACGAAACTACCACCATGACGTCCGCGCCGGGTATCGAGCAACTGTCTGGTGCGCAGCGTATTCAGGGCATCGCGTACAGTTACCGGCGACACCCCCAACAAACGTGACAGCTCGTTTTCATTAGGCAACTGCTCATCGGCTTGTAATACCCCGGATATGATCGCGTTACTTAAACGTTCCACAACCTGTTCGGCCCGGGTGGCCTGATCGAGCGGTGCGTAGACGACGGAATATGCCATCATTCTTTAATTCCTGATTGAAAAAAGACGGGTTCCGGCATGTCTGCAAACGACACTAAAAAATACCGTGGCGATGCAGCGCTTTCGTATCCTCCGGTACTGGGGTGATAGCATCCCAAAGCTCAGCCACTTTGCTGTTCTCAATGCGCCATAGCTCGAAGTAGCTGTGACGCGCCCCAGCGATACTCCCCTCCGAATGGGTCAGAACAAACTGTCCATCGGCTACTGTACGGTGAATTTTAGTGTAATACAGGCCTTGCCCTTCATCCCTGAGTTGCTTAAGAAACGAAATGAGCGCAGCCGTACCATCGGGAATATCGGGGCTGTGCTGGCGAAACAATTCACCATTGGTGTAATTGCCGAACTCTTCGTAGTGACCCTCGATCAAGGTACGTGTGAAAAAATTGACCACCAGTTCGCGATTCTTCTCCCGGTCATGACCATGGCCTGCTTCCGTCGGGCCGTCTAACTGAGTACGGCCACTGGCATTGGGTGCAGCCTGTGGCACCAGACCGTCCCAGTGTTCCACAATTAAGCCGTCGGCAACCCGGTACAGATCGAAACCGACCAACGGCTGGTCGTCTAACCCCGTAAAACGACCGTGGATGGCGACCAGATCACCATCCTGGAGTACACGATACGTTTCGTGATGCAGTTCAGGATGTGTCCAAACCAGCTCACGCAATCCGGCAAGACCATCTTTAACCAACGGGGAGTGTTCGATGAAATGCGGCGAAAAACAACGCTCAAGCGCCCCTACATCACGGTCAGTAAACAGCTCGTGGTGAGCGCGCGACACTAAGTCGCGTGGAGATCTATTCTGAATCATTACGGATGCCCTGTATTAGTCGTTGGAACTCATCACGTGTTTGATACGCGTATATTCATCGAAGCCATAAGCCGACAGATCTTTACCATATCCGGAGTCCTTGAAGCCGCCATGCGGCGCTTCTGCCGTAAGAGGAATATGGGTGTTAATCCAGACAGTACCGAAATCGAGCTCACGTGACAGGCGCAACGCACGACCATGGTCGCGGGTCCAGACACTGGAGGCCAGTCCGTATTTCACGTCGTTAGCTTTTTCTATGGCATCCTGTTCATCGCGGAACTTCTGCACCGTAATAACCGGGCCGAAAATCTCGGTCTGGATTGCTTCGTCGTGCTGTTCCAGACCGGTAATTACTGTAGGTTCAAAATAATAACCCGAACGTTCAGCCTGACGGCCTCCTGTTTCGATACGGGCATGAGCAGGCAGGCGCGCAATGAACCCTTTGACCTGCTCCAACTGACAGGCATTATTTAGTGGCCCATACAGCGCCTCTTTATCTTCCGGATAGCCAAAGCGGGTGGCTTTAGCTGCTGCTACCAGTTTGGCGACGAAGGTATCGTAAACAGATTCATGCACCAGCACACGCGAGGCTGCTGTACAATCCTGACCAGCGTTGAAGTACCCCGCGATAGCAATGGTCTCCGCCGCTTTGTCCATATCTGCATCGGCGAAAACAACCACCGGCGCTTTACCACCTAGTTCCAAATGTGCTCTGGTGAGATTAGCTGCCGCCGAAGAGGCAACCTGCAAACCTGCGCGTACGGAACCCGTGATGGAAACCATCGCTGGCATTTTGTGTGAAACGACCAGAGCGCCGGCGCTGGCATTACCCAGCACCACGTTGAATGTACCGACAGGGAAGAACGGAGCGGCCAGTTCAGCCAGCAACAGAGTACTTTCCGGCGTGGTATCGCTCGGTTTGAGTACCACAGTATTGCCCGCTGCCAGAGCAGGCGCTATCTTCCATACTGCCATCATCAGCGGATAGTTCCACGGCGTCACTTGCCCCACCACGCCCACTGGTTCGCGCCGGATGCTGGTCGTCATATCAGGAATATATTCAGCAGTAGCCTTGCCTTCCAGAAAACGGGCGGCACCGGCGAAGAAACGAATATGATCCACTGATGCTGCAACTTCTTCAGAGGCAATCAGATGCTTGAGCTGCCCCGTATTGCGGCTTTGTACTTCGATCAGACGGTCAGCGTTTTTTTCCACCGCATCGGCTAATGCCAGCAACGCTTGCTGACGTGCTGACGGTGTGCTGCGACCCCAGATTTTGAACGCCTCTTTAGCCGATACATAAGCTTCATCAACATCCGCCGCAGTCGCGTTAGGAGAACACGCATAGGCTTCACCAGTGACCGGGCTTACCAAGTCAAAATATTCGGAACCTTTAGATTCAACATACTGACCATTAATGAAATGCCTGAACATCGGTATCGCCATGGTTACCTCCTAATGGATTGAATAGCATAAAATATAACCTATGATTTAATATATTCAATGGTTGCATTAATGTCAATTTTGTAAAAAAAAGGTAAAAATAAACGAATAATTAGATACATAGATGTAACTTTCAGCACTTCTGTTCAGGAAAAATATGCCGATATGTGAGCAGGATCGAGGATTTCAGATTTTACGAATCGGGTAATATGGGCAAACCTACGGGTTCAGTCTGGCTATCAGTCTGGCTATAGTGGTATAACAATTACGGACACCTCATAAGCCTGCTAATCTTATTCACATGAAAATGAGATATCAAAATGAAAAGCAATCAGACAAGACGTCAATATTCGGCTGGATTTAAGCTCGACATTGGGGAAAATGGGGCCGCCAATATAAAGCAGAAATGAAGAACCCCGCCGCAAGCGGCGAGGAATTCGACCCTGAGAGATTAAAATAACGTTAAATTGACTTATTCAATATTTTATCAGCCTCGATCAATTGTTGTTTTCTCGGTGTTATTGCAGCAGAAGAGTGGTTTCTTGCCAAGAACGTATATACCGTCGGCAGTACGAATAACGTGAAAAATGTTCCCACCAGCATCCCAGATACAATCACCAGCCCAATACCAAAACGGCTATTTGCACCCGCACCACTAGCAAACAACAGTGGAATCAAGCCAATCACCATTGCTGCTGTCGTCATCAATACCGGGCGAAGACGAATTTTTGCCGCCTTCAAGATCGCTGAACGCTTATCTATCCCTTCAACTTCCTGTAACTTATTGGCAAATTCCACCATTAAGATACCATGCTTGCTAATAAGTCCTATTAGCGTTACCAGTCCAATCTGAGTATAAATATTAAGTGTGATATATCCCATAGCTAATGGTATCAGAGCACCACAAATAGAAAGTGGTACAGTGATCAAGATAATCAAGGGATCAACAAGGCTTTCATATTGAGCAGCCAATACCAAATAAATGATGATCAACGCAGCCAAAAAAGCAAAAACCAGAGCATGACCCTCTTGTTTATATTGACGGGAATCAGATTGCCAATCATAGCTGAATCCTGCTGGCAAATTATCCAGTATTCCCTCAAGGAGAGTTACAGCTTGCCCTAAAGTCACCCCTGGCGCAGGAATGGCCTGAAAAATTGCTGCATTCTGCTGATTGAACTGAGTCAGTTTATTGGGTTCAATTTTCGTCGAGATTGAGACCACTGTAGAAAGCGGGATCATCTTTTGATTTTCGGTCCGCACAAAATGATGTGCCAATGCTTCTGGCGTTAATCGCTGACTGCGTATACTTTGTGGAATGACATCATATGAACGACCATTCATCCCAAATCTGTTGATATAGTTTTCGCCTACCAGCAACGCCAGTGATTCACCAATATCTTGCATTCTAATCCCCAAGCTATTGGCTTTAGCACGATCAACCCGCACTTGTACTACTGGATTGTTATAATCCAGATCACTGTCTACAACAGCAAATATTCCGCTCTCACGTGCTTGCTGTTTAATTTCTTCCATTGTTTGGTATAGGATGGGGTAATCCTGCAAACTACGCAGTACCATCTGAATGGGCAGTCCCCCAGTGGAGCCAGGTAATGGTGGAAGCTGGAATATAAAAATACTACTCCCTTCTACTTCTCCCACTGCCGCTTGTAATTGTGCTTGAATATCCGAGGCCGTGCGCTTGCGTTCACTCCATTCTGTCAAGTTCACCCCACTAAAACTTGAAGAAAGCCCGTCAGTTCCATTAATAATCCATGTACCAACCATCTCTGGAACTTCATTAAATACTCGGTCAAGTTTGTGGGCAAATCGCTCTATATAATCCAAATTAGCATGTTGTGGTGACTTGATTGCTGCCAATACACCGGCCTGATCTTCTACTGGAGCTAATTCCTGACGCGCTTGCTTATAGAGTAAAGGCAAACTTATAACGACTAATAAAGCAAATACGCCTGTTACCCATCGATAACGCAAAGAAATATTGAGCAAACGAGAATAATAGTGAGCTAATTTCTCAAAAAATGCCTCAGCCGCCAGTGCCATTCTTCCTTCTTGCTGTTTCGGCTGTAATAAAAAAGAACTCATTACTGGCGATAAAGTCAGAGCCACTATACCTGATACGATAACAGCCCCTGCCAACGTTAAAGCAAATTCCTTAAACAGGGCACCTGTCAGCCCTGACATCAAACCAATCGGTGCATAAACTGCAGCAAGAGTAATCGTCATTGCAATCACAGGACCTGCTACTTCTCGCGCGCCAATTAAGGCTGCCGCAATAGGTGACTTTCCTTCTTCAATATGACGATGTACGTTTTCAACTACTACGATAGCATCATCGACCACAAGGCCAATTGCCAGCACCATTGCCAATAGAGTCAGTAAATTAATACTGAAACCAAATAACAGCATTAATCCCGCAGCGCCTAGCATCGACAAAGGGATAGCAACAATTGGAATCAATACACTGCGCAACGATCCCAGACAGAGATAGATCACTATCATAACAATAATCAATGCTTCTAACAGAGTATTGGCAACTTCATCAATCGAAGCTTTAATAAAGCGAGAAGTCTCAAATGCCAACTCAACCTTAACTCCCGGAGGAAGTGTTTTTTGGATATCAGGTAATAGGCGCTTGATACCATCGACAATGACAAGTGGGTTACCTGTTGGAGTTGAAAATAATCCCAAATGCACAGCGGTCTTACCATTCAACATCGCGCTGGTTTCAGTTGCTGCAGAGCCCAGTTCCACTGTGCCAACATCTTTAAGACGAACTAACCCATTACCATCATTGCGGATAATCAGATCACGAAACTCCTCAACATTGGTGAGATCGGTATTAACATGCACATTTGAAACAACATATTCTCCTTTCACTTTCCCTGGGGCGGCTTGATAATTATTTTGCCTGACCGCTGCTGCAACATCCGCTGCTGTCAATCCACGTCCAGCAAGGCGATCTGCATCCAGCCATAAGCGCATAGAAAGCTGTTGTCCTCCCATTACTTGTACTTTCGAGACATCTTCAATGGAGGAAAACATTGGCTCAACTACTCTTGAAAGATAATCTGTCACAGCGGGTACTAGCAAAGTATCACTGGAAAATGCAACATAAGCGACAGCCGTTGATTCCCCAGATGACAGTTCAATCACAGGATCATAAGCCTGTTTTGGCAACTTGTACCTGACTTGGTTTACCTTTGCCATCACCTGTGCCAAGGCTTGGGTGGAATCACGATTAAGCTCCATACGTATAGTAACGATACTTCTACCTTGCACCGAAGAAGAAGATAAATAATCCACCCCTTCTACAGAAGAAACTGCCTGTGAAATAGGTTGAGTGACAAATCCTTGCATCAAGTCGGATGATGCACCTGGATATTCCGTCCTGACGGTGATTGTTGAACTTTCTAATTGTGGATATTGCCGAATGGAAAGTTTACTCAGGGCAAACATACCCAACAACAGGATCAATGTACTGACTACCAGAGCAAGCACTGGCCGGCGAACAAAAAGATCGGTAAATGTCATTTTTCCGTCTCCATTAAGAACCTGTTGCAGGTGATTTCGCTGTATTCAATGTATCATCAGCAACCGCGACCACTTGTGTGCCATCATTTAATTTCAGTTGGCCTGATGTCACAACTAACTCTCCCTGAGACACCCCTTTCTTGATTTCCACCATGCTGTTCCAACGTTGCCCCACTTCAACGGAAACACGTTTTACCGTCATAGGCTGTTGTTCAGTTGTTTTTCCATGCTTTTCTATGTCTTGTCCTGTACCTTGTGCCACAAATACAGTATCCCCATAGGCGGTATAGGTCACAGCCGTTTCTGGTATAGTCAAAACTGGAATATTATCTTGACGCACAACTTGGATACTAGCGTACATTCCTGCTTTCAGTTTCCCATCAAGATTATTCAGGAGTGCCTGCACTTGTACAGTACGGGATTTACCAATCAGGGGATCAATAGCACTTATCTTGGCGGGGAAATTCTGATTCGGATAAGCATCAACTTGTACATTTACTGTCTGCCCAACATGCAACTCAGGACTTGTCTGTTCATCCAACGAAAAGTTCAGTTTAAGATTTTTTGCATCCACCAAATTGGCAATAGCGTTACCCGCATGTAGAAACTGTCCTACATGCACCTGTCGAATTCCCATTACGCCTGAAAATGGTGCCCGAATTGCTTTCTGAGCAATGAGTGCTTCGGTCTGACGAATAGCAGCCAACGCCATATCACGCTCTGCCAGCGCATTATCCAGTTCGGCAGCGGCAGCAACCTTGTTGGTAAATAATTTGCTGGTGCGTTGATATAACCTGTCAGCATTTTTCCACTGAGCCTGCAAACGAACAAGTTCAGCCTGTTCAACTGCATCGTTAATTTGCACCAGTAACTGACCTTTCTCCACATATTGACCAGACTGAAACTCAATACTAATTATTCTACCACTGGTTTCCGACGCCAAATGTATTTGTCTGTCAGCCTCAAGCTCCCCAACACCATATAATATTCTAGGGAGATGCGTTTCTTTTACTTCCGCCAAAGCCACCTTCACAGGTGGATAGGCCATATATCCTGATTCATTCTTAGCTGAACTATTTAGTTTATAAACGAAAATTCCAACCACTAACAATAAAGCGATTCCCAGGCCAACCACGATTTTTTTTCCTATCATTTATATCAACCTTTTCATTGTGTGAAATATTTGCTTATACTTTGCGTTTTTCTCAAGTGATTCGTAATTTCTGTATTTCCGTTGCCAACAATCCCCAACAACCGTGGTATATTCAAGTACAAATTAGAATGAAATTATTTGCTTTTATTAGGAAAACGCCCAAAAGTATGGCTTATAAAAATGGTGAGTAGTAATGAGTCAATTGCTGATGCGATATTAAAAAATAATAGAACAAAACCCTATAGCCTAGAAATTTTCAACTTACCTACATCAAACCATCGCATAAACCACCCTCACATTTTTTATATAGAAACACTATTTTTCCAACATAGTGGAGTAAAAGTATGGCATTTTTCCGACTGACGTACACAACAAATATACATTATAAAACCTTAAGTTAACTTGAGGTCAATAGAGATGAATAAAAATAAAAAAATTGGCGGATTCACGTAATCAAAGTAACCAACACCGTTTTCCTTCAATTGAGTTACGTTATATTGCAATTATCAAGGCTGCACAAGGCATTGACATCTCATTGAAATAATTATCTATACTAAATTAATTACTTTATCAATGTTTTTCAGATGATATAATAACTGCAATAGTAGAATTTCCATTTAATAAAAATAAGAAAGCCGCAGGATATATTCATCCACACAGCTTAATACGTCAGTACATTTCTGAACATAGCAAAGAATAAAAAAAGCAGGTGTATCACTATTATGAAACTTTATTTAACATTACTTCATTAAGCTTATCAAGTAACACTATAGTATCTTGCCAATGCAAACAAGAATCAGTAATGGATTGCCCATAAACCAAGGGATGACTCAGAGATTGATTACCCTCTTCAATAAAACTTTCAGCCATTATACCTCTTATAATTTCCATACCTTTTTTTATTTGTTGACATATAGACTCTGCAACTACTAATTGTTGTTTATGATTTTTTTGACTATTGCCATGACTCAAATCTACCACAACACTCCTTCTAATTCCTTGATTTTTAAGTTTTTCGTTAAGTTGCAAAATATCAACCTCATGATAATTAGGCTCTTTTCCTCCTCGAAGAATGACATGGCCATATTGATTACCTAAAGTAGATATCAATGATAATTTCCCATCATTATCAATAGAACAAGTTATATGTGAATGATTAGCCGCTTTAATTGCATCAATAGCCACTTGCACATTACCATCAGTACTATTCTTAAAACCAACAGCATAAGGCAATGCAGATACAAGCTCCCGATGTGGCTGTGATTCTGTTGTCCTTGCTCCTATCGCTGCCCAACTGATCAAATCAGAGTAATAGATGTATAGATATGGGTTGAGAATTTCTGTTGTTGTTGCTATTCCCATTTGATTAATCTTATAAAGAAGCTTTCGCGAACGATATAGACCATCTTTATAGTGAGCAGAGCCATCCAAATCAGGATCAGAAATAAACCCCTTCCACCCTAATGTCGTTCTAGGCTTTTCCAAATATGTTCTCATTACAATAAACAATGAATCTTGATACTGTTGTATTATAGATTTTAACCGTGATGCATAGTCCAGACATGCTTCTTCATCGTGAACAGAACATGGACCAATAATGACTAATAACCGTTTATCTTTCCCTTTTAAAATATTTTTAATAATTTTTCTACTACTATCAACATGTAGTAAAATCTGAGGACTGAGCTTTATTTCAGAAAAAAGTTGATTTGGAATAGGTAAGGTTGCTAAATTTTGATTCATAACTAACCTCTAACAATACCTTTACAATTATCATGATTATTTGTTTGAAAAATATCGTAATTTTGTGTAATAAATACAAAACAGAATTATATCATTTCAATACTTTATTAATTATCTTTATATCTCAAAATCTTTTAGCAAATCTTTAATAAAGCTCCTCTAAAATAAATTCCAATTAAATATTATTAAGCAAAGTTAATTTTTAAAATTATTTAATAACATAGTCCAATGCCACGAGAAAAAAAATTTAATTACGGCTGTAGTCTTAAACTCTCCCACCCGTTCTGAGTATGCTCAAAACGTAGCCTTTTATGTAAACGGTTAGAACTTGCAGACCAAAACTCGATAGCGTGAGGTTCAAGCAGGTAAATAGTATATCTACTAGGGCAAGGTAATGCCCCAGTACCATCAAGATCTTGTGCGGATATAAGGAGTTGTTCATTCGATATTAAAGGCTCACTTTGATAGGAAACTGTTGACATTGGATGCAAAGGTATTGCACGTTTATTCCATTCCTCAATCGCTCGTTCCCGAGTAAGCGCTTTAACCTTCCCACTTACGGAAAGCTGGCGACCAAGTTCACGCCAATAAAAATGTCCACAAGCAAAAGGATTATCTTTAATATCTTTTATTTTTCGACTACAGCTATGTGTAGCAAACACAATGCCTTCATTTGTGAATTCTAAAATAGCCATTACACGGGATGACATGTTTCCAGAAAGATTTGTGGTCACCAAAACCATCGCACAAGGTTCACGGACATCCTCATTAATTGCTTCTTGTAACCATTTTCTCCCTAACCCAATAGGATCATTAGTAAGGGAATCATATTCAGGAAAGACATAATCCAACTTGCCAGTCATACTTTCAAAAATGCTGCTCATGCTTTTGCCCTAAATAAAATATTGACCTGTTGCAATCTGAAATGCATAGCCGCCAGCCTCAAGGCAAAATTCTGCTTTCTCCATTTTAGCTATTGATTTCATATAGGATGGCCTTCCCATTTCAACACCTTGCATAATTTCTATGGTTTTCCCAAACTCAACTAAACCATATCGACAAAGATGCAGCGCCAGAGGGCCTGCAGCCGAACCCGTTGCTGCATCTTCCGCAACACCGTAAGCAGGAGAAAACATACGTAATCGCCAACCATCAGCGCCATTTGGACAGAAACATAAAGCGGCCATGTTATTAAACTGAGAAAGTTTTTTTAGATCCGGGCTAATTTTTGCGAGTATATCGACGTTTTCAACACCAACAAATACATGTCTCGGCCCTACATCATACATATCTATTGGTAATGTACTTTTTTCCACGCCAAGCGCCTCAAGCAATTTTTGTCTATATTCATAGGGAGAAATAGCGGGTTTTGGCTGTTCCATTTGTACATAAGCTGTATAAGGTTGTTCTTTTACTAAATCAACTGAAAATCGATAAACTCCTTTTTGTGTTTCGATATTCATTTCAGACAATCCTGTTTCTTGTGCTAAAGCTAACGCAGTGCCAAGTAAAGGATGTCCTGCAAAACCTAATTCATTGACTGGAGTAAAAATTTTGACATTTGCATCACCATCTTTCAAAGGAGAACGAATAAACGTTGTTTCAGAAAGATTTAATTCAGCAGCCAATTTTTGCATATGATAGTCATCCATATCGTCACAGTTAAAAAAAACAGCGACTGGATTTCCGGTAAATAGCTCATTCCCAAAAGAGTTTACAATAGTATACTTATGCATATTCCACCTATGTTATTATATCGACTCAACAGTAAAATAATTAATTAATACTTGATAAATTTAATTAACCATATTTAATTTATTTAATACATCGAATATAATTCTGTGATCTGGCATTCTTCCTATAATCTCTCCTGATATATTATTTGGCATTACTGAAACATCAGGTTTATCTCCATTCCAAATCATCAAAGCTCCCCAACACCTTCCTTTGTTTGAAGTAAACCAAAATTTTTTAGTCAAATTAGACACACTTTCCCATTCTTCTAAAACTTGCTTTGTCAAACTTGCAGATAGAATATCTACATCAGGATCATTGTCATCAAGATCCCACCAAACTAATTCAATTTTCATTCGTTATCACCGAAAATATAGCATCTCTTAATATCCTATGACCTTCTTTAGTCAGAATTGATTCAGGATGGAATTGCATTGAACAAAAATTCGGCCCTTTTAATCCATGAACTTGTTTTGACTGGGCATCCCGATAAACCACAACATCACCTACAGGACTTTTTATATAATCTGATTCCGAAATAGCCGAAAAAGTATTATAAAAACCAACAGACTCTGTTTTTCCAAAGATGGATATTTGTTTTTGTATCCCTTGATTTGGTGGATAAAGACGTTCTATAGATAAACCAAATAAAGAGCATAAAATTTGGTGTCCAAAACAAATAGAAATAAAAGGTTGCTTCCGTGCTATTGCATTCATTGTTATATTCCGGCTTGTTATAACTCTTAAATCAGTTAACTTGCATGGATCACCAGGACCAGGGCCTACAATAAGTAACTTTGAATTGCTAATTTCGCCTATTAAAGAATATGATTTAACTTCAACTTTAAAATCTAATTCACGTAGTTGATATGCCATCATTGATGTAAAAGTATCTTCATTATCTAAGATGACAATCTCTGGTTTATTTATATAATTTAGTGAATATTCAGGGGAATGAAAAATATCTCCGAACCAAAAAGTTGAAAGTCGCTCATTCCTCCTATTAAGTAACTGGGCAATTTTTTCTTTTTTAAGCAAAGTGTCAAAAGCAGTGATACCCATAGCATTTTGAATAGCGGCAGCTTTAGCAATAGTCTCCTGTACTTCTGAAAGCGGATTAGAATCACGAACCAACGTCGCACCAACTCCCACCTGCATTTTCCCATCTTTTGATATTTCAGCAGTACGAATAAGGATTGCAGAGTCTAACCGTGGGTTACTATTAAGATCATCAATTAAAGCAATAAAACCACTATAGTAAGAACGCCCATAATTTTCATAGCGTGCAATTACTCTAGTTGCATTTTCTAAAGGACTACCAACTACAGTTGGTGCAAACATTGAGCGCTTTAAAATTTCAGATATAGACAATTCTGTAGAACCTTTCAGATTATAACAGACATGTGCCAATTTTGACATACGAATAAGTGATGGCCCGCATACTTTAACATCAGAAGAACAAATATCAGTCATCATTTTCAGTTCTTCATCAAGAACCATCGATAACTCTCCCTCTTCTTTAGTATCGCGTAAAAACTCCAGAAGTCCGTCTTGAGTTTGACCAGAAGCAGGAAATCTATATGTACCACTTATAGGTGTCATTGTGACTGATTTAACATTAAGACTAATGTGCATTTCTGGTGAAGCACCAACTAAGGTCACGTCATTCATACGAATAAAAAAAGTCCAATAAGCGCCTTTTTCTTGTTCCAATAAGTTACGAAAAATCGTCATTCCAACATGATCACTATAATCTGTAATAGAGCCATTAAAGGTACGTTTAATAACGAAATTGGCACCCTCTCCTGTACCTATTTCATTCGCAATTATTTCTTTGACAATTTTTTCGTAATTTTCATCATTTGGATTGAAATAAGAATTGCTAAGATTTATCGGTACATCAGGTAAAATATCGATAGCTTCTTCAAGTAAAAGTGTTTCATAATCATTGATACAAAGGACACGAAAAGGTGTACTGTCTTCAATAATAGTGAAACCACGTTCTTTAATCTGGCGATAAGGTGTAACAAGAAGAACACCCCAATTACCAATATCCCGTTGTTCTTTTTGAACTTGATCTAACTCTTTTAAATTTTCAAGAATTTGTTCTGTGCCAATGAGTACTTCAAGCGTTGCCTTTTTAAATCTTTCTGGTCTATACACTAAAGCATAGGTATCGAAATGACCTTCAACGACTTTTTGCAAGATTGTTTGTGTCTCAAAAGAAAGAGATGTAGTCATTTGCAAACCTCTTCAGTTGGCAATACACTAGCGCAACATTCAGCAGCATATATTAATGTTTGTAAATGAGCTTGTTTTGAGAAATCTGCAATAGCATCCTGTACAAGAAATACTTCAATATCTCTTGAGTAAGCATCAACAGCGCTTGCCTGTATTCCAATATGGGCAAAAACGCCACAAATAATTATTTGGTCGCGTTTTTTTTCAATGAAAACTTCATCAAGAGGTGTGGCATGAAAAGCACTATATCTCCATTTGGTTAAAACTGTATCTTCTTCCCGTGGTGCTATTTCTTTTGCAATAGCAGTATGTTCATTTTTACTGTTCATACCTTTCCCCCATATATCATAAAGGAGACCACGTTCTTTCCCAGACATATCACCACGTTGAGCGGTATAAACAATAGGTATATTGTTTTTCCTAGCGTAAGAGATAAGTTTCTGACAATTTTTTATCAACTCTTGTTTCAAGTGCAAAGAAAAAAAGTCCAAGAAATATGTTTGCATATCATGTACAAGCAATATGCTATGGCTATTATTATGTTTCCATTTTACGTTATTTATCACATTAAATTCAGGTGATTGGAGTGTGTAACTCTCAACTTTAGGAATACCCATACTTTTGCTCCATTGCAAAATAATATATCCAAAATAGCCATTATTATAATTAATATGGCTTTACCCTTCGTCTTTCAAGTTGCCTCTTTGTTGGCTGCGCTCACTCACCCCGGTCACATAAGTTATCTATGCTCCCGGGGATTAGCTCCCTTGCCGCCGCGGCGCATCTTGAAATCCATCGGGTATATCTATAGTTTATGATTAAATTACTTCAAAGAACTCAAATAAACTAATCAGGTAGGAATGCCACTTCTATTAATTTTAGGAAGATCAATACCTAATGCTTTAAACTGTTGACATGGATTCATAAATTCACGTTGGATTTTTATTTTTCCATTTTCAAATCCGAAGTAATGGATAAAATGATTTTCATACATACCTTCAGGATACCCTTCAAAACGAATTATTCCTTTCCCATCACATTCAACCCAAAAAATATTTGGGTCTTGGGTATCAAATATAACGATATTGTACCAATACCAATCAGGGAAGCATTTCAAAGACCAAACAGCATGCTCAGCCAAACGAACCTTACTTTTGATCATAATTGCCTCTCCTGTATCTGTAGTCCAAAGCCCACCACACCCATCTTCAGTAAATAGTTCGTGTCGTTTCAGCCTATCTTGACCTTTCGTATTCATATACTTTTCGACAATCAATCGATTATGTTGCCGTACTTCATTATCTTGAATCATGGTACTGTCTCCTCAATCGAAAATACTAATAATAAAATGACAATAAGAAAGAATGATAATAAAATTAATTTAATATCAACGTTTATTAGTTTAAATTCAATCCAGTAATGTAATGCCTTATTCTAAAAGTGTTTATAAATATATTATGAAGTTCTTTGATATGATAGCGACTATGCCTAATAGGCTCTAAGCGCACCATATTGAAATGCTCAACACCAGATGATTTCTTTCATACACAATCAATGATTCGCCATAAATAATGTTAATTTACAATTAACATTATTAAAAAATATTACTTATTTCACCCACCTTATTTTTAATCTTCGTTAAATCTAACACCTACCTTAAACATTAAACTTTTCATTCATTACCCTACGTAAAAACATGGAATATAAAATGTAACACAAAAGAAAAAACAGAAATAACACACAATTTAGATATTGGATTAAATCATCACGAATTAATATATTTACTTAGTAAGAATTTTTAATTTTAAGAATATCGACATAACCAACCATTATATTAACGTATAAAAACAATAAAAGTATAAAATAAAGACCTTGCTAAGATCTAAATACTAGTATGTAAGTTAATAAAATGTAAATGGACAATTTGAATTTAATACAAAAATGTGTTTAATATCACAATTAGCAAAAAACAAAAAATTTATCGTTGAAGTGCACTTGAATAGCAGGAAGAGTAATAATTATCCCTTTATTAAAAATTATTATACTAACCTGCCTTCAGGTAGCTCAGAATCATTACATTATTACATTTCAAAAACTCAATATTTTCGATAACTGGCAATAAATTGCAATACAGTTACATTCGTCAGTTAATACTGAATCTTATAATAATGCATGTATTAATTGTTAACCTAAAACGTTAATAGGATAAAATTTCATTTTAATTTATGATGAATACTCCAAAAAATAAATGTAACTATACTCAATGGATTTCAAGTTGGCACAATTTATCTTGTATAGAGCACCTATTTTATCTAATCAAGTTTAATTTATGTATTTAAAGGCCATTCACCAAACATAGATTCCGTTTGGCGCGAACAATTCAGACTACTTTAAACAATCCTGATTTTTATGTGTTGTCTATAGCTCTCAACTACCTCGCCATATTAACTCATATTCATAAATTTCTACTTGTTCCTTAAAGTAGAAACGTAGCTTTTTCATCTGCAATCAAATTTTTGCTATTGAAACCAGGGAAATCATTGCTACGTTCACGCTCAAAAACCGCAAGATATTCCTTGAGTCCACCGAAATAAAAGAGAACTCGAGGGGTAGTACTGTGTAGATTTGACCCGAATATCCAGGATTTCACCTGAGCAAAGACAGTATAATTTGCCAATTGTTCACAATGTACTGACCAATCTGAGAGTGCTTGAGGAGTAGCCTCAATAACAGTCTCTGAATGACTTTCAGCCCACGAAATAATATCGCCGATGAAGTTTACTTGAGCTTCAATACCCGCAGCGAGGTTGGAAAATATCCCCTGAGGGCCAAGAAGAGTAAAGAGGTTTGGAAAGCCGGGTGTAAAAACACCAAGATATGCGGCAGGGTTTTCACCCCAGGTTTCAAGGAGAGTATGCTCATTACGCCCAACCACCTTGAAGTTCCGATAAGCACCTTCAACTGCATCAAATCCTGTAGCAAAGATAAGAATATCAATTTCATGTTCAATGCCATCAGCAGTGAGAAGGCCTTTTTCCGTTGCTTGTACTATTTGTGTATCTAACAAGCTAACTAATTTAACATTGGGCTGATTATACACCTCATAATACCCATCAACCGATACAGGCCGCTTGGCATATGGCTCTGTCGGTGTAAGACGACGTGCCGTATCAGGATCTTTGACAATATCTTTGATTTTTTCGGCTATAAACTCACAGGCGGCGCGGTTGGAGTCTGAATTGATAACAAGATCATTAAAGGTGCCGAACATAAAACCGAATCCCCCGCCTTCGTTCCAAGCGCGTTCAAAGACAGCCTTCTGTTCTTCCAGGGACACATCAAACGCACCTATAGTGGGATCATCGAAGCCACATGCCAGACGAGTTTCTCTCCATTCTTTCCATCGTTCTTCAAAATTCGAGAAATAACTCTCTACTTCATTTGTCGTCAAACGACTCTGACCCGCTGGTACAATATATTGAGCCGCCCGCTGAAACACAGTCAGATGGGATGCAACCTTACTTGCTGCAACAATGAGCTGTGCTCCCGTCGATCCTGTCCCCAACACTCCGACACGTAGCCCATTGATTTTCAGATTATCTGGCCAACGTGCAGTATGTATGATTTGTCCTTTAAACTTATCGAGGCCTTTGATTTTTGGAAAAACAGGCTCAGATAATACTCCGACAGCACTTACCAGATACCGGCTTGTAATAATATCTCCATCTGTAGTTTTAACCCGCCAGATGTTTTTGGCCTCATCGTAGATAGCTTCGCTAACACCAGTTTCAAAACGGAACAACTGCGAAATATTGTTACGGCTTGCAACATTCTCCAAATAATCTCGCATCTGTTCGCCAGTTTGGTATCGAGCATACATATCCCACTGCGGCGAAACCTCTCGATCAAAGGAATAGCGATAGACAAATCCATCGGTATCCGCCTGAACGCCAGGATAACGATTCCAATACCAAGTACCGCCGACATTCTTACCTTTTTCAAGCCCAAGTACCTTTAGCCCTAACTCGTTATGAATTTTGTGGGCTGCAAAAAGACCAGAAAGACCTGCACCGATGACAATAGCATCGAATTGGGGAAGAGAAGATTGTTCACTCATTTCAGAACTCCTGTGCTATAGATTCATTTATGGGGTTATTATTAGTGAGATAGCAAAGTCAATCCGAACGCGTCCTTATCGTTTCGGCTTTATAGTTGGTCGCCGTGATGACAAGTTCTCGAATTCGCTCTTGTTGATTAAGAGCTTGACTAGCAAGTTCGCGCGAATTCATTTCCCGATTTGCCATTACAATCTTGGATACAGCGGGTATACGTACATGCTCATATTTTGCTATTGCGGATTCGGAGTCAGTGGATTCACATATAGCAGAGGCGAGGGTTTCAGCATCAATGATAGATTGAGTTGCCCCATTTGCACCTATTGGAAACATCGGGTGAGCGGCATCACCGATTAGAACACACTGGTTATGGCTCCATTTATTTAATGGTTTTCGATCCACCATCGCGGTGCGCATAAGTGTTTTACTTGTGGTTATTAATGTTTGAAGATTTAACCAATCAAAATGCCATTCTTTAAGAAGTTTGAGCAGGAAGTCTGTAGCTTGAAAGCGATTGATTGTTGTATCAAATTGCTTATCAAGTGATACAGGAACAAGAATAACCCAATTAATAAGGCTCTCTCCACGCAGATCATGAGATTTGGAAACAGGATATGCGATGAGACGAACCCCTTCTCCACTATTAGCGATAATCATTGTTCGACCATCCAGAAGTTTTGGCATAGGGGTAATGCCCCGCCATAACATCATGCCACCGGAATTCAGTTGCATAGAATCTGGAAATAAAGTTTGGCGCACTGCGGAATTGATACCATCGGCACCCACGATCAGATCTTTTGCCCACTTCGTCTGATATAAAAAATCAGTAGAAAACTTCACATCAAAGTTAAAGGTTGCTTTTGTCTTAGCTGTAGCAAAGATTAGATTAAGCAGTTCTGAGCGAGATATAGATATCTGTGGAGTATCAAAACCAGCATCTATGCCCCGTGTTTCTTCGAAAAGAATTGTTCCTAAATGGTCGACATAGCGGTGTGCTCTGGTTTGGATCCCACAATAATCCAACTTTTCAGCAAGCCCCAAACGATACAGGACTGATACTGCTTCAGGTTGAATATTCAAGCCAAACCCATCTTCAGAGAGCTTCATCCGCTGTTCATAAATGTCGCACTCTATGCCAGACAAAGAAAGCAGAGCAGCAAGAGTTACCCCTCCAATTCCAGCACCAACAATGACTACTTTGCCTGAACAATCAGTTATCGCCGCCATAGTAAATAACCTCACTTGAATCCATTGGCTAATGCCAAACAGTCAATTTTTCTGGGTTACGCATAACCCAAATATCTTTGATTCGTCCTTCTTTTATATAAGTGGAGATCACTGTAACAGTGTGACCTGCCACCTTACCGACAAGCCCTGGCTCACCATTAACAAGCTCCTCCTCGATCTGAAGATTATGTTGACGTTCAAATGCTGAAAGGAAAAATTTGATAATTGCATCCCGGCCATACAATGGTTCGGTAGCTGCGCTGGCAAGACCGCCGCCATCAGTGCTGGCACAAGCTCTTTCGTCTAAGATTGCGACCAGTTCCTTGATGTTGCCTGTGAGCCATGCAGATCGAAAAGCACTATTAACACGCCGATGCTCCTCTGAAGAGTGTGCAAAATGACATTCTTGATTGACCCGCTTTCGCCCAGATGAAGCAAGCTGACGGCATGCTTGTGGTGTTCTGTTTACAATCTCACTGATTTCCTCAAACGAATATTGGAAGACATCATGAAGAATAAAGCTGACACGTTCAGCAGGGGTCATCTTATCCAGGACTATCATCAATGCCATAGAAACCGAATGTGCAAAGATAAGATTATCGGCTGGATCGGCTGCTTCAGGTGATTCAACCGTAGATACCCAATATTCGTCTTGTGAGACAGGTTCAGGCAACCATTCTCCAATATAGATTTCACGTTTTGACTTGGCCGATTTAAGCTTATCGAAACAGATCCGTGTGAGTGTTGTTCGTTGCCAAGCTATGGGGGACACAATCTGCTCTCGTTCTGTTTGAGTAAGTTTGTGCCACCGTAGATAAGTTTCTTGCACAGCATCTTCAGCATCCGGGATAGTTCCCAAAAATCTATACGCCAGCGATTCAAGTTTGGAGCGGTTAGAATATACTTGAGCTGGGTCTTCTCCCCCCAGCTTACTCACCTGTTTTTTCTTGTTCATTCTATTTTTCTTAACTCAATTCTGAGGAAAACAACTTAGGTATTGTTTTCCTCCGACTTCATAATGCCAGCAAGTGATACTGACGCTGAATTCCCTTAGAAGAAGGAAAGAGATTTTGTATAGAGCATAGAATCTAATGGGCAATTAAATATTTCTATAGTGTATACAATAAAACATCTATATACGTATATATGCGAAGTAGTAACAATTTCTAAGCCCCCCTCTAAAAATGTTCTAAGCTTTAATGACGAGAAACCAGGTGAAAATGTCAGGCGCAAAGCCTGAAAATAAATATTTTTTTTCGAATGACCTGACATATTGAACTGCTGAATCGTCTATGTATTAGACTCAACAAGGTACAAGCTAGCGAGTCTCTGCCTGCAAAAAGCTGGCATAACCTACTATCCATTGAGGAGAATGTGTAATGTCTGAAGTTACATTCATTAATGTCATCGAAGTCGATCCAAGTAATCAAGCTGAAGTCATCAAGCTATTACAAGAGGGAACTGATTCGGTCATTAGTAAACGACCTGGTTTCATTTCCGTTACCTTGCTCGCCAGCAAAGATGGTAGCCGAGTCGTCAATATTGCGAAATGGAAAAGCATTGCTGACATTAAGGCAACTCAAGCTGACCCAGCATCAATAGAATTCGTAAAACGCACCGCAGAGCTAGCTAAGGCTAGCCCAGGAATTTATGATATTATTGGACATTACTCCAGTTGAGTTCTTCACTATAATGGCCTGAACTTAATGATATTAGGTTCCAATGCCTTGAATATTCATTAATTGGTAGAATTAATATGACTACTTATTAAGTCATGGATGAATAAAAAGCATGAAAACTCTTTGGGTCTGGTTTTAACCAGATCCTAGAGTTTTATAATATTGTTATGTGAATCCAACCCTTAAATTTAAACGACGAAATCATTAATCACATCAAAAAAAAATTCGATTCTGGTTTATTTGTATGGCAGGAACGCTGGAAAGCCAATCACATCACTGAAATCTGCTTTTTGCATAAAAGAAGGCAGGCTGGGGCGGATTTTTATTTCGTACTGTTTCTCTGGTGATGCTGCGTGCTGGAATACTTTAGGTTGGCATGAGTTAAAATTGCAATTGTGATTGTGTGACATGTCACATTATTATCATGAGACCCGCCAACGCACATTGGAAGGTTTTGTTACATTTTTGAAATTCGTGTTCTTCATCCGCCAATTATTCTGCTTTTTGTCTCACCAACTTTGTTAAGTCTGTTTGACGGCGTTTAGTCGCTTACATGGCTAAACGCCTAGTTACAAGGCCTTATACCGCCTAGAGATCAACGTCTTCCATAGAAAAATTTAATGATTTTTCGAGGTTTTCCCTAAGCTTTCTCGTTGGTGCAAACCGTAAGGATAAATCCCTCTTCAAACAATGAAAGAAACGATCTTCTTGTTCAGTTTCACTCAGTGCTCTTGAGGCATTCACTAACATTTCAGCTCTTGGAATTCGAACTTTTTCATATTGACGCAGGGCTGAAATTGGATCTGACTGCTGCTTCATGACATGCCCTAAAACAGCGGCGTCCTCGATGGCCATACCTGCCCCCTGACCCAGGCTTGTCAGCATAGGATGAGCAGCATCGCCTAAAAGTGTGATCCTTCCTTTTCCCCAAAGAGGCGAAAAAGGCCGGTCTTGTGCAGGAACCGAGATTATATTTTCGGATGGTGTTTGTAAGATAATATCGGAAACAATCGCTGGCCACCCCTTGTAATATGACAAGATATCTTGATTATTTCCTTGCCATTGACGGGCCTGCTCAATTTGCATATTTGCCGTTCCCCACCAATATACACCACCTCCGCCTATATCGATCAAACCGATTCGTTTTCCTGGCCCCCAATAGTGAGCAACATAACCGGGTGTGATCTGCGGATGTTGATAGCGGGTGATAGCCAGCCAACAGATATAATCGGCGGTACGCGTTGGCTTATTCCCTTGAATATAGTCACGGACAAGAGAGTAAATCCCATCAGCACCAATAAGCAAGTCTCCATGTGTTTCTCTGCTATCAGCAAAACGGACAGAAACACCATCGTCACTCTCGGTAATCCCGGTGACCTTAGCGCCGACATGGATAATATTCTTATCAAGTTTCTGTAACAGCGCTTCCTGCAAGGCCTTACGTGATATACAAATACTATCAAATCCATTAGAGGATGAGATTTCAGGTATTGGTAATCGACGTATCAGACGATCATTGATGTTCCTGATTTCAAAGCATTTAACCGGAGAACCAAAATGCTCCAATTTCAGATTAACACCAATAGAAGATAAGGCAGCGACAGCATTGGACATTACAGACAAACCTGAGCCGGCTGTACGTAAAGTGGGGGCTTGTTCATAAACTTCAACACAACAGCCAATCTGCCGTAAAACGACAGCCGCTGTTAACCCACCAATACCAGCTCCAACTATGATCACTTTTAATGGACGACTCATACTTCCTCCGGAACCAATAAGGCTTGTTTTGTATAGGAGGATGCCTCCATTTCTCGAAGTATTACTTTGGCAACTTCCTCCACATAAGGCTCTTCCATGATTTCCAAATGATCACCCAACACATCAATAACACTGATACGACCCGTTGTCTTATACCCCCAACCATTTTTAGGATCGCGGTACTCACTTCGTACTGCATCATGCATAGAGCGCAGTACTTCAGGTAATGGCCGTGTTGCATGTAATAACGTCATATTGATATCTGCCTTATAAGCCGCATAATCCGCAGCCGCTTTCCAATTGGTCTTATACACATCAAATAATCTTTGGACGACGGCCCTGGAACTGCCTTGTGGAATGACTCCCGTGGCCATTGCATGCTCTGTGATGTATTCGAATCGCTCCTGCAAAGAAGTTATATGCTCCGGTACAATTTGCTCAGGAAGAGTCGCCCCTTCATTCAGCCACAATAATTCCCAGAAAAACCATCGCAGTAGTGCTTCCTCATTCGCTTTTCCCTGCGATTCCGTGTTAAGAGCAACTGTATCTAAGACAAAAAGATCAGCAACTTCCTCCCCGGCTTCTTTCAACTGCCGTGCCATCTCAAATGCGACAAATCCGCCATAAGACCAGCCGCCGATTGAATATGGGCCACGTGGCTGGATCTGACGTATCGCTTCCAGATAATTTGTCGCTTGTTCTTGCACAGTACTTAATGGCGTAGATCCCGCATCGACTCCGTGAGCCTGCAATGCGTAGAAAGGTTGATCTTCGGGGAAATGATTCACTAACCGTAAATAGGACAAGACATTTCCCCCCATCGGGTGGATAAAAAATAAGGGGCGTTTATGACCTGTTGTACGCATGGGGACAACAGGACTGAATTTGGGTTGAGCGCCTTTTTCTCTGATATGTGCTGCTAATTGAGCAACGGTCGGGTTACTAACAAAAAGCGACAAAGGAATACTGATACCGAAATATTTTTCTACCAAAACAACCATCCTCATGGCTGTCAATGAGGTAGCACCGATATCAAACAAGTTTTGATGAACAGATAAGTTAGGTATTTTCAACAAATCCGCGGCCAAGTCACACAATACCTGCTCGTAGTTGTCCCGCGGAGCAAGATCTTCTGTACTATGATGCTCATACATGATCCGCATGCTGCGTAACGCCGCATCATCACGTTTTCCACTCGGGGTCTTAGGCAACGACTCCAACCACTCTATTCGGGAAGGGAGCATATGTTTAGGCAGCATTTCAGACAAATGTTGCTGTACGCGTGCAATAAATGCGTCATTCTTTTCACCGATCAGGAATGCTACCAGAAAACCATCATTTTCACCGGGTTTCTGAACGACGACAGCAACATCTTTCAGTAATTCGTCAGCACCGGGTGTACTTGATACCGCTAATTCTATTTCCGCCAGTTCAATGCGATAACCACGAACTTTAACCTGAGTATCCTTGCGGCCTAAACAGAGAATATTGCCATCTTTAAGCTTCACGCCAAGATCACCGGTACGATACAGTGGCTCATTATCATTTTTGAGGATAATAAAGCGCTCTGCGGTCAATTCTGGCTGCCGATAATAACCTAATGCGACAGGTAAACCACGGGCATAAATTTCACCTTGTTCA
Organism: Xenorhabdus yunnanensis; assembly: GCF_028598805.1. Lineage (GTDB taxonomy): Bacteria > Pseudomonadota > Gammaproteobacteria > Enterobacterales > Enterobacteriaceae > Xenorhabdus > Xenorhabdus yunnanensis. The sequence continues at coordinate 16,882 of NZ_JAQRFI010000034.1, read as the reverse complement.
CCGGAAGCCACTTCTTCTAATTGACTGTTAAGGAGCACTATATCTGAGTTATTGATACTTTTACCAATGGGAGGAAGTGCAGGGAAAGATGTTGGATCGCTCTGCATGGTAAATGCAGTGATGACATGCGTTTCTGTGGGACCATACTGATTCTCAAGGATACCGTTATTGATTTGCCCAATAAGCAGACGAATATCTTCGGTGACCCGGAGTTGTTCACCGGATGAAATAACAACTTTCAGGTTTTTCGGGTAGGTTTCCAGTGCGACTGCTGTTTCAGCCAATTGTTGCAGTGCAACGTAAGGCAGGTAAATTCTTTCTGTCTGGTACTTATTGATAATATGCAGTAATTGCAAAGGATCACGCCGTTCATCTTCACTAATAAGGTGTAACTCACCACCAGAGGTCAGTGTAGAGAAGATTTCCTGAAATGAAACATCAAAACTCAGCGGTGCATACTGTAAGGTAGAACGAATATTCTTACCGGTATGCGTTTCATTCTGCCAGATAACTAAATTTGACAGGCTACGATGCGGCATTGCCACACCTTTGGGTTTACCCGTTGAACCCGATGTAAACAGTAAATAAGCCAGCTGTTCAGGGGCTATTTCTCTATCTGGTACATGCGTATTGCCGTTTATCAACGTGTCTACCCGCATGGTCGGGACTGTTACCACATTGAGTAATGTATCGGATTTATCATCAACAATAGCCAGTGCTGGCTGAGCTTGCTCCACCATGGCTTCAATACGCTGGGCCGGATAACTCAGATCCAATGGCAAACACACTCCTCCTGCTCTCATCACACCAATCAGTGATGCAATGAGTGTCGGAGAACGTTCAAGCGCAATAGCCACCGATGTATTTTGAACAACTCCCTCAGAAACCAGCGCAGAAGCAATTTTGCCAGACTCTGACCAGAGTTTTTCATAGCTCCACTGCAAATCATGATAACGAACGGCTATTGCATCAGGTTGCTCCTGTACATTTTTCACAATCATGGTCAGCGCTGATATGAATTTTTGGGATGGTATTTCCCTGTGTCTTTGTGTGAATGGCTGGCTCAGGGTTGCTGATTGATCACCATGACTGACCATTTGGTTCAATATGGTTATATAGGTGTCTATATAAGTCTCAGCCTGCACTTGCGAGAAAACATTGCCGTCAAAATCACATCGCAGATAATTTTGACCGGTGATGAAGTCAGTCATGACATTGAGTAATACGTCAAAATTAGTTTCTTCCCACGGTTCAAATGCGATGAGAGACAAATCAGGATTGCTAAATACGTCAGCCAATACGTGGAAGTGAATGTAATTGAATGCGGAACTTATTTTTGCTCCTTCTCCTGCCACCTGCTGGATAGCATTAAGTGGGTATTTACGGTATGGCGCATGGCGCTGTTCTGCACTGAATACCGAATGAATACACGCTTTCCATGTTTTGCCTGACATAGAGAAACGCACAGGAAGTGTATTCAGAAACAAGCCCAGCATCTGTTCTGAATTTTGTGCATCAGGTCTGCCGTGGGTAACCAATCCCGTTGCGATTTCATTCTGATTCGTCACCATAGCGACAGTTAAACAATGTGCAGCAAAGAAAACCGATTTGATTGAAACATGTTCTTGTTGCACCAGTGTTTTCAGCTTCGTTTCAATTTCTTCTGGAATGGTTGCTGTTTTTGTGAAGATCCGATTTTTGGGCAAGCTTTCGTACAATCGGTAGGCAGGGAATTGCGTTCGGGGAAGCCCATCAAACATTTCTTTCCAGAACATTTTGTGTTCGTGATTTTGTAATGCATGAAGCTCATCTTGGATATACAGAGCGGGTAATGGAAGTACATCAGTTTCAGTGGGATACACGCCCTCATTCAGATAGCGGGAGAAGAGTTCACGCACCAGATTTGCTACACTACCACCGTCCAGAATGGCGTGATGAAAACTAAATATCATCTCTATAGCGTCTGCGGTCTTGAACAAACAGAAGTGATACAAAGGGGCACAATCAAAATGGTAGTCCTGACGACTTCTTTTTTTCATGTGCTCTTTAATAAGTTGTTCAGACACAATCAATGTCAGTGAACTAAGATCTTTAATCTCCACAGCATCATCAAGATCGATACTGTGATTAATGATTTGCAAAGGCTCGCTGAAATCAGCTAGGTTAAAGTGCGAACGAAGAACAGGATGACGCTGGATAGTCGCTGCTGCACTTTTACAAAAAATTTCAGGCTCCCATTTGCCTTTCAAGGTATAGCGGAAAACATCTTTATAAGTGGCTGAGCTTTTACTCTGCTGGCTGTGATAGATCAGGCCAAGCTGAAGCTGGGTGGCAGGGAAGGCATCCGCATATTGAGAAAGTGCAGCCCGTTCTTTTTCTTTGATCAGTACAAACGGAGATAACTCAACGGCTTTGTGAACCTTACGCTCAGTATCAATTTGCCGGCTTAATTCAGCTATCGTCAGATGCTGTGATAATTCAGAAAGAGTGACATTCATTCCCGCCTTTTCAGCTTCGGAACGTACTTTCAACATTAAGATTGAATCTCCGCCTAATGTGTAAAAATTATCCTGCATACTGAGTTGTTCAATCTTTAATACCCGCTTCCAAATTTCGGCTAATTGATATTCTGTTTCCGTCTGAGCATCATCACGACTACTCGAAACCTCTGGTTTTATCAATATGTTAAGTGCGTTACGATCGACTTTACCGTTTGGAGTAAGGGGAATGGAAGGAACCTGTGCAAATTTTTGGGGTACCATGAAATCGGGTAAAAATTCCAGTAAGGTTTGACGCAGTTTTTCAGCAGTAAGACTCTGGTTGTTTGTGACATACTGATTATTGATAACGTAGTATGCACAAAGATAAGTGCCATCATTACCGTTCTTTTGGGGTAAAACCTCCGCCTGGCTAATTCCCTGAATGCGTTCAAGCGTGTTTTGTATCTCCCCCAGCTCAATGCGGTTACCTCTAATCTTCACCTGATTATCAATTCTTCCCAAATATTCGATGCTGCCGTCGGGTAACCATCTGGCTAAATCGCCTGTACGGTACCAGCGCTCGCTTCCATCCAGAATGAATTTTTCAGCAGTTAATTCAGGTTTATTGTGATAACCGCGAGCCAGTCCAACTCCACCAATTTGCAACTCCCCCGCAATACCTATTGCCTGTCGGGTATCATGCTGAGACATAATTCTCAGTGAAGTATTGTTAATCGGAAAACCAATGGGAACCCGGTTGATAGCATCGTTATTTTCAGGCAAAAACTCGAAATATGATACATCTACAGTGGCTTCTGTCGGACCATAAAGGTTGATCAATGCGGGCGCCTTTAAACCAAAAACAGAAAAGATTTGACGGAACTGATTAACCCGTGTCGGAGGCAGTGCTTCACCACTGGTGAATACACGGCGCAAGCTGGCCAATTGCTTCACTAACTCAGGTTCAGCTTCCAGAATATCAAGGAAAGGCTGGAGCATAGAGGGAACAAAGTGCAATGTCGTCACATTATGTATACGGATTGCTTTTATTATCTCCAGCGGATCTTTGTGCGCTCCCGGAGGTAATAAGTGCACAGAGGCTCCAGAGATCGACCACCAGAATAATTCCCAGACAGACACATCAAATGAAATAGGGGTCTTTTGTAATATCACATCGGTGTTGTCCAGCGGATAACGTTCCTGCATCCACTCAATCCGGTTTACTGCTGAATAATGATTGATCATCACGCCCTTAGGCTGCCCGGTGGAGCCTGATGTATAAATCATATATGCCAGAGAATCTGCTGTAGATAAATTGGGCTGTTTTACCTGCTTTTGAGCTGAAATGTTATTTCCGTCAATGACAATATAAGATTGAGCGATTAAAGACTGATTCAATTTGTCGGAGATAATGACCGTGACACCACTATCCTTCAACATATAATCGATCCGCTCCTGCGGATAATTGGAGTCTATGGGTAAATAGGCAGCACCTGCTTTTAATACAGCAAAGATAGCGGTTAACATATCCGTGCTGCGATCCATTAAAATCGCAACGATGTCCCCTTTTCTCACTCCCTCCTTCAGTAAAACAGCCACCATATTGTCTATACGGGCTTGGAACTGAATATAAGTAAGAGCGGGTTGCCCGCCAGAGTTTGCAATAGCGACTGCTTTCCCGTGTAATGAAACCTGAGTATCAAATAACGTTGATAAGGTATCTTGCTTCGAAAATTCAGTATTGGGTCCCTGCTCAAAAAGAGCCAGTTGAGCCATTTCTTCTGCCGAAGAGAGCTTCACTTGTGAGACGGTTTGTGTGGGTGAAGTAATAACTTGTTCGATAATACGCGCTAAGGCAGCCGTAAATGTTTCGAATGGATAATCTTCATCGAAAACATCTACCGCACCGGTGATATCAATAGCAACATCATTATTGCCCCCATAAGTATGTACATGGATCGCAATAGCATCATCTTCATGAGCGGTAGTCGCCGCATAGATATCTTCGCTTTTATAGGTATCACGGAAAGCATCAGTTATAGATGAGTAGTTATAAGATACCGTGACATCAAACCATTGACGCCTTTTTGTTCCCATAGACTTAAGTAAACGCCCAAGCGGAATATGCTCAAACGTTTTTAGTTTTTTAGTTTCTGTTTTAATACGAGCTGCCAGTTCAATAAGGGTATCCTCTGCATTGACCGCAACAGCCAGTGGTAGCGTATTAGCCCATTGACCCACAATATTAAGTTGATTAATACGGCGGTTGAGCAAAGGAACACCTATTGTTAGCTGGGTGTTATTATGTATCCGTGACAATAAGACAGTTAGTGCAGACATAACAACTTGGTGGGGATTGATCCCTTGAGACAAGGCTTTTACAACTTCAGTCTTAGATAAGATATATCGGTGCTGCATACAGCGAGAGACATTAGCCTTCTTTCCCCGGTTAAAAAAAACGGGTTCATGACGTTGTGTAAGTACAGCCAACTCGGTTATTTGCTGTTTTATTTCTGGTTGTGACAGAATTGTTTCTTGCTCAAAGATTGCTGAGATATATTCTTCTGAATTGTGAGGCAATATTCCCAGATTCACCTCATTATCCTGATAGTACTTGGAAATTTTTTCTGCTAACTGATTTATTCCCCAACCATCACAAACAATATGATGGGCGCGCAGAAAAATAGCCGCGCAGCCATCTTTCAGATTTCGTAACAGAGCAACCTCAAGAAGTGATTTATCATCCAGATTAAAAACTCGCCTTGACCATTTTTTGAAGAGTACAGTAACGTCCTCACCTTCAGCATCAATGACTTCTATTTGATTAGCGGGAATATTTTGTATCTGTTGACCCAGTACATCGGCTTGTGCAACGATGCGTAATCGACATGTCACATCATGACTAAGGACGTTATTAACTGAATGAAAAAATTTCTCAAAGTTAATATCTTTTTTTAATATCCTCGCTATGGATATAGTGAATTGACTACTTTCTGGATTACGTTGAGCTTCATAGTAGATTTCTTTTTGATACTGAGTAAGAGGTAAAACCTGTAATCTGTTCATAGCTACTTGCATCATAATTAGAAAGCTTGATTTTATTAATTACATACTCCTTGACACAATATCCATTAATTTATATTGCATTACATTTTTCCTTCAGTACGTAACAAAACAGAACCGGATTATCGCTAACTGAACAGAGTGCCCCACGCTTAATGCGACAGAACCTTTTGACCGAACATACGATGCTTATCGGGATTTGCTTATGCTGACCTTTCCCTCATCCCTAACGCCTTTACCGCCTGCTGCTGGCAGTTTTAGATTGATCCTTACAGGTCGCTCCTACGGATTTCCCGTGGCTACATTGTTCCCGGCGCTTTGCATATTAAAATTACTCTCAATGGACAGCCGGATAGGAAACTGCTGGTGAGACAGCAGGTTTCTTCGCACTGATTACTACTTATTGGCTGAAACGATCGCAGGAACAGCCTCGTGTCGCACCACAAACTAGCCCTAAAGCGCTAGGAGGATGTTAATCAACTCGGTTTAAATGCTACTAAATCAATCAAAGCAGATATACCAGAATGACCTGTTCCTTCTTGGAGTTCACTATCATATTCATCCAATTTGAATATGCTGAAATCTCCAAACATTTCTTCCAGTAACGTCCGTGTGTAAAAATATTCAGGCTCCCTAGGTCCACCAGTCCTATATCCTATCTGCTCTGGTCTGTAACCCTGCATCAGTATCACCCCGCCTGGGCGTAGTGTCGTTTTCATTCCTTCGAAGATTTGCCTACGCATAGCAGGTGGTGCGAACTGAATAAAAATGGCAACAACAATATCAAATTGTTCCGGAACCCAGCGCCAGTTTTCTATGTCAGAGAGTTTGAAATTAACCGACACATTCTTAAGCGTAGCCAGCTTTTTCGCTTTTTTCAGGCCTTCAGCGGACACATCGAAAGCCGTCACATTCAGCCCCTGCGAAGCGAGCCAGATGCTGTTTCGGCCTTCGCCATCCGCGACAGATAACACCGACTTCCCCGGTGATAGCAGATGTTCACAGGAGGTAAGGAAGATGTTCGGTTCGGTACCGAAGATGTAATCAGAGCATGAGTACCTTTCGTTCCACATCAGTAATTTCACCTTATATTCAAAAAGTTACCAATAATTGAGCATATTAAACACGATACCCAGTGGATTTGTTTTTTTGTCATACCACTATATTTACCATAATGTCCTGTTGAAAAGTTTATACACATCTAGGTAATGGTGATTCCAATCGAGATATCAATGTTGACATTGGCTTTTTGCGTGTCATATCACAGGACACGGTGCAAATTACGGAGCTAAAATCTGTAGGCGTCAGAGATCGAATTTTTACTGACATGATGTCGGGAGCTACGGACGAACGCGAAGGGTTACAACGGCTGCTTGCCCGTGCGGAAAAAGGCGACATCATCATTTGTACCAAAATGGACCGACTTGGCCGCAACACCGCAGATATGATCCACATTGTTGATGCTTGCTATAAAAAGGGAATAGCCATTCGGTTTCTGGAGAATGGACTAAGTACTGAAGGCACGATGGGGAAAATGGTAGGCCGCTGTAGCTGAGGCTGAGCGGGAGCGCATTCTGGAACGAACTAATGATGGACGGACTGCCGCAATGGCGGCAGACGTCAGATTTGGTAGGAAGCCTCATGCCGCTACTTCATCTGCCCTGGGGCTGATTCGCCAAGGGCAATCTTTTAAAATGGTATCAGAAAAAACAGCTATATCCCGCGCAACCTACTTCAGGCTAAAAAAGTGTGTACAGGAAAATGAAACTAAAGGTTAGATAAAACAAACTCAGCGCGTTCTTCGGCTGTTGAAAGAGGTAACTCAATCAAACGATAACCGTGGTGGCGGTAAGTTGTGGCCATTGTATGGTATGTCAATTCAGCTTCCCGAAATGCTTGTTTACGTTCAGAATCCTGTTTAAAGATTTCTCTCCATGGCGGAGCGATAAATACCGTATTGGTATAACGAAACAATCCGATAGCTTTTACCAGATGGTCAGTATCAAATATACGGACTTCCGCTTGATGAAACGCACCCGCACAGCGATAGTGAGCTGTGGGATATTACGGCGCTCCCGGTCGGCCCTGGCGGATGGGATGGGAAAATATTTGGGGCAGGGAAAAATGGCAAGCCACTGCCAGGAGCCCAAAGTAACTTCTTTGTCAGAACAACCCCGACTGTTTCCCTGCCGACGAATCTGACGGTTAGTGAACAGCCGGGTATGCCCGGAATGGTTAAAGTTTCATGGAAGAATTCTGAATCCCCCATTTCCGGAACGATCAAAGGCTATACGTTATTCTATATGCCTGCTGACCAGATCCCTCCCTCTTGAGAGGGGTGCGAGGGCACTTCTGTTGCTCCGACCTCTTACGAAACGACCTCGGTGGTCATCCCCGTATTGACATCGAGTAACTATGCTTTGCTGGCTTTACCCGCTGTGGGTGATGGGGTTGTGGGTACGCAAGAGAATGGTACGCCTTACTCCGGAACATATAGTGGTGATCAGGTTACGCTTATTGGCCCACCTGTCGTGCGATATCAAATTCCGAAGGGGGATGAAACCCTGCATATAGATCTCAATAATCATGGCTATGGGATCATGGCCAATGTCAGCTTCGATGATCAGAATGATTACGAATGGGTTTGGTGCAAAGACAAGCCGGACGGTAATTACTCATCGGGAGGCGACTGGAGCTTCACCAGTGGGAAAAAATCCCCGATCCTCATCTTTGGTTCGCCCGAAAAACCCGCCAGATCAGCAGATTCCGGCTGGTATAAACTGAAGGTGGAAAATGCGTTTGGTGGAATGGAAACGAAGCCGGTTTTCGTCAGAATCGACCCGCCGCCCATGTAGGATAATCTTCATGTCGGCAGCCGCGCGCTGATCAGTCAGATCACCATGAAGTCACTGGAGAAGTCGGCGAGTCTGGCTTCTCCTTTTTTGGCGAAGCGAATGAACTGTTCGCGTACCGAATATCCATGTATGTTCGGTACGCGAACAGCTTGGGCAGGTCGCTCACAGGCGCGGCTGAACCGAGTGCGCGCCTCCAGTTTGTCGAGGCGTTGGTGCATAGATGATTTCAGTTTCATGCTGATACCTCACTTTCACGTTAATAAAATATTAGCCGGCTTGTGAGGTGTCCGTAATTACTATACCGTTACACTTTTGCACAGACTTTCTCTGTTAATGCGACAGAACCCCAAAAACTTCCTCCGGTTGCGCTACGTGAAAAGTAGCGCAATTGCCCCTCACAATCTTGTCCAGATTTCACGTAGCGCAACAGACGGTTCTGTCGCATTAAATGAATCAGCCTGAGCGATAATGAGGTATGTTTGTTTTTTATACTGCCAAACGATAAAATTGTTCAGCCACGGATAACCGTTCACCTCCTGCGGCGATTTCCCGGCATTGAGTCGGGTGAGCGTGGCGGGTCTGCCGTGCTGGAATATCGCTTTACGGAAAAAACGCAGGGCGGCTGCCGCATCACGGCGGGTTGTCAGCAAAAAGTCAATCGTCTGGCTGTCAGTATCAACCGCCCGGTAAAGGTATTTCCACTGACCTTTCACTTTGGTATCAGTTTCATCCATCCGCCATCGGGAGCCAACGGGCTTTTTGCGTGGTCGGAAAACCTTGCTGAGTAAGGGGCACCAGACGTAACACCCAGCGATGTGGCGTGGTCGACGAAGAACCCCCGTTCTGCCCTCGTTGCTTCCAGATTGCGCAAGCTCAGCGCATAAGAGAGATACCAACGGACACATTGGGCCCTGATATCAACAGGGTAATGGCGGCGTTTAAACGCGTTTCGGATCAGGGACATCGTTCTGGACTCGCTCAAAAACAGGGGAGCTTACCTGATGTCTCGCTAATGCGACAGAACCCCAGTACCCTCTCCGCGTTTTCCCCCAATTGCCCGGTAGATGTGTCGATTAACCCGGGTGATGGCTAAGAATTTAAATCCCGACTATTCTCGCTTAACTTCTGATGCCAGAGAGGCATAAATTTTGGCAAAAATCATCGACGCAGCAGTAAAGTTCTTCTAAAGTAACCATAGCCTGAAGACCGCCACTATTTTGTTTTTTTGACAAAAAATGTGATTGTGCCTTAGGCGCTTTAGTTCCCTTCTTATACGAAGTTCAGGTATATTAGCTTGAATGTAGCCACAGAATACGGATCGTACATCATCAGGAAGATTTAATTTCTCTCTCTCTTTAATTTACTCCGGGGAATGGTGACAGATCTTACTCTTTCCGGCCCATATCTGCCTTGAGCAAAAATAGGCGAAGCCGTAAGAGATTAAACTGTTAATTCATTGTACTATCATGAATAATTGGTGAGTCATTATGCGTTCAACTCAATTTTCGGACTCTTCATCTGCCAAGGAAAAACAGGCCAATTTACCTAAATTTGACCCTGCAACGTTTGATAAGTACGCAGCACTCTATGAAAGAATGACTTCTTGGCCTTATCGTAAGGAATTAGAGCTTCCAACGTTAGAAAAATTACTTGGGGATCTCTCCGGTTTAAATGTGCTGGATTTCGGGTGTGGGCCTGGCGTAATTTCACGCTGGTTGAATGAGCGGGGAGCAAAACGCATTGTCGGCCATGATATTTCCGAAGGCATGCTTAATTATGCCCGCCGACGTGAGGAAAAAGAGTCGCTCGGCATTCACTATATTTCAAAGATTAATGAAGATTACAACGTATATTTCGATATAGTCCTTGCTGTTTATGTGATACCTTATGCGGCTAACTACAAGGACTTAATGGCGATGAGCCAAACCATGGCCAGGGTGTTAAAACCGGGTGGTCGGCTGCTCACACTACCTATCCACCCTGATTTCAATTCAGATCCCGAATATTATCGCCCCTTTGGCTTTCGTCTGATTGAAGAGCAGCCGCGCACGGACGGGAGCTCCCTTCGGCTTCACATCTGCCAGCCACCTTACGATATCAATATACAGGCCTACTATTGGTCGCGTCCGACACTGGAAAATGTGCTACAACAGATCGGTTTTCAGACTGTAAACTGGAAACCGTTGAATGTGTCGGCCAACCCCCTGATCCCGAATCTTTCATCCTATGTTCAATGCCCGCATGCAGCCATTCTTGAATGTATCAGGGGGAATGCATGTTAATCAGTTTTGGCCAACCGTCCTTCTCCCCTTTAGTTTCCAGCATTGAGCATATCGACCGGCATGAGTGGGATGCGTTGGTCTCCGATAATGACTTTTTTCACAGCCACGGCTGGTTAGGTGGGCTGGATTACGCCTTGGGCAAGGGGGACGTTTTTACTCTGTACGGCAATACTGGATTGCTAGGCGGTTGCGCCCTCTGGGATGGCGAAGATCAGTCCGGGTTGTTCTATTTGCCAGACTACTTCCCCGGATTGGAAGGTCCTTGGCAACAACCATTCTTGTGGGGCGGTGCCCGCCGTTCCACGCACAATGAAATCCCCTGCGTACAGGGGGAGCACCGTGGTGAAACATTGTCGACCATTGCTGAAATGCTTGCCCAGTTGGCCGGGAACCGGGGATATTACGCAACTATTATGCCTTTTATGCCGCTGCAGCAGGCACTGGAGGTTGTTCGTTACTATCCCCATGCTCGGGTATTGATGCATTCAGGGGAAGCGACCATATCTGTACCGGCCGGTGGGCTTGGTTCGCAATTACAACAATTACGCTCCCACCAAAGGGTAAGAACCAACGCGGAACTGGCCACCTTTTCCCGCTTAGGGAACCGGGTAGAATGGTGCCAACTGGACGATTATCTACTGGAGGCGGCGGTAAAACTTATTGCCAACAACCGGGGAAAATACGGTAGCCATCAAGGTATTGACTGGATGCAGCGCATATTTGATGGACAAAAAAAATCCTCGGTCATCGACGCTGCCATTGCTGCCGTAGCCAAGCGCGACAAGCAAATTCTAGGGGTAACCATCTTCTACCGTTTTGGTGAAACTCTTCATGCCCGTTATTACGGTTCAAATTATCAGATAGACGATAACGACTTTCGTTATTTCGTGCTGACCTATTACTACTCGTTAGATTATGCGGCGAAAAACGGTATCCGTGAATGTCGGCTGTCCATTTCCGCACTTAGAGCCAAAACGCGGCGGGGTGCAAAAATAGAGCCGCTAGCAGCGCTGTTGCTGTTCGAAAATACCGCCCCCTTATCAATAAGCGAATGTAAAGACTATAACCACCTTTTTTACCAGCATTACCAACAACAGTTCGGCACACATCTGACCCACGACTGGGCGCTGCTTAATTGAAGGAGAACCTTATGCTGCATCTGATGTATTTACTGAAACCGACACAAAAAGCCCATTTGGATATGGCTGCATTTTGGCACTGGGTGGAAAAACGTGACGAATGGTTCTACCACACACTCAAAATGACTGGAGAACGCCGTTGGTATGTCCGCACTATTGGCGATAATGTCCATTTCCTGGAACATTACGTTGCATTCGCCGACGAAGCAGTTTGGGGGCAGTACCGCAGGGCGGTGTCGAAACTCTGCAAGGATCCTGAATGGGAAAAAATCCGCACCGAGCAATATCTGTGGTGGGAAATCCTTGATTCAAGTTTGTTGAACGATGCACCTTTTATCGTCAACCCCAGGAGATAACAGGTTCTGTCGCATTAAGCGGTGAATGGATAATATGTCGCTTTTTTAATAAGTTATTCGTCTATATCCCTTATCCGAAATGTGTTCAAACGCCTGCATTATCCTGTTAATATCATTGCTCAGTGTGTTCGCGGGTAGTGTGCCGTAGGCATACAAACTTGTATCATAAGGAATGCGTGCAAGATTGTGGCATAAGCTCAGGAAGAGATGGTGGTAGGCCCACCGGAGTCTGCTGTCGGAAGCCGGCTTCAAACCGCCTCAAGCGGCTGCCGTAAAGAGCGGTGGTCGTGAGCGTTGAGGTTAAAAGTCGAACATAAGTTCGGTAGGTAAGGTACAAAGAGACGAGTTAAATCGAACCCATATGGACGCGTCGTAAACACAAAATTGACATCAAAACCGAGAGCGTACCAGCACCTCGGGATAAATCTGCGGGTGAACGTTTGTTGGGGATCCCCACGGTAGTAGATCGTGTGGCGCAAATGGTCGTCAGGCTGCATTTTGAGCCTTCGGTTGAGCCGCATTTTCTGCCAGACTCTTATGGTTATCGACCGAATAAATCGGCGATTGACGCTATCAGAGTCACAAGGCAACGATGCTGGCGACAAGACTGGGTACTGGAATTCGATATCAAAGGGCTGTTTGACAATATTCCTCATGACTTGCTTATGAAAGCGGTGAAGAAACATACGAAAAATCCGTGGATTTGCTTGTACATTGAACGCTGGTTAATCGCACCGATGGTGAAATCCAATGGTGAGGTATTATCGCGGGAACAAGGCACGCCACAAGGGGTGTTCTTAGCCCTGTACTGGCCAATTTATTCCTGCATTACGTTTTCGACAAGTGGATGCAGAAGCATTATCCACAACGGAAATGGTGCCGCTATGCGGATGATGGACTGGTACACTGCCAAAGTGAATATCAGGCCAGAGAAATGCGGGCGATACTCGAACAGCGTTTTCGGGAATGTGGTCTGGAACTGCATCCCGATAAAACCCGGATTGCCTACTGTAAGGATGAAGATCGGAAAGGGAAGTACGAACATACTTGCTTCGATTTCCTCGGTTATACCTTCAGACCAAGGTGGGTTAAAAATACCAAACGAAATACAATGTTTGTGAGTTTTACCCCCGCAGTGAGCAAGACAACTCAGAAGGCAATGAGATTCAAACTCCGTAAATTGAAGATCCGGTTAGTGCGCTGGGCAAAACGAAAGTTTAAGGCACTGCGACGATACAAAACCCGAGCCGCGGAGTTTCTCGAAAGGATTGCAAAGAAACATCCGTGGTTATTTGCCCATTGGCGGGCAGGAATGACAGGCTCGTTTGTCTGATGGGAGCGGTATGAGCAGAGGTTCACGTACCGTTCTGCGAGAGGCTGTGGGGGCAGTTCCCACGGTCTACTCTCCTCTGGCCTACGCGCTGAGCTTGCGCAATCTGGAAGAAATAATGGCAGAACGGGGGATCTTCGCCGACCATGCCACGATACATCGCTGGGTGTTACGTCTGGTGCCCCTGTTCGGCAAGGCTTTTCGACCACGCAAAAAGCCCGTTGGCCCCCGGTGGCGGATGGATGAAACCGATATCAAAGTGAAAGGTCAGTGGAAATACCTTTACCGGGCGGTCGATACCAACGGTCAGACGATTGACTTTTTGCTGACCGCTCACCGTGATGCGGCAGCCGCCCTGCGTTTTTTCCGTAAAGCAATACGCCAGCACGGCAGACCCGCCGTTGTCACCCTCGATAAAAGCGGAGCCAATACCGGGGTTTGGGGAGCAACGGAACGGTAAACGCCGTTAAATGGTCATTTTAAGTAGCCAAAAATACACTAGCCAAATTACTTTTACTCATTTTGGCTACTTAAATTGACCGCTTAACAGGGTCTTCCGTTCCACTGCGCCCAAACTTAAAAGCCAGCGTTTAAGTGCTGGCTTTTAGTTAGTACAGTTCAATTTATTCGTTGCATGAGAGATTAGAAACTGGACGCATATCCAACCAGTTGAAGTGAAATGTCGATTCCACAAAATCGTAAACAAGGTCCACTTTTTAGTGGCTTATATTTACTAATAATTCATCGGCGTAAATAGCGGTGTTAATTTTGAAACATCAACTGTCTTTTCAGCTTTATCAAGGCTATAAGACTCTTGCAATTTCAACCACAATCGAGGGCTACTACCAAGAACCTTGGACAACTTCACAGCCATCTCTGGCGTGACAGATGCTTTACATGTCACGAGACGCTGCGCTGTAGAGGGCGCAACATCTAACGCCCTAGCAAGATCACGAATACCTAATTCCAACTCTTCTAAAGCATCGGCAATAACTTCACCTGGATGGGGTGGGTTAAACATCTTCATTAGTGATAATCCTCATAGTTAACAATATATGCGTCACCATCAATAAACTCGAATGTCACACGCAAATTCCCTGACACAGTAACCAACCATTGACCCTCTCTATCTCCAGTTAACGGGTGTAGTCTGTATCCGGGTAGATTAATATCTCCTATAACTTCCGCATCATTGATCACAGCAAGTCTCTGCTTGAGCTTTTTTGCATGTTGAGAATTAATACCAAATGTCTTCCCCGTCTCAAAAAACAGACGTAATCCCTTATGCTTGAAACTCTTGATCATTCCTTAATGCTCCCTGTTGCGCTACAGGAAACAATATATCCCTGTTCCCTGAAACGCAACACCTTTTTACTAATCACTAATCAATTACAGCATTCTTTATATGACAAAACCTGCCAACATACCCCTTTGCCGTTTTCTTCGAGAATTCTAATACACCACATCAGTATTAATTGATTTTGTTCAATTTTCATCATAAGAATTTCCATCCCTAATTTACATAAGGGATTTAAAGCAATTAACGAAAGTAGATGGCATAGGCGGTTAGCGGTTATTGTGGACGGACAATAGAGTTGTTATCCTTGGGGTGATCGCTTCACCCCTTAACCTTGGTGACTATTATGACCAATTGCATGACAGAAAAATCAAACCTAGCTGTGACGAGGCTTGTAATAACTTCTAGAGAGCATAAAATCTATGGTCACCCCCATTTTTGCAACACTAATTTTGATGCATGTTGGGCTTGCGTAAATCTATCCGGCGTCAATATGGTTCTGTCGCATTAAGCGGAAATATTCAGGTAACATGTTATTTTTTGTTGAGAACTCCCTGATGTCCCTTATCCGAAAAACGTTCAAACGTCTACACTATCCTACTGATATTATCGCTCAGTGCATCCGTTGGTACTTAGCTTATGCCCTGAGCTTATGAAACCTGGAAGAGATGATGGCCGAGCGTGGAATTGCCGTCGACCACTCCACGCTCTCCCGCTGGGTTCATCGGTTGGTTCCCCTGATTATCAAACGTTATCGGCGCAGTAAACCGGCGGTTGGACACCGATGGCGAATGGATGAAACGTATATCAAAATCAAAGGACAATGGCGTTACCTTTATCGGGCGGTGGACACCGATGGCAATACGGTTGATTTTCTGTTGACGGCCTGCCGGGATAAGGCGGCTGCACTGCGTTTCTTCAAAAAAGCGATGCGGCAACATGGGCAGCCCGAAGTTATCACGATAGATAAAAGTGGCGCTAACAAAGCCGCCGTGGACGAGTTAAATCAGGGAAAACCCAAGGAAGAAATCATTGTTATCCGGCAGAATAAATACCTCAATAATCGGATTGAACAAGATCATCGCAATATCAAACGGCGGATCCGTCCCCTGCTGGGATTCAACAATTTCAGGCGGGCACAGACCATGTTGTCTGGAATTGAATTGTGCAGTATGTTGCGTAAAGGACAATATCCTCAGAAACCAGCTTGTCCAATTTCACCCGTGGCCTTTTTCTATCAACTCACTGCATAAAAAACACTCAACACATTTTCGCTCATGCTCTCTCTGTTAATGCGACAGAACCTTTAAAACAATCAAACGTCTTAGGAAAGATGTCCTAATTTTCGTTGAAAAAAACGAATCGAGGGTTGATTGGTCTGAAAAAAAATCAAAGAGCACCTTAAGAAAAATGGTGAATTTTTGCCCTCATTACAAGAAAGATTCTATTCTTTACACTATAAACTTCATACTTCGCGTAAAGCGTTTATAAAAAATATCCAGAAAGACGAGTGGATAATTACAAACTTCATTGGTGTTGAAGCTCCAATCATCTGGCCTAGTCGTTATCAAAATTACACATCAAAAAAACATGAATATTATGAAATAATATATGGATCAAATAATCTATTTGATTGTAAAAATATTTCATTGTCATAATTAAAAAATAAATATGATAAATATCAGTGTTGTTATTATAACATTTATCTATTAAATATATAGTTGTTTATATATTTAACCTTTATCTTATTTATTGATGTTAATTATTAAGTACATAAATGTGACCACGATATTTAGAGTTAACGATATGAATAAAACTAAAAGAGAAGATTCAATTAGAAAAAACATTAATTATTCTATAAATAAAAATTTTGGAAGTGAAAATTATATAAATAATAGAGAAAATAATAAGTTTGAAGATTGGAGTAAGAAAAGAATAGAAGATGAAATAAAAAAGAAACGTGGATTCGCCTAATAAGTGCAATTTCTAAGAAAGGCGGTCAGTTGCTATAGTAGGCATCTTTCTCGCCAAAGGAAAATGCGCTATGACCTATAAACAACTGACCGAAACAGAAAGATAT
>NZ_JAQRFI010000033.1 GCF_028598805.1 Xenorhabdus yunnanensis | reverse complement strand
TGCCAGACCGCAAGGTGTTTTAACAAATCAAAAGGGGTTTTTATAGCGGATTTATAGCTGAAAGCTCTACAGAACCCCCTGCCTAGCAGGGGGTTTTCTATATACAATAAAGCAGGAGCCTTAAGCTCCTGCCAATGCTGTTTTTTGATTATTACAAGCGTTATTTTGCCTTGGCAGCAGGCTTAATATCCAATAATTCAACATCAAAGACTAAAGTGGAGTTAGCTGGAATGCTAGGTACACTTGCCTGACCATAAGCCAGATTAGGTGGAAGAACTAATGTGATTTTTCCGCCTTTCTTCACATGCTGTAAGCCTTCTTTCCAGCCTGGGATAACGCTATCTAAACGAATGGTCAGAGGCTCTTTACGATCATAAGAGCTATCGAAAGCTTTACCATCAATCAAAGCACCTTTGTAGTTGACAACCACAGTATCAGTCTCTTTAGGTGCTTTACCAGTACCTTCTTTTTCAATTTTGTAAAGAAGCCCTGTTTTGGTTTCAACTACGCCAGCTTTCTTAGCAAACTCTTTACGATACTTGACACCTTTTTCACTATTTTCACCCGCTTCTTTTTCTACCTTGGCTCGTACTGCACTTTTCATATTAGAGTCGAAAATCGACAGAGTTTCCTTAATTTCTTGATCAGTCAATTTAGCTTTATTATTTACAGCATCTTCAACACCAGCCAACAACTGTGCTTTTTCCATATTGATGCCGAGCGTTTTATACTCTTTCAGTGCGTTGGTCATATAGCTTCCTAGAGAAGCCCCCAGAGCATAAGAATTTTGCTGTTCTGTAGTTTTAAAAGCACTATTCAGTTTTAGTTCGCTTTGTTTTAGCTCACTTTGAGTTTCAGTGTTAGCAGCCAAGACTTGAGGTACACTAAACGCCACCGCCAGAGTCGTTGCCAGCAGAGTTGTTTTAAACAATGATTTCATCTTATTCTCCAAGAAGTTTGGTGGGTTTATTATCAGCATAGATCACACATAACATTTACTATAACCGCCTGAGGAAACCAATGACAATATTTGCTATACCTCGACCTCGCAATAGCAACCATTGGAACAATATTAAAGTAAAGAGGTTTCGCAAGATCCTATTTCACTGAATTTTTTGAGTATTATAGTGTTAACTTGGCCGAGTAATTGCTCCATCATTTAATTAATTGATCAGAAATAGGAGGAAAGATAATGGAATTATCTGAATTTGAACAAAGATTTGAGCTGCTGGAAACTAAACTGGCCTATCAAGAAGCCACTATTGAAGAATTAAATCAGGAAGTGAGAAAACAGCAGATAGAAACTGACAGATTGAAAGAACAGCTGAAATTAATGACTGAACGCCTGAAAACTCATCAAACATCCATCATTGCACCACTTTCTGAAGAAACACCGCCTCCTCATTACTGATATCAATCAGGGAAAACCTCTGCCAAGGAAGGCTCAGCAATAAAGTAAAAAAAAGAGAAGCTTATAATGCGCTTCCCTTTTTCTACAGCTTACTGATTTCTCAGATTACCAACGATTTTCAGTTAGCCCTGATTTATCAGTTAGCCCCGAATTAATGGCAGCTACCGCCGCAGCATCCATGATCGTCATGCTCATGGTCGTGATCACCACAACCACCTTGACCATGCACATGGCCGTGAGCCAACTCTTCTTCGGTTGCTTCACGAATCGCTACAATTTCAACATTGAATTTCAGATTCTGGCCAGCCAGCATGTGGTTAGCATCAACAACCACTTCATCACCTTCTATCGCAGTGATTTCTACTGGGATAGGTCCCTGATCCGTATCAGCCAGGAAACGCATACCAACCTCAAGATCATCCACACCAACAAACACATCTTTTGGTGCACGTTGAACCAGACTATCATCATACTGACCGTATGCGTCATCTGCTTCTACGCTAACATCAAAGCGTTCACCCGCCTCACGACCTTCCAGTGATTTCTCCAATCCGCTGATTAGACCACCGCGGCCATGCAGATAGTCTAACGGTGCGCTCACCGGAGATTCATCAACTAAAACACCATCTTCTGTTCTTACTTGATAAGCCAGGCTGACCACCAAGTCTTTTGCTACTTTCATGACAACTCCTACATACCCGAGAGAGGAAAACTCGTGAGGGAAAATTTTTACAGCTCAAAAAAATGTTGCTGATTGTAACGGAATTCTGCGTCGCTGTACCTAGCGACGGTAAAATTTATCCACAATTTATTATATGTGTATTGATTTATTCTTGTGTGTGTACTGATTTATTGCGGTGTAAAAATCCCAATAATCTGTTCCTGCTCCCTGACATGAGATGCGGCAGCTTCATCCGTTTGCCTCTGTATATGACCGCAATGGACACACTCAACAACATCAACCTTATTCTCCTGCCACATTGCCAACGTATCCTGTGATTGACATTTTGGGCAAACAGCTCCCGCGATAAAACGCTTACGACTTACTGACATAATTTCCCCCAACGCTATTCATGTTCATCCCACCCTTCCGGTCGGCGACGCTCATTAATCATTTCCCGTTCAAACAGTTCTTCCAATTCCCTGCGAGCCTCTTTTATGCGGGATATCTGTGCCAGATCCTCATGCAGATGGGGCATCAATTCACGCAACATACGCATATCTAATCGCCGAAAATGCTGCTGTGCACGCTGTGCCTGATGTGGATGCATACCCAACCTGATCAATGCTTTTCTTCCCAGCTCCAATGCACTGGAAAATGTTTCCCGGCTAAAATCTTTCACTCCGCTCTGCAACAGCTCATGGGCTTCCAGACGCCCTCTTGCACGCGCAATAATATTCAGATGAGGAAAATGTTTCTGACACAAGCGCACAATCGCCACCGTGTCTTCTGGCTCATCACAGGTAATGATGATTGCTCTGGCCTTTGCAGCACCAGCAGCCCGCAACAGTTCCAATTCACTCGCATCACCATAATACACCTTATAGCCATAACGACGCATAGTACTGATTGCACCCATATCGCGTTCCAACACAGTGATACGGATCTTATTCGCCATTAGCAAACGCCCAACCACTTGCCCGAAACGGCCAAAACCGACCAAGATCACCTCAGGATCATTGTCTTCCACAAATGGCTGTTCAGTGTGTTTTTCATGTGTGTTATATCGACGCGCCAAAACACTTTCGATTAATAGCATCACCAAAGGTGTTGTCATCATTGATAATGTCACCACAGCCAGTAAAAGAGACTCCTGCTTCTGATTCAATACCCTTTGCTCAAGCGCCTCAGAAAATAAGACAAATGCAAATTCTCCCCCTTGACTTAACACCCCGGAAAATTGTGCGCAGGGCGATTTTCTTAAACCGGACATCCTGCCAATCACATAAAGTATAAGGCCTTTTATCAATACCAGACCCAAGACACTCAATAAGATATTGAGCCAGTAAGTAAAAAAAATGCTCAAATTCAGCGACATGCCAACAGAAATAAAAAATAGCCCCAACAACAGTCCCTTGAATGGTTCAATAGAGATCTCTAGCTCATGCCGATATTCACTTTCCGCCAACAAGACTCCTGCAATGAAAGTACCGAGCGCCATAGAAAAGCCCAATGCTTCCATAAAAATCGCCGCCCCCAGAACAATCAGCAACGCAGCGGCAGTAAATACCTCCCTGACACCGGATTTCACCACTAACCGGAACAAAGGGCGCAGTAAATATCGCCCTCCCAACAACATGCCTGCAAAAGCGATAATTTTCAGCACAATATGCCGCCAATCACTGGTTGTCACTCCTCCCACCAGCAAAGGGATTGCAGCTAAAGCAGGGATCACTGCCATATCCTGAAACAGTAAGATAGAAAATCCGAGCCTGCCACTTTCATTGTTACTCGTCATCCCTTTGTCTTTCATCAATTGCAGTGCCATAGCCGTAGATGACATCGCAAGGCCAATACCACCAATAACAGCGGCTTGCCATACAAAATTCGCCAAATAAAGGAGTGAGATGAGAACCAGTGCGGTTAAAACCACTTGAGCCATACCGACACCAAAAATCGAGCGCCTGAGCTGCCAAAGTTTTGTTGGATTCAGCTCAAGTCCGATAATAAACATCAGGAAAACAACGCCTAGCTCTGAAAAATCGAGGATTTCATCAACATTCTTGATAAATCCCAGCCCCCACGGGCCAATGGCGATCCCTGCAATAAGATAACCCAGTACAGCCCCGATATTGAATTTCTGGGCAAGGGGAACAGCCACAACGGCAGCGAATAAAAACACGACACTGGCGCTTAATAGCGCTGAAGTCTCCATGATCACCCACCTCCCAAAGATAATGGCGCTTTCAGCCATTCCTGATAAGCATTCGCATGACTGGCAAGCACCTCAGGCCGTTGACGTCTGGCCCAATAAATGATCATTGGCGATAACCAATGCATATGGCACATTGATGCCGTCAATTCGAAAGGCCGAAGAATTTCTTCCATTGGATAAAGATTATATCCTCCTCTCCGGTAAGCATCTTCCGGCTCTCCCGTCGTGATAACCGATCGCCAAAACTTTCCTTTAAGCGCCTGCTCCGCCCTACCAACGAAGTCTCTGCTCAACACGCGATCCATCCACTCTTTCAATAAAGCAGGGCAACTATAAGTGTACAAAGGATGTTGAAAAACAATCACCTTATGCTCGCGCAATAACTGTTGTTCTAAAGAGACATCAATAAAGAAATCAGGGTAAACTCCGTAGAGATCATGAACCGTGACATGCTCTAATTTCTGCGCCAACTGCAATAACATTTTATTAGCAACTGAATTCATCGGTTCCGGATGGGTATATATCAGCAACACTTTAGGCGGCAATATGTTCGGAGATAACAACATCAATCCCTCCAGGACGTGTCAGGACACATATTTTCCGCTACCATGCACGCCAAGCTATTAAATCAAATTGAATAAGTACCCAATACATTTCAAATTGCAGCATGGTGGTATCAACAAAACAGCAACTTGAAAGATGAAAGATATCAACCTAATTATTAACTCAACATACTATATATAGACAACATCTATGATTCTTTTCTCTTCACTGCAAATCCGTCGTGGCATTCGCGTCCTGCTGGACAATGCCAGCGCAACCATTAATCCCGGACAGAAAGTCGGATTAGTGGGCAAAAATGGCTGTGGTAAGTCGACCCTACTCGCATTACTAAAGGATGAACTTCAGGCCGAAAATGGTTCCGTGACATTTCCCAACAACTGGGCTTTGGCTTGGGTGAATCAGGAAACGCCAGCTCTGGAGACATCGGCGCTGGAATACGTAATTGATGGTGACCGCGAATTCCGGCAACTGGAACAAAAACTAAAAATAGCCAACGAACAAAATGATGGGCACGCCATTGCTCATCTTCATGGCTTGCTTGATACCATTCAGGCATGGACAATCCGCGCACGAGCAGCCAGCTTGCTGCACGGATTGGGTTTTTCCCAAGCTCAGCTAGAACTCCCTGTACGTTCATTTTCCGGTGGCTGGCGCATGCGCCTCAACCTGGCACAAGCGCTGATTTGTCGTTCTGACCTGCTATTGCTCGACGAACCGACCAACCACCTTGATCTGGATGCCGTTATCTGGCTCGAAAAATGGCTGAAAAATTATACCGGCACCTTGATCCTAATTTCCCACGACCGCGATTTCCTCGATCCGATCATTGATAAGATTCTGCACATTGAACAACTGAATCTATTCGAATATACCGGCAACTATTCCTCCTTCGAACGGCAACGCGCCGCCAAGCTCGCCCAGCAACAAGCGCTATACCAAAGCCAACAGGAAAAAGTGGCACATTTGCAGAGCTACATTGATCGTTTTCGTGCCAAAGCCTCTAAGGCTAAACAGGCTCAAAGCCGCATCAAAATGCTGGAACGCATGGAGCTTATCGCTCCCGCCCATGTCGATAATCCTTTTCATTTCAGTTTCCGCCAACCGGACAACCTGCCAAATCCGCTACTGAGCATGGAAGAAGTCAGTGCAGGTTATGGTGAAAAAACTGTATTGAATTCGATCAAATTAAATCTGGTACCGGGTTCACGAATCGGTTTGTTAGGTCGCAATGGCGCGGGTAAATCCACGTTGATCAAATTGCTGGCCGATGAGCTTGCACCCCAGCAAGGAAAAATCGCTTTATCGAAAGGGATTAAACTGGGCTACTTCGCACAGCACCAGTTGGAATACCTGCGGGCAGATGAATCGCCATTACAGCATTTAGTCCGAATAGCGCCACAAGAGATGGAACAACAACTGCGGGATTATCTGGGTGGATTTGGTTTTAAAGGCGATCAAGTCACCGATCCGAGCGGACGTTTTTCCGGTGGAGAAAAAGCCCGATTAGTACTGGCTCTGGTTGTCTGGCAGCGCCCTAATCTCCTGCTGCTCGACGAACCGACCAACCACCTTGATCTGGACATGAGGCAAGCACTGACTGAAGCACTTATTGATTTCGAAGGTGCTCTGGTCGTCGTATCGCATGACAGGCATTTACTGCGTTCTACCACAGATGAACTGTATCTGGTACATGATGGCAAAGTAGAAGCGTTCAAAGGTGATTTAGAAGATTACCAGCAATGGCTGACCGAGCTACAACGCCAGCAAGTGCGTGACAGCCAAGAAAAAGAACGAACAGATAGCAATGCGTCAAACACCAATGAATCAAACAACAGTACACAAAATTACAGTGCCCAAGAGCGTAAAGATCAAAAACGGCGTGAAGCTGAATTTCGCAATCAGACTCAACCACTACGTAAGCAACTTACAGCTCTTGAAAAACAAATGGAAAAATTGAGTACTGAATTGGCGGGTTTAGAAGAAGAACTATCAGATAATACGCTTTACGAAAATCATCGTAAGGCTGAATTAACCGAATGCCTTCATCAGCAGACACAAACAAAGTCCAGGCTCGAAGATATTGAAATGGAATGGTTGAATATTCAGGAACAAATCGAGCAAATGGCCGAAGCATTTAATGCCAGCCAATAAATTAATTTTGCAAATGATGTCACCCGCTTTGAAATGACAAAACAAAACGGGTGACTGTCGATCGTGTTTGAGCTAATACATTTAAGTTGATACATTACAGGCCGCTAGCTTACTTTCGATTGAGTACGTTAACTTCTTTGTTTACTAATCTTCCAACTTCTTTGCTATTTTTGATAACTGATAACGTCTCTTCTATCAATGCATTAATAGATTCTGATAGAAAAGCGGGGCGTATACTTTCTATATCTTCAAGTTGACATCCTGTTTCAATAATCTCAACTAATGCATCAACATCACTTAATGCATCAGATACTTTTGTTTTCTTCAATAACTTGGCAATGTAAGGCATGAATATAAATCCTTCTGCCTCCTCAATAGATATGAGTTCTTTATCAAGGGAGTACAGTACTCCTAAGATTACAAAGCTAACAAATTTACCTGCGTGTTTATCTTGAATACGATAATTAAAATCCATGATTGCTACTCCAATTCATCCAATAGATATTCATTTTTTATCATGAAAATATGGTAACCCCAAATTTAATTATAATTAAATCCGACTATTTTGATTACTCCAGCGATAATAAAATTTTACATCAAATACCGGACTACCACTTTGATGGGCAAAATAATGAAGAGATACTTTTTTTCCGTCAACCACGCCATCGCGATAGACTTTAAACCATTTTCCTTTTTTTTCTTTTCTTAAATCATGCAATAAAACCTTATCTTTAATAGAATTCCTAGTTATTCCATTTTTAGCATTCTTAAATCCTTTCGGATAGTTTGGCGCATCTTTGTAGGATGGATAAAAGTGCTTAAGATCACTTGAATCGCCAAACCAGCCCACTTTAGTGAGTGAGATTTGATGCGTGTTTGTCGCCGTATCTGACGCTTGGAAGCTGTGTCCAGAAAAAGGAAGTGATATTAATACAAGGCTAAATAAAACTTTTGCAAATCGTTTCATAAGAATATCCTCAATATAAATAAGTTGGTTTTAGTTATCCTCACAACAGAATTAGAATTACTCTGGTGCAATATTAAGCATTATATAGATACTCAACTAAACGGAATTAAAACCAGAACCGATTTATTTCGGATAAAATATTAATAAAAGATAAATAAAGTTGGTTATTAAAGATTATATGGTTAATAAGACTTTGAATTTACAATCCAACTCCTGCAAAAAATGCAGTAGTTAAAATTCTCGATATCGGAACAAATTCAAGTAATTCAGTTAAGCTGGCTAACTGATCGGAGTCGGTCATTATCTTATATTTCTGTTAAATAAACATGTTAAGTTGGTTTTTGGGTGATATGGTCAACCCCCGAACCCCATAGATAAACCCATATTCTCCGTTTTCAGACAATAGTTATCATCTGGCTAATGGCTGACATGGCATTTATCAGCAGCAAACTTCGAATTTACAACTCAGTGAATCACGCACACGACCAATACATATATAATAGTCGATAACTTTCTCGCTGACTGGTATGACAAAATGGCTCCACCGACAGCGCTTCAGCTACAAGGATATGGCTTATATCCTGAACATTGAGTTGCATTATCTGCCCTCTTCCAATCCCAACCTGAATTCGATTGAACTGATTATGGAAGTTCATAAATGAGCAGGTTCGTCACCATGTTTATTTTGTGGAGCCAAAGGTTTTCCGTGAAGCCATTCATCGCTTTTTTAATGTCACACTCCGAGAAAAAGCGAAAGCATTCGTTTGCCGATTAAATGATAATTTTCAAATCCTGAAACCGGCATCTTCAAGTTAAGCGGGTATATACGTTCTCATTTTGCACTCCTTACTGACAAATTTTCTTTATAATTTATACCCAATGGATTTCAAGATGCGTCGCGGCGGCAAGGGAGCGCCGCCAACAACGGAGCAACTTAAAAGACGAAGGGTATATACCTTAATCTCCATAATAATATAGGGATTAAATAACAAATATCCTAAGGAAAACAGCAGTAATTTTCTGACTTATACACTAGCAACCAACGTAGAAAAACTTTCTGCATCGTCAAGCAGATGGTCGTCTATTGATTTTCCCCAAACCACACCGAGATCAATTTTTTTATCTGTTTCAACAATTTCCAACAAATTCATATAATAATCAGGAATCGAACTAATAATTCGTTCAGGAACAAAGGTATAAGAATTATTTTTTGTCACCATCTCAATTATCAACATGATATCATTTGTCTTTAATAACAAATTCATATTTTCACCGGTATAAATAGGAAAAACATTAAGGCAATTCGTTAACTCAATTACCTCATTTTTTTCTGATGAATTTTCCGGAGCAATCCCATTGCCATATTTACTAAAAGCTATCCTGAACTTAGATATCAAGTTACTCTTTTTTCTAAAGATAAAAACTAACCTTTCTGTAAACGTCTTTTTAGGCTCTAACTGCGCAATAAATGCCATAGGTATCACAGCAACATGTAACATTCCTGCATTCAATAAACTTATCTGCTGTTCAACAGACAGCCCGGTCACCAACGCTAATACAACATTTCCTTTATTCCCCGCAATCTGTTTCTCTATTTGAGAATAGTTATGGATAGGGAAACATGAGCCAACATATAAATGCCTGACCAAATCTTCTTTTGAATCAAAATGAACCTGACTTTTGAAGCGTTCATAGTGTGTTAAGAACTTTCTGGCATTTTCCAGTGTCTTATGCCCAAAATCTGTCAATCTTGTTCCATTTGGCCCCCTTGTAAATAGTGAAGCACCAAGAATATCTTCCAACCCGTGTATTTTCTTCGTCAAGGCAGGCTGAGAAAGATAAAGCCTCTCTGAAGCCTTATGATAATTAAGAGTCTCAGCCAAAACGATAAAAGCTTCAAGATTGCGTATATCCATGTTCTTTCGCCCAATGATTGTTAAATAACTACAAAACATTACAGATTCATGGTGATAGCATTTTAACTTAACGTTTTGCCAAAGGTTTTATCTGGTCAACTGTCAAAATGTTAATTAACAAAATGTTAGTTAATAAGGGTACAATAAGCAAAAGATTTATTATTACGCGTTAATTGCGTAAAGAAATAATACCAAATGTAACTAACACAAAGTTTACATTTTATAATAAAGATTAAAATGACCTCTTGTTATCCACATTTATACCCTTCATCTTCCAAGTTACTTCTCTGTTGGCTACGATATAACCTGAAATTTATCGGGTATACAAATCTCCCTTCATTAAAATAAACCTACTGCTGGCTATGTTATATGTCCTAAAACTAGGGCTACCACCAAGAAAAAATAATGAACAACAAGTTATCAATTGATAACTTTCATTTATTAGTAACCCATCGATGGAAATACCAAAAAACCATAAAAGTTAAAATATCATACTAAGAAACTATTGTGTGAATAATTTAATTCTTAGATACAAAGAAAAGCATATATAGCTGACTTACTCGTATAGTGAAATAAATAGCAGATAATTCACATCCATTTTATTATTCCCCCTTGATCAAATCTTTACTTTTATGGCTATTTTAAAACCTACTCTTATTACGCGTTAACAATGACTTACTTTAATTAAAAATACCATATCAAATATAATAATAATGATTTTCACCATCATAAAACGAGTATAAAATTCACTCATAAATATAGTATTGATAAATAACAATACGTGTAATGGCAGGTTTTTAGTGTGTTGTCATTGATAAAATTTATCTAATCTTATTCCAAATCATGAAGCTTTTTGATATCGGAATATTCTGTATTGGTATGAGATTTTGTGAAGCAACTGTGCTGAAATTTATGTACCCAAGGATAATTTCACGTTAATGAATTAACCGGATTAGAGTTTCTTGGATTTCCCTACTCTCAAATTATTTATCCGTTAGCGTATTACCAGACATTCTTCATTTAATCATTATAAAAAATCAAATAAAAACATTATCACTCATCAAAAAACACAGGCTCAATATTGAGCCTGTGTTTTTATTACTATAAATTGATTCAGTACCTATTATCTATTAAACAAACAACTGAAGCGGATGTATTCTTATTTATTTTATCATTATTGACGTCTGAAAGATCGAGTGGTTCAAATTTATTTGAATCTGCGTTCAGAACAGTTATGATACTGTTATCAGTACTGTATGAGGTTTTTATTGGAACTGTAAAGAAACCCAACTTCACCACGTTCCCGCCGAATTCAGTTAATAGAGCTTTGCTACCTCCTCTACCATCATAGTTCCATACATCAAGCTTATGTACTTCCTTAATCCCCGATTCAGTGCAATGACGCCTAGAATCCTGAGCTATTGCCGAATCTGGATATCCCATCAGCAGGAACCAATTAACAGGCTTCCAATAGTATTCGTACTCGATATTCTCGAATGTCGTCGTATTCCTTACCGTTGCCTTGAACGTCCTATCGTGCAGTACTTCGTACTGTAACTTCTCTGAAGGTACGGTATTGAAAGAAATTAAGCCACTATCCTTATCTATGAAATGCTTACTGAAAGAAGCTTTTTCATCATCTGTATAGGTAACTTCAAAATCCGAACTATTAGCTGGCAGGCGCTTGCCGCTCCCATCAAGTAAATATGCCTGTAGCGAGTTGAAAACATTACTAGGTCCATGTTCATTGATTCCATAAGTATGCTGAGTTGTGGGATTATCTTTATTGGGATCATCTTTATTAAACACTCGAAGCTGCGCAAGTTTCGGAACTGGATCAAATATTATACTACCATTATCACTCAGGCCGACTTCCTGACCACCACCTGCCTCACTTGTGGGTAATTTAATTTTCGGCTTAATGCCAATCCCATTCTCATCCCTAATACTTACTTTAGATGTCATGTAGACATACAGCTCCCCATTGCCAGTTGTTGTTGGCGATTCAGGTGTGAACGTGTATTTATCTTTAAGCTCCTCGACGACGTTAGTCGACCACTCAATTTTGCTAGGATCAATGCTGAGATTTTTTGCCGGATCACCAGCTGAATAATTAACATTTATCTTCAACTTAACCTTATCATTCCCATTCGCCTTATATCTTTTAGCCCCATCCACTTCTTCGAACTTACTAACTTGAATCTTATTAAGTCCTGCTTTAAAAGATATCGGAGGTGACGAAATGTTGATTTTCTTATTAGAGCCCAGCTCTGTGAGGGTAAGCTCTATAGTGCCTGGTTCGGTTATTTGGGTACTTTCAAAAGTGAAAGTTATCTTATTCTTAAGAGTGGCAGGGGCCGATACTATGACACTCTTGAGGCCAGGGTACTTGTCCTTGTCGAAGTTTATATTATAAGTGTAATTTGGATTAAACTTAGTAATATCCGGGATGTTAACAGTAACCACACGCTGCTTATCTCTCACGGCCTCATATTCCTGCGCTCCTGTCCAGGTAATGTCTTTTGTTAAAGGGTTCTTTTCCTCGAACGCTACAGGATCAGTCATATATACTGGTTTAGCACCATCTATTGACACCCCAGCAATGATACCTGTTGCCGCTTTCTCACTGACTAAAGTCGCTGATATTTGACCATTTTCATCCGTTTTATCAGTTTTTTTCTCATTTAGCCATTTCACACCCGGCGGAAGGTCATTCTTAACGCTCCACTCAACCGTCACATCTTTCTCTTTCAGAAGGTGACCGGCTGCGTCGGTTACAGTTGCGATAAAGATGTAACCACTGTTTTTATTAGCCTCCAGTGGGCTTTTCTCTTTCGTTTCAATCTTAACTGTATACTCAGATTCAACTACCTTAGCGAAATCAAGATCATTGATGACTTTTGCTTGAGGCATTCCGTCCATTGTCAGGTAAACCTCCACGTTCTTAAGTGGTTGGTCACTGCTTACCGTTGCCTCTAACTGCCCTTTGTCATTCGTTGTGTCACTTTGCACCCATTTCACTTTGTCAGTGTTAGGCTCATTTACAGACCACTCCAACTTACTCATTTTCAGTTTAGTAAGGGGGTCATTATCTTTTGTACCGTAAGTGATGGTCGCCAGCAATTTGTAGGCCACTTCACCAGGCTTGCCGCTTTTAACCACCTCTTTCGTCACATCTTCTTTTAAGACAAAAGGCTCAACTTTGACGTTTATATCACTGGGTTTAGATTTGTTGCCACTGCTGTCTTCCGCCGTAAAACTGAGCACATAGGTATTATCAGTTTTAGGGTTATATTTTGGCAGTGTCAGCCCGATAGGGTTCATATTTTCAGTGATCCCTCCGTTGTTCTCACTGAATAAATCATCTGGCTGCCATTTCAGTTTCGCGTCCTTAGGTGTGACAGTGGCATGTATCGGAGCCCATCTTTGATAGCTATATCCCGTGATATTCTGTTGCTGAATATTCAGCAGCACTTCTTTTTCACCTTTCTTACGGTAATCAAGAACAATCTGGTTATTTCTTTCCACCAAATCGTGGCGGCTGCCTGCCAATGTACGCATAGATGCAACGTTATCTGATGATAGCTGAGCTTCAAACGGTACGCCGAATCGGTAATTAAGGTTGGTTTGGAACAGAGTTTCACTGTGCCCACCGCTGCCGAGTTTATAATCGACTCCCATGGTCACCAATGGAACAGGTGTATAGTTCACCCCAAATCGGGCCAGACTCGGGTCTTTCTGCTTGGTATCACGATTGAACAAAGCGACCTGAT
Source organism: Xenorhabdus yunnanensis (assembly GCF_028598805.1). GTDB lineage: Bacteria > Pseudomonadota > Gammaproteobacteria > Enterobacterales > Enterobacteriaceae > Xenorhabdus > Xenorhabdus yunnanensis. The sequence continues at coordinate 39,330 of NZ_JAQRFI010000033.1, read as the reverse complement.
CGCCAAAATACTGTTCATAGGCTAACTTACCGCCAATATTCGGATAAACAGGCAGGAAGAATTCACCATTGATATCAAAGCCGTTGGCAGGGCGTTCTTCCCATCCTTTTTCGTGCGGTGAATCATGCCAGTCACTCACACGCCAATACGTATTAGCAGAGAACTTGGCATAGTCTGTCCATGCCTCACCCCCTAAACCGATACGTTTATTATTACCCGTGACGTCAAAGTCATAGAAAGAATTTAATCCATACATCCAGCTTGGAGTAAAATAACGCCCACCAAATCCTAAATTCAGAGTATGTCGGCTGTCTTTATTGCGATAGCCCAACTGTGAGAAAAATAGCCAATCGGATTTGTTATCGTAAAGTGGTAACAATAAATCCAAAGATCCGTTATCTAATTTCCCTTTTCTATCCATAGAAAAATTAATTTTGGCTGTACCAAATTGTGATAGCCACTTTTGCGCTTCACCGTTTACCGTGCTATTTATTTTCCCCAGCGCATAAGATTTAGCTTGCTCAGTAAGCTCAGACGGTGATGATGACAACACATTGCTAACCGTTTGAATATTTCTGGCAATCAAACCCGCGGTTTCATTTCCCTTGTCATTATCATTGAGATTATTTTCATTCTCCTGATTTTCTAAGAATCTTTTTTGCGATTGATGTTCATGTTTTTCCCCACCCACAGCAAATGCACTCAATGATGTGAGTGGAAATATAACTATCGAATATATAAATACTAAAAACCTAACGAACTTTTTACTAATATACGAGTCCATATATGAGTACCTCATAAAATATAGTTCTTTTCCAGCAATTAAGCATTGATGTCCAAATTTAGAGAAAAAATAACACTTACACACACTTAAAATACATTAGGAAACTTTTAGATAAAGTGCTTAATGAAATATTATTATCGCCTGATAAACAATAGTTATCACACATCGAATATAAATCCGCTTGCCGGAGCTAAAATTCAAACTTATTTTTTTACATTCATATAATTTACATTCATATAAATAATTTAGACTTATATAAATAAGGAGGGTTTCTACTGGCTTCTGGATACGACTAGAAATATATTGGGTATAAAACCAATAATCTGTACGATAACCAGTTATCGATAAATCTATTCTGGCCACATAGCAGGAAAAAATAATGAAAATCGACCTAAATAATATGATAACTGAGAGCCGAAATCCCTCCAGCACTCATATCGATACGTTATCCACTCTCGACATGTTGCGGGTTATCAACGATGAAGATAAAAAAGTGGCCATCGCCGTCGAAAAAAACCTGCCTCAAATTGCCGATTTGGTTGATAAAGTTGCCGAAACATTTCGTCAGGGCGGGCGCTTAATCTACATTGGAGCCGGAACATCCGGGCGTTTGGGAATTTTGGATGCCAGTGAATGTCCACCGACTTACGGCACAAAACCAGAACAAGTCATCGGCTTAATTGCCGGTGGGCATCAGGCCATTTTACAAGCTGTCGAAAATGCGGAAGATAATAGGCAATTAGGCATCAACGACCTTAAGGTACTACACTTTAGCCAAAGAGATATTCTGATAGGGATCGCTGCCAGTGGCCGGACACCTTACGTATTGGGTGCAATGGAATATGCCAAATCAGTTGGCGCTACCATAGCTTGTATCTGCTGCAATCCAGACAGCCCGATGACACAGTTGGCAGATATCGCCATTACCCCCATAGTCGGGCCTGAAGTGGTGACAGGCTCTTCCCGCATGAAGGCAGGAACAGCGCAAAAGCTGATACTGAATATGATCACCACAGGTGCCATGATCCGTACGGGAAAAGTGTATGGCAATTTGATGGTGGATGTGGAAGCCACCAATGCCAAATTGATCGAACGCCAGAAAAATATTGTCATGACCGCCACTGAGTGCAGCAAAGAAATAGCAGAGCAAGCCCTCAGTGCCTGTAGTGGTCACAGCAAGACCGCAATTGTCATGATTTTATCGGGCGTCAGTGCCGAAGAAGCCAAAGCTTTATTGGCAAAACACCAAGGGTTTATCCGACCAGCTATGTCTAATGGATTAAAAAAAGATGAAGAGTATATACCCAATGGATTTCAAGATACGTCGCGGCGGCAAGGGAGCGAATCCCCGGGAGCATAGATAACTATGTGACCGGGGTGAGTGAGCGCAGCCAACAAAGAGGCAACTTGAAAGACGAAGGGTATATTTCGATAAACCAATAATCATTGCCTCTTTAAAGGAGGTTATAATTGGCTAAAATTAATCAGGAAATGCTGGTCGAAATACTCAATGCCATCGGTGGAACGAGTAACATTGCACATTGTGGTCACTGCATGACTCGCCTACGATTGACCCTATATAACAATGAGCTTGTCGATAAAACCAGATTGAAGAACATAGCAGGGGTCTTAGGCGTCATAGAAAGTGATGACCAGCTCCAGATTGTTCTTGGCCCCGGTAAAGCACAAATAGCCGCAGAGATGATGAATACACGGTTAAGTGAAGCACACCATCTCCGCAGTTCAGAAGCGCCGGCTACAGAACCTCATTCCGATAAGCTAAAAGAGATTGCCATCTCCAACAAACAACATATTAAAGAAAAACGAACCAGTTCAATCCATAAGTTTCTGGCTAAATTCGCCACTATCTTTACTCCCCTAATCCCCGGATTTATCGCCGTTGGCCTGTTATTGGGTTTCGCGACTCTGTTGGAACAGATTTTTATCAAAGAAGTCTCTCATCCCAATGCCGTATTGGTTGAGATGATCGGCTATATGAAAATCTTCAGCAAAGGCATGTTCAGCTTCCTGAGCATCTTGATTGGCTACAATGCACAAAAGGCATTTGGAGGATCAGGAGTTAATGGAGCCATTATCGCATCCCTATTTGTACTGGGATATAGCGCCGAAGCCACCAGTGGATTCTATTCGGGTATCAGTCATTTTTTTGGCTTCACCATCGATCCACGGGGCAATATTATCGGGGTACTGATAGCCTGTATTCTTGGCGCTTGGGCCGAAAAACAGATCCGCAAAATTATGCCATCTGATCTGGATATGATCCTGACTTCCGCCATCACCTTACTTATCATGGGCGCCGTTGCCTTTATTATTATCATGCCTGTCGGAAGTTATTTATTTACCGCGATGTCATGGCTGTTCATTAACTTAAATGGCAACCCATTCGGTACAGCAATCTTGGCGGGATTGTTCTTAATTGCCGTAATGTTTGGTGTGCATCAAGGCTTTGTGCCTGTCTATTTTGCCTTGATGGATGCACAAGGCTTCAACTCCCTGTTCCCCATTCTCGCGATGGCAGGTGCGGGTCAGGTTGGCTCTGCATTGGCTTTGTATGTGAAAGCGAAAAAAGGTTCTCTGCTGCGAACCCAAATCAAAGGTGCCATCATTCCGGGATTTCTGGGAATTGGAGAACCTTTGATTTATGGCGTAACACTGCCACGCATCAAACCTTTTGTCACCGCCTGTTTCGGGGGCGCTGTGGGTGGCTTTTTTATCGGCCTGATTGCTTGGTGGGGATGGCCTGTCGGGTTAAATAGCGTTTTCGGCCCTTCAGGACTGGTCGCCCTGCCACTGATGACATCCAACAGTGGCATTTTCACGGGCATGGCCGTATACGCCGCCGGATTACTTGTCTCTTATATCGCAGGCTTCACGCTAACGTTATTCTTCGGGAGCAAAAATATCGATTTAAGCTGATTCAGCCAAACCAGATCAAAGGCACACAGGCTGCTGTCAGAATACCCATTGTGATATTGAACATGATCCATGCACGGCGGCTTCTCAATAACTGACCAATCAGTGAACCGAGAACAAGCCAGATTGCGCCAGCAAGTATATTAGCGATTAACATCACGATGCTAATGGCAAAAATGGAGTGGTTATATAGCGGCCCGGACAAACTGTAACTACTGACGGCTCCCAATCCCATCAGCCATGCTTTCGGGTTCAGGAACTGCAATAGCCAGCCTTGATAAATTCTGGTTGGCTTCCCTACCGATGTTATGGTGTCCAATCGTTTATAATGCGAAATGGCAGTTTTCCAGGCCAGCCATAATAAATACAGGCTTCCGAGCACTTTCAGGCCAGTATGCATGGCAGGATAAATCAGTAGCAGAGCAGCAACACCAAACGCAGACAACAACAAAATTGTCTGCATTCCCAATATGATACCCAGATAAAGTGGCATGGAACGACGGAGACCAAAATTCGCCCCTGATGATGTCAGCAACAAATTATTTGGGCCGGGTGTGACAGCAGAAATAAACATAAATGTACTAAGCGAGAATAGCAGGCTTACAGTCATGGGTAGACTCCCCTCACCCAAAGAGTTGACATTTCCTTTCGGGAAAATAACAGTATGTCATTCCATACACAAGATGACTAATCATGAAATCGATTCATTATGAGTGATAACTTTTATCCTTTAAGTGGGGTGAGCAATCCCCATCTACAAACTCTTTTGCCCCGTATTTTGCGGCGCCGCCCGAAATTGCAACCTCATTGGCAACGGCTAAATTTACCCGATGATGATTTTGTTGATTTGGCATGGAGTGAAGATCCTGCAACCGCTGCCCACAAACCACGGCTGGTTCTTTTCCATGGTTTAGAAGGCGGATTCAGAAGCCCTTACGCCCACGGTCTGATCAGTGCTTGTCAGGAAAAAGGCTGGCTTGGTGTCGTAATGCATTTTCGTGGATGCAGTGGTGAGCCTAACCGCCAACAACGCATTTATCACTCGGGAGAAACCAGTGATGCCCGCTATTTTCTCAACTGGCTAAAAACGACATATGGTGAAGCTCCCACCGCTGCTGTCGGCTATTCCCTTGGCGGTAATATGCTGGCCTGTTATCTGGCAGAAGAGCAAGAACGCGCCCAAGTAGATGCAGCAGTTATTGTCTCAGCGCCGTTTATGCTGGAAGCTTGTTCAAAACGAATCGAACAGGGTTTTTCTCAGTTCTATCAATACTATTTGCTCAGCAAGCTGAAAAATAATGCTACCCGCAAGTTGTTGCGTTATCCCAATTCTCTGCCTTTGAGCCTTAGCCAACTTAACTCAATGAAAAAATTGCGTGAGTTTGATGATGCCATCACCGCTAAAATCCACGGTTTCAAAGACGCAACAGATTATTATCACCAGTGCAGTGCGCTGCCTCGTTTACCTAATATCACGGTACCGCTGTTGATTATCCACGCCAAGGATGACCCTTTCATGGCACCGGATGTTATCCCTGAACCAGCGAATTTACCCTCCAATATTGAATATCAGATGACTGAACATGGTGGTCATGTTGGTTTTGTTAGCGGTTCTTTGAAAAAACCACAAATGTGGCTGGAACAACGTATTCCGAAATGGTTAGCACCTTATTTAGAATCAGTGCATTCAGAACCAGTGCAATTAGAATCGGGGTATTTAGAGCCGGAACATTTAGAGCAGCTATCTTCAAAGCCATCGTTCTAAGGCTATGATTTTAAAGCCGTCATTTTAAAACCATCATTTTAAAACCGTCATTCGAAAACCGTCATTCTAAAAACCATGACAGCGTTATCAGGAGCAATAACAATGATTATCCCGTGGCAACAATTGGAAACCGATACCCTCCTCAACCTGATTGAAAGTTTTGTCTTACGGGAAGGTACTGATTACGGCGAACAGGAAAAAACTCTCGAACAGAAAGTACAGGACATCAAACGTCAACTTGAACGAGGTGAGGTTCTGCTGGTATGGTCTGAATTACATGAAACCGTCAATATCATGCCCAAAGATATGCTCCACCATAAAGCCTGACTTGTTCTGTTCACTTTAAGAGACTGATTAAAAAGTATAATCCCCAATTTTATTGATAAGGAGTCTGTTCATGTCTGCCAAACACCCTGTCATCGCCATCACTGGCTCCAGTGGAGCAGGAACAACCACGACCAGTGCCGCCTTCCGCAAAATCTTCCAGAAACTTGAGGTCACTGCCGCACTGATAGAAGGGGATAGCTTCCATCGTTATACTCGTCCTGAAATGGATGCCGAGATCCGAAAAGCGAAGGAACAAGGCAGACATATCAGCTACTTTGGGCCGGAAGCCAATGATTTCAGTACACTGGAAAAGACGTTTTTTGATTATGGGAAAACAGGGGAAGGCCGCTGTCGAAAATACCTCCATACCTATGATGAAGCAGTACCTTATAACCAACTTCCGGGTACTTTCACGCCGTGGGAACCCTTACCAACCAATACGGATGTTCTGTTTTATGAAGGTTTACATGGCGGTATTGTCACTCCGCAACATAGTGTTGCCAGCCATGTTGATTTGCTGATTGGTGTCGTACCTATCGTCAATCTGGAATGGATACAGAAACTAATCCGTGATACCAGTGAACGCGGACATTCCAGAGAGGCCGTTATGGATTCCGTTGTACGTTCGATGGATGACTATATTCGTTATATCACGCCTCAGTTTTCACGCACCCACATCAATTTCCAGCGTGTTCCCACCGTTGATACCTCCAACCCCTTCTCTGCCAAGGCGATTCCCTCGCTGGACGAAAGTTTTATCGTGATTCGCTTTCGCGGTCTAACTCAAATTGATTTTCCTTATTTACTGGCAATGCTTCAGGGTTCATTTATTTCCCGTATAGATACTCTCGTCGTTCCGGGTGGAAAAATGGGACTGGCTATGGAGTTAATTATGGCGCCTCTTGTTAAACAATTATTTGAAGGCAAAAAAATTTCATAATTTAAGTTAAACGGCATTTTATTTTTAATAAAACAGGTAACAAAAAATAAAGTTACCTGTTTTATTAAAATAAATAAGCCATTTTTATAATGATAAATCAGATGATAAAAATCAGACTTTCAAAGATGTAGTAGCAGGTAAAAAAACAACATAGAACAACATTACTGTTCAGCCAGTATCCAGTATATTTTTGCTCTTTTTATAGATAAACGTCCCTTATGACCGATTTTTGATAATCTGGCAACCAATTTAACATGCTGAAGCGATACAGGAGAAGACAGAAACGTTTTCCTGTGTTACAAACAAGGTTACAAGCGTGAACTGGCAAGGAATATGGTTTAAGATTAATATGTCAGCACTCTGACATCTTGATCATTCATATAAAATTCCAGCTCGCCAGTTTTTCAGCAAATTAATATGTTAATCTATTGACTTTATAAAGCTAGCCTGAAGAGAAACCTCAGTTTCTCACATCATAAAGGCAAAAATAACAAAGAGGATAAAGCGAATGGTTCTCGGCAAGCCACAAACAGACCCTACTCTCGAATGGTTTTTGTCACACTGCCATATTCACAAATATCCATCCAAGAGCACGCTTATTCATCAAGGCGAGAAAGCAGAAACGCTTTACTATATTGTTAAAGGTTCAGTTGCTGTTCTAATAAAAGATGACGACGTTAAGGAAATGATTCTCTCTTATTTAAATCAGGGAGATTTCATTGGTGAACTTGGATTGTTTGAAGAGGGACAAGAACGTACGGCATGGGTGCGAGCTAAAAGTGCCTGTGAAGTGGCTGAAATTTCCTATAAGAAATTCCGCCAGTTAATTCAGGTTAACCCTGATATTCTGATGCGTTTATCTGCTCAGATGGCAAGTCGCCTACAAACGACTTCCGAAAAAGTAGGTAACTTAGCCTTCCTGGACGTTACAGGCCGTATCGCCCAAACATTGCTCAATTTGGCTAAACAGCCTGATGCAATGACTCACCCTGATGGTATGCAAATCAAAATCACTCGTCAGGAAATTGGGCAGATTGTGGGTTGCTCCCGTGAAACAGTTGGCCGCATTCTGAAAATGTTGGAAGATCAAGACCTGATCTCTGCACATGGTAAAACTATCGTCGTTTATGGGACACGCTAATTCCCAATAAACTTGAAATCCAGCCAGAGCAATCTTTTTATATTCGCACTGGCTTTTCTGATTCACCTAACTGTTATTTGTTCAACCATCGGTATATCGCCATATCCAGCCGCATCATGCCTTCTGTGATTTCATCCTCAGAAATAATCAATGATGGTGTAAAACGCAAGATACTGTCTCCCGCACTCAATAACATTAATCCTTGTTCCGCCGCTTGCTGCAATATTTCTTTGGCCTTACCCTGATATTCTGCTTTCAATACAGCGCCAATAAGTAAGCCTTTTCCGCGGAATTCATGGAAGATGCCATACTTTTGGTCAATCTTTTCCAAGGCATAAATGAGAATATCATGACGTTTTTCTACACCCATCAGCACTTCCGGAGTATTAATGATATCCAACGCGACACAACCGACAGTACAAGCCAATGGATTACCACCATAAGTCGTTCCATGCGCGCCCGTTTCCATTGCAGCCGCTATTGCATCTGTCGTTAACATCGCACTGATCGGAAAACCGCCTCCCAGAGCTTTTGCTGTCGTCAGGATATCCGGCTGCACGCCATAATGCTGGTAAGCATACAACTTGCCTGTTCGTCCCATTCCACTCTGAACTTCATCAAAGATCAACAGAGCCTGATGCTTATCGCACAATTCACGCACCCCATGCAGAAATTCCATTGTCGCAGGAGTGACCCCTCCTTCTCCTTGAATCGGCTCTAAAACAACAGCACAGGTGCGATAATCAATCGCCGCCCTGACGGCATCCAGATCATTAAAAGGCACATGAACAATATCAGCAGGTTTAGGGCCAAATCCTTCGGCGTATTTCGGCTGTCCTCCTACCGAAACAGTGAAAAAAGTGCGCCCATGAAACGCTTGATGAAAAGCAATAATTTGGGTCTTATTGGGATGATGGCGAATAATCGCATAGCGACGCGCTAATTTGAATGCCGCTTCATTAGCTTCTGCTCCTGAATTAGCGAAAAAGACCTTCTGCGCAAAGGTCGCATCAATCAATTTTTGCGCTAAAGTTAAGGCGGGTTCATTGGTAAAAATATTGCTGATATGCCACAATTTTTCACTTTGCTGTTTCAGGGCATTTACCAAGGCAGGATGGCAATGTCCCAGAGCCAAAACAGCGATACCACCAGCAAAATCAACATATTCTTTACCCTGTTGATCCCATAATCGACTTCCTTGCCCTCTGACTGGGATAAAATTCGCTGGCGCATAAATAGGCAACATCACCTGATCATAGGTATTTCGGTTTATTGCTTTATTTTCTAGCATTTCCCTCACCTTATTTTTATATTTGCCATTTCAAAGTGAAACAATAGTCATTAAATATGAATAAAAAATCACGCAAGAGCAAATAAAAAAACAACCGAATGAGGGAGTGTGATGGTATCTGATTAATATTTGAGGAAATTATTCAATAACTCATGTCCCTGCTCACTAAGAATGCTTTCCGGATGAAATTGCACTCCTTCCAGTGGCAAAGTACGGTGACGTATTCCCATAATTTCATCTACATCACCATTACGCTGACTCCATGCTGTCACTTCAAATGAAGCAGGAAGCGTTTCTGCGGCAATGACCAGAGAGTGGTAACGGGTGACAGTCAATGGATGATCCAAGCCTTTGAATACTCCTTGCTGGCTATGGTGGAGCAAACTGGTTTTTCCATGCATCACTTCACGGGCTTTAACAACACTTGCTCCAAAAGCCTGACCTATCGCCTGATGTCCCAAGCATACGCCGAGGATGGGCAATTTCCCTGCAAAATGTGAAATTGCTTCCAGCGAGATCCCAGCTTCATTTGGTGTGCAAGGGCCAGGAGAAATAACTAAATGTGTCGGCGCCAAATCTTCGATATCTTCAAGCTGTAGCTCATCATTGCGCTTAACTAAAACCTCTGTCCCTAATTCACAAAAATATTGATATAAATTAAATGTAAAAGAATCGTAGTTATCTATTATTAATAACATAGGAGTATATCCTACTGATTTTATAGTTTTATAAGTTGTCTTACCCCATTGGGGTATTATGCATTCTGTATTATGGTAAAATCAGGTAAAGCAGTATCAACGGCAAAGGGGGACTCATCATACCACAGACGCATTTTTAAAATAGAGGTACAGAGAAATGGCGGAGAGAAGGGTGATGGAGAAAAAACAGACGGCATTCAAACAACCATTAATGATTATCCGAATACCGTATTATGTCAGTTCAAATTATTAAGGTTCAATCTTGGCAGACAAAATCACAATAGGTTTCACCGGCACATTTTGATAAGGGCCGGCATTTTCTGTTTTGACCTGAGAAATTTTATCAACCACGTCCATGCCTTTTACTACCTTCCCAAACACTGCATAACCAAAGTCACGCTGTCCGTGGTCAAGGAAAGCATTATCAGTCACATTAATAAAAAACTGAGCGGTAGCGCTATCCTTATCTGCGGTACGTGCCATCGCAATAGTGCCACGAAGATTGCGCAGACCATTATCGGCTTCATTTTTGATTGGAGCGCTAGTAGGCTTCTGTTTCATATCTTTTGTGAAACCCCCTCCCTGAACCATAAAACCAGGGATAACACGGTGAAAGATAGTGTTGTTATAAAATCCCTCATTGGCATACTTAACGAAATTCTTGGTAGTAATTGGTGCCTTATTGCTATCCAACTCCAGTTCGATTTCGCCTGCTGATGTTACCAGCTTCACGTGAGTTTCAGCGGCCAATGCTGGGACAGCAATTGCACTGATAGCACATGCCGTCATAAGCGACACAAAAATACGTTTAAACATTAATGATTCCTTTATTTTTGAGGTCAACAATAAAACTCATAACAACAAAACTTATTAAGTTTAATTCCCTATCGCATTAAGTTCCAAAGATTTACCTACATTTACGAGTATTTTAGGTGAATAAAGGGGAGTTCTGTCGATACAACTTTTATATTCGCACATTTTGGCAATAGTTATTTTGTGAATAACCTCCGTATTGATGCGCTTTCCACGCCAAGGAGCAGTTACTGGATTTTAGGCAGGCAGCAATTCAGCTTGTTTTGCATGTTATAACTCAAGGGGAATTCTATTCACTTTTCGCCGACTATCTGCACCGTTCTTTATCGGAATAAAGTTACGCCTGTCCACAAGCTGCTGCTCTCGGTATAATCACCGCGCTATTTTTGTGTATTCCTCGGGAGATAACCATTTTGACCATCAAGAACTACAACTATCATATGACTCACTTTATCACGAGTGCACCTGATATTCGCCACCTGCCTCAAGATGTGGGCATTGAGGTCGCGTTTGCCGGTCGGTCAAATGCGGGTAAATCCAGCGCACTGAATGCACTGACCCACCAAAAGGGCCTTGCGCGTACCAGTAAAACCCCTGGCCGTACACAGTTGATTAACCTGTTCGAAGTCGAAGAAGGGGTTCGCCTGGTCGACTTGCCGGGTTATGGTTACGCTGAAGTACCAGAAGAGATGAAGCGCAAATGGCAGAAAGCCTTGGGGGAGTATCTCCAGAAACGCGAATGCCTGTTAGGGTTGGTGGTTTTGATGGATATCCGCCATCCACTGAAAGATCTGGATATGCAAATGATCGAATGGGCTGTCGTGATGCAAGTGCCGGTCATGGTATTGCTGACTAAAGCCGATAAACTGGCATCCGGTGCTCGTAAAAGTCAATTGGCGAAAGTTCGTCAGGAATTGGCCTCTCTGGATGGTGATGTTCAGATCGAGTATTTCTCCACTCTGAAAAAAATCGGCATCGATAAACTAGAGCAAAAACTTGATCTTTGGTTCAATCAACCTGCCATTGAAACGGAGTAACATCTGCGCCTGATCTTACCGCGCTCCTATAAACCGGACATAAAAAAACGCCCCAGTCAAAAAAGATGACTGGGGCAGCTAATATTCAGCTAAATCCGATTACGTGAAGTAAAAGGTCTGAAAGATAGAACATCTTACCTCTGTACCCTACGCCGATAACTTTAACCTATTCCTTTCATCAAAAAAAGACTTTTTTGTAATTAATTTTCATAAAATACCGCGATTAAGCCGCTAATATTTAAGCAAAATAGGTTATTCCGGCATCATTTATGTAGTTTAATTACATATTTATGAGATCTAGATCTAATATAAAACCTAACCTAAATTCTTGTCACAAGCCTCTTCTCGGTGTGATTGAGCTTATTTCAGTTCATTAAACAAACCGTGCTTTCATAAAAATCATTCAATAAAAAACCACTACCACAAAAACACAGTAATAAAAAAAGAACCGCATTTCTGCAGCTCTTTTTTAGCTTCTAAGATGAAGGTTCTAAGATAAAAGGCTTATCAATGTGCCTGATCCCAGTCATCACCAATCCCAACATCCACTTTTAACGGCACGTCAAGCAGCATGCTTTGTTCCATCAACTCTCGGACTTTCTGCTCTGCTGTCTCCAACTCTGATTCATGTACTTCAAATACCAGTTCATCGTGAACCTGCATGATCATGCGTACATTTGGCTGTTCACTGACAATCCAGTCATCTACCGCAATCATCGCCAATTTGATGATATCCGCTGCCGTACCTTGCATCGGTGCGTTGATAGCTTCACGTTCTGATGCCTTGCGACGCATGGCATTACGCGATTTGATATCCGGCAGATACAACCGACGACCTTCCAGTGTTTCTACAAATCCATGCTCAGCCGCTTGCTGGCGTGTGCGTTCCATATAAGCCAATACGCCCGGATAACGCTCAAAATAGAGATCCATATAGCGTTGTGCTTCGCCGCGCGGAATGCCTAACTGACGGGATAATCCAAACGCACTCATGCCATAAATCAAACCAAAGTTAATTGCCTTAGCACTGCGGCGCTGCTCGCTGGTTACTTGTTCCAATGGTAAATCAAATACTTCCGCAGCCGTCGCACGGTGGATATCTTTGCCTTGTGCAAATGCCTTCAGCAGCCCTTTGTCTTGTGATAAATGAGCCATAATGCGCAATTCAATCTGTGAATAGTCCGCCGCCATAATTCGGTAGCCTTCCGGCGCAATAAATGCCTGACGAATACGTCGTCCTTCCTCATTACGAACAGGAATGTTTTGCAAATTCGGATCGCGGGAAGAAAGGCGCCCCGTCGCAGTTACCGCCTGATGATAAGAAGTATGAACGCGATTTGTCAGTGGATTCACCATCTGAGGCAATTTATCAGTATAGGTGGATTTCAGTTTTGCCAGGCCACGATGCTCCAAAATCACTCTTGGCAATTCATGGTTCTCCGCCAATTCTTCCAACACTTCTTCATTCGTTGATGGTGCGCCATTCGGCGTCTTTTTCAGTACAGGCAAGTTCATTTTTTCAAATAGAATGACTTGCAGCTGTTTTGGTGAAGCCAGATTGAATTCTTCCCCCGCCAGCTCATAAGCAGCTTTTTCCAGCTCATCCAAACGGGCAGTGATTTCCCTTGAATGTTCTGCCAGCGTTTTAGCGTTGATCAATACTCCTGTTCTTTCCATGCGGGACAGCACCGGCACCAACGGCATTTCGATCTTCTGGAAAACTTTTTTCAGGGTTGGGACGCTTTCTAACTGAGGATACATAGCCTGATGCAGTCTCAGAGTCACATCCGCATCTTCTGCTGCATATTTTGAGGCTTCCTCTAATGCGATTTGATTGAAGGTAAGTTGTTTTTTGCCCTTGCCCGCAATGTCTTCAAATGTAGTAGTTTTATAGCCTAAGTGACGATCAGCAAGGCTATCCATGTCATGCCGCCCTCCGACACTGTTCAAAACATACGATTCCAGCATGGTATCAAAAACAATGCCATGCAACGCAATGTCATAACGCGCCAGAACACCGCGATCAAACTTCAGGTTTTGACCAATCTTGGGCAAGTTAGCATCTTCCAGCAACGGCTTTAATGCGGCGAGAACTTCATGTAGATCCAATTGCTGTGGCGCATCCAGATAATCGTGTCCCAATGGCAGATAAGCGGCTTCAACTTCTGATTTTCCCGTTTCCGGTTCTCCCGCTTCTGATTCCCCCACCGCAATGGCAAAGGACATCCCCACCAGATTGGCTGTTAGGGTATCCAGACCGTCGGTTTCAGTATCAAAAGAGAATGCCGGAGCCTGTTTCAGCTTTTCAATCCACTCATCAAGGGATTGACGTTCAAGGATGGTTTGATAACTTTCCGGCGATATTTTGACAGCAATTGGTGATACTGCCATCGATTCTGGATTACCTGATTCTGACGTAATAGTGGCTGACGTAATAGTGGCTGCGGCAGGTTTCTGTCCGTTCTTTTCCAGCCAACTGCCATTCTGTACATCACTGATCCAACGTTTGAACTCATAATGACTGAATAGTGACAACAATTCATCCGCATCAGGTGGCATAACGGAAAGCGCCAAACAGGCCTTATCCAGCTCAACATCAGTTTTGATGGTTGCCAATTGGTAGGAAAGATAAGCCACCTCTTTATGCTGCTCCATTTTACCGCCCAATGTTTTGGCTCCACGGAAACCGAGTGTGGCAATTTCATCAAGTCGGGTATAGATCTCATTCAATCCACCGATACCCTGCAATAGCCCCTGAGCTGTTTTTGCACCCACTCCCGGCACACCCGGAATATTATCGGAAGAATCCCCCATTAAGGCGAGAAAATCGATAATCAGTTCAGGAGGAATACCATATTTTTCCGTAACCTCTTCTGGCCCCAAAATGGTGTTGGTCATAGTGTTAATCAATGTGATATTTGGCGTCACCAATTGCGCCATATCTTTATCACCTGTGCTGATCAGAACCGAACGGCCTTCTTTTTCAGCCTGCAAGGCCAATGTACCAATAACATCGTCAGCCTCAACGCCCGGAACGACCAGAATTGGCAGCCCCATTGCTTTGACCATCTTGTGCAACGGCTCAATCTGCGAACGCAAATCATCCGGCATTGGTGGTCGATGGGATTTATATTCAGCAAATAGTTCATCACGGAACGTTTTGCCCTTGGCATCAAACACGACCGCCACATGACTAGGTTTGTACTGCATGATTAAACTTCGCAGCATGTTCAGCACGCCATACATGGCGCCCGTCGGTTCTCCTGAACTGTTTGTCAGTGGAGGAAACGCATGGTATGCACGATAAAGGTATGAAGAACCATCAACCAAAATCAGGGGATTGTCTGCTATCTGTGCCATAAAATTTTCTTCGTCGTTCTGTGGGATGAATAAAGAATAGAATGCCATACTGCGTCGCTATAAACGAATTTTGCGGTAATTTTCTCGTACTGACTTGCATGTTATGACAAATATTTTGATGAATGCGCTGTGGATAACTTTGTGCACAAAAAAATGGCATATAAAACAGATTTATGTTTATTCCCACAAAGAGTGGATAACAGGAGACAAAAAATCAATAAATTACGCGGAATATTAAATAAATATTACAACCGCTTTAAAATCACTGACTTGTGGATATTACCGGAGTTTATGTTATGAAAGGTGTTTTTTGGCAAGTATTGTGCCAACCTTATCATGGCTGACACAATACCTATGTTATTTTATATTAATACTCGCGTTTTGTTTTCTTACGCCACCATCTTGTGACTTATTTTTTGTTTACCAGATAGTTCACTACTTCAGAGAATTCCTGAGCATAATCCTGAGTTGAACGGGGTTCGATACCGTTGTTGTTAATCAAATACTTGCCTTTAACAAAGACAGCCGGAACACCTCTCAAACTAAGCTCTTTAGCCGCCTGACGCTCTTTGTTTGCCACAGATTTCACAATAAAGCTGTTCAATGCTGCATCATACTCTTCACCCGATACACCAGCTTTGATGAAAGCATTACGGATGTCTTCCTTACTCTTGATAGTTTGATTTTTTTGAATACCCTCAAACAAAATTGGTGTGACCTTATCCTCAACCTTCATGACAATAGCGACGGCCCAAGCATCAGTCAATTCCTTACCCAAAGGCCCCAGAAAATCAACGTGATAACGTTCATTCGTCACACCTGCTGGCAAGTTTTTCTTGATAGTTGCACGAACATGGTAAATGCTTTCAAACTGATAGCAATGAGGGCAATAAAAAGAGAAAAACTCTAACACCTGAGGCTGATTCGCAACCGGATTTTTTAACTCAGTATACTGCTTGCCTTCAGAAAAACCGGAAGCGGATGCATTAAATACCATGAACGCTCCTACCAGAACTAGCCAAAATTTTTTCATTATGGTCTCCAAAAAAATTAATACATCGGATTGAGTTGTAAAGGTGGTTCCTGCAATAACCGGACTTGTTCAGAAAAAAGACCCACTTGCTTATGCCAAAAATCACTATCAGCCATCCACGGAAACGCTTTTGGAAAAGCGGGATCTTGCCAGCGACGAGCAACCCAAGCTAAATAATAGATCATTCGCATAGCACGCAGAGGTTCTATTAATGCCAATGTCTTGGGATCAAATTCCATAAACTGACCATATGACTCCAGTAAAATATCCAACTGAATCAGTCGCTCTTGCTGTGAGCCATTGAGCAACATCCACAAATCCTGAACAGCAGGGCCATTACGGGCATCATCAAGATCTACAAACCATGCTTCATCGCGCCACAAGATATTGCCAGCATGACAATCCCCATGCAGCCGCAATACTTGCCAGTTATCGTGCCATTGGCTTGCTACTGCCTGATTTAATTCATTCAGCGCAGCCAAAAATCCCTGTTTATGCTTAGCGGGGATTAGCCCACATTCAGCCAAGTATTGATACGGCTGATATAAATATTCATTCAAATTAAGCGTGGGGCGCGCAGAAAATATTTTTTTTACTCCAATTTGATGCATTCTTCCCAATAATCGACCAACATCCTCCAATTGGTCAAAATTGTCTAATTCGTACTGGCGACCTCCCACGCTGGGGAAAATAGCAAAAAAGAAACCACCGTGATTCAGTACGGTCTGTCCGTCAAACTCCAACGGAGCCGCTATTGGCAAATCGGCTTGCTGCAATTCATGCGCAAGATCATGTTCCTCTTGAATTTGCTGTTGGCTCCAACGCAAGGGACGATAAAACTTCACAACATAGCGTTTGCGGTTCTCATCCATGAACTGATATACACGATTCTCATAGCTATTCAGTTCGGTCAAACCAGAATCAAGATACAAGCCAGACTGCACCAACGCATCCATAATTAAATCTGGGGTAATATTCTGAAAATTAAAAGCCTTCGGTTCCGTCACAACACAGTTCTCTCTTTATCAATCTTTAATAATGCCCCGGGCACGCAGTAACGCGGTCTTAAAATCTTCTTCATAATCTTTTTTCAATCCGGGGATTTCTGCATGGCTATCCGTACCACGCATTTTCAGATGATAAATAAGAATATCATCCGTTAATTCAGACAGCTGCCCTTTGAATCCCGCTTCATCAGCCAGTTTTTGCAAAAGCTCCACCAAATTTAGATCCGACTCATTCTTCCATACTGGATGTAAAAGTTCGATAACTTCATTGAGGCGGTGATACTTCATTTTTAGTTCCTTATAAATGGCTATACAAATTAGCAAGGTTAATGGTTCTGAGAAAGCATTGGTCTGTCAAGCAGTGTAAAGTTATACTGCCACTTCAAAGCAGCATGGTTAGATATTGATTTACAATGGTTATATACCCAAACATTAAATATTTCATTGCCCAATATCAGGTGATTTAACATGACGCATCCAAAAATCAGTGGCGCAATTCTGGCTGGAGGGCTATCCACCCGTATGGGCGGCAATGACAAAGGGTTGTTGCAGTTCGATGGCTTACCACTATACCAACACATCGCCACAAAGTTGCAGCCACAGGTTCATGAGTTGTTGATTAACGCCAATCGCAACCTGGGAATTTATCAGCAGAGTGGCTATCCAATCATACCGGATATTATTACCGATTTTTCTGGGCCATTGGCTGGTATGCTGGCAGTTTTAAAGAAAGCCCTTAATGAGTGGGTGGTATTTGTTCCATGCGATGCCCCCGACTTCCCTGAAGACCTCGTAGCAAAACTGTGGCACTACAAACAAAACGCTTGGGCCGCTTATGCACATGACTGCGAGCGCGCACATCCTACCTTGGCATTAATGCACCGCAGCCTGATACCGCGTCTGGAAAGCTACCTCGCATTGGGGGATCGGAAGCTGATGTTCTTTATGCAGATGATTAAGGCAAAAGCGGTCTATTTCCCCACCCCTAACTCCTTCACCAACTTAAATACACCAGAAGAGCACCGTAACTGGGAATGCCAACATTGGGAACTCCTTCAGGAGTCAGCATGAATCGCAATATCAATACCAGTGACACTACACTGCCCATTCTGGGTATTACTGCTTATAGTGGAACCGGAAAAACGACGCTATTAAAGCAGGTCATTCCATTATTGCGCCAACAGCACATCCGAATTGGGTTAATTAAGCATACTCACCATAATATGGATGTCGATAAACCGGGCAAAGATAGCTATGAACTGCGTAAAGCGGGTGCGACTCAGACGTTGGTCGCCAGCCAGCAACATTGGGCATTGATGACTGAGACTCCAGATTTGCCGGAGCTAAATCTTTACTACCTCGCCGGTCAATTTGATGCAAATTCACTGGATCTGATTCTGGTGGAAGGGTTCAAACAAGAACCGATCCCAAAAATCGCGTTGTATCGAGATGGCCTAAACCGAAATAGCATATTCCGAAATAACATAAACCTTGGTTTTGATGAAATCCTAGATCCTTATGTACTCGCCATTGCCAGTGACATCCCACTGGCAACACCACTTCCACAGCTCGATATCAATCAACCAGAACAGATTGCAGCCTTTATTGCTGAATGGTTGTATTCACAAAAAACCATAAGATATTGATGATCATATACAGGCTCTAATGATAAAAACCATGCTTACCCGATCCATAGTAAAGAAACAGAAACAATCACCTATGGATAGTATGAAAAATAAAACAACGATAACGGGAAAACAACGTCATGAAAGATACGATTCGCGATGCTTCGCTGTCTGCGGTTAAAATCGCCAACGAAATCGCATACAGCTATGTCAGTGAAGTCCGAAGCCAACGGGTATTTCCCGATGCTGATGCGTTATC
Organism: Xenorhabdus yunnanensis; assembly: GCF_028598805.1. Taxonomy (GTDB): domain Bacteria; phylum Pseudomonadota; class Gammaproteobacteria; order Enterobacterales; family Enterobacteriaceae; genus Xenorhabdus; species Xenorhabdus yunnanensis. The sequence continues at coordinate 20,316 of NZ_JAQRFI010000033.1, read as the reverse complement.
AGGCCTGCAACATTTCGATAAGCCATTACCAACAACAGGAACTGACAGCCAACAAGTGCTCGAACAACTCCATGCATACGGTTCACCAGCTACTGTAGCAACAATCGGTGACCTATATTTCGGCTTGGTTGTCGGTGGCTCAACCCCTGCTGCTCTGGGGGCAAACATCATAACCCAAAGGAAAAATCCACTTTAGTAGAAGGCGTTGAAGCTGCAGACTCTTGGGCTGTGGATGCTCATAAATGGCTTAATACCCCATACGATTGTGGCATGTGTATCGTACGTAACAAGCAGCGACTACAGAAGACGATATTCAGCGTAGCTTGAAAGCAATCTCTGCTGCTATTGACGAGATTAAACAGCAGGTTATTTAAAACTTGCTTTTTCTATCTCATACATTGAAGCAATAATTATTGGAAAGGATTCGGTTAAAAATCCAAACGCCCTGATAATAGTATCAAGGGCGCAAATCATATATATATAAACAAATACCCATATAATATGTAACCATATAAAATTAAAAATAAAATAAAATAAAAAACAAAAAAATCATCAAATACATTTACTTTCCAATATAGCAAGTGAAACCAAAAATCACTAATTGTCATTGCAACTCGAGTAAAAATTACTTAAGTTAGCTACATTCTTTATTTTGGTTAATTTAAGAAAGACCAAATAAAATATTAATGAATTTTAAAACCACTTTAATTTTTTATCTAATAGGAATTAGAGAATGAGATACATAACAGCAATTATTTTTATCTTATTAACAAGTATATCTTTTATAACCAAGGCGGATACTACATCTTGGAAAAAATGCCCTTCAACTTGGGGGCTAGATCCTGAGCATAGGAAGAATATGCAATGTACATATGTAAAATCCCCGATAGACCATAATAATAAAAAAGAAAATCATTTTGTAAAATTAGCAGTAGCAAAACTCCCGGCAATTTCAAGTAAAAAAGGAGCTATTATCTTGATATCTGGTGGCCCCGGTCAGGTGGGTTTACCTCTGTCTATTGATGAATCCCCTATAACGAAAGACCTGAGAAAATATTTTGATATTATTACTTATGACCCCAGAGGGATCGGAGAATCTATACCCAAAATAAAATGCAGCACTCAAAAATCCACAGATAAAAATGAAGAAATTACTTCAAAAAAATGGCTGTCTTCCTGTATCAGAAATAGCGGAGCGGAATTAATAGAAAATATGTCCACACATAATGCTGTAGATGATCTGGAAAAAATAAGGAAAGCCCTGAATGAAGAGAGAATAACAATAGTTGCATATTCCTATGGAACAGCTGTTGCTCAACTTTATGCGTTAAGATACCCGAAACACATCAGTAGCATTGTTAATGATGGTATTGTTGACTTAACAGAAGATCATGAAGCTATGCTATTAAATCAAAGTAGAGGATTTAATTTAGCCTTTGAAAAATTTTCTGTTTACTGTGCAAAGAGAAAATTATGCCCATTCTATCATTCACCAGAAAAATCCCTCGACATATATAAAGAAATTTTAGAGAAATCAAAGAAAAATAAAATAAAAGATAAGAAAGGAAAAGTCATTACCAATGACAATATAAATGAATTTACTATCGATAGTCCGCTTTGGGAATCATATTGGGATAATCTGATATCTTTTTTAGATAAAGCTTACAATGGAAAAACAAATCAGATAGACAAGGGATTATTATCGATTTTTGGTGGTTCAAGTAATGATGAACTTAATATTATAGATTGTTCTGATTATGGAAAATTAGATCCATCCAAGATAGAGTTACTCTTGGAAGATACTTTCGCCTCATCTGCCGACTTTTTTAAAGAGAAAAAAGAGAAGTGTAGTTCCTTTCCTATCAAAAAACCGCTTATGCCAGCATTAATCCCCGACCATAAAAACATGCCAAAATTACTTTTTGTAGCTCAAACGGGCGATCCAACAACACCCTATAGTAATGCAACAAGAATGTCTGCTATTTTCAAAAGCCCATTGATAACTAAAATTGGTAATAGTCATACATTTGTCCTGGATGGTGTTGACGATTGTGTAGATAAAAAAGTTGTAAAATTCATACTGAATCCGAATTTACCTATATCTGATTCCTATTGTTTATCTACTAATGATGATTGAAGCAGATACATGAAACCCCGGTTAACCGCCATCTGAAAGACTATTTCAGTCAGGGAAAATAGAAACCTGAAATGGCGGTTCCGAATTCTGTTTGATGTCACTCTTCAAGAATAAGCTCCAATTACCCTCTGCTCTTACTGTTACTCAAGATAAACAGAGGGTAATAATGACAAGTGAAATATCACCTGCCATTTATCCTGATATACCTTTGCCTTACTTATTCTCTGGCATCAAACCAATAAACGTGGTCTTTTTCCGTGACTCAGTCATCAACGCTTCCAGTTTTTCGACACAACGCAAGTAATGGGGAGTTTTCTTATGCGCCGCAACAGCCTCTTCATCGCTATAGGCTTCATAGATATAGAAGCGAGTCGGGATATTCTCATCACACAATACATCAAACCGCAAATTGCCCGGCTCTTTAACGGAGCCAAGGTGATTATCCCGAAATATTTCGATAAATTCGTCTATCTTGTCAGCTTTAACATTAATCTCAACTAATGTGACGTGCATATTATTCCCCCTTGGCTTTTTCACTCAGGAAAAACTCATAAGCCTGAGTGGGTTTCTCATTGTGATGTACCACTGCCTGCACCGCTTTCAGCATTGCAACAGGAGCTTCCGATTGGAAGATATTGCGTCCCATATCCACACCAGACGCTCCCTGATCAATCGCCTGATAGCACATATTCAATGCATCCAACTCCGGTAGTTTCTTACCACCCGCAATCACAATCGGCACTGGACAACCCGCTGCAATCCGCTCAAAACCGCTATCGACGTAATAGGTTTTGATGATGTTCGCCCCCATTTCGGCTGCAATTCGAGTCGCCAGCGAAAAATAACGTTGGTCACGAGCCATATCTTTACCGACACCCGTCACTGCCATCGTTGGCATCCCATAACGCGTTCCCTGATCCACCAGCTTGATAATGTTCTTTATGGATTGGTGTTCGTGTTCTGAACCGATATAAACCTGTGCAGCCACCGCACAGACGTTAAGACGAAGTGCATCTTCCATCGCTACCGCAACCGCTTCATTGGACAGCTCAGTCAGAATTGAATTGGCACCAGACGCGCGTAAGACCACAGGTTTATTGGTTGCAGGCGGAACCTGACTGCGCAGAATACCACGGGTACACATTAATACATCGGTATGTTCAAATAGCGGGGCGATATTAATATCAATACGCTCCAAACCCGTCGTTGGCCCCTGAAAATAACCGTGGTCAAATGCCAGCATCACCGTTTTGTTGGTAGCGGGATTGAAAATTCGAGACAAACGGGACTGCATACCCCAATCCAGCGCACCACAACCTTTCAGTTCAAACAGCGTGTTCTTTTGCGGTGTATCAATGCCAAAATCTTTACCGTCTTTGATATCATCTAAATCTGCCATTTCTTCCTCCAGAAAGGTGTCAGAGTCAGGCTGCATGTCAGCCCCATGAATCAGAAATCGTCTTAATTAGAAATCGTCTTAATTAGAAATCGTACTGATTAATATTGTCTTTGGTGAAGATCACCCGCTCCGGCATAACGACGATACCATTGCCTTTCGCTTCATAACGGTATCCCTGCACACTGTTAGGTGAAATTTCAACATTGCCAACATCAGGAATATTCAATTTATCTCCCACATTCAAATCGCCTTTTTGCAATATCTCATTAGCAACATGAATGGCTATTTTGCCCTGCTTGACCACATCCCACAGAGCGAACTGTTTGACCGTACCATTTTCAACATAAGGGCGCATTACATTTGGGGTACTGAACCCAACAATCGCAACATCCTGCCGCTTCAGGTTTTCTGCTGCCTGAGCTGCCGCAGGCAAAGCGTTGGCATCCGGAGCAATAATCGCATCCAAATCCTCCCATGCTTTCAAAATGCCTTCCGCTGTCTGCAAAGATTTAGTGGCATCGTTATACCCAAACCGAGTAGTGACAATTTCCCAATTCGGATGTTCCTCTGCAATTTTCGCCTTGGCCTCTTTCACCCACTGGTTCTGATCTGTCACTGTCGGGCTGGAATAGAAAAATGCCACTTTCGCTTTCTCTTTTTTCACTTGGTTAGCGGCCATATCCACCAGAATCCCGCCCAACTGTTTTGGCGTTCCTTGATCGATATAAATGGAGCGGCACTCTGGCGCAGTATCGGAATCCCATGTTAATACTTTGACGCCACGCTTCATGGCGCGTTTCAAGGCAGGGCATAAACCATCTGGTGATACGGCTGAAACCACAATCGCATCATAGCCTTGGTTAACAAAATTATTGATAAGCTGAACCTGTCCCGAGACACTCGGCTCCGTAGGGCCATCATAAGTAACCTCAACACCCAGAGCCTTACCTGCTTCCATCGCACCTTGTCCGCCACTGGTAAAGAACCCAACACCGACTAATTTAGGGATAAATGCAATCTTATCTGTCGCCTGAGCCCAGGAAACACAACCCAGACTTAATGCAGCAGCCAAAGCCAGCTTTTTCATTGTTGGTGCTTTCATGCCTATCTCCATTTATTTTTATTCCAAGATCATCTTTCACGTTTCAGAAATATGTTGTTCAGAAATATGTTGTTCAGAAATATATGGTTATGAAATATATTGCTATGAAACAGAGGCCCGCCGACGGTGCCACCAATCACAAATTTGATGACAATGCAGCAAAGCAGACCGCGCTATCACCGCCGCAATCAGCAAGGCACCAGACAACGCACTAGATATCTGGTTAGGAATTCCCGCCATCTGCAAACCTTGCTGTAAATAGCCCACCAGCAAAACCGCCAGTGCTGTCCCCATAATCGAGCCAGATCCACCGTAAATATTGGCACCTCCCAGCACTACCGCAGTAATAGCCGGCATCAGGAAAGAACTTCCCAAATCAGAACGCGCCGAACCAAAATAGGAAACCAAAATAATTGCCGCCATTGCCGAAGCCAGCCCAGTCAAGGCATATAGTAAGCATAATGTTCGATTCACGGGGATCGCACCATAACGGGCAACACGGCTGTTCTGCCCAATCAGAAAAACATTGCGTCCATGGTGGGTACGGTGCATGAATAGCCAGAATGCCAACGTGAATAATATGAATATAACCAAGGGAACAGGTAGGTCGAACAGTGTCAGGTTAGCAAAATCAGTAAATGTATCAGGAAAACCACCGATGCCTTCATAGCCCGTCGCGCCGGATAATCCCGACAGCAGTAAAGCACTACCACCAAACAGATACATCGTGCCGAGCGTAATTACCAACGGATTCACACCCGTATAGAAAATCAGGGCAGCATTAATCAGGCCGCATAGTCCTCCGACGAGCAAAGTTAGAGGAATTGCCACAATCATCGGTAAATCAGCCTGATGCATAACGCCCAATGCAATAGCACATAAACCGATAATCGAGCCAAAAGAGATATCAATACCACCGCTGACAATTACCATCGTCAACGGCAACGCGATAATGCCGATGCAGATAAAATCACTGGTGCTGAACAGCAGCACATTGATATCCAGCATCCTTGGATTAACCATGCCAAACAGCAAAATTTCCGCCACCAACAACGCCAAAAGTGCCGTTTCCCAGCCATAACGTTGCCCATAGCGTTGTATCTTATTCATTATGGCCTCTCGTTTTTTGCAGCGTGTTTTTTTATCGGTTCAAGGAAACGGGCGTAACGCTGCTGGCGTAGGTTCTTCCCAACAACACTACGCAAGCGCCCATCCAGTACTAACACCGCCAGTAGGACAAGACCAGCAATAAAATCATTCCACCAAGCTGATAACCTGAGTAATACCAACACACTATCGATTTGCGTCAGAAAATATGCCCCGAAAATCGCCCCTATGACGGTTCCCATTCCACCCAGCAAACTGATGCCACCTAATACACAGGCGGCAATGGCTTTCATCTCCAGCCCATTCCCTGTTTGGTTAGGAATAAAGCCAATCTGTGCCACAAACACAATACCTGCCAATGCCGCCATCACGCCATTTACGGTAAATGCAGTAATACGAATGCCATTAACAGGAGCACCAAGCTGACGAGCTCCTTGCAGATTGTCTCCTGTCGCATAAAACCCGCGGCCAAACTCAGTCTTCTTTAACATCCATGCCATCGCCAGAATCAATAACATCAACAACCAACCGATTGGTGAAATACCAAATAGCATCGGTCTGGCGAGATATTTAACCCCAGCGGGCAAACCTTCGATCCATTTACCACCTGTCAGCAACAGCATTAACCCACGGTATAAACCAAGCGTTCCCAACGTGGCAACAATGGCCGGAATTTTCAACCACGCCACCAGAACACCGTTAATTAGCCCTGCCACCATTCCAATCAACAACGTAATTAAGTCCCCGCATTAAGCGACAGCCCCAGTACTACCGCACATAATCCGGTGGTTGAGCCGACGGATACATCAATATTGCGGGTCAGCATGACCAACGTAGCACCCATTGCTAATAAAATCAGAATTTGGGCATTACCAAAGATCATAGTGATAGTTTGGAAGCTGAAAGCATGACGATCGATGCTCCCCAGCAAAATAAACAGCCCCAAAATGGCGAGCAATGCTGTAGCTTCCCGGTTATTCTGAATAAATTTCAATATGACGCTCTCCCTGCCTTTTCGTTAAAAAGAAGTTCGCCAAAAGAAAGATGCATAATCTCATCCACACTCATGTGGTCTTTATCAAGTTGCCCACAAAGCTCACCGTGATGCATGACCAGCACGCGATCGGCCAACTGAACAATTTCATCAAGATCAGAAGAAATCAGAAGAATCGCCACCTGCTGGTTGGCGATGTTATGAATAAGCTGATAGATATCATTACGCGCCCCAACATCAACACCGCGCGTCGGCTCATCAATGATCAATACTGTAGGCTTGGCCTCCAGGCATTTAGCAATCAGAATCTTCTGCTGATTACCACCAGACAGGGTGCGTGCAGGCTGGTTTATATCGTGGAATCGAATATTGAGCGCCCGACGATATCGCTCCAGTACTCCGACATCGTGGGCAGAACGTGTCCAATAAGTGCTTCGGCTGTGTGTCAGTGAACAAACATTCCAACTCAAAAGAGCATCAAGAAACAAGCCGGAAGCCTGCCGATCTTCAGGCAGATAAACCAATCCACGCTGCAACCGTTCTGCTGTATCTAGTTTATTGATTACTTGCTGCCGAAAACGAATGTCTCCACTCGTAATAGGACGCAATCCATATAACGTCTCTGCCAGTTCTGTGCGCCCCGCTCCCACAACACCAGACAAACCAACGATTTCTCCCGCCTGTAATTTCAGGGAAATATCACGGAACCCTTCCCCGCAGAGAGAAGACACTTCCAGAACAGGTATCTTTGATCCGCGATCCGACACATTAATATTACTTCTGGCTTCCAATCTCAATTTCTGATTAGCAGCCAATGCGGTTGATTTTGTCGCAGGTGTAATCGCCTGAATAATCATATCCGTCGTAAAATGCTCAGTCTTGCCACTGAGGGCGATGCCCCCATCTCGCATTACACTGACATAATCCGCAATCTCACGAATTTCAGGCAATTTATGGGAAATAAAAATAATCCCTACCTGTTGCTGCTGTAACTCTCGTAATCGTGCAAATAAACGTTCGGTTTCTGCAGGCGTCAACGAAGCCGTCGGCTCATCCAGAATCAAAATGTGGGAATTGCGCATCAAACCACGCATAATCTCCACCAACTGCTGATCCGCTACATTCAAGCTGCCCGCAGGAGCCTTCAAGTCAATTTGGCAGTCGAGTTGAATGAGTAATTCCTGCATTCGGCTTGTACTGGATTGATGTTTCGGCAAACGAAATAGAATATTTTCCTGAACAGAAAGATTAGGGAATAACAAAGGTTCTTGTGGAACCAGATAAATACCCTGTTGATGTGCCTTCGCAGGCGTCAAATGGCTAACAGTAGCACCATCCACAATCAAGGTTCCGGCATCAGGCTGTTCAATACCAGCAATGATTTTCATCAACGTTGATTTACCGGCACCATTTCCACCCAGTAATGCATGAACCTGCCCTGGCATCAGCGTGAAATCAATCTGCTTCAACACCATCAAGCCAGAAAACTGCTTACAGATCCCATGGACAACTAAAAGTGGGGAGCTGTCAGCAGGATTCAGGTAAAGCGGATCATTGGTATTAGCGGCGGTATTGCTCTGTGACATCACGTACCTCATGACATTTTGGGCTTGCGTTTCTGACACCGATGCGAAAGTGAACATTTATTTATTTTAAAAACATTTGTTCATAACTCTAATTCAAAACTTAAGAATTTTTCTATAATTAGATCACGTTTTGTGAAAAAATTAGATCTACATTAAAATATGTTCAAATTTTGCGATAAGTTTCTAGTACATCAGGGGCTTTCATGCTTATTCTTTCCCCGTGGATAAAAAAGTTATTATGTCGATCAAACTAAGCAAGAAACAATCAGTATCAGAGAACAGCGTATTACCCGAGGAAACTGACTATTCAAGTCACAACTATCCAGGAAACAGCATGAGTGAAGAAGAACTAATGGCCCGAATTGCCTGGTTTTACTATCACGATGGTCTGACGCAAGGGGACATCGGTGAATTGCTTGGCCTCAGTCGCCTCAAAGTCTCCCGTCTGTTAGAGAAAGGGCGGCAGTCTGGCGTGATCCGCGTTCAGATCAATTCACGCTATGAAGGGTGTCTGGAATTGGAAGATGCCTTGCAAAAGCGCTTCAATCTCAAACAGGTTCGCGTATTACCTACCCTTGATGGCATGAATCTGAATTCCCGTCTCGGTATCGGGGCTGCTCACCTGTTGATGGCGCTGATTGAACCTTATCAGCTATTGGCAATTGGATTTGGCGAAACGCCCATGTGCACTTTACAGCACCTGAGCGGTTTTATCTCATCCCAGCAAATTCGACTGGTGACGCTATCGGGAGGTGTTGGCTCTTACATGACTGGCATCGGTCAACTTGATGCAGCCTGTCCTGTCAGCATCATTCCTGCACCACTGCGAGCTTCCACACATCAAGTCGCGGCAACATTCCGCGAAGAACGCAGTGTACGGGACGTGATTTTGGCTGCCAGTGCAGCCGATACTGCCATTGTCGGGATTGGCGCTATCAAACAGAAGCAAAACGCAACGATCATGCGTTCCGGCTATATCAGTGATGGCGAACAACTGATGTTTGGCCGCAAAGGTGCTGTCGGAGACATTCTTGGTTACTTCTTCAACGTGGAAGGTGAACTGGTCAGTGATATTGATATCCATAAGGAACTGATCGGTATCTCCTTGCCAGAGATGAAAACCATCCCGAATGTGATTGGTGTAGCGGGTGGCATCGAAAAAGCAGACGCTATCGTTGCTGCGCTGAAAGGAGGCTACATCAATTCACTGGTGACAGAAGAACAGACCGCAAGAGCTATGCTAATTTGATCGACTAATAATCTCTATCCATCCCCTGTGCCATATCGAATAAAAAGAAGATAACAACAGACGAGGATAGCATCATGAATCAACGCGCTCATGTTCACCCATCAAGGAAGTATCTGATGGCGCTTGATGCAGGAACTGGCAGTATCCGTGCAGTTATATTTGATCTCGAAGGGAATCAAGTTTCCGTTGGGCAAACTGAGTGGGTACACCAACCTGTACCGAATGTTGCGGGTTCGATGGAATTTGATCTGAAAAACAACTGGCAACTGGCCTGCCAATGCATTCGGCAGGCACTGCAAAAGGCGGAGCTGCCTGCCACCGCGATTCAGGGCGTTGCCGCCTGTTCAATGCGGGAAGGCATTGTCCTTTATAATCGCGGGGGCGATCCTATCTGGGCGTGTGCCAACGTAGATGCCCGCTCCAGTCATGAAGTCAGTGAGCTGAAAGAGCTTTACAACAATACCTTTGAGTATGACGTCTACCGCTACTCCGGCCAAACTTTGGCATTGGGAGCAATGCCGCGCCTGCTTTGGCTGGCGCATCACCGTCCTGATATCTATCGGCAAGCCAGCACCTTAACCATGATCAGCGATTGGCTGGCTTATATGTTAAGTGGCGAACTGGCCGTTGATCCCTCTAATGCGGGCACAACAGGCATGCTGGATTTAGTCAGCCGCAATTGGCGCCCAAGCCTGTTGGAAATGGCCGGACTGCGCTCCGATATCCTCTCCCCCGTCAAAGAAACAGGAACTTTGCTCGGCTATATCACGGAACAAGCAGCGGCAGAATGTGGCCTAAGCAGCGGTACACCTGTGATTATGGGCGGTGGAGACGTTCAGCTCGGCTGTCTTGGTATTGGTGTCGTCAAACCCGCCCAAACCGCAGTACTCGGCGGAACATTCTGGCAGCAAGTTGTTAACCTGCCGGAACCGATCACTGATCCAAACATGAATATCCGCATCAACCCGCATGTTATCCCCGGCATGGCACAGGCAGAATCCATCAGCTTCTTTACTGGCCTCACCATGCGTTGGTTCCGTGATGCTTTCTGCGCAGAAGAAAAATTGCTGGCAGAACGATTGGGCGTTGATACCTACAATCTGCTGGAAGATATGGCAGCGCGGGTTCCTGCCGGAGCGCATGGTATCATGCCGATTTTCTCCGATGTTATGCGCTTTAAATCGTGGTATCACGCAGCTCCGTCTTTCCTCAATCTCTCGATTGATCCGGAAAAATGCAACAAGGCAACGCTATTTCGCGCACTGGAAGAGAACGCGGCTATTGTCTCAGCGTGTAACCTCGATATGGTTTCGTCATTCTCTGGCGTTCAACCTGATTCACTGGTATTTGCAGGTGGCGGCTCAAAAGGCAAACTCTGGAGCCAAATTTTGTCTGACATTACCGGGCTGCCAGTACGAGTACCCGTGGTTAAAGAAGCAACTGCTCTGGGTTGTGCGATTGCCGCTGGTGTTGGCGTTGGATTATATGACTCACTGCCCGCCACAGGAGAAAAATTGGTACGTTGGGAGCGAGAATACCAGCCAAATTTAAGCCACCGCGAGGTTTATCAAAAAGCGAAGAAAGATTGGCAAGCGGTATATGCAGACCAACTTCATCTGGTGGATGATGGGCTGACGACTTCATTGTGGAAGGCTCCGGGGTTGTAATCTCTATTAACAAGCAAAACAGAGCAAGTATGGCGGCTTGCTCTGTTATGATAAAGACTACTACTGACCAAGCATTAGCTAAACATTCTACATCCTTGCATAGCTACATTCTTCTGTTTGAAAGCAATCAATCAACAATAGCATTTATGACAATTTCAGGCACTGTTGGACGCCCATTCACTAAGCAGGTAGCCACGAATGTTGCGTCAGCGTATACAACACCATCAACCAAGATTTGTTGCTCAAAATTAATCCGATTACGCTTTTCGTTCTTGGTAACCTTACAAGTTACCTGCATTTTATTTCCTTGTTGGAGGCTTTTTCTAAAACGCAGACTATATTCAAGAATGATATGCATGCGGCCGACTTTGAATTCTTCTTCCAAGTCTAAGCCTAACGCCTCTTTCATAAATGCATGTCGCGCCCATTCTAAATAGAACGGATAATAAAGCCCATCAACAATACCTTGAAAATCGAGGTGTTGTTCGTCAACCTGATACTCTTTAGAAAACATTATAAATCCTTAAAATAGTTTAACAATGCAAATCGCATAGGAAGGATTAGGCCTTCAAAAGATTTTTTAGAAGTATCTTCTCCCGTACATATAGCAGAACCAACATAATACGACATAGCATCTGAATTCAAATGACAAGGTATCATTGCTTATAATGTATTTAGACTACGTCAAGTTATGCTGATTTAGCTATATATTGATAGCCATGCTCATATTATCAGTTAGACCATAAATAAAACTGACGCCATGGAATATATTATGTTTTCTTCTTTCTTTATCAATAATATTATTTACATCATTCTTTAAAACATCATCCCATACAACCGTGCTTACATCTCCTCCTTTTATTTTAGTAAGCTCAAGACCAATTTTTATCAATAAGCTATCTTTATATGTTCCATCATAATAGAATTTTTGATCCCAACCAGCATATCCGTTGCTCTGATGAGCTGATACTTTGTTGTTTTCAACCAATAAGGTAGATACATATGTTATACGTTCAAAGTTATTAAGGAACCTAATAACCTCATTACTATAATGATGAAAGTCTATTTTTATTTTTTTTGAATCCATTTAACTCTCCTACATTCTATGACATTATATTTATTCAATATCATATCAATCTTGCCAGGTATAATAATCTGTTTTTCATCCATAATTATCACCACTCCAATTTTCACTCCTTCACTGTGTCTTACATAACACAACTTATTATTATTAGACTCGATATTATTTTCATTAGAAATGATACAAAACTCTCCAAAATTCACATATGGTTCCCCATATTGCCCTCCAACCTGAACCAGCTCAACATCAGGCAACGTCCTACTCGCCAATATAAACAAAGTGTCTTCATCCAACTTAGTATATTCTGCTAATTGTGGAGGAAAACCTTCACCAGTCAAAATCCATTGTGGCTCTACCTGAAGGCCATTTTCTTTGAAAAAATCAGATATGTGATCTATCACGTGAGTTTTTCTTGCTGGAAAAGAACTACCCGATTCCCAACGTGTATATGTAGCGTACGAAATATCCTCTCCTTTAGCATGTACATGATCAACCACATCATGTGTGGTTTTTCCAGTTGCCGCTCTACAACATTTCAAACGTTTCCCAATAGTATCGAGCATTATTTTTGCCTGTTTTTTTGTTGTGCTACAGACTGATTTTAAAGAAGAAATCAAAAGTGCAGGCACTACTTTGTTGCGATCAATGCAATTTTATTGCATTGATAACCAATTAAATGTTAGTGTATTATTTTGAAAGCTCTTTGGTGTTCAAGACTAACATAATTAGTCCTCTCAATGTTATTTAAGCTCTATAAACTATTCTCTTTTCAATTTTGCTGTACATTACAAAATTAATGAGTAAGGTTTTTGAGAGGAAATGTTAGCTACCGAATATTTACACAAACTAAAATAAAAAATAACATACGTTATTAATACTATTTAATACTATTTAATACTATTTAATACTATTAAACATATGGCTTTATAGAGAATAAACAAAGCAGATTAAAATATCAATTATTCATGTATTATGGAATATTATTTTATAATACAAAGACTATACAAGGCATTATCAAAAAACACATAAACACATAAACACATAAACACATAAACACATAAACACATAAACACATAAACACATAAACACATAAACACATAAACACATAAACACATAAACACATAAACACATATTTTAAAAAATCATAAAAAAATTAATAAGAACCTCCCAACACTAGGGGAATCTAATAGTTACCTCAGAAAATAATAGCCATAAAATACAAAAAAAGATTATTCTTCTATACCTGTATTTTTAGTACTTGTTACAAGGTATTGGCTATAAAACCTTCTCTTATTTTAGGCAAAAGTAAGATAGAAGAATATTATTACGCGGGGAATTACCATAGAATTACGATGCTAAAAATAGCAATGTCAGAATCATATAAATTCAAGCCTACTTTTCGTATGTTCAACTAGTTCTAATACGATTTTCAACAGAGAACTGCGCTAACTGCTGTAGATAACCTTTTTCACAATACAAAAGGCCAAACTATTTTGGCCTTTTGCTTTTCAGAGAAATAAGTAGACGTTATTTCTACCTTCTCCAATTACCTCATAGTAACAAACTCTTCCGCCGCTGTCGGATGGATCGCAACCGTATTATCGAAATCCTTTTTCGTTGCTCCCATTTTCAGGGCAACCGCAAAACCTTGCAGCATTTCATCCATTCCAAAGCCAATACCGTGGATGCCAACTATCTTCTCATTAGCTCCCGCACAGACCAGTTTCATGCGGCATGGCTGGCGGTGTTGTGTCACGGCAGTATACATGGCGGTAAATGATGATGTATAAACCTTAACCTGATCTTCACCATACTCAGACTTGGCCTGTGGCTCCGTCAACCCCACGATGCCAATGGGAGGATGGCTGAATACCACTGTGGGTATATTGGAGTAATCCAAGTGCTCTTCCGGTTTGTTATTAAACAGGCGCTCTGACAAACGACGCCCAGCGGCAACCGCTACCGGCGTCAATTCCACTGCACCTGTATTATCACCAACCGCATAAATACCGCTGACATTCGTATTCTGATATTTATCGACCTGGATATAGCCTTTCTCATTCAGCTCAATACCTGTCGCAGCCAGATTCAGCTTATCCGTCATTGGTTCACGCCCAATCGCCCAGATTAACGTATCAACCGTCTGCTCCCGGCCATCTTGTAATTTAACTGTCAGGCTGCCATCACTATTTTTAATCACGGATTGTAATATTGCTTCCGTATGTAGTATCGGCCCTTCATTTTTAATGACTTCCAACAGTGTTTCCACAATCATCGGGTCAAAAGAGCGCAGAGGCGCATGTTTACGGACAAATAGATGAGTTTCACTGCCCAGTGCATTCAAAACACCGGCGATCTCAACCGCAATATAGCCAGCGCCCACTACGGCAACACGCTTCGGCATTTCATCAAGATCGAAGAAACCATCTGAATCAATGCCATATTCCGCACCGGGAATATCAGGGCGTACCGGGCGACCACCTGTTGCAATCAGAATGTGGTCAGCTGTGATTTTTTCACCATTAACTTCGACAGTATGTTCATCAACAAAACGGGCGAATCCTTGAATGACATCCACCTTATTGTTCCCCAATACGCGCTCATACGATTGGTGGATGCGATCAATATAGGCAGTGCGGCTGGCAATCAGTTTTTTCCAGTCAAAACGATTGACGGTGGTATCAAAACCATAATCGGGACCATATTGATGAATAGATTCTGCAACTTGAGCAGCGTGCCACATCACTTTCTTCGGTACACAGCCCACATTAACACATGTCCCACCTAATGCCTTTGCTTCAATCAGGGCACATTTCTGCCCATATATGGCAGCACGGTTAATGGAAGCAATGCCACCACTGCCGCCACCAATTGCAATATAATCGTAATGTTTATTCATCTTAGGTCACTTCCGTCTAATCAATTAAGTTACTGCTAAAGTTCAACCTGGCGTCTATTATTACAAAAAGTTATCACTGACGAAGGACGATTCTAACTCTCATTACCATAGGCCACGGCTATTGAGTGATATCACGCCATAACGTACTCAGAGATAATTCATTGAATAACAATATATTTAATGAAATACATCTAATGATAACGCCATGCTGAACCCTTACCTTATTCAGGTACAATCCACTCTACTGATGTATGCCCTATACCTTCAGGAACCAGCACCTGATGCAGCCAAGGCAATATTGCCTTCATCTGCTGCTCCAATTTCCACGGTGGATTAATGACGATCATGCCTGATGCCGTCATACCACGTTGATCACTATCAGGACGCACGCCAAGTTCAATTTGTAAAATCTTGCGGATACCTGTTGCTTCAAGCTTCTTCACCAAGCGTTTAATCTGTTGACGCAGAACAACGGGATACCACAGTGCATAAGTACCTGTTGCAAAGCGCTTATGTCCTTCCTGAATGCCCAGAACGACATTTTGATAATCCGACTTCAATTCATAAGATGGGTCGATTAGTACAAATCCACGACGGCTTCTTGGCGGCAGTTTTGATTTCAGCTGCTGGAAACCATCTTCCCGCAGGGCACGGGTGCGTCTGTCGCGGGAGAATTCCGTACGCAACAAAGGAAAATCACTGGGATGTAATTCACTCAGATTAAGCTCATCATATTCCCGCAATAAGTGACGAGCAATCAGCGGAGAACCCGGGTAATAGCGTAGAGAGCCAGATGGATTCAGCGCTTTCACGGCATTTATGTACGCCGCCAATTCTTCCGGAATATCATCACGCTGCCAAATACGGGCAATACCTTCCAGATACTCTCCCGTACGCTCAGCATGCTCCCCACTCAATTGAAAGCGGCCTGCGCCAGAGTGAGTATCCAGATATAGGAAAGGTTTTTCTTTTTCTTTCATTGATTCAATGATCAGGCTTTGCACTGTGTGCTTTAGCACATCAGCATGGTTGCCGGCATGGAAGCTGTGGCGATAACTTAGCATTAATTTATTTCCTATTGATTTTTAATGGATTTTAATTCAAGAAAAGACAGATTATTCATTTTATTACCCCAGATATTACCCCACGTTTCATTGCACTAATACAAAAACATAATAAAGCATAGTAACAAAGTAATGGATGAATATTTATTTTGGAAGAGATGAAAACCGAACCAAAGGAAGACACTGTGTGGGGTAATCGTTACCCCACGGAGATATTTTTTAACTAAATTTCCGCTAATTAGAAACTTTTCGGGTAGTTCGTTTGATAAGTTGACCGTTACTATCAAAATAGCGGCTAGGCCAGATTTCTGAGGGATGTATTTCGAGGTAATTAGCGATAATCCATTCACCTTTCGGCCAAGGCCGACTAAGTGTATTCGCTAATGTCGATGAACTGAGTCCCGATTCACGGGAGACAGCCGCTAAGGTTGTACCACGTTTACGTAATGCAGCAATAATATCAGCTTGATGCCAGTCATTTCTAACGTTATTCATTCCTGCTACCCCTTCCATTAATTGATCATTGATGGTGGCGATTCGGACAGGGTTTGCAGACCGGATGTATCCAACCGGTGAGGTCGAAACCTCCCCTGCCTGAACCGCCATTGAAAAGGCGATAGCAGACACACTGGTAGAAATTTCCTACCAGTGGGATACATTCAAGGCTGCAAAACCTTGACCATTGAATTTTGCCAATGGCGGGGCTACTTTAACTGATTGGTTTATCTGACTCAATAAGCGAATCAGTATAAACGCTTAACTTTTTGCGTTATGTGTCATTAATAATGGTGCTACTACTGCCTCTCACCTCCGTTCAAGGTGATTTTCGAGCCGTAATAGAATTAAATGCTACGGTTAAATACTATCTTCTCTTGCATGTATTCAGTGAAAGATATGATTTCAGGATACACAAAATCTTTCGAAAAACCGTACAGCTCCAGCTCTTTTCTTATAGGCTCTATACTTTCTTCAGGTATGATTATTTTTAATAGTCCAGTATTTTTGTTAATATTGTCTAATGATTTGTCATCGATAGTAGTTATAGTATTATCATTATTAAATGCGTCCGGTGGATAAACCTCATCTTTTATGTTATTACAAAACATTAGCGCTCCTTGTTGATTTTTTATCCTCTTATTAATTGGTAATGGTTCGATGATAGTATTATAATTATTGAAAATATCAATAGCAGCAGACGATCTTGAATAATTATCATCTGAAAAACTGATAAATAATTCAGGAAAATCATAAGCACTTTTATCGAATGTATCTGTATATTTCTCAGGTAATTTATCTATAATATCAATTAAATGAATTTTTGAATTTAGCCTTACAGGATTGGCACTCTTGAAATATCTAAAATCAACAAGAAACTCATTAATAAGTGTTGTAAGATCAGATTTAATTAAAGGTGTTTCTTTGTATTTTACTTGATCACTCCCTTGATAAAAATCACGATGTTTCATAAAAAACCGTGCGCAAAGCTCGTGTATTTTTTGATGGAATTTTTTCTCTTCTTCAATTTCTTTAAAAAAACGATCGCTAGAACACACGTCCAGTGGATTGGATTGTTCATTCCAGATCATAAACACCGCGGCATTTATTATCTTAGAGTCATCTTCAATCTTGTCATCTTGACACTCATTTTTTTTATGTTTATTTTTAAGTTTTTCATACTCCTTTTTAATCTCTTCATATTTCTTTTTAATTTCGCCATCCTTCTCTTTTTCAATTGCGAAATATAATGCAATTAAAGGGCTATTAGTCCAATCAATAACTCGGGTTGATAGTCCATAATGCTGAGCAGTTACATGAAGATCAATATCATTCATTCTATAACCGTTAATAATATTTACATCAGAATAGACTATATGCTTTTCCTTAAATTTTGAATATAGTTCATGTGCTAATTCATATTTTTAAATATCATAGTGTTGATTACCCTCAGTAATTAAATTATATTTTTCAACATAATAAGGTTTTAGTTTTGAATCAGAATATTTTAATAACCTACTTAAACTCGAATTAATACCATATTCTGAATTTCTTTGCCCACGGTAAAAAACACGTTTATTGTTAGGAGAAAATTTCTTAACAACACGAAGAAAATCCCCTACACATGTAATTATTGATGTATTACTCATCTATCACCCTATTAAAAATCCCTAGTTCTGTATCTTTATTACATTAATAAGCAACTCTTATGATAAGCAACAATATCACTACTCATTGATTTTTCAAGTAATTATTAAGAAAATAAAATCAGATAGTTATCTAAATCCCATCAAAACTATCCAGTCGCTGCTGTTGTTTATCACTTAAGATAAACGCAAACTCTTCATGCTCTACTTGCCATGTGCCAAAACTCATCAGAAACGCAATCGCAGGGTCGATTTTGTTCGCTGATTTTTTCTTGTTGGGCTTGATATTGGCGTTCGCGTCTGTCTCCATCACCACATTGGACATCGCCCATGCGAGCACCGGATCGCCGTTGTGACGAATAATTTTGCGGTTAACAAAGACTTCGGCTGATTTAGCCACAGGGCTAAAGCGCATATAAGTTTGCGGGAACGGCTCAACATCCAGCCCCGCGCCCTGCAATTGGGTGCGTAGGTGCGTGGCGTTCCATGTGTCAAAGCCCACCAGCCTGATATCAAAGTGCTGGCTGTCTTTGAGAATATCATCACGGATACGGTCATAATCAATGCAGTCGCCTTGCGTGGTGCATATCCAGCCTGCTTGCGCCCATTGACGATAAACAGCCCGATTCTTATTGGCCGGATTCTGCAACTGGGCTTCGGGTAGGTAATGACGAGTCAGTAATAACAGTTCATTATCCACAGGAAAGGTGTAACACACACTGGTGATATCGCCCGTTGACGATAAATCCAGTCCGGCGTAGCACTCCAGTCCTTTCAGGTCGCTTTCATTATAATCAGTCTGACAGGCTTTCCAAGCGCCCTCACCCATCCACGGCGTTTCCCCCTGACACCAGATATTAAAGCGCTTGGTTAACATCTCTGTCCATTGCGAGGGTATGCCACGGGCTTTTTGGATGGTGTCATGCAATGAGGCAGTGTCTACGGAAATATTCAGATTGGGATTGGCCTTCACCCAAAGCCGCTCATCATCAATCTCGTTCTCGTCGTCCAGCTCGTAGATCAGGGCAAACAGGGATTCATTTTGTTCTTCGTCATCCAATATCTGACAGCAATAATCATAGTGCTGTTTACAGGCTGAGATAACGTTACTGCCTGCTGTCGTAATGGCAAACAGAATGCCTTCGGGGCGTGCGCCCATGCCTAATTCAAGGGCAGAGTACACCGCGTTATCGGGGTGCAAATGGTACTCATCGACAATGGCAAGGCTGGGGTTTGTCCCTTCAATGGTGGCGGCTTTGGCTGCCAGTGGCTTTAACAGGCTATTGGTTTTCGGGTAGGTCACTTTATGTTGCTGGATAGATAGCCGCTTTTTCAGCGGCTTTGATAACAAACTCATCTGGCGGGCATCATCAAACACGATACGCGCCTGATCACGGCTCACGGCGGCAGTGTAAATATCCTGCTGGCCTGACTCCATCACTAAGAACCAATTCGCCAATATCGCGGCAACGGTGGATTTCGCATTTTTACGTGGCACCTGAATATAAGCGCTGCGGTACTTCCTGCGGCCAGTAGCCTTTACCTTGAAGCCGAACAGATTGGCAAAAGCGAATTGCTGCCACGGCTCAAGGATTATCGGTTTACCGCGTAAATGGCCTTTGACATGTGGACAGAGACGGGAGAAGGCAATAAAACGCGCCACAACCTCAGAATCAAACGTATAAATCGGGTTATTCAGGTCGTTATGATAGCGTTTCACTGCTTGTTTCAGGCGCTTACAGGCCGGAATTGTGCCGTTTTGGATATCAAAAGCGTATTGCTCCCATGCATTCATAGGCGGTCTAACTCGTCCTCTTCCTCAGTTTCTACCGGATTTTTACGCCGTGACACAGGATCAAAGCCGAGCAATGACGACATTTTTATCATGAT
>NZ_JAQRFI010000032.1 GCF_028598805.1 Xenorhabdus yunnanensis | reverse complement strand
ATTAACTGTTCAGTCACTCTTCAAGACTTGGTATCTTTTTCGCCTTTCGGCGTGGATAGTGTCTTGCGAGTGCCCACACAGATTGTCTGATTCAATTGTTAAAGAGCGGGGCAACCGGGAAGTGCTTCCGGGTTGCGAGGCTGCGTATCTTACGCGTTTCGCCTCCGAAGTCAAGCGCTTATTTTCGCTTTTCTTCGCTGCCCGCCGCGGCGTGTCTCAGCTCAGCGTCGGTCAGTGGTGGCGCATTATAGGGAGTTTTCCGGCGGTGACAAGAGTTTTTTTCGATTTTTTTTCTGTTCGTGTTTTTTTTCAACAAAATCGACCATTTCGCGCTTTTTTTATTCTAAAATTGACGTTTTAGACAACAATCATTAAATCCATGTGGCATACAACGATTGTTAGTGCGATTGTCTATAACAGCCTGTAACAACAGTCAATCGACCTTGGATGATGTGATTGATTTATTAGTAACCAAAAATAGTTTGAGTTTAATGTATTAAAATATTACGTATTCACTAATTATCATAAAAAATAAACGGGATATCTAATGGTTAAATCTGCACGCAGTATGTCGGGGTTACCTTGGATTGCGGCCATGGCTTTTTTTATGCAGTCTTTAGACGCCACAATTCTTAACACTGCACTACCGGCAATTGCTAAAAGTCTTAATCATTCTCCACTGGCAATGCAGCCTGCTATTGTCAGTTATACCTTAACTGTAGCGATGCTAATTCCCGTAAGCGGTTGGCTCGCTGATAGATTTGGCACTCGTACGGTATTCATTTATGCTGTTTCTTTCTTTTCTTTAGGCTCGCTTGCTTGTGCACTATCGCACAATCTCCCCTCCTTAGTTATATCCAGAATTATTCAAGGTATAGGTGGAGCTATGATGATGCCTGTTGCTCGTCTGGCTTTGCTAAGAACATATCCGCGTAGCGAACTGTTACCTATTCTGAACTTTGTCACCATGCCAGGATTACTGGGTCCGATTTTGGGTCCAATGTTTGGTGGGTTGTTAGTGACCTATGCAACATGGCATTGGATCTTTATCATTAATATTCCCATTGGTTTATTGGGTATCATTTATGCCAAAAAGAATATGCCCAATTTAACCATGCCCAAATGCCCTTTCGATTTTCTGGGATTTATGTTGTTTAGTATAGGCTTGGTAGTGATTTCAGTCAGCTTTGACTTATTTGGGCATAACTCATTTTCTGGCTATATTCCTCTCGCTTTATTTTCTAGTGGTATCATCATGCTAGCGGGATATGTTTTCCATGCTAAAAGACATCCAAATCCTCTCATTAATCTCCAGTTGTTCCAAACACGTACATTTTCAATTGGCATCGCCAGCAATATTGCTACTCGACTAAGTACGGGATCGCTTTCATTTATTATTCCTTTGATGTTGCAAATGGGGTTTGGGTTTTCAGCTGTGATTGCAGGAATAATGATGGCACCGAACGCAATTGGTTCAATTTTAGCCAAATCTTTTGTCACCAAGATACTGACTCGTTTTGGATATAGAAATACGCTTATTTGGGTCACAATTATTATCGGTGTAATGATTTCGCAATTTTCACTACAGACACCGGAACTCCCTATCGCATTTTTAATAATTCCTCTTTTTATATTGGGAATGGTGATGTCCACACAGTTTACAGCGATGAACACAATCACCCTGGGTGATCTGAATGATAACAATGCCAGTGCCGGTAATAGCCTGCTAGCAGTTACTCAACAGTTATCTATCAGCTTTGGGGTAACCGTCAGTGCGGCAGCCCTGCGGTTTTATGAGTCAATAGGGTATGGCTCAGCCGTGAGCCATTTTCACTATACTTTGATTACGATGGGAGTGATTACCTTGATTTCTTCTACTGTTTTCCTATTACTGAATAAAGAAGACGGCAATAACTTAATTAAGAAGAAATAAACTGATTAACGGCAGGCGACAGAACTTCGCTCGATTAATTCAGGCGTCAAAATCAGTTGTTTTGGCTCACTTTCTGGATGATCCATTCTATAAAGCAAGCTATCAATCGCCAATTTACCCAATTCATCTTTTGGTTGATGGATGGTTGTCAACGGAGGAATCAAGTAAGGTGCGATTGCAATATCGTCATATCCGATAATGGAGATATCATCCGGTACAGAAAGCCCCTGTTGATACAAGGCTTGGTAAGCTCCAATCGCCATAGCATCGTTACCCGCAAATAAGGCTTCCGGTGGTTCACATAATTGGAGTAGTTGCTTCATTGATGACAATCCGCCAGCAAACTCAAAATCACTGTAGATTTCATATCCAACGGGAATCTCCAGCCCAGCTTCTTGCATCGCTTTTTGATATCCAGCCAAACGCTGGCAGGCAGGTGTCTTATCTCGTGGGCCAGTGATACAGGCAATTTTGCGAAAGCCTCGACTGATCAGATAATTGGTGGCCATTTCTCCCCCTTGTAGGGAATTATCCTTAATAATGTCATTGCAGATATCAAAAGGAGACCAATCCATGATTACCATCGGAATCAATGGATAACGGCGCAGGACGTTACTGGGTGGGCGCTGAGTTTCAGAACACATGATTAACAGGCCATCAACACGCTTTTGTAGCAAGGTTTCCATACTGCGAACCATACGGGTAACGTTACCTTCGGTATTACACAGAATTAAACTATATCCCCGTTCGTAACAGTTGCTTTCAACACTTCTGACAACTTCTGAATAAAAGGAATTATCACTGGCCGTAACCAACATACCAATGGTTTTAGTTTGCTTGATTTTCAAGCTTCTTGCCACAGCAGACGGGGCATAATTCAATTCCTCAATCGCTGCATTGACTTTCTTTTTCACGCTCTCACTGACATAACGATTGTCATTAATCACATGAGAAACAGTTGATGTTGAGACGCCCGCCAGACGGGCAACGTCCTTCATGGTAGCCACAGTTAATCCTGTTCAGATAGAAATGCATCAATTTCATTTCGCCACGGAATCGCAGGCTGCGCTCCCTGACGTGTCACTGCAATCGCAGCCGCTGCATGAGCAAAACGGATCGCTGACAACATTTCTTTTCCTTCCAGCAATCCCGTTATCAAGGTGCCATTAAATGTATCCCCTGCAGCAATTGTATCGAGCGCTTTTACTTTAAATCCGGGAACAATTTTACCTTTATTACCTTTCTCACTCAGCCATACGCCTCGGCTACCCAATGTGATAATAACCGTTTCTATTCCTTTATCATGTAAGGCCTGAGCTGCTTTTTCCGCTCCAACATCATCTTTGACAACAATGCCGGTCAGGCACTCTGCTTCAGTTTCATTTGGAGTGATGATATCCACCAACGAAAGCAGCCGATCTGAAATGTGCTGTGCTGGCGCTGGATTCAAGATCACTTTAGTATGGTGTTTCTTGGCCGTTTCAGCAGCAAGCTGTACAGTTTCCAATGGTGTTTCGAGCTGCAATAGTAATGCATCAGCATCCTTGACCACGTGGTCATGGCGGAGGAAATAATCTGGGGTTAAACTCCTATTCGCCCCTGCATTAATACCAATGACATTTTCACCCTGCTGATTAACAAAAATCAGAGCAACGCCCGTTGTTTCCCCTTCAATAATTTCAATTGAGGAGGTATTAATATTATCTTTCGCCAACTGCTGGTAAATCCGTGCACCGATATCATCTTGGCCAACGCAAGCAATAAATATAATGTCAGCACCGCAACGACCAGCAGCAACTGCCTGATTTGCGCCCTTTCCTCCAAATGCAACCCTATACTGTTCTCCTTTCACTGTTTCACCTGGTTGAGGAAAAGAATCGAGATTCAATATGTGATCTACATTGATGCTGCCCATCACCACCAATTTTGCCATACTCATTACATTTATTCCTGTTCAGCTGCTATTACTTGCTCAACAACGATGCAGCCACCAATCTCGATAGCTACATCGTAATGCTAATTATTTTTTGATAACTAATTCCAACTCAACCGGAATAGTGGCGTCAACTTTTTCACCTTTTAACACTTTGTCCGCGGTCTGAACACCGATGATACCAATTTGATCTGGACGCTGTGCGATCGTTGCTCCCAATTTACCGCTCTGTACAGCCTTAAGAGCATCGTCAGTACCATCGAATCCGACAACCAGCACATCTTCTTTACCGGCTGTCTGCAACGCTCGCAATGCACCAAGAGCCATTTCATCATTTTGAGCGAAAACAGCTTGTACTGACGGATGAGCTGTCAGCAGGTTTTGCATGACATTCATTCCCTTTGTACGATCATAGTCAGCGGGCTGACTAGCCAACATATTGAATTTGTGTTTTTGGGCTGCCTGACCAAAACCTTCACCACGTTCACGCGCACCTGAAGTTCCTGAAATACCTTCCAATTGAATGACTTTGACATCATTACCTAATTTTCCAGCGATAAAATCAGCTGCCATTTTGGCGCCTGAACGGCTGTCGGAGGCAATATAGCTGATAACATTGCCCTTATACGTTGAACGGTCAAGAGTGATAACCGGAATATTCGCCTTATTTGCCATGATCACTGCATTACCAACGGCATCCGAGTCGGTTGGATTAATTAACATCAATTTTATGCCACGAACCGTCAAATCCTGTACATTGGCCAACTCTTTTGCCGGGTTATCCTGAGAATCAAGCACAATCAGGTTATACCCCAACTTATCAGCCTCTTTTTGTGCGCTATCTTTCATTGTGACAAAGAAGGGGTTATTCAAAGTTGAAATAACCAATGCAATGCTATCTTTCGCCAGTGCATTAGCACTCATGGTGGCGCTTAATGCCATGACGGAGAGAATGGTTGCCAGCTTCTTCATTTTCATGTTGTTTTTTTCCTGTAGGGTGAGGTTATTTACTACTTTTGTTATCAACCAAGACCGCAAGTAAAATCACAACTGCCTTGACGATCATTTGGTAGTTGGAAGAAATTCCTAACAAGTTCAATCCATTGTTTAAAAAGCCTAAGATCAGCGCACCAATCAACGTACCAACAATGCGCCCTTTGCCTCCTGCCAAACTGGTTCCACCCAGTACGACTGCTGCAATGGCATCCAGTTCATAACCACTTCCAGCCATGGGTTGAGCAGAAGATAATCGGGCAACTTCGATAATGCTGGCCAGTGCAGCCAACAGACCACATAGGGAATAAACAATTATTTTTATTTTATCAACATTAATACCTGATAAACGTGTCGCAGATTCATTTCCGCCTAATGCATAGATGTAACGGCCAAGACGAGTGTGATGAAGAATGAACCAAACAGCGATAAACACCAGTAACATAATCCACACAGGTGTAGGTACTCCTAATGGACGCCCAATACCAAACCAACCAAACAGCTCCGCATTGTCACTGAACCCCATATTAATCGGACTCCCATCGGTATAAACCCGGGTCACTCCGCGCAGTAATAACATCATCACCAATGTCGCAATAAATGCCTGAACCTTGCCTTTCGCAACAATCACACCTGTACAAGCCCCAATTGCAGCCCCCAATACCAAAGCACCAGCAACAGCGAGCAAAGCATTGATGTCTGCTCCTACCATTGATGCCGCCATAGCTCCTGTCAGAGCCAGCAGAGAACCAACAGATAGATCAATTCCCGATGTCAGGATAACCAACGTCATTCCAACCGCCATGATAGCGTTGACAGAAGTTTGCTGGAGGATGTTGAATAAGTTATTCAATGTGAAAAAATTGGGGCTAAGGAAAGAAACCACAGCAATCAACAATAAGAGCGCAATGAGTGATTTTTGCTCCATCAACCACGTTTTAGTAAACCAACGTCGGGAGGCTGGCGCTGTACTAGAGTTCATATCCATTATCCTTGACCATTCTCTTTTAATTAGCCGTATTTTGCTTGTCGATAGATTGTGTACCAATAGGTTGTTTGCTTATATATTGCTTACCAACAGCAGCGGCCATCAATGCTTCCTGAGAAACACCTTTGGCGTCGAATTCCCCGCTGATATTACCTTCATACATGACTAGGATACGGTCACTCACTCCCATTACTTCAGGCATCTCAGAAGAAACCAAAATAATGCTCAAGCCTTCTTTTTTAAACTGGTTGATAAGCTGATAGATTTCTTTTTTCGCCCCTACATCTACGCCTCTGGTTGGCTCATCAAGAATCAATATTTTTGGTCGAGTCATTAATCCACGGGCAATCGCAACTTTCTGCTGATTACCGCCAGAAAGCAGACCTACAGTTTGTTCCATTGAGGGTGTTTTTATATTGAACAGCTTGATGAAGTCGGCAACGGATTTTTGTTCTGAGGAGTGATTCAAAAGACAAGAATTTCGGCTGAAATAGCATAATGCAGTGAGGGACATATTCTCTTTGACCGACATTTGTAAAACTAATCCATCACGCTTACGGTCTTCAGAAATATAGACAATGCCATTGGTGAGTCCCTCCTGTGGATTGCGGATCGTCAGAGGTTTGCCATCGAGCAAGATCTTACCTTCAGTTTTTGGCAAAGCTCCATAAATCACCTTCATCAGTTCAGTACGACCAGAGCCAATCAATCCGGAGATCCCCAGAATTTCTCCACCAAACAGGGAAAAACTGACATTATTGATCCCCGATCCAGAGAGGTTTTCAACTTCCAGTCGTTTTTCACCTCTCGGTAGATCCAAACGTGGGTATTGATCCTTTAGCTTTCGCCCCACCATCATTTCGATCAATTGCTCTTCGTTCAGAGCATTAATGGGCTGTTCACCAATAAATTGCCCATCGCGTAATACCGTCACATCATCACAAATTTCAAAAAGCTCTTTCAAACGATGGGATATATAGACAATGCCACATCCTTGCGCTTTCAGTTCCCGTATGACATGAAATAAGGATTCAGTTTCGGTATCAGTCAGGGCATCGGTAGGTTCATCCATAATGATGACTTTGGATTGGAAACTCAGCACCTTGGCAATTTCTACCATTTGTTGCTCACCAATGGACAATTCAGAAACAAGCCGATAGCTGCTGTAGCGGATATTTAAACGCCTCAACAAGTTATCGGCTTCTTCATACATTTTTTTCCAGTTGATGACGCCCAATTTATTGACGAATTCACGTCCCAAAAAAATGTTTTCAGCAATCGTTAATTGAGGGATGAGGTTTAACTCTTGATGAATAATGCCAATACCCGATTCCTGAGACGATTTAGGACCGGAGAAAGCCACTTCTTGTCCAAGATAGCAGATCGTGCCAGCATCTTTTTTATAAATACCAGTCAAGACTTTCATCATCGTGGATTTGCCGGCACCGTTTTCTCCGACTAACGCCATCACTTTCCCTGGATAAACACGTAACGCTGCCCCTGACAACGCTTTTACCCCAGGGAAAGTCTTATCAATCTCCTTTAACTCCAGTAATGGCTCCATAATATCCTCAGAAAGTTACACCAGAGCAAAGCAGGATATTGGCATAAGGAGAACATTCTCCCGTACGAATAACTGCTTTGCTCTTCTCTGTTTTCGCTTTCAGAATGCTATGACTGACATACTTTATCGCAATTGGATTTCCCTGTTGTATTTCGAGATCAGCAATACGCTTGATGATTTGCTCATGTATTTGCGGATTGTGTTCAATAATTTCAGTGGCCAAAATGGCCGCTTCAACTTGTACTTCCTGAACAACAACATCAAAAACAGATAACAGATCGGGAGTTCCCTGGGTTAGCGCTAAATCAATTCGCTGGGTAGACGACGGGATAGGTAACCCCGCATCACTGATTGTAATCTGATCAGTGTGCCCCAAACGAGAAATAACGGCTGAAATACCAGAATGTAATAAAACACCTTTTTTCATTTTTATACGCCTCTTAGCGAAACGTTTCGCTAATCAGTCATCATATAAAGCTAAATACTAAAGACAACACGATTGATACGAAAATGTGATCATCATAGAAACGTTTAAGAAGAAGGTAAGTAAAGAAAAAAAACTAACTTATTGAATAGGTTAGGCTGAATCGATTTTTTAATTCTCTTATTGAAGCTCAATAATTTAGAACAGGTAAAAGAACAACTAATGATCGATTATGCAAAAATGAAAAACCCGGTATTATGCGGATATTTGATCATATCTGGCATTTTAATACCGGGATTACAAACCGTTCATGGAGAAGATGGCTAAATTAAAACTTAGAGTACGCCCTCAACGGATTCAATGATTTCTGGTGACCAAACACCGCACTGAACCTGACCAATATGTGCCATTTGCAGCAACAACATCACCAAACGGGATTGCCCTATACCGCCACCAATAGATTGCGGCATGTCACCTTTAATCAGCGCCTGATGCCAATCATATTGCAGACGATCTTCATCACCAGTCAGCGCAAGCTGACGTTGCAAAGTTTCTGCATCAACACGGATACCCATTGAAGAAATTTCAAAAGCATCCTGCAAAACTGAGTTCCAGACAATGATGTCACCGTTCAGACCAAAGAAACCATCACTGTTTGGTGTCGTCCAATCGTCGTAATCCGGCGCGCGTACATCATGTGCCTGACCATCAGACAATTTACCACCAATACCCATCAGGAAAATCGCACCAAACTCTTTAGCGGCCTCACGCTCACGACCTTTAGCATCCAGATCAGGGTAACGTTTCAGAAGCTCTTCACTGTGAATAAAGTGAATTTGATCTGGCAGGAACGGTGCCAGACCAAATTCCTTACTTACTGCTTGTTGTGTTTCTTTTATTGCTTCGTAGATTTTGCCTACTGTCTGTTTTAAATAGTCGAGTGAACGCTGACCTTCACCCATCGTTTTCTCCCAATCCCACTGATCAACAAAGACAGAATGGATAGGAGTCAAGCGATCTTCATCAGGACGCAGAGCCTTCATGTGGGTATACAATCCTTGTTCAGCCTGAAAACCAAAGCGACCTAATGTTTTGCGTTTCCATTTCGCCAGAGAATGAACCACTTCAAATGTAGCATCCGGCAAAGTTTTCACTTTCACCTGAACCGCTTTTTCATGGCCAGACAAGTTATCCTGAGTACCATCACCAAGACGGCTCAAGATAGGTCCTTGAACTTCGATTAAACTAAGTTGTTTCTCCAGCAAACGGGAAAAGTATGATTTCACAAAACTAATCTGCTGCTGTTTTTCAATGAAGGATGTTTTCATGATGCTGATCTCAAAATTTTTAGTGACCCTGTGTCCTGTTGGTATAGATTAAGCAACAAAATGAGGTACAAATTCAATATCTGATAATAAAAATATTGAATAAGATCTACAAACGATAATTTTTAGACTATAAAAATGAATATTATTCAAAAATAGGGATTGAAAATGGCAGAAATTTATCAGATCGATAATTTAGACCGTGACATACTTCACGCTTTAATGGAAAACGCTCGTACACCTTACGCAGAATTAGCCAAAAAATTCGCGGTAAGCCCAGGAACAATTCATGTCCGTGTAGAAAAAATGAAGCAATCAGGGATCATCACAGGGACTCGGGTTGATATTAGTGCCAAACAATTGGGGTTCGATGTGTGCTGCTTTATCGGCATCATATTGAAAAGCGCAAAAGACTATCCGGCTGCATTAAAGAAACTCGATATGCTTAATGAAGTCGTTGAAGTTTATTACACCACAGGACACTACAGCATTTTCATTAAGGTCATGTGTCGATCTATCGAAGCTCTTCAGGACGTACTTATCAACAAGATACAGACTATTGACGAGATCCAGTCAACAGAAACATTGATCTCCCTGCAAAACCCGATAATAAGGACAATAAAACCGTAAAGCAGAAACCAGTTAACCACATTATCCACAGGTAGATCCCAATAGATTCACAGCGTACAATAGCTGCTCTTTAATTTAGCAAGGATCATGATGAGCACGATAACCTTAATCAGCGGCAGTACAATGGGTAGCGCTGAATACGTCGCAGAACATATAGCTGAGATCTTAGAAAATGACGGGTTTTCAACGGAAATGCTTCATGGTCCCTCATTGGAAGATCTTCCCCTTGAAGGATTGTGGATTGTGGTTACTTCAACGCATGGAGCTGGCGATTTACCTGATAATCTCCAGCCTCTGGCAGATGCGATCACACAACAGCAACCCGATCTAAGTAATATCACATTTGGTGCTATCGGCATTGGCAGCTCCGAATATGACACATTCTGTGGTGCAATAAGATCTCTGGAACGTTTATTGGAGGATCTCGGAGCAAAACGGATCGGGGATCGATTGGAAATAGACATTCTGCAACACGAAATTCCTGAAGATCCGGCCGAAAAATGGGTTAAAGAGTGGGCTAAGTTACTCTGATCCGATTAAAAATATAACGATCAACTGTGGATAACTCATCTGAAAAGCAGGGGTTAACCCGTAGTTATCCATTTAATAACCCAGCATCATTCTAGTGGCTGTGAATAACTCGGCTTTTAGATCCCAGCTTATACTGGGTTGGATCACGGATCATTCACAGCAAATGATCCTTTACACCATCATGATCTTTATATGGAAAATCCACTTATCCACAGAAGATAGCGATCCTAATAAAAGATCTAATAAAGAGATCTTTAAATAAAAAGATCTTATTTTAAATAATGATGATCTCACACCTCTTGGTCTTAGGTCCAAACTTGAGTAGAATTCTCTCCCCAATGCATATGAAGCATTTTCACAATTGAAGGTTCACACATGTTTTATCCAGAGCACTTTGACGTCATCATTATCGGCGGGGGCCATGCCGGTACTGAAGCAGCGATGGCCTCCGCACGTATGGGGCGTCAAACCTTACTACTGACTCACAATATTGATACTTTGGGCCAGATGTCATGTAATCCAGCCATTGGTGGGATCGGTAAAGGGCATCTGGTAAAAGAGATCGATGCACTTGGTGGCCTAATGGCAAAAGCCACGGATCAAGCTGGGATTCAGTTTAGAACACTCAATGCCAGCAAAGGCCCTGCTGTTCGAGCAACACGCGCACAAGCGGATCGAGTTCTTTACCGACAAGCAGTAAGAACAGCATTGGAAAATCAACCTAACTTAATGATCTTCCAGCAGCCAGTTGAAGATCTCATTGTTGAAAATGATACCGTTACAGGTGTTGTTACTCGTATGGGATTGAAATTCAAAGCTAAATCTGTGGTTCTCACTGTAGGGACTTTCCTTGATGGAAAAATTCACATCGGATTGGAAAATTACAGTGGAGGGCGAGCAGGAGATCCTCCGGCGATCTCATTGTCTCATCGTTTACGTGAATTACCTTTGCGCGTAGCTCGCCTAAAAACAGGTACACCACCTCGCATTGATGCACGAACTATTGATTTTAGTCAGCTTGAACAGCAACTGGGCGATAATCCAACGCCAGTATTTTCATTCATGGGTAACATTGATCAACACCCACGGCAGATCCCGTGCTACATCACACATACCAACGAAAAAACCCATGAAGTGATCCGTAATAATTTGGATCGCAGTCCAATGTATGCAGGGATCATCGAAGGGATAGGCCCTCGCTATTGTCCTTCCATTGAAGACAAAGTTATGCGTTTTGCGGATCGTAACGCTCACCAGATCTTCTTGGAACCAGAGGGATTAACTAGTAACGAAGTCTATCCAAACGGAATTTCGACCAGTCTGCCATTTGATGTTCAGATGCAAATAGTTCATTCCATGAAAGGCATGGAAAATGCCCGCATCATTCGTCCTGGTTATGCGATCGAATACGATTTCTTTGATCCACGCGATTTAAAACAAACTCTGGAAAGTAAATTTATCCACGGTCTGTTCTTTGCTGGTCAAATCAATGGCACTACAGGATATGAAGAAGCTGCTGCACAAGGGTTACTGGCTGGCCTCAATGCTGCACGTTATGCCAATGGTGAAGAAGGTTGGTTCCCACGTCGTGATCAGGCTTATATTGGCGTATTGGTCGACGATCTATGTACGCTCGGTACTAAAGAGCCGTACCGCATGTTTACATCCCGTGCTGAATATCGCTTGATGCTGCGTGAAGATAATGCGGATCTTCGCCTGACTGAACAAGGTCGTAAACTTGGCTTGATTGATGATCTCCGTTGGGAATATTATTGCCGCAAAGTTGAAATGATCGAGCAGGAGCGCCAACGTCTGCGCAATATCTGGGTCCATCCTAATTCTGACAACCTAGCGGATATCAACCAAATGTTGAAAAAACCGTTATCAAAAGAAGCCAATGCTGAAGATCTGCTGCGTCGTCCTGAGATGAATTATGAATTACTGACTTCATTACCACGTTTTTCACCCGGACTGACAGAGCCTCAAGCTGCTGATCAGGTTGAAATTCAAGTGAAGTACGAAGGCTACATTGCTCGTCAGCAAGAAGAGATCGAAAAACAATTACGTAATGAAAACACAGCATTACCAGTTGATTTGGATTATCAACAAGTCAACGGGCTTTCCAATGAAGTTATTGCAAAACTGAATGATCATAAACCAAGTTCAATTGGTCAGGCTTCACGTATTTCAGGCATTACTCCAGCCGCAATTTCTATTTTGCTGGTATGGCTGAAAAAACAAGGTTTATTGCGTCGTAGCGCCTAAGGAGACAAATTTTGCTTAACAAATTGGAATCACTGCTGGCGAAAACGGATATTGAGTTATCACTGGAACAAAAACAGCAGCTTGTTGCCTACGTTGACATGCTGAATAAATGGAACAAAGCTTACAATCTGACATCTGTCCGAAATCCGGAAGAGATGTTAGTTCGGCATATTATGGATAGCATTGTTGTTAATCCATTCCTGCATGGAACGCGATTTATTGATGTGGGAACAGGTCCTGGCTTGCCAGGTGTCCCGCTGGCAATTGTACGTCCAGATTCCCATTTCACTTTGTTGGATAGTTTGGGAAAACGAGTTCGCTTTTTGCGTCAGGTTCAACATGAATTAGGTTTGACCAATATTGAGCCTGTACAGAGCCGGGTTGAAGAATTTATTCCTGAACCACCTTTTGATGGGGTGATTAGCCGAGCATTTGCTTCACTGCAAGACATGCTCTCGTGGTGTAGCCATCTTCCCCAACCACTTGAAGGACGTTTTTATGCCTTGAAAGGCGTATTACCGAAAGATGAATTGACCCAATTGCCTACGGGGATTGTGCTTGATACTGTCATTCCTCTCCGGATCACAGGATTGGATGAACAACGCCATCTGGTAATACTTAAATCAAACTAACTTTGCTGTTTGTCAATAAAAACTTAAATAATTAGTAATGCCAACCACATTTAAAATGTAACGGGCGTTACTAATTATCTCCTCCCATAGTTTCAGATTTATTTACTGATGGTTCACAGAAAACCAACGTTATTTTTATATTGGAAGAATTTATCTTTCTAAAGATCGTTATCGATTTTCTTTATAAATAAACTTTAGGGAAAGTAAGTAAAATAAACATCTAACCTTTTTTATCGATATACCAGATAAAACTTTATAGGTGTAATATTAATTAGTTGATTTTCAATAAAAAAACAAAATACTTCCAACATATGTTTAATGATAAATATAATTGATGAATTTTGTTTAGTGTGATGTGTATCACGTTTAGTTTTGAGGTTATATCATTAAGCATTGCAGAATATTAAATGGTATTTGTGAGCGATCTAGCACCAAAGTTAGAAATTTAAATAATAATTCACTTTTTCGCTACTTATGGATTGAATTCATTTTGGCTGCCCGTATAATTTGCACGTTTTTGTCACTTGACACTCTTAAGCAAAGCCAGTTTTATACAACATTCAGCAAAGCCTGATATGTGATGGCGTACCTCAGGGAGAAAACAAAAGTCATGTCTGTATCCCTTTACAGCGGTAGAATGGTACTGAAACTGTTATTTTTGCAGTTAATGACTTTTGTTATTCTCAGTGTGGCTTTTTGTACCAAAAGTATAGAGTGGGGCGCTTCTGCTTTTGTCGGTGGGCTGGCGTGTTGGCTACCAAATGCCATTTTTATGCTGCTTGGCCGCTTCCAAAAGACAAAGGAAAAAGGGGTTCCAGTACGTATTGCATGGTTTTTCGCGATTAGCGAAGGGATTAAGGTTATCATTGCGATAACCGTGCTGATAGTCGCTTTAGGAGTGTTCAAGGCGGCATTTGCACCACTTGGTGTGGCCTATTTAGCGGTGCTGATTGTGCAGCTCATCGCACCTGCCGTAATGAACGGTTAGCGTTTTTAACAACAAAAGGGTAAAAGCATCATGTCTGCATCAGGAGAAGTTTCAACTCCGGGAGATTACATAAGTCATCATCTGAGTCACCTTCAGTTGGACTTGCGTACCTTTGAGTTGGTCGATCCTCACAAGAGTCATGAGGCGACGTTCTGGACGTTGAACATTGACTCGCTTTTTTTCTCCATCGTATTAGGAATGTTGTTTCTATTTGTATTCAGAAGAGTCGCGGTTCGTGCCACTGATGGCGTGCCGGGGAAATTCCAGACTGCAATAGAAATGGTAATCGGTTTCGTTGATAACACTGTGCGTGATATGTATCACGGCAAGAGCAAAGTGATTGCCCCTCTGGCTTTGACTGTGTTCGTCTGGGTGTTACTAATGAACGCATTGGATTTGCTGCCAATCGATTTTATTCCTTTAATCGGTGAACACTTCTTCGGCTTGCCTGCTCTGCGTATTGTTCCAACAGCAGATGTCAGTGTCACCTTGTCGATGGCTTTGGGTGTCTTTGTCCTCATTCTGTTCTACAGCATTAAGATGAAAGGAATTCGTGGTTTTTCGAAGGAGCTGGCATTACAGCCTTTCAATCATCCATTGTTTATTCCAATTAACTTAATTCTGGAAGGGGTCAGCTTGCTGTCCAAACCTATATCACTCGGTCTGCGACTGTTTGGTAATATGTATGCTGGTGAGTTGATCTTTATTCTTATTGCGGCTCTTTTACCGTTTTGGTCACAGTGGTTACTTAGCCTGCCGTGGGCGATTTTCCACATACTGATTATTACGCTACAAGCCTTTATTTTTATGGTTCTGACGATTGTTTATCTGTCGATGGCATCTGAAGAGCATTAATTTTTATCAATCATTATGTTTTAACTAAAACAAACTGGAGATTGTCATGGAAATGCATATGGTATACATAGCTGCCGCTATTCTGATGGGTTTGGCGGCTATTGGTGCTGCGATCGGTATCGGCATACTTGGAGGTAAATTCCTGGAAGGTGCTGCTCGTCAACCTGATCTGATTCCTTTGCTGCGTACACAGTTCTTTATCGTTATGGGTCTGGTTGACGCCATCCCGATGATTGCTGTGGGTCTGGGCTTGTATATGATGTTCGCTACTGGCACTAAATAAAATAGCAGAACTGAAAATTACGCCGATTCATTAATTGAAATAGAGGTATTGTGCTGTGAATATTAACGCAACAATCCTCGGCCAGGCCATCGCGTTTGTCCTGTTTGTTTTGTTCTGCATGAAGTATGTATGGCCACCAATCATGGCGGCCATTGAAAAACGTCAGAAAGAGATTGCTGACGGTTTGGCTTCAGCAGAGCGTGCCAAAAAGAACCTGGACTTAGCGCAAGCCAATGCGTCCGACCAACTGAAAAAAGCGAAAGCTGATGCGCAAGTTATCATTGAGCTGGCTAATAAACAAAAAGCCCAAATCATTGATGACGCTAAAACAGAAGCTGAGCTGGAACGTAACAAAATTGTAGCGCAGGCTCACGCTGAAATTGAGGCTGAACGCAAACGCGCTCGTGAAGAGTTACGTAAACAGGTTGCGATGCTGGCTATCGCAGGTGCCGAGAAAATCATCGAACGTTCCGTGGATGAAGCTGCTAACAGCGACATCGTTGATAAACTGGTCGCTGAACTGTAAGGAGGGAGGGGCATGTCTGAATTTGCTACGGTAGCTCGCCCCTACGCCAAAGCAGCTTTTGACTTTGCTGTAGAACACCAATCTCTTGAACACTGGCAAAACATGCTGGCGTTCACAGCTGAAGTCACTTGCAATGAGCAGGTTGGTGAGCTGCTTTCCGGTTCATTGGCACCGGAAACGTTAGCCAAAACCTTCATCACCATTTGTGGTGAGCAGGTTGATGAGCATGCTCAGAACTTTATTCGTGTAATGGCAGAAAATGGTCGCTTGCTGGTACTGCCAGAAGTCTTCCAGCAATTTATCCAATTGCGTGCGTCACTTGAATCAACCATTGATGTTGAAGTGATTTCTGCGTCCGAACTGAATGAGCAACAGCAGGCTAAAATTTCTGCGGCGATGGAAAAACGTCTGTCACGCAAAGTGAAGCTGAATTGCAAAATTGACAAGTCTGTTATTGCCGGTGTGGTTATCCGCGCTGGTGACATGGTGATCGATGGCAGTATTCGTGGCCGTCTGGATCGTTTAACAGACGTCTTGCAGTCTTAAGGGGACTGGAGCATATGCAACTGAATTCCACCGAAATCAGCGAACTGATCAAACAGCGTATTGCTCAGTTCAATGTTGTGAGCGAAGCTCACAATGAAGGTACGATTGTTTCCGTTAACGACGGTATCATTCGTATTCACGGTTTAGCCGATGTTATGCAGGGTGAAATGATCTCTCTGCCTGGCAATCGTTACGCAATTGCACTGAACTTAGAGCGTGACTCTGTAGGTGCAGTTGTGATGGGTCCGTATGCTGACTTAGCTGAAGGCATGAAAGTCAAATGTACTGGCCGTATTTTAGAAGTACCTGTTGGTCGTGGTCTACTGGGTCGTGTTGTTAACACGCTGGGTGAACCAATCGACGGTAAGGGCGCTCTTGAAAATGATGGCTTCTCTCCTGTTGAAGTTATTGCACCGGGCGTTATCGATCGTCAATCTGTTGACCAGCCTGTCCAGACAGGTTACAAATCCGTTGATGCCATGATCCCAATTGGCCGCGGCCAGCGTGAATTGGTAATCGGTGACCGTCAGACGGGTAAAACCGCTCTGGCCATTGATGCGATCATCAACCAGCGTAATTCTGGTATCAAATGTATCTATGTTGCGATTGGTCAGAAAGCATCTACCATTGCTAACGTAGTTCGTAAACTGGAAGAGCACGGCGCACTGGAAAACACTATCGTTGTTGTTGCATCCGCTTCAGAATCTGCGGCGCTGCAATATCTGGCACCATACTCTGGTTGCGCGATGGGTGAATACTTCCGTGATCGCGGTGAAGATGCACTGATTGTTTACGATGACCTGTCTAAACAGGCTGTAGCATACCGTCAGGTTTCTCTGTTGCTGCGTCGTCCACCTGGACGTGAAGCATTCCCTGGTGATGTTTTCTATCTGCACTCCCGTTTGCTGGAGCGTGCAGCGCGTGTTAACGCTGAATACGTTGAAAAATTCACCAATGGCGAAGTGAAAGGTAAAACAGGTTCTCTGACTGCATTGCCAATCATTGAAACTCAGGCGGGTGACGTTTCTGCGTTCGTACCAACAAACGTTATCTCCATCACTGATGGTCAGATCTTCCTTGAATCTTCTCTGTTCAACGCAGGTATCCGTCCAGCGGTTAACCCAGGGATTTCCGTATCCCGTGTAGGTGGTGCTGCTCAGACTAAGATCATCAAGAAACTGTCTGGTGGTATTCGTACCGCTCTGGCTCAGTACCGTGAACTGGCGGCATTCTCCCAGTTTGCTTCTGATCTGGATGATGCAACCCGTAAGCAGTTGGATCATGGTCAGAAAGTAACTGAGCTGTTGAAACAGAAACAGTATCAGCCAATGTCCATTGCACAGCAGGCGCTGTCCCTGTTTGCTGCTGAGCGTGGTTATCTGGAAGATATCGAAATCGCGAAAGTGGTCAGTTTCGAAGCTGCGCTGTTGGCGTATGCTAGCCGTGAACATGCTGATCTTCTGAAAGAGATTGACCAGTCTGGTGATTACAATGGAGAGATTGAAGCTAAGCTGAAATCTCTGTTGGAATCCTTCAAGGCGACTCAGTCCTGGTAACACTATTCGGCCCAGTTTAATTGAACATGGGCCGTCTGGTTAATGAGGAGAAGCAGATATGGCCGGCGCAAAAGAGATACGTACCAAAATCGCCAGTGTGCAGAACACGCAAAAAATCACTAAAGCGATGGAAATGGTTGCCGCGTCCAAAATGCGTAAAACGCAGGATCGCATGGCGGCCAGTCGTCCTTATGCAGAAACCATTCGCAGTGTGATTGGACACCTTGCGTTAGGTAATCTGGAATACAAACATCCCTACCTTGAAGAACGCGAAGTAAAACGTGTTGGGTATGTGGTTGTTTCGACTGACCGTGGTTTGTGTGGCGGTTTGAACATTAACTTGTTCAAAAAATTGCTGATAGAAATGAAAGGCTGGTCTGATAAAAACGTCCAAGTTGATTTGGCGCTTGTTGGATCGAAAGCGGTTTCTTTCTTTTCTTCTGTTGGTGGCAACATTGTTGCCCAAGTAACAGGGATGGGAGATAACCCATCATTGTCCGAACTGATCGGGCCAGTCCACGTCATGATGCAAGCATATGACGAAGGACGTCTGGATAAACTGTATATAATGACAAACAAGTTCATGAATACAATGTCTCAGGTTCCGACGATCACTCAGTTATTGCCTCTGCCAGCCGGAGACGATGAAGCACTGAAGAAGACGTCCTGGGACTATCTGTATGAACCTGATCCTAAGGCGTTGTTGGATACCCTGCTGCGCCGCTATATAGAATCGCAAGTTTATCAGGGCGTCGTTGAAAACCTGGCTAGTGAACAGGCCGCACGAATGGTAGCGATGAAAGCCGCGACCGATAATGGTGGCAACCTGATCAAAGAGTTGCAGTTGGTTTACAACAAGGCTCGTCAGGCCAGTATCACTCAGGAACTCACCGAAATTGTTTCGGGTGCTTCTGCGGTTTAACAGCTAGGTTTACGAATTACGTAGAGGATTCAAGATGGCTACTGGAAAGATTATCCAGGTAATCGGCGCCGTAGTGGACGTCGAATTCCCTCAGGACAGCGTACCAAAAGTATACGATGCCCTTGAGGTTAAAAACGGTGAAGAAAAACTGGTGCTGGAAGTTCAGCAGCAGTTAGGTGGTGGTATTGTCCGTTGTATCGCAATGGGTACTTCCGATGGTCTGCGCCGTAATTTGGACGTGACTGATTTAGGACACCCAATTGAAGTACCAGTGGGTAAAGCAACACTGGGCCGTATCATGAACGTATTGGGCGATCCAATTGACATGAAAGGTGAGATTGGCGAAGAAGAGCGTTGGTCAATTCACCGTACAGCACCAACCTATGAAGAGCTGTCCAACTCGCAGGAACTGCTGGAAACCGGTATCAAAGTCATGGACTTGATTTGCCCATTCGCTAAGGGTGGTAAAGTAGGTCTGTTTGGTGGTGCGGGTGTAGGTAAAACCGTTAACATGATGGAGCTGATCCGTAACATCGCGATCGAGCACTCAGGTTACTCTGTATTTGCCGGTGTAGGTGAGCGTACCCGTGAAGGTAACGACTTCTATCATGAAATGACTGACTCAAACGTGCTGGATAAAGTATCTCTGGTATACGGTCAGATGAATGAGCCACCAGGAAACCGTCTGCGTGTTGCATTGACTGGTTTGACTATGGCGGAAAAATTCCGTGATGAAGGCCGCGACGTTCTGCTGTTCGTTGATAACATTTACCGTTATACCCTGGCAGGGACAGAAGTATCTGCACTATTGGGCCGTATGCCATCTGCGGTAGGTTATCAGCCAACGTTGGCGGAAGAGATGGGTGTTCTGCAAGAGCGTATCACCTCAACCCAAACTGGCTCTATCACCTCCGTACAGGCGGTTTACGTTCCTGCGGATGACTTGACTGACCCATCACCAGCGACAACCTTTGCCCACTTGGATGCAACGGTCGTATTGAGTCGTCAGATCGCATCTTTGGGTATTTATCCTGCGGTTGACCCACTGGATTCAACCAGCCGTCAGCTTGACCCACTGGTTGTTGGTCAGGAACACTATGACGTGGCTCGTGGCGTTCAGTCTATCCTGCAACGTTATCAGGAACTGAAAGACATCATCGCCATTCTGGGTATGGATGAACTGTCTGAAGACGACAAACTGGTTGTGGCACGTGCCCGTAAGATCCAGCGCTTCCTGTCTCAGCCATTCTTCGTTGCAGAAGTCTTCACTGGCTCTCCAGGTAAATTCGTTTCTCTGAAAGACACTATCCGTGGCTTCAAGGGCATCCTGGACGGTGATTATGACCATCTGCCAGAGCAGGCGTTCTACATGGTTGGTACCATCGACGAAGCTGTGGAAAAAGCGAAGAAGCTTTAATACGGCTGACGGGAGGTTTATATGGCTGCAATGACGTTCTCCCTGAACGTAGTCAGTGCTGAAAAACAGCTGTTTGAAGGACTGGTACAGAAAATTCAGGTGACAGGTAGTGAAGGTGAGTTGGGGATCTATCCTCAACACACACCACTGCTGACTGCCATAAAACCGGGCATGATACGTATTGTTAAGCAGTTTGGTGAAGAAGAGTTTATCTACCTGTCAGGTGGAATTCTTGAAGTACAGCCAAACGGCGTTATCGTACTGTCTGATACAGCGATCCGTGGTAAGGATTTGGACGAAGCTAAAGTGCTTGAAGCCAAGCGCAAGGCAGAAGAACACATCCGTAATTCTCACGGCGATGTTGATTATGCTCAGGCATCTGCTGAATTGTCGAAAGCGATCGCGAAACTTCGCGTTATCGAGATGACAAAAAAGATGATGTTATAATTATCCGATAGATTTCGAATTGCATCCAAATGAGTTGCAACTTGAAAAATGAAGGATATAGGCAGTTAGATAGAAAGCCAGTTGGTGAAAGCTAACTGGCTTTTTTGCATTGCGAAATATGTGGCAATTTATTTCGCAAACAGGTTTACTTTCATATTTAAAATTGGAATTGTCAGGTTTCTTATGTCTATTATTGCAAATAGTGTCAATTCAAATCGTGTCAGTACAAAAAGTGTCGTGATCCTTGCGGCAGGCAAGGGAACTCGCATGTATT
Organism: Xenorhabdus yunnanensis; assembly: GCF_028598805.1. Lineage (GTDB taxonomy): Bacteria > Pseudomonadota > Gammaproteobacteria > Enterobacterales > Enterobacteriaceae > Xenorhabdus > Xenorhabdus yunnanensis. The sequence goes on along the minus strand of NZ_JAQRFI010000032.1, from coordinate 32,614 downwards.
CTACTCTTCCTAAAGTTCTGCACTTGCTGGCCGGGAAACCAATGGTTCAGCATGTTATTGACACAGCAATGGAGTTGGGTACTCAAAATGTTCATCTGGTTTATGGACATGGCGGTGATCTGATGAAACAAGCACTTTCCAACCAAAATCTGAACTGGGTATTGCAAGCTGAACAACTAGGTACTGGTCATGCCATGCAGCAAGCTGCCCCGCATTTTTCGGATGATGAAGATATTCTGATTCTTTACGGTGATGTGCCTTTGATTGCCAAAGATACTTTAGAGCGTTTGATTGAGGCTAAACCTGAGGGTGGAATTGGTTTATTAACTGCAATTCTGGATAATCCAACAGGCTATGGTCGTATCATTCGTGAAAATGGTGAAGTGACGGGCATTATCGAACAAAAAGATGCAACGGAAGAACAGCGTAAAATCAACGAAATCAACACTGGTATTTTGGTGGCGAATGGCAGTGATTTAAAACGTTGGTTATCCAAGTTGGAAAACAACAACGCACAAGGCGAATATTATCTGACTGATATTATTGCGCTTGCACACAAAGAAAGCCGTCAAATCAAGGCAGTACACCCAAGCCGTTTAAGTGAGATGGAAGGGGTCAACAATCGCCTTCAACTTTCCGCTTTGGAGCGCATTTACCAATCAGAACAAGCTGAAAAATTACTATTGGCTGGCGTCATGTTATTAGATCCGGCACGTTTTGATTTGCGCGGAACATTAGAACATGGTCGCGATGTGGTGATTGATACCAATGTCATTATCCAAGGTCATGTCACATTGGGAAATAATGTTGAGATTGGCTCAGGTTGTATCCTGAAAAATTGCGTAATTGGTGATGGTGCCGTCATTAGCCCTTACTCTGTCATTGAAGATTCTGAAATTGCTGCTGAGTGTACTATTGGGCCTTTTGCTCGTTTACGTCCTGGTTCCAAATTGGCGGAAAAAGCTCACGTTGGCAATTTCGTTGAAATGAAAAAATCTTCACTTGGCAAGGACTCTAAGGCAGGTCACCTGACTTATCTTGGTGATTCTGAAATTGGCAACAATGTGAATATTGGTGCCGGAACCATTACCTGCAACTATGATGGCGCCAATAAGTTTAAAACCATCATTGGTGATGATGTATTTGTTGGTTCTGATACCCAGCTTGTTGCACCAGTTACAGTAGCTAACGGGGCAACGATTGGCGCTGGAACTACCGTAACAAAAAACGTTGCTGAGAATGAGCTGGTTATCAGCCGCGTAAAACAAACTCATATTAAAAACTGGCAGCGTCCAGTAAAGAAAAAATAAATAAGGTATACCCATAAAAAAATCCCCAATAGATTTCAAGTTGCAGCGCGGCGGCAAGTGAACGAAGCCGACAAAGCAGCGGCTTGAAAGATGAAGGGGACAATCCCCATCTCTACAAAGCTCGGGGACGGCAAAGCCGGAACGCGATTTGCCGTAAGACAATCAGGTTGTGCGACATAAAAAGGGCGTTGATTAGCCCTGTTTTTAGGAATAAAACCCATGTGTGGAATTGTTGGTGCAGTAGCACAACGAGATATTGCAGAAATACTGATCGAAGGTCTTCGTCGCCTGGAGTACCGTGGTTATGATTCTGCGGGTATGGCTGTCGTTGACAGTGAAAACCGCATGACCCGCCTGCGTGAAGTGGGTAAAGTGCAGATGCTGGCTGATGAAGCCGACAAACAGCCAGTCATTGGCGGAACGGGGATTGCTCATACTCGTTGGGCGACTCACGGTGAACCAAACGAACGCAATGCCCATCCGCATGTTTCTGAACATATTGCGGTTGTGCATAACGGCATAATTGAAAACCACGAAGAACTGCGCGAAGAATTAAAAGCGCGTGGTTACACCTTCTCTTCTGATACAGATACTGAAACCATTGCCCATCTTGTTCATTGGGAACAGCAACAAGGCGGATCACTGCTGGAAATTATTCAGCGTGTTATTCCACAATTGCGTGGCGCTTATGGCACCGTAATTATGGATAGCCGTCAACCTGATGTGTTGGTAGCAGCACGTTCTGGCAGCCCATTGGTGATTGGCTTGGGTATGGGAGAAAATTTCTTTGCATCTGACCAATTAGCGTTACTGCCAGTGACCCGTCGTTTTATCTATCTGGAAGAAGGTGACATCGCAGAAATCACTCGCCGTACCGTTCGCATCTTTGATGTACAAGGCCAAGCGGTTGAGCGCGAGCAAATTGAATCCAACGTTCAGTACGATGCAGGTGACAAAGGTGTATATCGTCACTACATGCAGAAAGAAATTTACGAACAGCCAATGGCGATCAAGAGCACATTGGAAGGCCGTTTAAGCAACGGTCAGGTCAATCTGTCAGAACTGGGCGCTAATGCTGCGGAATTACTGTCTCAAGTTGAGCATATCCAAATTGTTGCTTGCGGTACTTCCTACAATGCGGGAATGGTTTCGCGCTACTGGTTCGAATCGTTGGCAGGCATTCCATGTGATGTTGAAATCGCCTCGGAATTCCGTTACCGCAAGCCTGCACGTCGTAAAGGAAGCCTGCTGATCACCCTGTCCCAGTCGGGTGAAACGGCTGATACCTTGGCTGCGCTGCGTTTATCCAAAGAATTGGGCTACCTGACTTCGTTGACCATCTGCAACGTGGCTGGTTCCTCTCTGGTACGCGAATCAGAATTTGCCCTGATGACAAAAGCCGGTGCAGAAATCGGCGTGGCATCCACTAAAGCCTTTACCACCCAGCTAACAGTATTATTAATGCTGGTGGCTTATATGGGACGCCTGAAAGATGATAATGCAGCATTGGAACAAGACATTGTTCATGCCTTGCATGCCCTACCAAGCCGTATTGAAAGCATGTTGTCGAAAGACAAAATCATTGAGTCACTGGCAGAAGACTTCTCCGAAAAACATCATGCGCTGTTCCTTGGTCGAGGCGATCAATACCCGATCGCAGTGGAAGGTGCACTGAAACTGAAAGAGATCTCCTACATTCATGCAGAAGCCTACGCGGCGGGTGAATTGAAGCACGGCCCTCTGGCATTGATCGACGCGGATATGCCAGTGATCATCGTTGCACCAAACAACGAACTGCTGGAAAAACTGAAATCCAACATCGAAGAAGTTCGCGCCCGCGGCGGCTTGCTGTATGTCTTCGCAGATCAGGATGCCGGTTTCACCAACAGCGAAAACATGAAGATCATCTCCCTGCCACACGTAGAAGAGTTGATCGCCCCGATCTTCTATACCGTGCCACTGCAATTGCTCTCTTACCACGTTGCGTTGATCAAAGGTACAGATGTGGATCAACCACGTAATTTGGCGAAATCGGTGACGGTGGAGTGATCACGTAATACACGCGTAAATCAAAACTAAATGCTTTCTTAATCCGGTTATGCATAAGCAGGCCGGATTTTTCATTCGTGCAGCGCATTGCTGTTAATGAGCTAAAAAACTTTACCGTAACGCTACCATCGTTGGCGAAACAGAAAGCGATGGGGGGAATGTACCTGGCCGTGCGAGAAAAGCGCTATTACCAGCAACGCTTGGCGGTGCTATACGAACAACAAATCCTGAGCTAACTCAGTGATATGATTTAACCCAAATGTTGCGGTGTCGTGACGAACAGAAACAACAGGAAGAACTATGTCTCCCCAAATTGAAGTGCAAAATTTAAGTGAACTGCAAAGCCGCCTGTGGAATATCGCCGATACCCTGCGTGGTAAAATGAATGCCGATGAATTTCGCGATTACTGCTTAGGCTTCATCTTCTACAAATATCTCTCTGAAAAATTTGTTACATATGCGAACAATATCCTTGCTGAAGACGGAATTCAGTACAACGAACTCACGGTAGAACATCCGGCGTATCAGGATATCGTAGAAGCGGTAAAAGAAGACAGCATCCAGACGTTGGGTTATTTCCTGCCACCCACAGACCTGTTCCACACCATGGCGGAACGCGTCGCCAAAGATCCGAAAGGCGCTGGTACCGGTTTTATTCTTGAAGATCTGGCGACCACGCTGCGCAATATTGAACAAAGCACGCTGGGTACTGATTCTGCCGATGACTTCAGCAACCTGTTTGAAGATCTTGATTTAGGTTCCAGTAAACTGGGTAGTACTGCAGAAGCGAAAAACGAGTTGATCGGCAAAGTAATCACCGAACTAGATAAGCTGAGTTTTAACCTGAGTGAAGCCAGTTCCGATATCTTGGGCGATGCCTATGAATATCTGATTGGTCAGTTTGCCAGTGGTGCAGGTAAAAAAGCCGGGGAGTTTTATACCCCACAGCCTGTTTCGACTTTGCTGGCGAAAATCGTCACTACCTATAAGCTGAAACTAAAAAACGTATATGACCCAACTTGCGGTTCTGGTTCATTGCTGCTGCGCGTAAAACGTGAAGCCTCATCGGTGGGTAAAATCTACGGTCAGGAGATGAACCGCACCACCTACAACTTAGCGCGAATGAATATGATCCTGCATGGCGTTCACTATGCGGATTTTGAAATTGTTCAAGAAGACACGCTGGAACATCCGCAGCATATGCACCTGAAGTTTGATGCAATTGTGGCTAATCCGCCGTTTTCTGCCAAGTGGAGCGCCAGCTCGTTGTTTATGAACGATGACCGCTTTGCTCAATACGGCAAACTGGCCCCGTCCAGCAAGGCAGATATGGCGTTTGTACAACATATGCTCCACCATCTGGAAGATGACGGCACCATGGCGGTGGTTTTGCCGCACGGCGTATTGTTCCGTGGCGCGGCGGAAGGTCATATCCGTCAGTTTATGATCGAAAAACTGAACTGCATTGATGCGGTGATCGGCCTGCCTGCCAATATTTTCTACGGTACCAGTATCCCAACCTGCGTGCTGGTACTGCGCAAATGCCGTAAGCATAACGACAGCATTCTATTTATCGATGCCAGCAATGACTTCGAGAAGGTGAAAACTCAGAACCGCCTGCTACCGGAGCATATCGACAAAATTGCTGACACCTATAATGACTGGAAGGCGGTCGAGAAATACAGCCATATCGCAACGCTGGAAGAGGTCCATAATAACGATTACAACCTCAATATCCCGCGCTATGTCGATACCTTTGAAGCGGAAGAGGAAATCGATCTGAATGCCGTGGCGAAGGAAATTTGCGAGCTGGAAGGAAAAGTAGCGGAGATTGATAAGACCATTGCTGGGTTTTGTAAGGAACTAGAGATTGGGACACCGTTTACGCTGATTGAGGGAAATAAGTGATGGTGCCGAAGTTGCGATTTAAATCATACAAAGATAAATGGAACTTGGATTATCTTAAAAAGTTAATCGTGTCTCTTGATGCTGGAGTTTCTGTTAATTCGCTTGATGAATCACCTGATGAAAATGAGTTTTCCATCCTTAAAACAAGTTGCGTGTCACTTGGCTATTTTAATGATATGGAAAGGAAGAAAGTAATAGCAGATGAAGAAGTTGCAAGATTAAAAGAAAGATTGATTAGCGATAGTATATTAATCAGCAGAATGAATACTCCATTATTAGTGGGAGCGAACGCATACATAAATAGTGCTCCAAAAAATACTTTTGTACCTGATCGTTTATGGCAAGTTAAGATAAATAAAGATGTTTGTAATATGCAATGGTTAGCATGCTTTCTGAGTTCAGATAAAGGAAGGTCATTACTAAGAGAGCAGGCTTCAGGTACAAGTAATAGCATGAAGAACATTACAAAAAACGATGTTTTTCAAATTGAAATCTGTTATCCAAGTAAAGAAGAACAAACCAAAATCGCCGATTTTCTGTCCTCTGTAGACAAAAAACTCATGCTGCTAAACAAGCAATACGATCTGTTGTGCCAGTATAAAAAAGGCATGATGCAGAAGATTTTTAGTCAGGAGTTACGGTTTAAGGATGAGAATGGGGAGGCTTTTCCAGAGTGGAAATTTATTAATGCTGGGAAAATTTTCAAGAATAGTAGTAATAAAAAACACAATGGTGATTTACCTGTTTTAGCTGTTACTCAAGAGAATGGTGTAGTAAAAAGAGATGATATAAACATTGATATCAAAAGTAGTCAGTCCAGTATAAACTCATACAAAATAATTGAAAAAGGTGACTTTGTAATTAGTTTGCGCTCATTCCAAGGTGGAATAGAATACTCATTCATAAAAGGCATCTGTAGTCCAGCATATACTATTCTAAAAAACATAAAGCCAATAGTTGGTGATTTTTATAGATTCTATTTGAAAAAAGAAAGCTTTATTGAAGAGCTTAGTCAAACTGTTGTTGGAATACGTGATGGAAAACAAATCAGTTACCAAGCTTTTGCGACTTTATCCTTACCGTCCCCCTGCTTAACTGAACAAGAAAAGATCGCTAATGTTCTCTCTGCTATTGACTGCAAAATCACCTCCAAAAAAGCAGAACTAGACAAATTAAAAACCTGGAAGCAAGGTTTACTCCAGCAAATGTTCGTCTAAATATCCTCTAACCCGGCTAGAACCGGGTCTGCACTTACAAAATAAGGCACTACAACTAATGGCAACGCAAAGCGAATACGAGTTAGAAACGCAATTGGTGGATCAACTGGTAGGCATGCACTACGAACTGGTTAACGTCACTGACGAAGCCAGTATGAAAGCCAACCTGAAAAAGCAGATTGAAATCCATAACCGATTAGAAGCTGCGCCGCTCAGTGACAGCGAATTTAAACGTGTTTTCCTGCATCTGACCAAAGGTAACGAGGTAATCGATCGCGCCAAAACCCTGCGCGATCGCTACCAACTGTTGCGTGATGACGGTACAGAGAAATGGCTCAGTTTTATTAATAAAGAAGAGTGGTGCCAGAATGAGTTTCAGGTCACGCGTCAGGTAAAACAGTTTAATGCCGAGCAGAACAGCCGCAAAACCCGCTTTGACGTTACATTACTGATTAATGGCTTACCGCTGGTTCAGATCGAGCTTAAACGCCGTGGACTGGGGCTAAAAGAAGCGTTTAACCAGATCGACCGCTACCATCGCGATGCTTTCTGGGTCGGCAGCGGTCTATTCCAGTATGTGCAGATCTTTATCATCAGTAACGGCGTAGATACCAAATACTACGCTAATAATCGTGCCAACCATTTCGAGCAGACCTTCTTCTGGACGGATGAAAAAAACGAGCCGATTAAATCGCTGGAGAAGTTTGCCGAAGCGTTTCTGAAAGTATGCCATATTGCCAAAATGATCACCCACTATACAGTGCTGAACGAAACCCGTAAGTGCTTGATGGTGATGCGCCCGTATCAGTTTTACGCCTGCGAAGCGATGATCCGCCATGTGAAAGAAAGCCTGCACATTCAAGAAAAACCGCGCAACGGTTATATCTGGCATACCACCGGCTCCGGCAAAACGCTTACCTCTTTTAAGGCCAGTCAAGTGATTATGTCGATGCCAGAAGTGGATCGGGTAATTTTTGTTGTCGATCGCCGCGATCTCGACTATCAGACGGCCAGAGAATTTAATGCCTTTGCCAAAGACAGTGTGGATACTACCAATAACACCAGCACGCTGATTAAGCACCTGAAGGCCACCAGCAGCAAACTAACGCTAACCACCATTCAAAAGCTGAACAATGTTATCACTCACGAAGGCTATAAAGCACAATTGGAACACCTGCGCAAAGAGCGCATCGTGTTTATCTTTGACGAATGCCACCGCAGTCAATTTGGCGACACCCATAAAGCAATTGTGAGTTTCTTTGAAAATGCGCAGCTATTCGGTTTCACTGGCACGCCAATTTTTGCCGATAACGTCAATATCACTAACGGTATCAAACAGACCACTGAAATGCTGTTTGACAAATGCCTGCACAAATATGTGATTATCGATGCGATACGCGACGAAAACGTACTGCGCTTTTCAGTTGAGTATGTTGGTACCTACAAACGCAAAGCGAGTAGCAATGAAATCGATATTGATGTGGAAGATATCGATACCAAAGAGGTGATGGAAAGCGAGATCAGACTGGGGAAAATCACCGACTATATTCTGGCACACCACAGCGCTAAGACCCGTAACCGCGAATTTACCGCCATGTTCTGCGTCGGGTCAGTGGATATGCTGATCACTTACTACAAACTGTTTAAAGAAAAACAGGCCACACTTTCAGCAGCTGATCCGGCATACAAGCCATTGAAGATTGCTTCCATCTTTACCTATACCGCTAATGAAGCGGATAAAAGCGATAAAGAAGCGGTTAACGGTTTACTGGATGAAGAAGATATCAGCCTGCCACAAGGAAGCAAAATTGATATCTCCAGTCGTGATCATCTGGATAGTTTTATTGCGGATTATAACGCTCTGTACGGTACCAGCTACTCAGCAAATGACTCACAGAGTTTTTATAACTACTACAAAGACATTGCCAAACGCACCAAAGAGAAAGGTATTGATATTCTTTTGGTTGTGAATATGTTCCTTACTGGTTTTGATAGCCCGGCACTGAACACATTGTATGTGGACAAAAACCTGCGTTTCCACGGATTGGTACAAGCGTTCTCTCGTACTAACCGAATCCTTAACGAGAAGAAAAGTCACGGAAATATCGTCTGTTTCCGCAACCTGAAAAAAGCGACGGATGATGCTATTGCACTGTTCTCCAATAAAAATGCATCTTCTGTTGTACTGCTAAAGCCATTTGAAGAATACCTGAGCGAGTATCAGGCTTCTATTGATTATTTGTTGACCTTAACCCCAACAGTGGAAAGTGTGGACAATCTACCGGATGAACATGCCCAATTGGTATTTGTTAATGCATTCCGAGATGTGATGCGCCTGAAGAATATCCTCGAAAGCTTTGCTGATTTTGATGATGTGAGTAAACCATTTTCTGACCAAACTCTGGCTGACTACACCAGTAAATATCTCGATATTTACGACAAAGTAAAAAAGCACTCCGGTAAAGAGAAAGTATCCATTCTGGATGAGGTGGATTTCGAAGTTTCCCTGCTCCTTCGTGATGAAATTAATGTCGGTTATATCCTCAAATTACTGGCAAATATTCAGTCAATGTCGCCAAAAGAGCAGCAGAAACAGAAGAAAAAAGTTATGGAAGCTATTGATAGCGATGTGACGTTGCGTAGTAAACGTGAACTGATTGATAACTTTATCGAACAAAATCTTCTACGTGTAGCGCATGATGAAGATATCACCCAGGTGTTTGAAACTTATGTCACGCAGGAAAAAAACAAAGCGATCTCTGCGCTATGCATTGAAGAGCGGCTGGATTCTATCAAGTTGAATGAATTACTGGATAATTACTTGTTCACCAATGTGATGCCGCGTGAGGACGAGGTTGCTGCAACGCTGACTTGGACACCGAAGATTCTGGAGCGTCAGACCGTTCTGGCACGTGTGTATAATCGGGTACGCAGCGTGATTGATACGTTTATTAACGGGTTGAGTGGATTCTGACAACGAGATGCCTGTTTTGAGCAGAACATAACTCTAAGTGCTTTGGAAACAGTGTGCAACCTTTCTTTCTCGGGCGATATTGTTGCAAGCTTAGCGAGCCTTGGAATAGTTGACAGTGTCCGCAAGCATCCTGATTTTAAAACTAAATATAAAGACAACCCTGACCCAGATACCCGAGATTTAGCTTTTGAAAAGATATTGAAGGAAATTATGCTGCAACGTCGAAAAAATGAGTTGGAGCTTTACAAACTGTTTGCAAACGCCCCTGCCTTTAAGGTTTCTTGGATTGAAAGTATGCAACGAATAATTGAAGAGGAAGATATATATATTGATATTTTTATATTAAATACAAGTTGTTAGAGGGTTTCAAACAGCTCTAAGCCGACAACCAGACGGCGGTTAAACCAGCAAATAGACGCCACTCAATTGTTAAACTTTCATCTTATATGTACGGCTTACAGCCGTACATAATTGCATCTGGCTCCACTAAATGCTATCTTCCATCAGTACAATATATATAAGAAATCTATTCCTACACACGAGTAAGAAATGGTAATAATCAAACAACAGGAGTGACCTAGAATGGCAACGATATCAGTGGAAAAAACACTCAAGGCGGCTAAAAATGCCCGTGTAGAGTTAAAAACCAGCACCGAACTAAAAGAAATCTTACGTCAGGCCGCGCAGGTTGCCGGTGTTGATTTAAGTGCTTTTATCTTGAATGCGGCTTTCGAACGAGCTGAAGAAGTTCTGGAAAACCAAAAACGTCGTGAGTTAGATGAAGAAAACTGGCGTACCTTGAATGTACTGATTGCTGAACCCGCATCTCCAACACTTGCTTTATGTGCTTTGATGAGAAAGAACAAAGATGGAAAAGCTACTAAATGAAATCATGGTTGAATACATTTGTGTGAACTATCAGAGTGATATGACATACTCGGGTCAAAAAGCCTTTGATTGTGGCAATCATGTTATTAATCGTTACGTTCGCAATAGTCTTAAGAGCAACGTCGCCAATGGAAATTGTGTTGCCAAAGTCCTAATTGACACCAAAATGGGTGAATTACTTGGAGTCTGTAGTTTTACTGGCTATTCACTGGCAAAATCTCGGCTCAGTGGCGTATTAAGTGGCTCGATGCCAAGTGACCTTTCTGTCGTTCGTTTGGTGATGCTGGGAGTATCAGTTAAACATCAAAAGAAAGGATATGGTCATATTTTAATGAGGGAATTTTTAGAACATGCCATTAAAGTTCATAATGTGATGCCAATTAAGGGAATATTTTTGGATGCTGATCCTGATGCTGTTGCATTTTACACACTTCTCGGATTTGTTGAATTGGGAATTCCTGTATCCAATGGAACAACTCCCATGTTTTTAAAAATTCAGGATTTATTGGCAGCTATAAAGTAACAGCTATTCATTTTTTGAATAACTAAATTTAGATGAACTTTTCTTCCCGCCTTAACCGAGCTCATGAAATTCGGCAATTTTTTTATCCATTCCCCTTATTTATCATTCCTTCGGTTGATTTTTATTGGGATCGTAGCGTCGAGATAGACGCTGTTTTCAATTCGGCGGAATGTTGGCGATCCGATGGTTTTAGTTTCACATTTCATTTTTATGTCATAAGAGTGTCAGTATTTATTGTGATGTATCAGGGATTCTTTACTACGCTTAAACAGTAAGTTGCTGCGATTAAGGCAATGATTTAACTGTGTAACGAAGAATATGAACCACGAGCATGAGTTTTGCTCAGTTGGCAATAAATGGAATTCCTCTGATGACAATTGAAAAAATCACCCTGGACTACCCTGAATCCAAGAGTACAAATATCACTCAAGAAAATATCGATCAACTTAAACAGCTTTTCCCTGAGGTATTTTCTGAAGGAAAAATCGATTTTGATGCCTTAAAAGCTGTACTTGGTGAAGTCGTTGATGACTCAGATGAGCGCTATAACTTCACCTGGCATGGTAAAACCCGCGCGCGTCAAATTGCCCAAACTCTATCAACAGGTACGCTACGTCCATGCAAGGAAGAGAGTGTTAATTGGGATACTACCGAAAACCTGTTTATTGAAGGCGACAACCTTGAAGTGCTTAAGTTGCTTCAAAAGTCTTATCACAAGAAAGTTAAGATGATCTATATCGATCCTCCTTACAATACGGGTAAGGATTTTGTTTATAAAGATAATTTCTATGACAACATAAGAAATTATCAGGTATTAACGGGACAAGTAAATAATCAAGGTAAGCCTTTTAGCACTAATTCTGACACATCTGGTCGGTATCATACAGATTGGCTAAATATGCTTTACCCCAGATTGAAATTGGCCAGAAATTTATTATCTGATGATGGAATTATATTTATATCTATAGATGAACATGAAGTTGTTAATTTGTCCAGTTTGTGCAATGAAATATTTGGTGAAGATAATTTTATTGAAAGATTTATTTGGAAGAGTGGAAGAACTTCAGCATCAACTTTTACCAGAGAACATGAATATATCTTGGCATATGCAAAAGATATATCTCAATTACCTCATATTATTTATAAAGGAGATGATAGCTTAATTTCTGATCGTGCAATAAAAAAGGTGAGCGTTAAAAACCCTGCGTCAGAAATAACATTCCCTGCCGGAGTCAAGTTTTTAGGTGAAAATAAAACGTTTCCATCAGTATTTGGAGATAAAGAAGTCGTTGAAGTTATTTCAGGTGTATTTGAATGTAAGAATGGAGCCTTAGCTAGCGAAGTCACTCTAAAAGCGGGTTGGACAATGAAGAGCCAAATCGAAAATTGGCTATCAGGAAATGATACTTTTGACTCTAAAGGACAGCAGGTTGTTGAGTTCTTCTTCAAACCTAATGGTGTTCTTCAGTATGTTAAAAAGCGAGGCACCGAACATCCAAAAACAATAATAACAGATTTTACAACGAAGCAAGGAAGTAAAGAGGTTGAAGCCCTTCTCTGTTCATCTGTTTTTGATTATCCAAAGCCGACAGGCTTAATTGAACACTTAATGAAGGTCACGGATAGTGAAGATATAATTCTTGACTTTTTTGCTGGAAGTGGTTCTACAGGTCATGCTGTGTTAAAACAAAATAAGAAAGATGGCGGTAGAAGAAAGTTTATATTGGTTCAATTGCCTGAGTCTATCTCAAAAAATGCGGGTGCAACAGAGTATTGTACTAAGGAGTTAATACCCGAATTGATTTCCAGAATTTCCCTAAAAAGAATAAAAAATGCCATTTTAGAAGAAGATAAAACCCAAGGTGTTAAGTTTTTCAAATTAGATCAAACAAATATTCACGCTTGGGATGCTGACTTTGAAAGCTTAGAACCTGCTCTGCAACTGGCTGCTAAATCTATCAAAGATGACCGCACTCCTGAAGATGTGCTTTACGAGATCTTGTTGAAATATGGTTTAGAGCTGACCGAACAAGTGGAAGAAACTACAGTCGAGGGCAAGAGAGTATTTGTTGTTGGTGCAGGTGCCTTAATGGTTTGCTTGGACGATGGCATCACGGAACAGGTGGTTAAGGGTATAGCCAAACTGAAAGAAAAACTCAATCCAGAAAGTACTCAAGTCGTTTTTAAAGACCAAGGCTTTGCAGACAGCGTAGTGAAGACCAACGCGATTCAGATCCTGAAGCAGTATGGTATCGACGATGTGAAGAGCATTTAAGGTGGTGATGATGAAGATTCAATTTAGATCGGATTTATCACACCAAATCGATGCGGTTGAAGCTGTTTTAGGTGTGTTTGAAGGGCAGGAAACATTTCAATGCAATTTTACTGTAGCTGATAATGTGCTGGCGAATCAGCAGTTGGATATCTTTGGTAAAAACAACGATATCGGTGTCGGTAATACTCTTACCTTATTGCCTGATGAAATTTATGCCAACACGCGTAATGTTCAGTTAAAGAATGGCTTGCCACAGGTTGAAAACGTAAAACAAGAACTGCCAAGTCTGGATTTCAGTGTTGAGATGGAAACAGGTACAGGTAAAACCTATGTGTACCTACGTTCTATCTTTGAGCTAAATCAGCGTTATGGACTGACAAAGTTCATTATCGTGGTGCCGTCCATTGCGATTAAAGAAGGCGTCTATAAATCACTGCAAATCACTGAGCAGCACTTCCGTGAGCAGTACAAAAATGCGCAGTATGACTATTTTGTCTATGACTCATCAAAGCGCGAACAGGTTCGTAACTTTGCTACTAATGATTACATTCAAATCATGGTGATCAATATTGATGCGTTCAGTAAGTCCTTCACTGATCCTACAAAGGAAACTACGGCGAATCTAATTCACCGTACAGATGACAGATTGAACGGCATGAAGCCTATTGAATTTATTCAGGCTACTCGTCCTGTCGTCATTATTGACGAACCACAGTCTGTTGTATCAACGGCAAACCGAAAAGAAGCGATTGGCAGCTTAAAACCACTGTGTACATTTCGTTATTCAGCCACGTTGAAGGAAGCGCCGCACCTGCTGTATAAGCTTGATTCTATTGATGCCTATGAACGCAAACTGGTTAAGCAAATTGAGGTTGCTTCTCTGGATGTTAAGGATGGACACAACCAAGCCTACATTAAGCTAGTGAGTGTTGATAATAAGAAGTCCCCTATTTCTGCCAAGATTGAAATTGATGCTCAAACGCGCACAGGCAAGCTGCAACCACATAAGGTAATAACCATCAAAGATGGTCAGGTCAATGACTTATTCGAACTTTCGGGTGGGCGTAGTGTTTATGAAGGCTATGTCGTTAACGATATTTATTGCGAAGAAGGTAATGAGTATATTGACTTTACTAGTCGTGATGAAATTGTGCGTCTTGGGCAAGTCATCGGTGAAGTGGATTCGGAGGCCTTTAAGCGCATTCAAATAGCCAAAACTATTGAAGAGCACCTAGAAAAAGAGCTGAAGTTCTATCATAAGGTAACAACGGGCTATGACAAGCTTGACCACTCGAAAATCCTAAGCCAGAAAGGTATTAAGGTGCTGAGTCTGTTCTTTATCGATAAGGTTGCCAACTACCGCGGCTACTCTGAAGATGGCGTTCCTGTTCAGGGTAATTTTGCTAAGTGGTTTGAAGAAGAGTTTACCAAGCAGGTTAGCAAGCCCAAATATCGCGTGTTGTACCCGAGAATCTGGGATAATAATGGAGATAAATACACCATCAACGAAGTAGCGTTGCAAGAACTCACTCAAACAGTGCATGATGGCTACTTTGCACAAGACAAGAAAAAAGATGCCTCCGGCAACCCTCAGTTCGCTGACTCGAAGCTTTCAGCTAAAGGCGAAGGGGGGAAAACCGCAGCCGATGAGTCAGCCTATAACCTGATCATGAAAGACAAAGAAAAGCTTCTATCTATGGACGAGAAGCTGCGCTTTATCTTTTCACACTCAGCACTGAAAGAAGGCTGGGACAACCCTAATGTTTTCCAGATCTGTACGTTGAATGAAACCAGCTCAATCACTAAAAAACGACAGGAAATCGGTCGTGGCCTACGTTTAGCTGTTGATCAATCTGGTGAGCGCGTTCCTTACGGTTTTGAGGTAAATACCCTGACCGTTATGGCAAACGAATCTTATGAAAGCTTTGTTTCTGAACTGCAAAAAGAGATTGAAGCGGAAGAAGGTATTAAATTTGGTGCGGTTGAGTCTCACCAATTTGCCAACATTGTTGTTTCTGGCGAGCTGGATCAGAAAGCCTTCTTGGGAGCGAAAAAGTCAGAAGAGATCTTCCTGCACCTTCTGTCTCAAGGTTATATCGATGGCAAAGGCAAGATTCAGGATGTGCTGAAAATTGCCATTAATAACGACAAGGTAAGTCTGCCTTCCAGTGTCACTGAGCATACTGATGCCATCGTTGCCATGTTGAAGAAGCTGGCAAGAGGTTTGAATGTGAAAAAACACGAAGAGAAGCGCTCTGTAGCCTTGTGCGAAGATACAAATGGTAAACAGGTTGTACTTGGTGGAGACTTCAAGGCTCTTTGGGGGCGTATTAAATATAAAACGACTTATCGTGTTAACTTTAGTATCAACGAGCTGGTTGAAAACTGTATCAAGGAAATTAGAACGAACGTGGCGGTAGCCAGTGTCAGGTTTCAGTACACCAAGGTTAAGGTTGCTGTTACTGAAGCTGAACTGGAAACCTACGATGAGAAAACCAAAATCCAGTATTACCGCAATCGCAACTTCCAGTTGCCAGATATTGTGACTTATCTGACCGATCAAACTAATCTGACCCGTCAGACAATTATCGATATTCTGCTGGGTTTGGGCGATAAGCTGGAAGCCTTCAAAAATAACCCTCAGCGCTTTATCGAGTTAGCTGGTGAAGTTATCCGTAAGCAGATGCGTATTGTCATTGTAGATGGTGTTAAATATCACCGTATTGGTGACGAGGCATACTATGCCCAAGAGCTTTTCCAAGAAGAAGAACTGACCGGCTACCTCAAAGATATGGTGAAAGCTGAAAAGTCGGTATATGACTACATCATTTGTGATTCAGATACCGAGTTTAACTTTGCTGAAAAGCTAGAAGGCGCTGAAGAAGTGAAGATTTATTCCAAACTGCCATCTTGGTTCAAGATTGATACCCCGCTGGGCAGTTACAATCCTGACTGGGCGGTATTAATTGACAAAGATGATGGGACGGGGGAGCAGCTTTACTTTGTGGTTGAAACGAAATCAAGCATATTCTCAGATGATCTGCGTGAGGCTGAAAAGGCCAAGATCAAATGTGGCGTTGAGCATTTCAATGCGTTAAGCAAAGACAAAGATGGCAAAGAGGTGCCCAACGCTGCCAAATTTGTCAAAGCTGATAACTTTGATACGTTCAGTGCTCATTTTTAATCTTAATGGCATCAAGGCACTCGCAATAGTGCCTTCTGGATACTGACAAGGTGCTGATTTTTTCCGGCGTTTTGCTTTAGTGTGCCAGGCATAGTGCGTGCCGTACCTTTACTGATAAAATCAAATACTACCTTGATATTTAGCGATTTCCTGATTGAGTGATTCCAATCGTTGTACCAGTGTTCTTCTTCTTTCTATATGTTTGGCAAATATCCGATAGAGTGGAACAAATTCTGCCAGTGCATTATTAATCCGATAAGCTTCGTACAGATCTTTCATTTCTCTGGCAGCTTTATCGTAAGCGCTGGCATGGCCTTGTTCACTGTATTTCTTCACATTTTCCCAGTGAACCTTTCTTGAGGAAAAGACAGCATTAAGCCGCTTGAGTGTTGCAATCCGCTCTTGTTCGAGTCTTTGTTCTTCAGCCAGCAAACGTTCGCGCGTCGCTTCCTCATTCGCAGCTTGCCAATAGGTATTAAGTGACGAAGTGCTCAGCCAATATTTATAATCATTGTTGGTTAATGGTTTACAAACCAACGCACGCGCCTGATTTGCAGTGAGCTGTTCTTGCTCAAATAATAACTTCAATAATAAATCTTTATCTGATGCAGATAGTCTATTAATTTGCTCTGCTGCGGTCAGGTGTTTAACCCTTGCGGTATGTGCTTGCGATGATGCAAGCAATATATCTAAGGCCTTGTACGCTTCTGGTGGGATACCGAATAATTCTGCAAATGCCGATTGAGCTTCGGATAATTGTTTAAAATTGAAATCAATCAGAGGCAGTTTATTCAACGTCTCATCGCCATCAAATGCACGTTTCAGCCAAGGCAGATATAATAGGCGATAATCCCCTTCTATTAGCTCAGAACGTAACTCAACCAAATGATCTGAATAATCTTTTGCATCATCAACTAGGTTTACATAACATGTAGTTGTAGCACCAATGTAGTAATCTCACTTTAAAACTTGGCCGATTCAAGAGGAAATTATTGTGGCGGCTTATCAACCTCCTTACCGTATCACACCATCCATACTTAATCGTGTTATAGAAATAGGCGAGTTATTGGGGCGCTGGTCAGTACAAAGTGAGACAATTTCACCCTTGTTGCGTAAAGAAAACCGGATTCGCACAATACAAGCGTCATTGGCTATTGAGCATAATAGTTTATCGATTGAACAAGTCACAGCAATTATGGATGGTAAACGTGTATTGGCTCCTGCAAAGGATATTCAGGAAGTACGCAATGCCATATTAGCTTATGAGAAATTACCGGATTGGCGTAGTCACCGATTATCTGACTTATTGGCAGCACACCGGCTGTTGATGATGGGGTTAATTGATCAACCAGGACAATTACGTTGCAGTGATGTTGGAATTTATCGCGAAAATCAACTTGTCCATATGGCTCCCCCTGCCAGCCAAATATCGCGTCTGGTTAGCGATCTACTTACATGGTTAAAGCAGACTGATATTCACCCATTGATTGCCAGTTCGATCTTTCATTATGAATTTGAATTTATTCATCCATTTGCTGATGGGAATGGCCGCATGGGGCGTTTATGGCAAACATTGATTTTAAGTGAATGGCGTTCAGAGTTGGCATGGTTACCAGTAGAAACCATCATGCATTATCAACAGCAGGCGTATTATCAGGTACTTAGAGAATGTGACCATGCGAGCGACTGTACGTCATTTATTGATTTTATGTTGGAAAAATTAGTCAGAGCACTTAAGGAAAGTATTCATACGGAAAAGCCGAATACTACTTCAATGTTGGTAGAAATGTCGGTAGAAAATTCACAGCCACTTAATGCGACTTCGCAAAAAATCTTATCTATTATTGCTGATCAGCCATCTATAACAATATCTCAATTAGCCGATGATTTGGGTGTTAATCCTCGAACTATAGAACGAAATATCAAAGTGTTGCAGGAAGATGGACTATTGATTCGAGTTGGTGCGAAAAAAGGGGGATATTGGCGAATTAGATAACATGTTGAGAAAATCTAAGATTGGAAATACAGTTGTTTCTACCAAAACTCAGGCTATTAGCTGTCTCTAACTGTGATACTCCCCCCACATAAATGCAAATGGTTACCCCTGCAAATAAAAAATAACATGGAAGATTGTGCAGGATACTTATCTGATTAAACGTGCATTTTTGCAGGGGGGATTGTATGGATAACCATTATGATATTTTGATCATAGGAGCTGGAGTTTCTGGCATTGGTATGGCATGTCATCTGGAAAGAGAATGTCCTGACAAGAAAGTGGGGATCTTAGAACGTCGTCATGCGATAGGTGGAACTTGGGATTTATTTCGCTATCCGGGTATTCGTACAGATTCAGATATGATGAGCTACGGCTATAAATTCCGCCCTTGGGCAGATACCAGCATTTTTGCTGATGGTCTTTCAATTAGACGTTATCTCCACTCAGCGGCGGAAGAGTATGGAGTTGATAAGAAAATACAGTTTGGATTAAAAATTATTCAAACTGATTGGTCAAATGAAACAGATCAATGGACTATTACTGCAATTGACGAAGCCAGTGGAGAAATGCGGCAATTTACCTGTCATTTTCTTATTTCTGCGACAGGTTACTACAACTATGATCAACCACATTTACCTCAATTTCCCGGCCTTGAAAATTTCAAAGGCTCAATAGTTCATCCACAACATTGGCCTGAGACATTGGATTACAAAGGAAAGCGAGTTGTTGTGATTGGAAGTGGTGCAACAGCAGTGACTTTACTTCCCGCTATGGCCAATGATACTGAGCACATCACTATGTTACAGCGTTCCCCTAGCTATATTTTTTCGATACCGGGCAGGGATAAGATCGCTGAGTTTTTAAAAGGCATTGTTCCGCAACGTTGGATTTATGCGTCGAGCAGAAGTCGTAATATTTTCTTTTTTAGTTCACTGTATAAAGCGAGTCGATATTTTCCTAACCTATTGAAATCATTCTTGCTGGGGTTAGCTCGCAGAAAGGTTGGCCCTACTTTTGACATGAAACACCTTACGCCAAAGTACATGCCATGGGATGAACGGTTGTGCTTTGTTCCCGACAGCAATCTATTTAAGGTACTGAAAGAAGGCAAAGCGTCTATCGTTACTGATCAAATTGAACGCATTACTGAAAACAGTATTTTGTTGCAGTCTGGTAAGGAATTACCAGCGGATATCATAGTGACAGCGACAGGGTTGCAATTACAACTTATGGGAGGAATTAAGCTCTCTATTGATGGACAACCACTAGAAAGTCATAATTTGATGTTTTATAAGGGGACATTGTTACAAGGTATTCCTAATTTTGCCTATTTGTTTGGTTATATTAATAATGCCTGGACATTAAAAGTTGATCTATCAGCAGACTATATTTGTCGTTTGTTAAATGAGATGGATCGTCGTCATGCCACAGTTGTAACACCGTATGCTTCATCAGATGAGATAGTTGTTGATGAACATATGTTTGGTGCCTTACGCTCGGGTTATGTGAAGCGTGGTGATAAAGGCCTTCCTCGTCAGGGGAGAAGTCCAAATTGGCATGTTCCACATGATTATAAAAAAGATAAAGAAGTATTGGGGCAGCCAGTAGATGATGTGGCATTGAAATGGAAATAATTTCAGAAATGTAAAATTCAATATATCCCCAAATTTGCTAAAGAACAGCAAGTTCAGAATCAAATTTGGCTTTAATGAGATGCTCATTCCCATCCTGTTAGCTGTATGTTGGCAGGATGTTCTCTTTTAGGAGAGACCATCATGAATAACATCATACTTATCAGTATTACAAAAATGGGGGATGGTCATAGATTTCGGTAGGAAGGTATAATCAATTAATTTTGGTTTAATCTCCAACAAAAAAGCCGGGTATATGAGTGTCTTATCTGAAAAGTTCTCTTGCAATACAGGTTAATGCCATATACAACTTTCTATATATTTATCATTTAATTAACTATACTACGTTGATAATGACCATAATGAAATCTAGAAAAGAAAAATTCAAAGAAAAACAAAATAGTATTTTAAAAAATGCGATAGAACTCCTTGTTCAAGGAGAAAGTCGCTCTTTTAGCATGAGAGCTCTCGCTAATTATTGTGGAATCACTCTTGGAAATTTACAGTACTATTTTCCTAATATAGAATCTTTATTAGAGGGATTATTCAATCAAATTATTGAAGATGCGGCAACAAGATTACAATTTGTTAATGCTAAGAGTACTGAACTTGATATTTTACTGGACATCATTTTAATGAACTTACAAGACATGTCGCTATGTACCTTGACGTTAGAAACATGGTTAGCGAGCCATCACTCAGATAAACTGCATAAAGCTTTGACCAAGTTTTATCAACGTTATATTGAGAAAATTATTATTATTTTGCGTAATACCTGTTCAGATATGCCAGAAAATATCAGGCAAGAAAAAGCGTTAATGTTGGTTTCTTTATTTGAAGGTTTGTCCATCTTGTATTCCTATCAGAATAAGGAAAGTTTTAATTTTGATTTAAGTAAGCGTTTACGTTCTACCATAATTGCAATTATGGAGTCAGAATAAAATAATCCGTAAAGAAGTCTTTATGGATTATTTAAGGGCTTAATTTTTTGAAAGCATCTTATACTATTAACATTTAACATTATCTGGTTGCAGAAAGATTTTACTCTGTTTCTCTATTAACACTAAAATGAACGTTTTCTGAGGATAATAGCGATTTTAGTTTTTCAACATCTAAAAAACTTTCACCAGAATTTAAAATCGTTGAGTGATTATTTTGTATATGCTCAGCCAACTGAATCACCAATGCGGCAGCTCCTGTTGCCGTTAAGTGTGTTTGTCCTTTTGGATCGTTAATTTGCAGATATACACTTTTGCGATGCCCCTTTTCATCAGTGCCTTGTATATCGGTACGAATTTGATGTTGATGCCCTTTTCCTGGGTTATATAAGATTTTTCTACGCAGCCCAGTAGTTCTCTTTCCTGACAATAGCTTCCAAATCCCTTTTTTAACTAAAAAAGCTAATAGCTGATTACTTTTAATATCATCGAAACCAATTCTGGTTGCAACGGTTTGTGCATTTGTAATTAAGGGGAAGATAAATTGTTCTGGCATATCAATACGAAAAACTTTATGGGTACTGCCATCACTAAATAAAACAGTTCGCTCATCAGAAAAAGGTAGAATTTTCTGGTATTTCCCATTTTGCTTCACAGTAAAAGGGGTTGTTAACCTATCCATATAATCAACTGAATTTGGTCCTGCCTTGTCATTCAAAGCATATAAGACACTCATGTCAATACTATCAATTTTTGCAAATGACTTACTGATATCATTGATTAATGTTGCTACGATACCAGCCATCCATGACGATGCAAAAATCATAGTACTTCTTTTTTGATTTTGCATGACGGTTGCCTTACTTAGTGCAACCTGCAAGCGCTCAGTCCAACGAGTAATATCTATATATGCAATATTATTTTGATGCGCAAAATTTAATAATTTATCTTGTGGATCATTAACAAGTGCTAACAAAATATCAATTTTTAGTTCATTTGGCAAAGAAGGGTTTTCCACATCAAAAAATAAACCTTCGGAATTATTTAAGGTTTCAGATACTTTTTTTGCCTTGTTAATATCTCTACCGGAAATGATTAAGTGTAAATCAGGTTGGTATTGATTGATAATTTGCGCTGCTTGCTGACCAACAACTCCATAACCACCAACGAGTAATACAGATATATTCTTCATTTTATGATCCTTACAAAAGTTCAATGATCTCTAAAATTAGGTCAACTGACCTAATTTTAGAGATCATTGAACTTATTGCAATATATTTATAAGCTATTTTAAATTTAAAATGCTTTCTATTATGTAACTATATAATCTATAAATAGTTGATTTAAATTATTAACCATTATGGTTATTTATTTATACAACAAGGTTATATCCTTAATAATACTGGCGTTTTTCCTATTTATATCATTGTCCTGTTATCTTAGATATTCTGTCTATATGATCCATTTTTTGGTTCTACCATAACAGGGAATATGTTCATTAGCTGATATACCTTGTCCCACGTGGCGGGGGATTGATATTACTTTTATTCTTGCAAAGAAATCTTGTTGTAAAGAGCTCTATTACTCCTTCTACTTCTATTTAGTTCAATTGACAGCCAGAAATATAGTTATAGACTCGATTTGCTGAAAAAATCTTTATCTAAAGATCTTGCATAATTTCTGAGGAATAAACCGACAAGAGGAATGTGTGAAATCAGTAAATCTGTATATGTTTTAAGCAAGCTCGTAACTATTCGATAGGAGAAGGTAATATGGCTATAACTGAGAGTCTCATAACCACCTATACTGAGTCGGATGCGCTGGGTTTAGCTAAGCTAGTGCATCAGGGTGAGGTTACCCCTTTAGAATTGGTAGAAGCAGCTATTACATGTATTGAACGGCTTAATCCTGAACTTAACGCTGTAGTTCACAAACTCTATGATATTGGTCGAGAGGCAGCGGCTTCTGTTAATCATAATGCTCCCTTTGCTGGCGTACCGTTCTTGCTTAAAGAACTTGCCTCACTATGGAAAGGTGCGCCTCTCACCAATAGCTCCCGCTATCAGAAAGATATGATTGCGCCGATTGACTCAGAGGTAACAAAGCGTATTAAACGTGCGGGATTAATATTGGTCGGGAAGTCAAATTCGCCAGAGAATGGTTTGTCGATCAGCACTGAGCCAAAACTCTATGGCATCACGAAAAACCCCTGGAAAGAAGGGATTAGTGCCGGAGGTTCAAGTGGTGGCACAGCCGCGGCAGTAGCTGCACGCATTGTGCCCATCGGTGAAGCCAGTGATGGAGCCGGATCTATCCGTATCCCAGCGTCCTGCTGTGGCATCGTGGGGCTAAAACCATCGCGAGGGCGTATGACGCTAGCGCCTATCGGTGATTATTGGTATGGCGGTGCTTGTTTTCTCTGTTGTTCACGCACTGTAAGAGACACTGCCGCTTATCTGGACGCCGTGGCCGGCGCACTTCCGGGCGATCTCTATACACCTCCAACCCCGGATTTACCTTGGTTGGAACTGTTGGCCCAGGAACCTAGAAAATTACGTGTCGGATTCACCGTTACTCCCTCCAATGGCACCCCAATTGATGCTCAGGTGAAAAAGGCTGTGCTGGCAACGGTACGTACGCTGGAAGGACTTGGACACATAGTGGAAGAGCACGACATGGTGTTTGACACCACTGTTGCCTGGAAGGCTTATACAGACATGATTTTCGTGCAGGCAGTGTCAGGTTTAAATGACCTATCTAGCATCGTTGGACGGCCAGTGACACCGGATGATGTCGAGCCAATTACTTGGGCAATTATCGAACGTGGTCGTTCGATCAGTGGTACAACACATTCTAAAGACATAGAGCAGATCCGCTTGCTCGGACGAGAGCTAACCAATGACCTTTTACCTTACGATATTTTCATTACGCCTACGTTGACACAATTACCGCGTCCCATTGGCTACTATGATATGTCGGAGACTGACATTGACCGTTACAACGACAAATGGACAGATTCAGTATTCGCCTTTCCTTTCAACATTACTGGTCAGCCGGCGATCTCACTGCCGCTTGGCTGGAGCGATGATGGTATTCCCATCGGTGTACAACTTGTCGGTCGTTATGGCGACGAGGCTATTGTACTTCAGGTTTCCGCTCAACTAGAGCAAGAGATGGCTTGGAAAGACCGTCGGCCATTGATAACAACCTGAAGGATGGTGTAACAGCAACGTAACAAAATATGTGTAGGGCAAGTGTGTGAGATACGTCTGAAATTGGAGTAAAGGTTGATCTCATGACCAACCTTTACTCTTACATCGCTCGTGCATCGCATGCCGGATAATTATCTTTAGCAGGACAGGAAAAGAAGAATGTTCAGATTACCCTTCTGACCTGAATCAAGTGATTTTATAAAAAAACCTGTAACTATCCGTTCTTCAATGCCTGAACACTTTCAACTAAGTCAGCCAACTGAGCAACCACGCGATCACCCACATCGGCATTATCACCACCCAGTGCTTTATTCCGCATAAAGTCACGTTTGATTTGCTGCCAGCGTTGCACCTCTTCCGGTGTCATTGTGCCGCGAATCTCTGCCAGTTTGAGTAGGTTCTCTTCGGCACCACTCGTTAGTAATTGAGCTTCACCTAAATAGTGATCATCAATAATGCGGCGTATTTCTTCAGTGTTCATAACCGCAGAAACTTTTTCGCTGAGTTTATTCATGTTGCGATAACTGCCCTGCAGCCTGAACGGTGGTTCTGTCCGGTATTTGTCGGATTGCGCGGCACTGGCAATATATTGTTGGTTCACCTTGAAGACGACATCCCTCATCATCAGCAAACGCTCAAGAATGGCGGCGATTTCGGTGATCTCTGCTTCGCTGTAGGGGTAACTCAGATTATTGCTGGAGAATGGTTTGCCCATTGCTTTATCGATAAACAGATAGAGATCATTCATATCGCGCAATGCCAATGGAGCCAGTACCGGATTTGAGGTCAGGCTGTTTTCGATATAACTCAGCGTAAATGCCTCTTCCATGCCACCCAATACTTCACCGAGGTTATAAATATCAGCACGGTTTGCCAGCATATCGGGAATTTTGAACAATTCGCCGGATTCGGTATAAGGGTTACCTGACATAACAACGCAGAATTTTTTGCCCCGCATGTCGTAGGTTTTGGTCTGGTTTTTCCAAACCCCTTCGATACGCCGTGTGCCATCACACAGGGAAATAAATTTTTGCAGGAATTCAGGGTTGGTGTGCTGGATATCATCCACGTACAGCATCACGTTATTGCTCATTTCCAGCGCCAGATTCAGCTTTTCCAATTCCTGACGGGCGGTTGCATTCGGAGCTTGAACGGGATCAAGTGACAAAACGTCGTGCCCCAATGCGGGTGCGTTGATCTTCATAAAGATCAATCCAAGGCGATTGGCAATATATTCCATCAAGGTCGTTTTGCCATAACCCGGTGGGGAAATCATCAATAACATCCCCATCAAGTCGGTGCGCTTACCTTCCCCAATGGCACCAATTTGTTTGGCAAGATTATCGCCAATTAGCGGCAGGTAAACATCGTTGATCAATTTGTTGCGCACAAATGAACTGAGTGGTCGAGCCTTGAATTCATGTAGGCGCAGCGCTTTTCTCTGCTGATTCAGTACGTTTTGGCGCAATTCCTGATAATGGTGATAGGCAGGAATAAAGACCTTACGCTGTTTACGCATCCGGCAGAAATAATCATCAAGACTCAGAGTCAGAGTTTGATTGACGATGGAAGGGTGCTCGCCGATCAAATCCGTGACAGTGAAATGCAGATCGACTTCACTGAAACGAGCATTAAGCGCTTTTTCCAATAAAACCAGTGCCACAGCTTCTGAAATATAGCCTTTCAGTGGGGCAAATTTTTGCAGGGAACAGAGACCATTCAGCCAGTTTTCCACCAACATCCAGCGCTGGGCGAAACGTTGATTGAGATTTTGTTGTGAGTGGTTGAAATCCCCCCACATATGCGCTTTTTCCAGCTCAGATTGCAGCCCTTCCAGTAGAGTACGGGCATATTTACTGAAACTGAATTCCACGGTTGCCCGGCTTATTGCCAAACTTAAATATTCCGCGGCTTGTGTCTGCTGGTAAGGTTCACACTTGATTGGATGGCGCTCAAGGAACAGGCTAATTTCTGCTTCGATTTCTGCCTGTAGATCCCGCAAACCAGTATCATTACGGAAAAGTTGATAAATATTGGCACAGGTACGGGCACGTTCAGGCCACAATGCTGGCTGTTCTTCGTGTTGAATCTGTTCCCAAAACAGAACGGCAATCGCTCTGGCGTGAGGGTTGAATCGCAAAAGATCGGCACTTTCCCCGACAGGGATTAATTTGCGTAAGATCGCGACGGCATCATGGTCATGAATACCTTTCTCATAACCTTCTTTATAGCGAGGCGCCGCAAATTCACGTACGGTTTTTTCCAGCATATCAGGCTGGCTTAACAGGGATTTTAGTTCGTCCAGTGTCAAGCCAGCGTGTTCTTTACTTGCAGCGTAGATCAGTGAATAAGCAAGATACTCCGCGCGATAAACTTGTGGTGCTTCTGATTCAAGTGCAATCGGCCAATAAGGTTTCAGGGATTCGAGTTCTGGGCTGTCAATCGGCTCCTGATAATCCGTTCCCGTTAGATGCAGGTGGAGACGATCACCCCGTGGCAAAATAGTAAGATCCAGCTCTTGGGTATTAACGCTGAAACGGTGGCGCGGGCCAAGTTTGATAACATTACCGCCATCTTCATAGATTTCGGTTTTATCCCGTAAGCTGCGAATGGCTTGATCTCGTGCTGCCTTGAATTTGGCATCAATATCATCCGCTTTTACGCTGTCTTTCAATTCTCGTAAGCGTTCAATAATTTCGCGGGTTTTCAGCGATAGAGTATCGGAAGCAAAGAAGGCATTCAGTTCATCAAGTGAGGAAAATTTTGCTGTCCGGCGGCTAATGCTGTCCAGAAGACGCTCTGCGGCAACCTGCAAATTCTGGGTTTTTCGCTGGCGCTCATCCAACAGTGACTGTTTGTGGGTTTCAAATGTTTCCAGCAACTCTTCACGTTTGCCCAGAATGTCATTCAAGAATTCATCGTGATCACTGAATTGGGTTTCCAGCTCTTCGAGTTGTACCAGCAAGCGGGAGAGTTGTTCGTCACAACGCTCAGGATCGGTAGAAAGCGCCAGCGCATTAGTAATTCCCTGACTGAACAGTTTAAATTGTGCTCCGAACTGAGCAATAGACTCAACAGAACCTTGTTCTTTGCGGCGTTGTTGCAGTCTGGCTCGTGCTTGATTCAGCAGGGCATAAATTTCAGAAATCGACTCAATGATATGGGTTTGCTGAGTGGTGTCTTCGAATTTCAGTGAAGCCATCAAGTTTGACAGCATATCCAAATCGGCGGACATTTTCTCTATGTTCGCCAGCGGCTCGCTAAGCTGAGCGCTGTTAGCGGCAGCCTGAACCTGTTTTTCCAGTTCTTGTAATTGCTGAGTAAATGGCTGTAATGCCTTTTCGCTGGCAAGGAATTCGGCTGTCGCCAGAGAAATACGTTGCTGGCTATCAGACAGTTGTGCTTCCATTTCATCAAGTTGGGACAGATCGATATAACGATGATCGCGCAAAGTGATCAAGTGACCACGCTGGATGCTCAATTTTTTTAAGGCTTCAATGAATTGCTGAGTCTCTGTCCAGCTTTCCGGCAGCATCGCAGACAATAAATCTTTCTGATACGACGTTGCTTCATTCATGGCCCGAACAGACTGGCGGCGGATGCTTTCTACTTTTTCGTATTCATCCAGTACCTTTTCGCCAGTATTGGCGATCTCTTTCAACAACCCAGAGATATTCAGGCTCTGTTCGTCATTAAGGCAATGTTCGTTATTAAGACAATGTTCGTCATTAAACCTATGTTCATCATTAAACCTATGTTCATCATTAAACCAATAGTAGATATCCACCAGACGGTGGGTGTCCTGACAGAGTTTTTCGTAGAGCAGGGAAGACACTTGCTGTTGTTCTATTTCTTTGGCGATATGGTAAAGATCTGAAATACCACGTACTAGTTCAGCATTGCCGATTCGGCCTAAAAAACTGTTTCTTGCTGGTTGGCGAGCGGCATATTCATCAGAATAAAATGGGGTTTGCCAGATTTGCATCGGGTGGATACGGGTCGGCTCTTCTGATTGCCCTTCAAACAGCACCATCTGACCATCTTCCAACATAGCATAGCCGTGACCAAACAGCGGGTTTTGCAGCTTGCGTTCGATCAGGTTGTAATTGAACAGTGCCAGGCGACCAAGCTTTGGTTCGTAGAAGATGTACATGACATCTTCCCCATTTGGGGAACGGCGGACACGGCGGAAGCACATTCCATTCATCGGTTGATCAAAAGTTTTGTATTCCCCACTTTGCAGGTAATAACCGCCGGGGAAAATAATACCGTGATCTTCCGGTAACTGAATGCAGGCCGAGCCGATGGCATCAATGCGCTGTACACTTTGGGTCAGGGTGTTGTAGACCAGATAACGCCAAGATTCTTCACGATAAGGCAGGATTTTCAGCAGGATCAGGCTACCTGTCTGAGCATATTCAATCTGCGCATCATCCAGTGACTGGGTTTTATCCAGAACGGCTTCCCGATAGATCCCCAGACCATCTTCGGTGTTGTTTTCACATTTTATGGTCAGATCGCCGCCAATGGTTTCGACAAACACCGTATCCAGAATGTTCATATGTGGATAACGGCCATTAACGGCATTTTCCCGCGTGGTTTTTTGCCATTCAAAATCATAGGCAGGGGGCAGGGCGATATCCCGTTCGCCACGATTATCAATATAGGTTATTTCTGTTTTGTCGCTGGAAATCGCCCAGCGAAATACGCGAATATCTGTGATTCGTTCACCAATCTGGAAACTAGCGAGAAGTTTGCCATCGCGCTCGACCAGACCCAGCAATTGAGTGTTTTTATAGTAAATGTAGAGTTCACTGAAATCCTGCACAAAGCTGGTGATATTGAGAAATGTACCTGTCAGTGGGACGGATTCCACATCATATTCGCCATTTTCTTTTTTGAGCTTATACAGGGAGAAGACATCTTCAATTCGTGTCTCTTTTTTTAAGCCGAGGAATACGTTATAGCCAAACAGCAGCCAATCACCGACCCGGACGATATCGCGGGCAACGCAGTTGTTTTCTGTGCGAATACGGATACGCCCGATAATATCAGTCTGATTTTTACCAAACTCTTCCAGACGGCGGGTGTTCAACAGGCTGGCTTTTTCATGTAGCTGCTGGCCTTGTTCAGACAGGCGATTGCGTAAGATATCGTAAGCTCCGCCTTCTGCGACAGCGTTATCCAATAATTCCTGTTCACGATTATTCAATTGGCTATCTGACATGGCGTATCACGTTTCCTTGCTTAAGATTGATTTTAATGATGTTGATTCTGGTTTGGGGCTTGTACTGATATGCATGGTTTAGTGCAGGGAAAATCCGTCACAGTTGCCTGTGACGGATGAGTGTTATTGATTACTCTTTGGTATTATCTTTGTTAGGGCGCTTTTTACTTGAGCCAAACATCTTAATCAAAGACTGCACTTCAGGGTTTTTCAGGAGTGAATCAAGGTCCAGTTTTTGCTCCCCGACTTCTTTTTCTCCGTTTTTCTCCCCATTGATTTTTTCACCTTTGCCTGCCAGCAATTTCTGTACAGCCTCTTTTACCAAAGGACTTTTGTCTACTACACCATTGATGGCTTTGCCCACACTGAGCGCTTTGGAGAAGGTATTGAAGAAACTGCCATCACCACCCACGATATCAATGTTGGTTTTGCTGAGTGCCGCAGCCAGCACTTCTGCTTGCTCTTTGGCGATCTCTTTGTTGGCGGCGATTGAGGCCATTGCTTGTTCGAAGTTCTTCTCAAGCTGCATACGGAACTCTTCGTGATCGCGAGCCGTATCGTTGAGATTGCCCATGGCGGTGAATTTGTCGGTCAGACCGTCTGCTTCTGCTTTCAGGCGTTGACGGATAACTTCAGCTTGAGCTGTACCCAACTGACCTTCACCACGGGCTTGTGCCACCAGTTTTTCTTCCAGCACTTTGGCATCCGCCAGACCCAATTTTTCTTTGGCGTTGGCTTGTTCTTCATCACCACGTGCCTGAGCAGCCAATTTCTCTTGCAGTACTTTCGCTTCGGCAAGGCCCTGTTTTTCAGATGCATTGGCTTGGGCTTCCATAACCCGCGCTTCCGCCAAACCTTTTTCTTGTGTACCACGGGCTTCTGCCAGCAGTTTTTCTGCAATCACATTCGCCTGCACCAGACCTTCTTTCTCTTCGGCTTCGGCTTTAGCCTGGCGGATACGGGCTTCGGCCAAACCTAATGCGGCCTCTTCTGCCTCAATACCTTCGGCCATGCGTTTTTTCGCTTCTGACTGTTTGGCGGCGGCTTCCAGCTCTGCCTGTGCCATGGTACTGATTTCCAGTGCCTTAAATTTAGAACTGTTTTCATCCGCTTCTGCTTGTTTCACCTGACGAACCAGTTCCTGTTCCGCTTTAGCCTGAGCATCAATAATTGTGATTTGTTTTTTGCGGTCAGCTTCAGAAATCATGCGCACTTCTTTGATACGTTCTTCTTCCTGTGCAACGGTTTTTTCTACCACTACACGCTCACGAATCACGTTAGAGATGTTTTTGCGCTCTTCTTCCAATGTCTTTTCTTTTTCAATGCGCTGGAGTTCCACTTCACGTTCACGGGAAACAATTTCCAATTCCTGCGCACGAATGACTTTTTCCATCTCAATGGCGACGGCACGGGAACGGTTTTGTTGTGCCACTTCAACTTCACGCAGACGATTTTCTTCGCGGATTTCAATTTCCTGCTGAGTCTGGATGCGAGCCTGTTCTGCTTTCAGGCGTTCTTCTTCCTGTACACGCAGAGTTTCAGCAGATTCACGAGCACGGATACTTTTTATTTCACGTTGTTGCCGGGCTTCCGCATCCGCTTGCTGGCGTTCCAATGCCAGACTGGCTTCGCGGGTTTCCACGTTTTTCTTCTGGATAGCCAGTTCTTGATCGCGTTCTTTCTGATTGGTTTCAATATTGTGGATAGCGGTAATTTCGGTAATTTTACGAATACCTTCCGCATCAAAGATATTGTTTGGATCCAGCGAGTTTTTCGGTGTTTGTTCCAGATAGTCGATGGCGACATCTTCCAGTGCATAACCGTTCAGATCTTTACCGATGACATCAACAATGCGATCACGAAAATTTTGGCGATCTTCGAACAATTTTGACAGTTCGAATTGCTTACCTACGGTTTTCAGGGCTTCTGAAAATTTGGCACTGAACAGGGTATTGACGGCGTTATGGTCAGAAGCACGCTCTACACCGATGGATTTTGCCACTTTCAGCACGTCTTCGGTGGTTTCATTAACCCGCAGGTAGAATGCAACGGTGATGTCCGCACGCAGGTTATCTTTACAGATCAGGCCATCTTT
This sequence comes from Xenorhabdus yunnanensis, assembly GCF_028598805.1. Taxonomy (GTDB): domain Bacteria; phylum Pseudomonadota; class Gammaproteobacteria; order Enterobacterales; family Enterobacteriaceae; genus Xenorhabdus; species Xenorhabdus yunnanensis. The sequence continues at coordinate 1,187 of NZ_JAQRFI010000032.1, read as the reverse complement.
ACCACGGCGATCGACTTCCAGCGTCAGCAGGGAGATACGCATGAACTCCTTTTTGTAAATCACCGGATAAATCAGCGCACCAGTGAAATGTACTTTCGGCTGGGCAGACATATCATTGACGATCAGCGCCGTTCCCTGTGGGACTTTGATATAAAACGCTTTAAAAAGCCCAAAGAAACCCAGAATGACGATAATTATTGTCGCAATGATGATCAAAAAAGGCATGAAATCCGCCAAGGCAATATCTGACATGTATTTCTCCATTTTATTTTGGGGCTAACGGGAAAGGCGTCAGTGACCCATAATTTAAGCTGCTATTCATCCATGACCGAAATAAATGTTGAGTGAGGCATATCAGATAGCAAGGTTTATGATAGTGATTTAACGTTAAGCGGCGGCTGGTCATGGTCAGCCGTTACAGCCTAAATTCGTCTTCGCTGACCACGGTGTAACTGTGGGTTGCGGCGTCGTAACTGATCAGGACAACACGGTCACCGCGGGTAATACCGTCACTTTCTGGAGCCCGTACTTGTAAAATAAGGCTGGCTCCGTGGTTTGCCATCAGAGCTTCGCCGCGCTGTTCTGTGACGATGGGAGAACGGACTTCGGCAAATTTTCCTATCAGATTATCGACGCTGTTGGAGCGATTGAGTTTGGTCAGTTTCGGTTGTAATGGGCGCAATAACATTGCTGTCAGTAATAAGGAAATGAAACTCACGGCAAAGAAAGTGATGGTTCCAAGTAAATAATGGAATACATCGGTTTCAATAAAGCGGAGCATCAAGTGCATGCTGAAATAACTCAAAGGCCAACCAATCAGAGTAAACAGCGTGATAATAATGGTGACAGGAATTCCTGTTAAGCCAAGTTTTGTTAACCAACCTGCCAGACTTGAGGCATCAAATCCATCCACATCCATATTAAGGATATCAATATCAAGCAAACCAAAAGCAGCACATATCCAATAAAACAAAATAATGAATAATAATCCACTGAAAATAACAACCGGAAAAGCCAAACAATTTTGTAAGAAAAGCTCCATCAGAATGCTGTCTCAAGACGATAATAATAATTAAACTTGGATTCACATATTAAGCGCAACACCGTAATGAACGAAGTAAATGAGTGGGTACTCCTTTAAATAACTCATTCGGTGTTTTGTAATCTCGTGTTTTACGAGGGCGATT
>NZ_JAQRFI010000031.1 GCF_028598805.1 Xenorhabdus yunnanensis | reverse complement strand
CAACAGCGCGGTGGTCCCACCTGACCCCATGCCGAACTCAGCAGTGAAACACCGTAGCGCCGATGGTAGTGTGGGGTCTCCCCATGTGAGAGTAGGACACTGCCAGACAGTGAATCAGACAGAGAAGCCATCCGGGTCCGGATGGCTTTTTTGCATTGGGGATTTTTTGGAAATTGAATACTGAGATTAAAATAGGAATTAAAAATAGTATGAATTAATGCGCTTTTTCTTGTTCTATTCCAATCCCCGTCTGCGAACGAATAAACTGGCTGCGAAACATTATCCTCTCCTGTGCTCCTTGTTCTGAAGTATCTGTAATCGAAAATAACCAAGCACCAACAAATGCTATAAATATAGAAAATAGAGCTGGATATTCATACGGATAAATCGGTTTCTCATGACCAAGAATGCTGACCCAAATCGTAGGACCCAAGATCATTAATATAACTGCTGTCAGTAACCCCAACCATCCGCCAACTAATGCACCACGTGTAGTCAGCTTGCTCCAGTACATTGATAATAAAATAATAGGAAAATTACAGCTTGCAGCAATGGAGAATGCCAAACCAACCATAAAAGCAATATTTTGCTTTTCGAATAATATCCCTAGGCCAATAGCAACTAACCCCAGAATAACGACGGTAACCTTGGAGACTTTTAGTTCATCGCGCTCATTAGCATGTCCTCTTTTAATCACATTAGCATAGAGGTCATGGGATACTGCTGAAGCGCCTGCCAATGTTAACCCTGCTACTACAGCTAAAATAGTGGCGAAAGCAACTGCCGAGATGAAGCCAAGGAAGAAATCACCGCCAACGGCACTTGCTAGATGAACGGCAGCCATATTTGTACCACCAACTAATGCCCCGGTTGCATCTTTGAACGATGGGTTAGCACTGACCAATAAAATTGCACCGAATCCGATAATGAACGTCAGGATATAAAAATAACCGATAAATCCAGTTGCATAGAAAACACTTTTACGGGCTTCCTTAGCATCGCTGACGGTAAAAAATCGCATGATGATATGTGGCAATCCTGCAGTACCGAACATTAATGCTAATCCTAAAGAGAGTGCAGAAATAGGATCAGATACCAATCTTCCGGGACTCATGATGGCTGGCCCAAGAGAATGCACCGCAATGGCCTCTTTAAATAAGGTATGAAAGTTGAAATTAACAGCTTTCATGACCATCAGAGCCATGAATGTCGCCCCAGCCAGCAACAGAATTGCTTTAATAATCTGAACCCATGTCGTTGCTAGCATTCCGCCAAACAATACATAAAGCACCATTAAAATACCGACTAAGACAACAGCGACGTAATAATTCAATCCGAATAGCAACTCGATGAGCTTTCCAGCCCCAACCATCTGAGCTATTAGGTATAACGCAACAACAACTAATGAGCCGATTGCGGATAAAGTACGGATAGGACTCTGTTTCAGTCGATAAGAAGCGACATCGGCAAAGGTGTAACGCCCCAAATTTCTTAATCTCTCGGCAATGAGAAATAGAATAATTGGCCAGCCCACTAGGAAGCCAATGGAATAAATCAGCCCATCATAGCCAGAAGTATAAACTAGCGCTGAAATTCCCAGAAAAGAGGCCGCGGACATATAGTCACCAGCTATCGCCATACCATTCTGGAATCCAGTGATACGCCCACCTGCGGTATAATAATCTGAGCGTGAAATGGTCCGCTTTGAAGCCCAATAAGTAATGCCAAGAGTTAATCCGACGAATAACAGGAACATGACAATAGCCTGAATATTCAAGGGTTGTTTTTCTACATTACCTGAAATGGCATCTGCTTGAGCTATGATAGGAAAGAGGGAAGAAAATAGAGGTATTGATAACAATACGATTTTTTTCATTTTCTCACCTCATTGAGAATAGTTGAGGTCAGACGATCAAATTCACCATTTGCCCTCACTACATAAATTCCTGTCAATATGAAAGAAATAAAGATGATGCCGATCCCTACAGGGATCCCCCGCGTCATACTGGTGCTTTCATGGAGTTGTGTTCCAAGCCATTCAGGAGCAAAAGCAATAAGAAAAACAAAACCAACATAAAGCACTAACATAATGATGGATAACAACCAGGCAAACCGTCCCCGCTTCTTAACTAATTCCTTAAAGCGAGGATTATTCTCAACCTCTTGATAAATGTCGTCACTCATTAGAGTATCTCCTTGTTGATTTGAAACGGTACACCTTAAGTACTGCACGAGATGCCAGATACTGGATAGCCGTATCCGAGGGAATTCATGACTATTAGCCACTTCCCTGCATAGCTCTACGCTTTTGGTGATACGTTATTCAAGCCGCTTTGCAGCGGCCTATATGTTTTACGACATGGTCTTACGATATAGTTTTACGAAATATTGATAAATTGTTTTTCTTCTAGCAGTTTTTCAACGACTCCCGGATCGGCTAGAGTGGAGGTATCTCCTAAATTACTGGTATCACCAGAAGCTATTTTGCGCAAAATACGCCGCATGATTTTTCCGGAACGTGTTTTGGGCAGAGAGTCTGTCCAGTGAAGGATATCGGGTGTTGCAATCGGCCCGATTTCTTTGCGAACCCAATTTCTGACTTCGGTATACAGTTCAGGGGAAGGCTCTTCACCATGAATTAGCGTGACATAAGCGTAAATAGCTTGCCCTTTGATATGATGTGGGATACCCACAACGGCAGCTTCAGCTATTTTGGGGAATGAAACCAGAGCTGATTCAATTTCTGCGGTTCCCAAACGATGGCCTGAAATATTCAGAACATCATCAACACGGCCTGTTATCCAGTAATAGCCATCTTCATCACGTCGAGCGCCATCACCACTGAAATACATTCCCTTGAACGTGGAAAAATAGGTCTGTTCAAAACGTTCATGATCACCATACAACGTTCGTGCCTGTGCTGGCCAAGAGTCCGTCATGACAAGGTTGCCTTCACACTCTCCCTCTAAAATTTCGCCTGAATTATCAACCAGTGCCGGGCTGATGCCAAAAAATGGCAGAGTAGCGGAGCCTGCTTTGAGATCGGTAGCACCCGGTAGTGGCGTAATCATGAATCCGCCAGTTTCGGTTTGCCACCATGTATCTACGATAGGACATTTACTATTACCTATTTTTTGGTAATACCACTCCCATGCTTCTGGATTAATTGGTTCACCAACAGAACCCATAATGCGCAATGATGTGCGTTTTGTGCCTTCTATTGCTTTATCACCTTCGGCCATTAATGCCCTGATAGCGGTTGGTGCAGTATAAAGAATATTAACTTTATGTTTGTCGACTACCTGACAGAGACGATTAACATCGGGATAGTTGGGAACACCTTCAAACATCAAGGTTGTGGTGCCGCAGGATAATGGCCCATAAAGCAGATAACTATGTCCTGTTACCCATCCTATATCGGCTGTGCACCAATAAATTTCTCCGGGACGATAATCGAATGTGTATTTGAAAGTTAAAGACGCGTAGACCAAATAGCCACCCGTCGTATGCAGAACGCCTTTAGGTTTGCCGGTAGAGCCTGAGGTATAAAGGATGAATAGTGGATCTTCGGCATTCATTTCTTCAACGGGGCACTCACTACTAACACTCTTTATCAGCTCATGCCACCATAAGTCACGTTCGTTGTTCCAGTTTTTGGTATTTCCGGTACGTTTGAAAACAACCACATTTGTCACGCTAGTGACGTCTGGATTACTCAGGGCCTCATCGACATTTTTTTTCAATGGGATGGTTCGACCCGCCCGTAAGCCTTCATCTGCGGTAATAACGAGCTTGGCATTGGAATCGATAACTCTGCCAGCGATGGCATCAGGGGAGAAGCCACCAAAGATCACAGAATGGATCGCCCCAATACGGGCACAGGCCAACATTGCAACAGCAGCTTCTGGCACCATTGGCATATAGATGGCAATGACATCGCCTTTTTTGATCCCCAGTTTTTTCAACACATTGGCGAATTGGCAGACGTCATGATGTAATTCCCGATACGTAACATGTCGGGATTCTGTGGGATTATCTCCCTCCCATATAATAGCAGTTTGATCGCCACGCTCTTGCAAATGGCGATCAAGACAGTTGGCACTTAAGTTCAGAGTGCCATCTTCAAACCAGCGGATGCTGATATGCCCAGGATCGAAAGAAGTATTTTTGATCTTGGTGTAAGGCCTAATCCAATCAACTATGTTACCTTTTTCCCTCCAGAACCCTTCAGGATCTTGTAATGACCATTGGTAGTCCTGTAGGTACTGTTGTTTGTTTATCAGGGCCGTATCTGCAATATCAGCAGGAATAAGATGCTTGATTATTTGAGTCATATTTTTATCTCCTTGCAATTGTTAATAATATGTCAAAACAAGGTTAACTAAACTGTAAGAAGAATTTTTGTTTCTTTTTTGCGCGGAAGATCACGCAATAAAGAGAATGAATTTCATGGCATGATCATTTAGTGCAACCTATTTTATTAAAATTAAATAAGTTTGTTAGTTTTAATAATGGCTAAATATTTCATAAAATCGACATTAGTTGGATTTTCAGTTTAATGGGAGTGTGAAACGTGAGCATACAAAGGAAACCATAGTGAACACATGGAATTGATAATCATTTTCATTATTGTGCAATTCACTATAATAGCAATTCACTATAATAGTGTTGTTCACAAGGTGTGAGCTTTATATATTCTAAACAACTGGAGATATGATATGAGCTATTCACTGCCTTCTCTACCTTACTCCTATGATGCGTTAGAGCCTCATTTCGACAAACAGACGATGGAAATTCATCATACTAAGCACCATCAGACGTATGTCACTAACGCGAATACCGCTCTGGAAGCTTTCCCAGAACTAATCAAACTGGACATTGATGACCTAATCCAGCAACTTGATAAAATTCCAGCTGATAAACGCACTTTTATTCGCAACAATGCGGGTGGGCACTCAAACCACAGCCTGTTTTGGAAAGGATTAAAGCTGGGCACAGTATTGGATGGTACTTTGAAAGCAGCTATTGAGCGTGATTTTGGAAGTGTCGACAGCTTCAAGGAAAAATTTGAACAAGCGGCAGCAACTCGTTTTGGCTCTGGCTGGGCGTGGTTGGTGCTGAAAGACGATGGCAAACTTGCTGTTGTTTCAACAGCTAATCAGGATAGCCCACTAATGGGTGAAGAAATAGCTGGTGCTTCCGGTTACCCTATAGTGGGTTTGGATGTGTGGGAACATGCTTATTACCTGAAATATCAGAATCGCCGTCCTGACTACATCAAAGCGTTTTGGTACGTCGTAAACTGGGACGAAGCGGCAAGACGCTACGAAGAAAAAATTAAGTAATCCATTCTATTATTTTTCACAATAATGCTGGTCATGCTCGTGATCGGCATTTTTATTGTGCATAATCTTGGCTATTATGCCTGAGTAATACTTGTTCATTTTCACTAGCTCATTGAGAGGAAATAAAAATGTATTATCCACAAGTATATAGAGGCAAAATATTATCATCAGAAACATTGGGTTACAGTGCAATTAATAAACTGGTGGTGAATGGTAGTCTACAGCTAACCTCTCTTGGACTGGAAGGTGATGAACAAGCGGAAGCTCGTTTTCATGGTGGCCCTGATCGTGCTCTTTGTCATTATCCAAGAGAACATTACTTATTTTGGAAAAGGCAATTTCCTGAATTGATGGAATTATTTGTATCCCCTTTGTTTGGTGAAAATATATCTACAGAAGGAATGACGGAAGATAATGTCTATATTGGCGATATTTTCCAATGGGGTGAAACTCTGATTCAGGTCACTCAGCCACGTTCTCCATGTTTTAAACTAAATATTGTTACAAACATCAGAGATTTTGCTGCGATAATGCAAAATAATGGGCATTGTGGCTGGTTATACCGTGTTATCTCTTCTGGTTTGGTAAGTGCGGGCGAGCCGATAAAACTGTTAAGCCGTAATAGTGATGTTTCTGTTAAGGAAGCCATATCCATTGCTTTTCATTATCCATTTGATGAAGAACAATATCGTCGTTTAATGGGTGCTGCTGGATTATCTGCGAGTTGGAATCTGACGATGCAAAAACGCATATTGCATGGAAAAATTGAAGATTTTAATCGTCGTTTATTGGGGAATTAATGCAATCTACTCATGATGTAATCATATTCTTAACGTAATATTAATCATAACATAATTATTTAAAAAGATTAATATAAATATCTCAAATAATATGATTTTTTACATATCCTAAAGATTAAAAATACTTTTATGATAAATAAAATAAAACATTAAATTTGATGATAAATATTAATTCTAACTTACCATTAATAATTAATTTTTTCTATATGCTTCTGAAGCAACATTATTAATATAACCTGTCGTTTGTTTTTAAATAGGAGGTAATATGAAAATACCAAAGAAAATACATTATTTTTGGACTGGTAATAATATATCAGAAAGCTTTATGGAAAATATCGTTATAATGAAATCAGAAAATCCTGGCTTTGAAATTAATTTATGGGTAAGTAATAAGATGTTGATTCTAAATACATTTAGAACCATAACAAAAAATTGTGGTGAGGTATTTGGGTGTGAATTTGATAAAATAAGAAGAAAAAAATCCACAGAAAATGAAGAAGATATAGGAGTGCTAAATCACAATGCTTTTTTTATCAGGGAGATAGATGAAGCCTTTAAATCATTAACCAGAAATTTTCTTGTTTTAGAATCGATGTTTTATCGCAATATTAATGGATATTATCATAACTATGCGCTGGCTAGTGATATAGCACGTCTTGTTATTTTATATGCAGAAGGGGGTATTTATTTAGATTCTGATGTGAAATTAAAAAAAAGTAATAACGCAGTGTTAAAAAAAGCTAAATTTGAAAATATTGATATAACATTAGGAATTGCTTTTGGTAATGTAAAAGGTGACGCATGGAAAAGTAATTGTTTTGGTGGGTCTGCTATTATTGCTGCTCCAGCCGAATCAGATAAGATATTGGAAATTTTAAACATTATTAAAAGTAAAATTAATATTAATCAAAAACCTATTGATATCAATGAGAAAGAAAAATTATTAAAAAATCAGGTTAGTTCACACTATGCACAAAACCCTATTCATCCAACTAAGCAAATTAAGCTAATCAACCTAGCTAATCCACTTGAGCCAGTAAATCAAACTAGTAGAAATAATCCTAACAACCAAATTGGTTGGCAAGATAATCGATATAAAAAATATCCAGATGGTATAAAGGATACATGGATTACTTCAAGAGTCATTCCAGAGATTCGTTTTGATATGGCTTATCAAAATACTGGGCCAGGAATGTATGAGAAATATTTAAAGGATATTGATAAAGATAGACGATCTAATGATGCGAGGCCTTCGGCAGTATTTAGGGTTGAGAAAGGTAAAGAACATCTTTTTGAAAAGGTTGATGCGAGTGGAAAGTGGAGAAATGTCAGGAAAATTCATGATATTCACCATGATGATACAGAGTTTCCTTCTTCGTCTAATTTGAGTCTTACGCATCATGATAAGTTGATGAAATTTTTTAAAAAATAATAATGCAAAGTTACAATAAATTCGTGGCAAAAAATAATGCCAAAGGATGAATTAATACCCTTTGGCATTTATATCCTATTAATGGATAAGCTTATGGATGAGCTAGCAAGCCTACCGCTTCATAGACTTTATCCAAGGTTGCCTGAGCACGAGCTTGTGCCTTAGCGGCCCCTTCTGCCATGATTTGGTTAAGTAATGCTTCATCATTACGGAAATGATGGTAACGTTCCTGTAATCCTGTCAGCATTTCACATACAGCATCTGCAACAGCCCCTTTCAAATGACCGTACATTTTGCCTTCAAACTCTGCTTCTAATTCAGGGATAGTTTTGCCTGTTACACCAGCAAGAATATCCAGCAAATTGGAAACACCCGGTTTGTTTTCCAGATCATAACGTACACGAGGTGGCTCTTCAGAATCGGTAACCGCGCGTTTTATTTTCTTGGCTACAGACTTAGGATCTTCCAGTAAAGCAATCACGTTATTACGATTGTCATCGGACTTTGACATCTTCTTGTCCGGATCTTGCAATGACATCACGCGAGCGCCGCCTTTTGGAATAAATGGCTCTGGAACAGTGAAAATATCGCCGTATAAGGCATTAAAACGTAGTGCCAAATCACGGCTCAATTCAAGGTGCTGCTTCTGGTCACTGCCCACAGGGATCTGATTGGCTTGGTAAAGCAAAATATCAGCGGCCATCAGAACAGGATAATCAAACAGTCCGGCATTGATATTTTCTGAGTGACGGGCTGATTTATCCTTGAATTGAGTCATTCGGCTTAGTTCACCGAAATAGGCGTAGCAGTTCAGTACCCAGCTTAGCTGAGAATGTTGTGGAACATGTGACTGAACGAAGATAGTGCTTTTCTTTGGATCAATACCACAGGCAAGGTAAAGTGCCAGCGTATCCAGCGTGCGTTTTTTCAGTTCATTGGGATCTTGGCGCACAGTAATAGCATGCTGGTTAACGATGCAGTAGATGCAATCATAGTCATCTTGCATTTTAGCCCACTGACGCAATGCCCCCATATAGTTACCGATGGTCAATTCACCGGAGGGTTGTGCACCGCTGAATACAATAGGTTTTTGGGAGTTTGGTTTCATCACAGTGGGTTCATTCATTTTATTAAGCTTCCTGTCTTTTCAGAGTGGATACTAATTTTAAAGTGGATAGTCCAAGAGTTGGGAGTAAATCCGGAAAATGGTCCAATACATAATTTGGGTGGCTTAATGCTATCGATTTTCCGTAGTTATATCCATAGGTTAAGCCAACACAAGGGCAACCAGCTGCTTGTGCTGCCAAAATATCATTACGGGAATCGCCGACAAAAAGCAATTCTTCTTTATGTAAACCAAACATACCCATTGTTAGATATAGTGGCGCGGGATGAGGTTTTTTCTCTTTAACATCATCACCGCCCAGTACCAATGAAAAGTATTCACTGATACCTAATGATTCCAGCAATGGAGCAATAAAAGGTGTTGGTTTATTGGTGACAATCGCCATTGGCAAATTGTGTTTTGCCAGTGCTGCCAAAGTCTCTTTTACGTGAGGAAATAGTTGGCTGCCTGTGGTTACGCTGGTTTCATAAAACTTATCAAACAGTTTGCGTGTTTCGCTATGCAATACGGGAGAAGATTCAGCACCAGCCCACTTCAATGCGCGTTCAACCATGATATCAGCGCCATTGCCAATCCAGACAGCGACTTGTTCTTTACCTGCTGCGGGTAATCCTTTGACAATCAAGGCTTGATCCAAAGCATTTGCCAGCCCGCCGACACTGTCCACTAGTGTACCATCCAAATCAAATGCAATGGCACGAATTCCTTTCACGACGTCATTTTTCATTATACTACCTTCGATAATTCGCGGCGCATCTCATCAATAACCGCTTTATAATCTGGCTGACTAAAAATAGCAGAGCCAGCAACGAACATATCAGCGCCGGCCTGAGCCGCCTCGGCAATATTATTGGGTTTGATGCCGCCGTCAATTTCGAGACGGATATCGTATCCGCTGTTATCAATGATTTTGCGCACCTGACGCAGTTTTTTCAGTGTTTCTGGAATGAAAGACTGACCACCAAAGCCTGGGTTGACGGACATCAACAGAATCACATCCAGTTTATCCAATACATAATCAAGATGGCTAAGGGGAGTCGCTGGATTGAAGACCAAACCCGCTTTACAGCCATGTTCTTTGATTAGTTGTAGTGTGCGATCGATATGCTCACTCGCTTCAGGATGGAAAGTAATATAGGTCGCACCAGCCTTGGCAAAATCAGGGATAATGCGATCAACAGGTTTTACCATTAGGTGAACATCAATCGGTGCTGTAATGCCATAATCGCGCAAAGCTTGACAGACCATTGGGCCAATAGTCAGATTTGGAACATAATGGTTATCCATGACATCAAAGTGCACAACATCAGCACCTGCTTCCAAAACCTTAGTGGTATCTTCACCTAATCGGGCAAAATCTGCGGATAGAATGGATGGGGCAATCAGAAAGTCTTTCTTCATTATCATCTTCTCCAATTCATTGTTTTATCCCCGTAATTTCAGGGACTGGAAACCTCAATTACTTCTGGCAGTATAACGCCAAAAGTTCATCAACTTTACTTCGGGCAAGAATATTTCTACTTATTGTCCGGCGGGCTTTAACAATGTAGAGGGAAGCCTGATGATACCATTCCCGTGTCATCAGCGTGTCATGATTAGATATGAGTACCGGAATGCCTTTTTGAGACGAGAGATGATAGGCGATTTTCGCCAGATTTTCCTGATCAAGGAGGTTAAAACTATTTGTATGGTAGGCTGTAAAATTAGCCGTAGCTGAAAGTGGGGCATACGGAGGATCACAGTAAACCACTGAGCCTTTTGGAGCATTGTTCAATGCGATTTCGTAATGTTGGCAGATGAAAGTTGCCTTTTGGGACTTTTCTGCAAACCAGTAAAGCTCATGTTCAGGAAAATAGGGCTTTTTATAGCGCCCGAAAGGAACGTTAAATTCACCTCGAGAATTATAGCGACAAAGACCGTTATAGCAGTGGCGGTTCAGGTAAAGAAACAACGTACTGCGGCGAAAGGGATCTTTGCTTTCGTTGAACTCTTCTCTCAGGCGATAGAAGTTTTCGGAAGTGTTGAACTCCGATGAAAATAATGGACGGGCATGATTAATAAACTCATCCGCACGAGATTTTACGGTGTCGTACAGATTGATCAGATCGCTATTGATATCTGACAAAATGTAAGAATCATAATCGGTATTCAGAAATACCGAGCCTGCGCCAACAAATGGCTCAATCAAGCAATCGCCCTCTGGCAGATGATGTTTAATATCATCCACCAAGGGGTATTTTCCACCGGCCCATTTTAAGAAAGCGCGTTTTTTTTTCATGCCGTCAAATTAGCTATTCAATAATTTCAGAGCCGCAGATTGTACTCTGTTTAGGACAGCATATCAGCGCCTAATCAAAATAGTTTTATTTTTTCAGATCTTGCTGAACCTGTTGTAGTTTTCTGACCCAAGGTTTTTTGACCTGAATTTCCGCAGGGAGTGAGGAAATGGCTTTTTTAGCATCAGAAACAGAACTGTAATTACCGTGGATCAAGATAAACCATGTCTTGCCGTCGCGTTTGGTTTCATAAACCTTGTAATTGGCAAGATTATTCTTTTTCGCGAAAGCGATTAAGGTATCAGAACGGCTGGCGCTACTCAATTGGACTGTGAATCGGTTTGCAGGTGCTTTCAACAGATCACTGCCATGAGCTTGATGATGCATTGTCACATGTTTATCGGTTGCTTTGGCGTGATTATCTTCTCTGACCTTACGTTCTTTTTTAGGTTTTTCCAGATCCTGTGATGCAACCTTCTCCGACTTTTTCTGTTCAACAGGTGGGTTTACCGTTGGTTTAGTTGGTTTGGCCTGTGGTTGTGTCAGGTTGTTTTGCACGGAATTATTAATGTTACTTTGTTGTTGGTTCAAAGCATCAGAAATATCACCAGGTAACTCTATGCGTTGGTTATAGCCGCCCGTTCCTGTTGCAGGTGTAGGGATATTATTACTTGGAGTGCTATTACCCAAAATATTATTACTTGGCATACTATTAATTGGTGGCGGGCTGATTTCATGTACACCATTATTTGCTGGCTCTGATGGGTTTTTTTGCTCGCTGCCAGAAGGATCGGAAGAAAGTGGAGAAGAACCAGACAGGTTGATACTCTTTTCAGCTGCATTTGAAGATGGTTGTTTTTCAGACCCAGTGGGGGATTTTAATGCAGAACTGATGGCAATAATCAGAATCAAAAGTACCAAAATGCCAATACCTATCATCATTTGTTGACGGGATACTGCTAGTTTTGGTTGATTGAATTGCTTTTTAGATCGCAGAGGGCTGCGATCAGAAGTGTCTGGCTTTAATTCATTTTCTGTTTTTTGTTTATTTTCTGATTTTAATTCGTCCATATGCCCCTCTCAGCGGAGATAATACTGCCAATTGTTATTTAAGAGGTTTGGCAGCCTGACCTAACTAAAACCGATAACGTTTTATCTGATAATGTAGCTATTCTATAGCATAACAGCTAGAGAATAATTCATCATTCAGCTTTTATTCTCAGCACAAATTTTGCCATATTCAGACATTATCTTCATCTTCTAACTTGCTGCTTTGGCAGTGAATCTCATCTAATGCCAAAGCAGTAAGTTGGAGTTGTTAGGGAATCATCGTGCATCTAGCGGGGAGATGGCTGACATAGACGAATAGCGTCCAATATAACTTCTTTCCCAATATCAGAACGGAGTTTTCCTTCCCCAATGGCTGTTGGCAGTACCAGATGCAATTTCCCAGCAGAAACTTTTTTGTCACGCATCATATGAGGTAAATAAGCATCAGGAGACATTGCCTCAGGGCCATTGACAGGCAGTTTTGCTCGCTCCAACAAGTGGATGATACGTTGGGTATTTTGTTTTGAGAATGTGCCGACAAGTTCAGATGCCCTTGCGGCCATCACCATACCCGCAGCAACAGCTTGACCATGCAGCCAGACGCCATAACCCATTTCAGCCTCAATCGCATGCCCAAAGGTATGACCGAGATTTAACAATGCACGCATTCCACGGCGTTCTTGCTCATCAGCCGCTACAACCAACGCCTTGAGTTCGCAGCAACGACGGATGCAATAGGCCATTGCTTGGCTGTCGAGGGCCAGTAATTTCCCGATATTCTCTTCAAGCCAGCTGAAGAACTCACCATCCAGAATGATGCCGTATTTAATGACTTCAGCTAGACCTGAATATAACTCTTGAGCAGGCAATGTTTTCAGGCAATTGAGATCGACAATAACAGAAGCTGGCTGGTAGAAAGTGCCTATCATGTTTTTGCCGAGGGGATGGTTGACTCCTGTTTTTCCACCAACGGAAGAGTCAACCTGAGAAAGTAGCGTGGTGGGTACTTGGATGAAACGAGTGCCGCGTTGATAACTAGCTGCGGCAAATCCCGTCATATCACCGATTACACCACCACCAAGAGCGATAAGGGTTGTGTCACGACCATGATTATTTTCCAGTAAGGCGGAAAAAATGTCATTGAGCACAAAAAGCGATTTGTACTGTTCACCGTCAGGCAAGATAACTTCATTTACCCGAAGATCCATTCTCTGCAATGTGGCTTTCACCTGTTCAAGATACAGGGGTGCAAGCGTTTCATTGGTCACTATCATGACCTGTTGACCAGCTTGCAGGGGCTTGAATGCCTCACTGTCAGAAAATAGCCCTTCGGCTATGGTAATTGGGTAGCTTCTTTCACCTAACGTAACAGTCACTTTTTCCATATCAACTTTTACCTTAACGTTTGCCGCTGTGCAGACTCGCTATAATCAGTTTTTTTCCAGTAATTCAATGATTTGGTTAGCGACGACTTTGGCGCTTTGCTCATCTGTGCGAATAGTCACGTCAGCAATTTCCTCATAAAGAGGATTACGCTCATCAGCCAAATTTTCTAAAACTTCTCGTGCTGGTGCATCAACTTGAAGTAAAGGGCGTTTTTTATCGCGCTGGGTACGAGCTAACTGTTTTTCGATGGTTGTTTCTAAATAGACGACCACACCACGGGCAGACAGGCGATTGCGGGTTTCCTTTGATTTAACTGAACCCCCCCCAGTAGCCAATACGATGCCTTGTTTTTCAGTCAGTTCGTTAATTATTTTTTCTTCGCGGTCGCGGAAGCCTTCTTCGCCTTCCACATCAAATACCCAGCCCACGTCAGCTCCGGTACGTCGCTCAATTTCTTGATCAGAGTCGTAAAACTCCATATTGAGTTGCTGAGCTAACTGACGACCAATAGTGCTTTTGCCGGCACCCATAGGCCCAACCAGAAAGATATTGCGTTTCTCTGCCATGTTTTTGGTATTACTAAGACTGTTTGTTAATGATAACCCGCCCCGCCAATCAGATATTAGCCACGGGACCTAAACTGAAACCTCATGAGTGAGAATGTGAGATCAGATAGGAAAATTATCTCAGCACATCAGCCTGTATTGCAACTATATAAATCTGGCACAAACCTAAGCCATCTGGTTTATGCTTTCTGCTGGCTGATTGAATGCCTACTGTATCTACCTTCCATCTTTCAAATTACTGCTTCGTTGGTTGCGTTAATTTACCTCTGTTACGTAGTTATAAACAGTTACAAACGATATCAGTTATAAACGATATCAGCTATAAACTACATAGCTATAAACATAGAGTTATCTATGTTTATGAGGGTGTGCTCCCTGCTGCTGCGCTGCAATTCGAAATCTATTGGGTATAGACTCCTGCTTGTGATATTAGATCTGCTCACTCAATTAGTTAATCCTTGTATGCTAAATTACTTTCAGCGTCAAATCCATAAACAGGCCGGACCAAGAAAAATGGCGGGCTATTTGGCAGAAAAAACACAATAACCTTTATTAATAGATTGATTTTTATGCTATATTTTTTATTTGGTTAAATATCGGTCAATTGAGGTGTAATAAAAATTACGAGTTCCCTTCGGCTATGTTGTTCTCCTTTTTGGTTAAATAATGCTCCCAAGAGAGGAAGATCTGACAGATAAGGAACTTTTTGCAAACTTGTGGTTTTTTTCTGTTGAAAGATCCCTCCGAGAATCAGGGTTTCCCCATTTCGAATCGTAACTTGAGTTATGATCTCTTGTTTATCAATGGCTAGATTTTCATTTCCTCCCTGACTAATGGGGAAACCGGGGGCATTCTGACTGATTTTCAGCGCGAGCCGGATTTTTCCCTGCCTCAAAATATGGGGTGTTACTTCCATGCCCAATACCGCTTCTTTAAACTGAACGGTTGTTTTGTCCTTATCCTGAACGATATAAGGGATATCTGAACCTTGCTTGATACTGGCTGGCTGCTGGTGTGAGGCTGTTAGCCGTGGGCTGGCAATAATCTCAAGTTGGCTTTCCTGTTCTAGTGCACTGAGTTCCAGCTCTAGCAAGTTTGCATGAATGCGGGCTGTATTCAGTACCAGCCTATGACGCTGGTTACCCGCAGGCTGGTGTAGATTCAGTCGGTTCAGACCCACTGATTGGTTCTGTGGATCAGCGTTCACTCCCCAGTGAATGCCCAATTCATGCAGGGCTTCTCTGCTACTGGTAACAATATGGGCAGTAATTTGTACTTGTTGTTGTGGGGTATCGACTTCTTTCAGCCAATTTTTGATACGGGTAATAGCATCAAATTTATCTTCCAGAATCAGGCTGTTGGTTAAAGGATCATGTTCAATTTTCCCCCATTTTGTCAGTAGTGCAGGCTGATTTTTCTGTAATTGCTCTGCTATTTGTTCAGCATCGGCATATTGCAGGGCAATTACCTGATATTCGATCTCTTGTTCTTGCTCATTTTGTCCTGTTAAAGAAAAATCAGTTTCGTTCTCTGTCGGGTATATAGGGGGCTGGAATGGATCTCTTACTGACATTTCGAAATCTGGTTCTTCTCCTGTACGGTTTTCTGTGATGAAGCTTTCTGTGGCTGCGGCAAAACCGAATATTGGTAGCAAGAGGCAGGTTAGGAGGATCAAAGAACAGTTGTTCATGATTTCTCCTCATAAGTAGGATCAGGGAGTGCATCATTGGGTAAGATCACATCTGATACAGTCATATCTGGCAATGTAAGATCTGAAAACACCATGCGAACTGTCAGGCTGCCATCGGCTGGAGTAATCGTGAGGTGCTTAATCAGTAACGGTGGCTGCAATTTTTGAATTTCATTTAAGAAATGGAGAAATTGGTCATAATTTAGTGACAGCATAATATGCCAGAAAATTTGCTCGTTTTCTTTGTGGCTTTTCCATTCCATTAGCTGGCTGCCAGAGCGGATTAGCGGTATATGCAACCGTTTGAGTATGGTCGTATTTTGGAGAGAAATATTTTTTGGGGATATATGCCTTATTGAAGGATAACTATTTTGATCAAGGTCTGCCACCATTCGCAGAATCTGCTGCTGGGTTTCAGGCAGGGATGGCAGTTCAGCAAGCCTCCGTTGGGATAGTATCGCATTATGTTGCTGTTCCTTAATATTGCTCTGGAGAGCGTGAATTTCGTGCCTATTTTTCTGCCAGATCAAAAAATAGAACCCCAACAGCAGTGAAATGATAAGCAATTGCTGTAAGGCAAACTGCTGCCAGACAGGCCGATAAAGCCATTGTTTATAGAACCGTTGTTGATAAAACCATGGCTGAGAAAATCCTTCAACGTAATTATTTTTCATCGGATTCTCCCACCGACCAATTTGCATCAATAGTGAAGGCTTTGAAATGATCTTCCGTCGTTGTCATTTTTTTCAGCTGTATATTGATAAGTGAAGTGTCGTCAGTCAGGTTGTCCAATAAATCGGCGATATCTGTGTAGTTTTGACTGTGGGCTGTGAAAATTAATTGTCCACTGTCGTCACTAAATGCAGTCAGCCAACTGTTCTCTGGTAACAAATGGGGAAGTTGACGAAATAGCTGTAAATAGCGTTGATTCTGTTCCATGAATATTTGTTTTTTCCGTAATAGTTGTGACAATTGATGGTGTTGTTGCACGGCTTGGTCTGTTGTTCTGATAGATTGTTGTAATTCAGCTAATTGGTGGGTAATTTCCGTTAATTGTCCGCGATATTGTCGCATTTGGTTTGTTTGCAGTGTAGAAATGAACACCAATACGATAGCCCACAACGCAAGTTGTAAGCAAAGTAGTGTCCCCCACACTTGGCACAGCCGTTTCAGTTTTTTCTGCCGCCAAGGTAAAAAATTGACTTGATACATTACTGATCACTCGGCCTGAGCGCTAAACCTGCGGCAATAATGAACACATTCATTTTTTCTGGTAACGGAGGATGATAATGACGGAATGCCATCAAGAGTTGCCAAATATTGGCTGATTTTATTGATGTTGATGTCGGTGTTGATATTGTTGACGCCGTTTTTCCTGATGTTGTTTGCTCTTCATCACTATAATAAATTACATAACTTTCAGTTTCTTGAGTCATGGGGAGCTGATTGATAATCTGAATCAGATGGGAATTTGATGGTGAAGCCACTAATCCATAGCTGAAAGGTTGGTTGGCAGGGGCAACCCATAGCCAGTCCATCATGCGTTTGTGTATCAACCAACTGTCATCAGGCACTCCCGCAAGTTTGGCTATATAACGCAATGCGCAGGGTGCAATATCAATGGTATCAAGGGATAAATTGAGCTCTGCGAACAGATTCAGCCAGAGATTGAGATCTTTTTGACGGGTTGCGCTGATGCAAATCTGCTGACCATGAACACGATAATCCAACGCTAGGTCACTGACAGGAAATTGTTTTTCGGCATTGGCATGTACAAACCAGCCGAGTTCCGGCTCCTGCAAGGCAGTATGGTTAGGCAAGGTTATCTGTCGCTGCAAAGTTTGCTGAACAGGGAGTGCTAATCTTACACTAAGATTTTTAGGTAATATTTTTCGCCATTGCATTAAAATATGAAGTAATTTTTCAGGATCTTGTAGCCGCCCTCCTGAAATGATTTCGCTGGATAGGTGATATTGCCAGCAATGTCGAAGTTGCCAGCCGTCACGGCGTTTAATGGCGGCAAGGGCGCGGATGTAATGATCTTGGATATCCAGTCCGATATACCATTTAGGTGGATACATATAGAGATCTCCTTATCTACTATCTACTACTATCAACGAACCTAAGGTTAACAAAAACCTAATGAAAAGCTGCTATTTATGAAAGTGGTATTGGTGAAAGGTAATATTCATAGCGTTGTATAGCCTTTATACTAATCCCTTTACACTAAGCCTTTTATACTACGTACTGATCGTTTATAAACTGCTCGATTAACATGGCGTGAGAAATCTCAGGTGAAGTTCATAAAGTATTTTTTGATCCTTATAGTTGTTTGCATTTTATTGGGAACCGCCTCGATTTTTGGTTTGTACAAATATATCGAGCCACAGCTTCCAGATGTTGCGACTTTAAAGGATGTCCGACTACAAACACCGATGCAGGTGTTCAGTGCTGATGACGAATTAATAGCCCAATATGGTGAAAAGCGTCGTTTGCCTCTTACCTTGTCAGAAATTCCGCCCCTAATGGTGAAAGCTTTTATTGCCACAGAAGATAGCCGTTTTTATGAACACCATGGTATTGATCCCATCGGGGTTATTCGTGCTGTTTCGGTGGTAATGACTTCTGGTCATGCTTCTCAGGGGGCGAGTACCATTACTCAGCAGCTTGCGAGAAACTTTTTTCTCAGTCGAGAAAAGACATTGATACGTAAAGGGAAAGAAGCATTTCTGGCGATTAAGATAGAACAATTGCTAACTAAGGATGACATCCTTGAGTTATACCTCAACAAAATCTACCTCGGTTATCGTGCTTATGGCGTTGGTGCTGCGGCCCATGTCTATTTTGGCAAGAGCGTCAATCAGCTGACATTGAGTGAGATGGCGATGATTGCCGGATTGCCGAAAGCGCCTTCAACGTTTAACCCGCTTTATTCCTATGATCGAGCGGTCAGTCGCCGCAATATAGTTCTGGGGCGGATGCTGGAAGAGGGATATATCACTCGGCGTCAGTATGATGAAGCCAGAGAAGAGAAGTTGGTTGCCCGTTATCATGCTCCACAGATTGTTTTCTCTGCGCCTTATTTAACCGAAATGGCTCGTCAGGAAATGATTAATCGTTATGGTGAAAATGCCTATACCGATGGTTATAAGGTTTATACCACCATCACGCGCAAATCTCAGTTGGCGGCTGTTGATGCTGTTCGTGCCAATGTGATTGACTATGATGTTCGTCATGGTTACCGCGGCCCTCAGGAAGTGTTATGGAAAGCCAAACAGCCGGAATGGAGCCAAACACAGGTTATCGATAAGCTGAAAACCTTGCCCAAATATGGTCCCCTGTTGCCGGCAGTTGTGATGAAATCCAATGCCAATCAGGCGCAGGCTATGCTGGTGGACGGTAGTAAAGTTGAGTTGACGATGGCGGGTGTTCGCTGGGCGCGTCCATTCAAAACTGATAGCCTGCAAGGAGCGGTGCCACGTAGTGTCAATGAAGTCATTCAAGCCGGTGAACAAATTTGGGTCAGAAAAGTCAATGACGCTTGGTGGTTGGCTCAACTCCCCGCAGTTAACGCGGCTCTGGTTTCCATCAACCCGATGAATGGTGCGGTAGAAGCGTTGGTGGGTGGATTTGATTTTGAACTGAGTAAATTTAACCGTGTGACACAATCGCTGCGTCAGGTAGGTTCCAATATCAAACCATTCCTGTATACCGCGGCAATGGACAAAGGGATGACGTTGGCCTCATTGTTGAATGATGCTCCTATCAGCCGTTGGGATGCCGGAGCCGGGACGGATTGGCGTCCGAAAAACTCACCACCGACTTACGATGGGCCAGTTCGCTTGCGTCAGGGGTTGGGACAATCTAAAAACGTAGTGATGGTTCGTGCCATGCGTGCGATGGGAGTTGATTACGCTGCGGATTACTTGAAGCGTTTTGGTTTTCCTGGGGAAAACGTTGTACGCACAGAATCTTTGGCTCTGGGGTCTCCTTCCTTTACACCGATGCAGTTAGTACGTGGCTATGGAGTGATGGCAAACGGGGGGTATTTGGTTGATCCCTACTTCATCAGCAAAATTGAAAATGATGAAGGGAAAGTGCTGTTTGAAGCGAAACCTAAAATTGCTTGTCCACAATGTGAAAACATTCCGGTGATCTATGGTGAAACAGCACGTTCCATCGAATTGTCTGAAGATTCCATTGAGAATGTGGCTCACTCTGATGTTTCGCAAAATTCAGCCTTGCCGCCTCAACCAGAGTTAGAGAGTGTATCGGGAATTGTTAGTGCGGATGACCAACAGTATGCTCCACACGTTATCAGTACACCGTTGGCGTTCCTTATCCATGATGCCTTGAATACCAATATTTTTGGTGAGCCGGGTTGGATGGGGACAGGCTGGCGTGCTGCCCGTGATTTAAAACGCCGTGACATTGGTGGCAAAACAGGGACAACCAACAGTTCTAAAGATGCGTGGTTCTCTGGCTATGGTCCGGGTATGGTGGCAACGGCCTGGATTGGTTTCGATGAACATAGTCGGAGTCTGGGGCGGACTCCGGCCTTCAAAGGCGAAGGAGGCGCGAAGACGGCTCAACCAATTTGGGATGATTTCATGAAAGTCGCGCTGGAGGGTGTTCCAGAGCAGAAGATCGAACCGCCTACTGGTATTGTTTCTGTCACGATTGATCGCGCTACAGGTAAGTTATCTGACGGTAGTGGTAATACCCGTAAAGAGTATTTCATTGATGGCACACAGCCGACAGAATATGCCGTGCCGGATGTGGGCACGACAGTGACTGAGAATGGTGAAAGCCATGAGTTGTTCTGATTGATTTTTGAAAATCAAATTTAAAGCGACTATCAAATTTAAAGCAATTAAAGATAAAAAGGCCCTGTCATGAAATTGACAGGGCCTTAATGTTGGTATCTTTTTACCACCATAATTACGAAGAATCTTTAAATATTCCTATTTTCAGTCCATAACATTTTTTTAAAAATGATTTTATTTCAACATGTTTAACATAAATATATCACTGATTAATAAGAGAGATGTTTTAATAAAAGATATATGATGAAAATTAATCTTAAAGATATAGTTAAGGTGTTTATTTATTATTTTTAATAAACCAAATTATTTTCTTATGAGAGCCATTAAGATTACTACATTCATAAAATTAGACATTACTTTAATTCAAATATTTATTTTTTATCTCTATGTTTTTGTTTAAAACGGGTACAAAATTGGTATTGGGATATCAATTTTCCCTACCCGTTTTTAGAAGTTTAATGGGTTAATATTTCCCATTATTTTCTGCTTTCAAGTATCGCTGGGTAAAAAATAAAGCGCTGACATTTCTGGCTTCGTTGAAATCGGGATGTTCCAGCAATGACATCATGTCAGAGATTGGCCATCGAATCTGCACCAGTGGTTCAGGCTCATCCCCTTTCAGACATTCTGGATAAAGCTCATGAGCAATCACGATATTCATCTTACTGGAGAAATAGGATGGTGCCATGGTCAATTTTGTTAACAGCTCCAATTTTTTCGCCCCGAAACCAATTTCTTCCTTCAATTCACGATTGGCAGCGTCAAAAATGCTCTCTCCAGCATCAATGGCGCCCTTTGGAAAACCTAATTCGTATTGTTCAATGCCAACAGCATATTCATGAATAAGAATTAATTCATCTCCAATAACTGGAATAATTAGCACCGCTTCACGATTTGTTGGTTTCATTCGTTCATAAACTCGTTTTACACCATTGCTGAATTCAAGATCAACCGATTGAATATTGAATAAGCGCGAGTGGGCAATGTTATTTATATTCAGTATCTTAGGTTTTTTTAGATCAATCATGCTTGCCCCTGATGGTTGTTATATACTGGATAATTGAAAATAATAATGCGCCCAATAACTTAAATATTAATGTTTAATTTAAGTGTTGTGATGAAATGGGACTCGCATTCAAACTTTGCTTTAATATGGCTGATTATGTTAATAAATGATAGCGATTATCGCTTGAATGTATTTTTGTTGCTATTTTACCCTTGCAAAAAGACCATATTTTATGGAAAGGTATTAGAAAATTTATATAACCTTTTGTGAATAAAATTAAAAATAGAAGGCAAGAATAGGAATAGCCTGATTTTATGTGTCTCAAGAGATCATTATTCTTCTGATCTCTGTACTGCAGTTATCGGCATGGAGAAAAAATGAACTCATTGGTCATTATATTGGCTATTTTTATCATTAGTCTGATTATAATGGCTTCCTTCCTGACTTTCAGATGGAGGCGGCTTGATAACGCGCGTTATTTACAGTTAATCGCCAAAACAACCAGTCGTAAGCTGAATACCGATGAATATCAAGCTATCGAATCTTATGTGCGAAGTGCCCGTCTCCTGATGAAGACGGGTAGCAGGGATAGAGCTGATTATCCGGTGCTACCCATTAAATATAATAATGTTTATACCATCACTCATCCTGTCACCCGGTTTTCTGCCGCAACGGATGGGGTACACCATTGGCGCTATTATATTGATGAAATGGAAATACATTTGCCTGTATGGCTTGAGTTATTCATCAAGCAACAGAATACGATTGAGATTGTACAAACGACATCAATGCCGCTTGTCATCGCTGTTAATGATCACTCTCTGAAAGATTATCAGAAAGATATATCCATCACGCGAGCAGCGGCAAAAACCGAGCATGCCTCCATTCAAAAAAATGGCAATTCGAATGCTAATTTACTGTATGCCCGCAAAGAGACATTAGAAGAACATCGTTTGCGAAAACCAACAGGCATTCAGGGAAGCACTTTGGTATGTGTTGGTTTATCACTATGGTTTGTGGCTCTTTTCGTGCCCATCCCAATGCTTCCGTGGTTAATGTTGGTGGCTTTCCTGTTCATTCTGGGGAGCTTCTGGTCGTATTTTCGATTACCCTCTGGCCGAAAACTAGCAGATATCCATTGCTTTAGTGGTATTCCGAAGCGATGGGGGGTATTCAGCGAATTTGAGCAGAAGCAAAGAAAAAATATCTCTTTGGGCGGTATTGATCTGATATACCCCGAACATTGGGAGCCTTATATTTCCCATGATCTTGATCAGAATACAGATATCGACATGTATACCAACTGCCATGTTGTGCGGCAGGGGCGTTATCTCTCTTTGCATGAAGAAGAGAAGCACTATCCTTATCAGCGTTACAGTAAGAACTTTATTCTGGTGGCTTTCTCTATAATTGCCATGCTTGTGCTTTACTTTTTCCAGCCGGTGAGTTTATCCATGCGGTTTAGTTTGGCTTGGTTATATGGCAGCAATACCAAGGTTATTACCAACTTCAATGAGCTACAAAATATGCCGTTGAAGAAAGGGGATGTGTTGAAGGTCAAAGGGGTTGGGATGTGTTATTCTCCGCCCAGGGTTCTGCACCAATTTGATATGACAATATTCGCGCCATTTGATTGTTCTGGTATTTATTTGAATAGTGAAATTCCACTGCCGATAGTGGAATCCGAAGTTATTGAATATATCTCAGCATTGATAAAAGTGGTCGATGAGCAGTTGCATCCAAATGAACGTAACCGGAAGGTTAATCCTGAACTGAATCAAGCTATTACTAAATCAGGCATGATCCTGCTCGACAATTTTTCAGAAATCATCTCGAATACGCATAAAATGTGCGACTACTTTGCTCATGATCCTGATTGTGATCGTTTGAAAAATGCGCTGACCAATTTGGGAAATGCCAAAAGTTGGGATGAATTGTTGAAAGATGCTGAAACAGGAACGTTGGATGGAACCAACGTGTTGTTGCGTTCTATCAGTGCTGATGCGTTGGAAAAGCTGGTTCATGACACGACTAAGTCATTTATCCTTCAGGAGATTAATAAGGTGGTTGCTCTTATAAACAGTCCATCTCCGGGGGGCGTTTTGCTGCGTAGTGATGAAAGTAAAGTATTCGTTGAATATCCGTCGCGGACAAACTATATATTCGACTTCTCAGCTTTAGATCAGTGGTACGAATTGAGTGATATCTTAGAGATGTTGATGAGAACATCATTTCAAACAGAGGGGATTGTGACAGGATTATCAGTCGATCCCAATGGGACTCGTCATATCATGTTGCACCCTGAACCGGATTCCCCGTCTTTCATTCGTTATCTGGGAAGTTGTCTGTTGCTGGCAACATTGTTGTCGACATTGGTCATCAACACCATATTGATTATCAAGAAAAAGAAGAAGAACCGACGGCGTCTTCAGCATATCACTCAATACTATGATAACTGTTTCAACTTACCTCCGACGCCGATGGATTGGCGATGACACGATGGGCTGTGTTACCCTCAGCTCGTTTTTTGCCAGCGCCGATTAGGCATGTGGATTAGATCATTGGGAGAAACATCCATGCAGAATTCAGATACCGATCAGGCTGTTCGCCTTGATAAATGGCTGTGGGCTGCCCGTTTTTATAAAACCCGTTCCATCGCGCGTGAAATGATTGAAGGGGGAAAAGTTCATTATAATGGGCAGAGGAGTAAGCCGAGTAAACTGGTTGAGTTGAATGCAAAGATCAAACTGCGTCAGGGAAATGATGAAAAAACGGTGACCGTCTTGGCATTGAGCAGTCACAGGCGTAGTGCTACCGAAGCCCAGCAACTTTATCAGGAAACGGCAGAAAGTATTACCAATCGGGAAAAAGTGGCATTGGCTCGTAAAATGAATGCGCTCACGATGCCGCACCCCGATCGCCGTCCAGATAAAAAAGAACGGCGTACACTAATAAAATTCAAGAACACAAAATTAAATGAGTCGGAAAATACTCAATAAAGAGAAAGAGTATAACCGTCTCAGTGGAGTGAGAGAGATTTATGACCAAGCATGACCAATTACACCGCTTTTTATTTGAAAGCCATTCTGTCAGGGGTGAACTCGTTTCCGTTAGTGAAACTTACCAACGGATGCTGGAGAATCATCATTTTCCTCAACCCGTACAGCAGCTATTGGGTGAATTGTTGGTCGCAACCAGTCTGTTGACAGCCACACTGAAATTTAATGGGGACATCACGATACAAATTCAGGGTGATGGGCCGGTTAAACTGGCAGTGATTAATGGCAACAACCTGCAACAGATGCGTGGTACAGCTCGCATTGATGGTGAAGTAAATGCGGCAAGTAGCCTGCGCGATATGCTCGGCAATGGCTATATGGTCATCACTGTGACACCAACAGAAGGTGAGCGTTATCAGGGGGTTGTGGCACTGGAAGGTGATACGTTGGCGGAGTGTCTGGATGCGTATTTCAAACAGTCAGAGCAGTTGCCAACTCGCCTGTTTATCCGTACTGGGATGCAGGATGGAAAAATGGCCGCGGGCGGCATGTTATTGCAGATCCTGCCGGGGGCGCAAGAAAACAGTGAAGACACGCTTGACCACTTGGTGCAACTGACTGCAACTATTAAGGGAGAAGAGCTGTTTACGCTGGATGTGAAAGAGGTTTTGTATCGCCTTTATCATGAAGAAGATGTTACGCTATATGAACCTCAGCAGGTAGAATTCCGTTGCACCTGCTCCCGCCAACGTTGTGCTGATTCTTTGGTGACGTTACCAGAAGCCGATCTTCAGGAAATTTTGCATAAAGATGGCAAAATCGACATGGAATGTGAATTCTGTGGCACGCACTATTTTTTTGAAGAGAAAGATATTTTTGAAGAGAAAGATATTTTCGGCGAGAAAGATATCAGCGAAATAAAGACAGTGAAATAAGAGCAATTACACTGATTATATTGCTGCTGTATTGACACCGATTATATAAGTAACGGATTTTTAGGGGCGTTACATACGCCCTTTTTATTATGAATTATTCTCCCATTTCGTGCCCTGTGTCTCATATAAACTTAAAAAAAATAATGTGATTTCAATTTTTTGATAATAATCGCTGTTAATTAGTCATAATTATTTATTATCCCCCGCAGAGATAAAGTATAACTGACCAGGAGCAACAAATGAGCGTTACAGGCATTACTGAGCAGGAACTTGCGGTTTATGGTATTAGTGGTGTTAGTGAAATTGTTTATAACCCAAGTTATGAATTGTTATTCTCTGAAGAAACGAAGTCCTCACTACAAGGGTATGAGTGCGGCACATTAACTAACCTCGGTGCTGTCGCGGTGGATACAGGTATTTTCACCGGGCGTTCCCCGAAAGATAAATACATTGTCCGTGATGATGTTACCCGCAATACCGTTTGGTGGGCTGATCAAGGTAAAGGAAAGAACGATAACAAACCGCTCGGTCAGGAAACTTGGTCTCATCTTAAAGATTTGGTTACTCAGCAGCTTTCAGGCAAACGTTTGTTTGTGGTTGATGCTTTCTGCGGAGCCAATGCGGATACGCGTCTGAAAGTACGTTTTATCACTGAAGTGGCGTGGCAGGCACATTTTGTGAAAAATATGTTTATCCGCCCCTCAGAAGAAGAATTGGTTGGCTTCACACCTGATTTTATTGTGATGAACGGAGCTAAATGCACGAATCCACAATGGAAAGAGCAGGGGCTGAACTCTGAAAACTTTGTTGCTTTTAACCTGACAGAGCGCATGCAGTTGATTGGTGGTACTTGGTACGGTGGTGAAATGAAAAAAGGGATGTTCTCAATGATGAACTACCTGTTGCCACTGAAAGGTATTGCTTCCATGCACTGTTCCGCCAACGTGGGCGAGAAAGGTGATGTTGCTATTTTCTTCGGTCTTTCCGGGACGGGGAAAACCACTCTTTCCACTGATCCGAAACGTAAGTTGATCGGTGATGATGAACATGGCTGGGATGATGATGGCGTGTTCAACTTTGAAGGTGGCTGCTACGCGAAAACCATCAATCTGTCCAAAGAGGCTGAGCCGGATATTTATCACGCCATTCGCCGTGATGCCTTGCTGGAGAATGTCACTGTGCTGGCGGATGGTACGGTTGATTTCAATGATGGCTCCAAAACAGAAAATACCCGTGTTTCTTATCCGATTTACCACATTGAAAACATCGTTAAGCCTGTATCAAAAGCAGGGCACGCGACTAAGGTCATTTTCCTGACCGCAGATGCGTTCGGAGTGCTGCCTCCGGTTTCCCGCTTGACACCAGAACAGACCCAATATCATTTCCTGTCTGGTTTCACGGCAAAATTGGCGGGGACTGAACGCGGAGTAACGGAACCCACACCAACTTTCTCTGCTTGCTTCGGTGCGGCATTCCTGTCACTGCATCCGACACAATATGCTGAAGTTTTGGTTAAGCGTATGCAGTCATCAGGTGCGAAAGCCTATCTGGTCAATACGGGTTGGAATGGCACAGGCAAACGAATTTCCATCAAGGATACCCGTGCGATTATTGATGCGATTCTCAATGGTGACATCGAAGATGCGGATACCATCCAACTGCCGATTTTTGATCTGGCCGTGCCGACCACATTGCCGGGTGTAGATACGGGCATTTTGGATCCACGCAATACCTATTCTGATAAATCCGAATGGGATGTGAAGGCAGAAGATCTGGCACAGCGCTTTATCGATAACTTCGATAAATATACCGATACCGCTGCGGGTGCTGCATTGGTGAAAGTAGGCCCTAAACTGTAGTGCACTATCTAAAGTGCTTATCTGACTAAAGTACTTATCTGACTAAAGTGCTTATCTGATTAAATTTAAGTTTTCCATGAAAGAACTCTATCTCACCGAATAGAGTTCTTTTTTTAATTTATATTTCGTAATACCGCGAAAGCCAGTGACAAAAAATTCAGTGAAATAAAACCCAACATCAGTTGGATGGCAAGTCGAACAGTAGAATTTCACTTTCTTGGTTTGTAATTAATTGAAGATGAGACTCATCCCAGATAGCAACACCATCGCTGGTGGTAGCTCGTATTCCATTGATCATGACTTCACCGAAAACGACCTGAATCCAGATTTTTCTTGCTTTTTCTATATGATATTCATCATCTTCGCCGCTTTTTAGTGACCAGCGCCATAATGTCATATCCTGAAAAATTTTCAGGGAGCCGGCACGGGCATCGGGAGAGAGAACTAATTGGCGGCCTTCGGTAGTATCAAAGCGATGTTGTTCAAAACGGCGTTGCTCATAACGGGGAGTAAGCCCTGTTTTTTCCGGAATGATCCAGATCTGGTAAAGATGCAGTTGGCTATCATGATGCGGGTTATATTCTGAATGACGGATGCCCGTTCCAGCACTCATAATCTGGAATTCTCCCGCAGACACTTGCCCTTTGTTCCCCATATTGTCCTGATGCTCTACTGTGCCAGACAGCACATAAGTCAATATCTCCATATCCTTATGAGGGTGCATACCGAATCCCTGACCAGCGTCAATCACATCTTCATTAATGACCCTGAGAGCAGAAAGTCCCATGAAATCTGCATCATAGTAGTTGGCGAATGAAAAAGTATGCCAACTGTCCAGCCAGCCGTGATTGGCGTGGCCTCGTTCTGAAGCTCGACGTAAGTAGATCATTTTCAAAACCCCTCAATGTTTTTTCGTAGTCTAATTGAAGGAGTGAAATATAAAAGATTGTAAATTTAATCTAAAAATTCAAAGTATTTGAACGAAAATGAGGCGATATCAGGCAAAAAAAAAGCCAACATAAAGTTGGCCTATAAAGTAAACACTGGAAGCAATGTGAGCAATGTCGTACTTTCACATGGACCCTGAAGGTGGTGCACTGAAAGTGTTAGGAATGATAATCGTTCTCAATATCATTTGTAAAGTGTTTTTTTAATCAAATTTCAAAGTACGGTTTAAAAGTGCGGTTTAGTCACATTAGCTGTATTGTTCGCTATCCCCCAATTCCATCTGATAGAGATGTTGAGTACCCGTGTCGTGAAATTGATATGGCATCAATTGGTAGCCTCGTAACCACAGTAAAAGCCATCCATCATGGGTGTCAGGGCAAAGTCCAGCGAATCGGAAACCGCCTTTTTTGAGCAATGAACACAATCCCAGAGATTCTTCACACGCCGGAAGTTTCAAATAAATCAACTGTCCGGCGGGGAAATCGATGACCTCCGATAAAAAATCAGAATGAATATCGTATAGAGTGATCTCCAAACGTCGACCGGATTTTTTAATGGTAAACGGCTCAGAAATCATGGAACGCCGATACGCTGATTGTGCATTTAGTGATGACTCGCCAACATATTGACTGATCTGGGAGACCCAGTTTTGCCAAGGCTGTGGCCAGTTCAGCTTAGGTAATGGCAATGACTTAAGCGGCAAAATGCCCTGAATGATACTTTCAGGTTCTGGCAAACCAAATGGTGAATCGACATAATCCAGCATCAGGGCCGTCGAATAGAAACCTAAATTTCGGGCGATGTACTGGCTTTTAGGGTGTGAACATACCTGTTTTATTGTCAACAAATTATAACCTTGTTCTTTCGCATATCCGCATAAATAATTGCCCAGAGACTTCGCCACACCATAACCTTGAAAATCGGGATACACAGCAATGAGTGCCAGCTCTGCCTGATTTTGCTGCATGGTATCCTTAACCAGAGATGCATGACCAATGAGCCGTCCTTGATGGAATGCTAAGGCCGAGTGCCATTGCCCTGTGATTTGGTTGTCATTGATGAGTCTTGGCAGATAGATGTCAGGATAGACATACGAATCGCCGTAAACTTCACGGAATAATTGGCTGATTTTTTTATCATCGCCTGACTGGTAGCTATGAATCTGAATAGCGGAATGGAAGATAGTCATCGATTTCAACCTTTAGTTATAACTACGCAGATCCACAACTCGCTGCAATTTACCTGAACGTGGATGTGTATACATACCATCAATATTGGTTTGCACGATCTCCAGCATATTTTGGTGTATGCAAATTTTGTCCAGATTTGGGAAAGCAGTCATCACCCTATGGCGTATTGTATCAATATCTACCGCTTGCAGGCTTGCCACCAATAATCGGATTTGATCTTGCCCCGCCTTCTGGCTCAGCTCCAATTGCCAGGCCAAAAGCTCTGTTTGTTGTGATAGCTCTGTCGCTAAATCGTCAGGGAATAATGACAGCGTGCCAAATCGTATGCGGTAGCCCTGATTTGCACGTCCCTGCAAAGCGAATTTACGGTCTGCCTGCTCTGACTCGCACCAGCAAGCCATATCACCAGTAGGATAGCGGATTACAGGCATGAGTCGTCGTTGCAGGTTAGTGACAACTAATAGGCCACGTTTACCCGGCTCAGTAATCGGCTGATGATTTATTTCATCTACGATTTCAATAATGGTGTCGTTACTAAATACTCGATGTTCCCCCTGTTTGCATCCTGGATCAGCATAGCCGATCAAGCCGGCATCGACACTGGCACAACCGATTGAACCTAAACGAGCCTGAGGGAAAACTTGTCGTATGATTGCGATCTGCGAATCAAACAAACTTTCCCCACCGTAAAGGATAGTCTCCACCATCGGCAATGTTTGCCCTGTATCTTTCAGGTAGTGGGCCAGGCGGATTAACTGAACCGGTACACCCGCCAACACATTAATGTTGTGAAGGTGGATATTGTTAACCAGCAATTCATCCTCGACCTTACAGGTGAAAGGAAATTCCAATATGGGGAGTGGCGCATTCGATAATGCGCCATGGATAAATATAAAGCTGGTATAAAGATCACCAGCAAAAAACAGATTAGCCACCCGATCCCCAGTCTTTAATTGGCGGGCAATACCTTGACCAAAGGAATCAATGAATGCTGTCCATTCTTGTTGACTGAAAACTGACAAGCGCCCATCACTGGTTGAGCCACCCGTTTTAAATACATGACCGCCTTCCAGCGGTGCAGTCAACACGGGCCATTTTTGTAAGTCGTTTGAATGTGCCCAGTAATCACTGGGTTCCACGAGTGGCAAATCTTCCAGAGTCCAATTATCGGGAATCGACTTATAGAGCTCTCGGTAATAAGCAGAATGCTCACGTGCATGATAGAGCAAATCAATCAATGTCGTTCTGGTCATCATCTTAATTTTACTCAATTAATATTTACGCAAGTCGATTAACAATGGTGTTTTCCCACTATGTTCATTCCGGCGAAAATCAGCAGTTGAAGTGGAAATAACGTCTAAATTCAGGAGGTTTCCTTCAACAACTTCGGTAATTTTGGGATCTTTCAATATGTTCTGGCGCACTTTAGCGGGCTCAGCATGATCAACCAATAGCTGAATTCCATCGATACCATCGCGGTTATGATCGATTATCCATTGCACTGGCAATGCCAGTTGTTCGGACAAATCAGCAAAGTTGATAAAAATACTGCCTACGCGCAGCAGGGAGCCATTACGCCCTTTAAGTCGGAAGCGCGGTGAAGTCAAGCCACAAGAACAAGGTTGGTTAATCCAACAGCCGAGATCTCCTAAATCGTAGCGCTGAACGGGTTGTGCCTCCCGGTGGAGGGAAGTAAATATCAGACGTCCGGTTTCGCCATCTGCTACGGGTTGATCATTCTCTATATTGAGAATTTCCAGCCATTGGGTATCAGCCATTAAATGGAAAACTCCATCCTCGCTGGCTGCGCACGCATGACCCACGGGGCCGGCATCGACTGAACCGTAAATTGTTGAACATATCAGGGTAACGCCAAAACTGGTCAGGAAATTCCGTTGGCTCATATTAAGGTGTTCACCACCCAAGAAGAGCTTACGAATGCCGCCATACTGGCGCAATTTGGTGGCTTCATTCAGAAATAACCGATGTAATGTGCTTGGCATTCCTACCAGCGTATTGATGCGCTGACTCACGATAAAATCAGCGATTTCACTAAAGTCATTATCAGCAGGGCCGCCCATTGGATATTGCGCTACATCCAATTTATCCAGAATGGTGAAAAAGCTCATCATGCCGCCGTACAATTTCCCGCCATATAACAGGTTCATGACGCGATCGGTTGCGGGTTCAAGCCCTGAGGCGAATACGCCATCGGCGGCTGCCTGCATTTGCCTGTGGTAATCATGGTAGCTATAAGCGGCCAGTTTAGGCGCACCACTGCCGCCACCACTGCGGAAAAACAGGCGGGCTTTATCATTGGGAACCAACGCTTGAAAATCGGCCTTATTCATGACCGGAAGATTTTCTAACCCACGTGGACGAGACGGAGAAACATCAAGATGAGCACAGCCCGCCATTAACTCAGGAGCAAGGCTGACAGATACTCGTTTGGTAAGGCGTGATAGTGCGTAGACACCATCATGTGGCTCACCACTATAGCCGCCATGCATCTGACCTGCCGGAGTGATGCGACTGATGCCCGCAGCAAACAAAGTATGGCTCATTTCGGTGATATGCTCTTGACGGGTAATCAAAGCACAGCTTTGCAGATGATTACGCCAAGGCTGCAAAATAGAACACAGATGCTGACGCGGAGCAGGGCGTATTTGCAATGTACGGAACAGAGGAGAAGCCGCCAATTCCTCTTCGTGTCGCCATATCACCCGCCATCCGTCGGTGCGCCATATTTCACCATGTACTTGTGTAAACGCGAAATCAAGTTGTTGGAAAGCCGTTTGAGTCGTAATTTCAGCAGCTTCCTGAATATCCTGTTTCATGGCTGGATGCAATCCGGCACGACGTTGCAGGGCGGCAGCCATGCGTTGTCCGATATGTTTTAAAACTTCAGGATCATCGCTATCGATCAGTAAACATTGGGGGCTGGAGCAGGCTTGTTGGTCATAACAACAGATATCATCAGCCAAGGCATCCAATTGGGCATCATCGGCGGCTTCAGGACTCAACCAAGCAATACTGATGCGATGTCCCCAGTCTATCCAGCGGCAACCTGCGGGCAGTTGAGCACGAATGGATGCCAGAGATGAGTCGCTTCCCCAAGCAGAAACCGCATCGGCCTGACTGAACAATTCTGCTAATTGTGTCACTGGCAACGGCAATACTGCTACCCGATTAGCTAAATCACCTGAAATATCGTGGGCTAAAAATTCTGCCAGAAGTTGTGCACTAAACCCGTTATCGCTGCTGCTCGGGCGTAACCAGTTAATATTACCCACCAGCAAACTCTCTATCACCGCCATAAAGGGCAGAAGTTCAGCATTGGAAGGCGTAATATGGACGACCAATCCCAATGGTTTCCAAGCCTCATATCGATTCTGGTTATAATCGAATCGACGCAGCGAAAAAGCATTTTGTCCGAGTTCCCGCGCCAGTTTGGTTTCCAGCGCTTTGCGTTGGCAAAAAGCGATAAGCGCTTCCCGAGTCTGGGCATCAAACAGAGGATGTTCACTCAGATTGGAAAGATATTCAGCAAAGCGTTGCGCGCAATCAAGTACCTGCTCAGAAGTATGGGGGTGTGTCAGCAGCTCAGGTAAATACTCACGTAATTTCGCGATTTTTTGTCCGGCCAACTGCTCTTGTCCTGCTAACGGTTCTTGTCCTGCTAAAGGATTTGAAGAAACCGGGTTATTCATTATTTTTGTAGAAACGGTATTTACGGAAGACATATCAAGATCTCTTAATCAATTCTGCAGCGGCAATGGCACAACTACGGCTTTTGCTGGTACCTGCTCGGCCAAGTAGTTCAAACCAGTCTGTTTCAAGTTCACAACCACAGCTTTTGCCGGAATGCAGCACGGCCAAGTCACTGGTGACTATGCTGTGGGCTGGGCAGGAAGTGATATAAGGAGATGTAAAATGCAGAAAGCCCGGCTCTCCATAAGGTTGGCACGTCAAATTGGCGGTATGGCGTACATATGCGCGGGCATAGACTGGGATATGAAAATTATGGTGAGAACATTCAACATAAGGTACTGGATGTTCAACTGAACCATAACCATCACGACAGCGAATATCAGGAATACCCAGTTGTTCGGTCAACCGTTGATACAATTCTTTTTTAGGAATGGATTTATCGGCATGTGTTTTCCAGCCTCCGCCGAGGAAAACCAGTGATTCAGGATGTAATTTCAGTGCAGGCAGTCCCATTTGCTCCATTCTTTGCAGGGTAAACCACAAAAAGGCAGGGAAGCCGAAGATACGCACAGGTAATTCTTCCTGAGCAAATTGCTGGAGTGCGGTAATTGTACCGAAGGGATCGAATTCATTACCTTGCCCGTTATGGCGCAGAGCATAGTAGGCCCGATTTACGGGAGCATATTTGCACAGGAACTGATCAGTGTAGGCCGTGCCCAGAGTGATGGTACCTGCGGGTTCGTAGCTAAGCAGTAGATAGTTACATGGTTGATCGGGGGTATTCCAGCCATAATAGTCAAAAATACAGTCCACCATATGCTGGGCGGCTGCAATACTTTCAGAATCATAGCGCATGCGGCTTTTCTGTCCGGTGGTGCCGGAAGAGGTCAGTTCCAGCGCATCTCGTGCATTATCACTGAGTATCAGATTACGCTTGAAATAATTGGCAAATAGCAAAGGCAGAGTTGACCAGTCATCCAGCGTCATTATCGCTTGTTTATCCAGACCATGATCTGCCAGCCACTGCTCATAACCAGAGGTATGTTCACAGTGGTATAGCGTCAATTCACGCATAGCGTTAGTAAATAATGCGTCATATTCGGCACAAGCACGGTAAGGATGTGTGATAGCACACAGTGCTTTGACGTGAGGTAAGTTTTGCATATTAACACTCATTCTTCAGTAATCGCTACAAAGGGTTATTAATTAAATTATTTATTCTTCTATTGAGAGTAATAATTTTTGATAGGCTTTACCTATTATTTAATCTAATGAATAAAAGTGCCTATTTTAATTAAATCTTTGGGCTTTGTTGGAGGATGATGCGTTGGTTTCTGACAGTAAGTAAGTCTATTTTTCCACAATATAGCGATTTTATGGATAATTATTGGTGTTTTTTGCCATTTTTATAGTTAATGTCAGTTCTGTGTTTGCGGGGCGCATTATTCCAAACCAAATGGTAACAATCAAATTGTTTTTCTAATGTTTTGTGTTGTTTTTGTATTTGGCGCAATTATTATTTAATACACTTATTTCATTATTTATTATTATGTGATAATTGGTTTAAATTTCTTTTGACACGCGAATGACGTTTTATACGCACTGAAAGTATGGTTATGGTAGGATGCGGTGTCTAAATTTGAACTTTTTTAGATAAGGTACAGATCGGTAGGTTATTAAAGCTGGAAGACTTTGGATAACCTTCCAGCTTTTTTCGGCGGTATAGAGTTGACACCTAGAAAACCGTTAATGGTCAGATTATCCGGTTACCTCAATGCTGGAATAGCTGATAGACAGGCCATTGCTTAACTACCAATTCGCATTATTTTATTTTTAGTTCCACTTATGAAATGGTATTGGTAATCTTTATTGTTGCTGCGTAGTAACTAATGCCTGTGCACAAGCCCACGCCGAGCTCCACGCCCATTGGAAGTTATACCCGCCAAGCCAGCCGGTCACATCGACTACTTCTCCAATAAAGTACAACCCTTTCACTTTATGAGATTCCATCGTTTTTGATGACAACTCATTAGTATCCACTCCGCCAAGAGTGACTTCCGCCGTGCGGTAGCCTTCTGTACCATTCGGTTGTACCTGCCAGCATTGCAGGGTGGTGAGCAGCTCTTTTTTCTGTGCGGAATTAAGTTGTTTCAGAGACAGCTCCGGCAATTGCCCAAGAGACTGCAAACACTCGACTAAACGCTTAGGCAGTAATTTAGACAGGGTATTTTTCAAACTCTGATTGGGATGAGATTCCCGTTCTTTATCCAGAAAACTTTCCAAATCCATGTCAGGAAGTAAGTTAACACTCACATATTCACCAGGCTGCCAATAGCTGGAAATCTGCAAAATAGCGGGGCCGGAAAGACCGCGATGGGTGAACAAAATATTTTCCCTGAATACTGTGCCATCTTTTGCAGTTACAACGGAAGGAACTGCGACACCGGAGAGAGTTTGAAGTTGATCCAGTAGCGGTTTATGTAGGGTAAAGGGAACTAATGCTGCACGCGTAGGCAGGATATTGAGTCCAAATTGCTCTGCGATACGGTAACCAAGAGGAGAGGCTCCCAATCCGGGCATGGACAATCCACCGGATGCCACAACAAGTGAGTGTGCACTTACTTGTTTTCCTGCCGCTGCAATGATAAAACCCTGCTCTTTCTTTTCGATATGAGTGACTTCACTGCGCAATCGAATAGTGACTTGCCCTGTTTCACACTCTTTTAAAAGTAGGTCTATAATTTGTTGAGCTGAATCATCACAGAAAAGCTGCCCCAATGTTTTTTCGTGATAGGGGATGCCATGGCGTTGTACAAGATCAATAAAATCCCACTGGGTATAGCGAGCAAGTGCTGACTTACAAAAATGGGGATTGGCAGAAAGGAATGCCGCCGGCTCGGTATACATGTTGGTAAAATTGCAACGTCCTCCACCGGACATCAAAATCTTGCGGCCTGCTTTTTTGCCGTTATCCAGTACCAGAACGTTTAATCCGGCTTGTCCTGCCTGCGCAGCACAGAATAAGCCAGCAGCGCCAGCACCAATAACAACTACATCAAATTTTTCCATTCGTCTGTCTCTTTTGGCCGAGTTATTTGTAGGAAATTACTGCATTGTGAGGGCTATGTTCACGAACCATAGAGAAAAATATGTATTTGGTTTAACTTTTTACGGCAAAAAGTCACTTTTCATCAAAAAAATATTAAAATATTAAAATTAAGTAACTATTTGATATTATTGATAAATATAAGAGTCTCTATGTCGATTGAACGTTATTAAATCAAAAAAAGGTCATATTTCTCTTTTCCCGCTAACGTTTGTCACTGATAATGCGCGCGTTCATGTCCTACTAACTGGCTTAACGTTTATGCTACATCTGTTTACTGGCTTGGAATTTTATACCGGCCTTATGTTAGTGCTTGCTCTGTTGTTTGTGCTTTTCTATGAAGCCATCAATGGGTTTCATGATACCGCAAATGCAGTAGCAACTGTTATTTATACCCGAGCGATGCGTTCGCAGCTTGCCGTTGTTATGGCAGGGGTTTTTAACTTTTTGGGTGTTCTCCTTGGTGGATTAAGTGTCGCTTATGCGATTGTGCATCTACTGCCTACGAATCTTCTACTAAATGTCAGTTCGGCTCACGGTTTGGCTATGGTTTTTTCCATGCTGCTGGCGGCGATTATCTGGAATTTAGGTACGTGGTATTTCGGTATTCCAGCATCTAGTTCCCATACGTTGATTGGCTCTATCATTGGCATCGGCCTGACCAATGCGATAGTAACCAGTTCGTCGGTGGTGGATGCGTTGAATATTCCGAAGATGATTCAGATTTTCATGTCCTTGATCTTGTCTCCTCTGGTTGGTCTGGTGATTGCCGGAGCGATGGTGTTTTTGCTGCGCCGCTACTGGAGCGGTACGAAAAAACGTCGCCGTATCCACATGACGCCTGCCGAACGTGAAAAACAGGATGGTAAACGTAAACCTCCATTCTGGACACGTACCGCCTTAATTCTCTCCGCTGTTGGTGTGAGTTTCTCCCACGGAGCGAACGATGGTCAGAAAGGTATTGGTTTGATCATGCTGGTGCTGATTGGCGTTGCACCTGCGGGCTTTGTCCTCAATATGAATTCAGCCTCTTATGACATCACTCGCACTCGTGATGCTGTTGTCAACCTGCGGACTCATTATGAGCAGCATGCTTCAGAGTTGGCTCATGCGATTGAACTGAACCCGGTTGTTTCTTCTGTTGGAGAACAACTGGATATGACACTCCATTGCGATAATTCACGTGCATTAGCGATGCTGAACCAGGCTGAAAACATGCTGACGCATGTCCAGAATTTCAACGAATTGACCCCGGACCAGCGTAGCAAAATGCGTCGTATGCTGATGTGTATTGCTGATACAGCAAGCGATGTGGCCAAGTTGCCAGAAACTAAACCTAAAGACGCACGTTTCCTGAACGATTACCGCAAAGATATTTTGAAGACTGTGGAATATGCGCCGATGTGGATCATTGTTGCAGTGGCTCTTGCCTTGTCTTTGGGCACAATGGTTGGTTGGAAACGTGTTGCTGTGACTATCGGTGAGAAGATTGGCAAAAAAGGCATGACCTATGCTCAAGGTGTTTCTGCTCAGGTTACTGCTGCGGTTTCTATTGGTGTTGCCAGTTATACTGGAATGCCAGTATCCACAACGCAAGTGCTCTCTTCTGCGGTAGCGGGGACGATGCTGGTTGATGGTGGTGGTGTGCAAAGTAAGACCATCAAAAACATCATGTTGGCGTGGGTTTTGACGCTGCCGATTTCGATTGGATTGTCAGGCTTACTGTATTGGATCGCCCTGAAACTGATCTAATTATGTTTTAGAAAAAGGGTTGGCTGTTCGTTATTGCAAGCCGACCCTTTTTTATTATCACTTGTTTTTTGTTCACATTCATATCTCAAATTTGCGTTAAATCATAATTGCTATCAGACATAGCAGAACAACGCCACACAGTATTCCCGTCAATATAAATTGCTTCCTCATCCTTTCGCACAATATGACGATGTCAGGGTTATGATGGTTGATATAACCTTGCGAATTGATATAACGCACTAGCCGAAACTGTTTATTGAACTGACCATTAGTTTTAAAAAAAACATTTCCATCAACGGCTTGATACAGCATTGGGTCTGATTCGCGCAAAATTGACAGAAGTACACGGAGCGAAGAAAAATAGCGAATCATGTTAATAATGAAGATAAGGTAAACTGCCCAAAATAGCGCGGTGGTACTGAACATACTTCCCCCTCCTGATCGCGGCAACAAAAGTTGCTAGTAAAGAAGAAACCAATAGGAAAAGTTTTAATCTGAATAATAACTATGTTAAATATTAGTTAAAGATATCGTGTTTAATGTGTTTATAGCAGAGAAAAAGTGAGGGAAGCACTTATCCCTGCAATTTTTTCAAGTTGCTGCTTTGTTAGCTACACGGCAACTGGAAATCTATTGGATCTATAATCAGCTATTATGGGTAATTCGCCAGTAATGTTGTTTTTTCTGGGAAGGATCCTATGTTTTGAGTTAGTAAAGAAGGTAAAAACAATAAGTTGTGATCAAAACAACACTCAAAAGATACATTGAACAGTTATAGTATAAATATCGAATTGTGGCATTTAATACTGCCAATCCGTTTAATCAACGTTATGGAAGGAGTTCTTATGGCTTACAAACATATTCTTGTTGCGGTTGATTTATCTCCAGAAAGTCAGATTTTGGTGGAGAAAGCTGTGTCTATGGCGAAACCGTACAATGCCAAAGTTTCCCTGATCCATGTTGATGTTAACTACTCCGATCTTTATACCGGCCTGATTGACGTAAACCTTGGCGATATGCAGGAGCGTATCGCGGATGAAACCCGTAATTCTCTGAAAGAATTATCTGCCAGCGCAGGCTACCCCGTTCAGGAAACATTGAGTGGTAGTGGTGATTTAGGGCAAGTCCTCGTTGATGCTATCAAACAATACGATATGGATCTGGTTGTATGTGGTCATCATCAGGATTTTTGGAGCAAGTTGATGTCTTCAGCTCGCCAGCTTATTAACACTGTTCATGTTGATATGTTGATTGTACCTTTGCGTGACGAAGAATAATCTTCGGTTGATATTTTATTCTGTAAAATCGCCTGCTTATGCAGGCGATTTTTTTGTCCCCAGAAAAGATGATGAAACTGATTTAGAAATTGTCAAAGATATTTTTAAGAAAACTTACAAAAAATAGTTGTTGAAATTTAAGCATAAAATAGTGCTATATTCAGAAAGCAAACCGTACTTACCTCGCATTTTCGACAAAAAAATAATATGGAAAATGGATGGGGGTCATCACTTCTGCATGACAATATCTGCATGATAATAAAGGAAGCTCTACATGAATGTTTCATCATCTTTAGTCTCATTTCTCGATTCGATTCAGTACCACAACCCACACCAACCAGAATACTTACAGGCAGTACGAGAAGTGTTGACCTCTCTCTGGCCATTTCTTGAACAAAACCCGAAATATCGTGAGCAAGGATTATTGGAGCGTCTGGTAGAGCCGGAAAGAGTCATCCAATTCCGCGTCTGTTGGGTGGATGATCAAGGCAAAGTGCAGGTAAACCGTGCGTGGCGAGTGCAGTTCAATTCTGCCATTGGGCCATTCAAAGGCGGGATGCGTTTCCATCCTTCTGTTAACCTTTCTATCCTGAAATTTCTGGGCTTTGAGCAGACATTGAAGAATGCGTTGACGACGCTGCCAATGGGAGGCGGAAAAGGTGGTTCTGATTTCGATCCCAAAGAGAAAAGCTACGGTGAAATCATGCGATTCTGTCAGGCATTGATGACAGAACTTTACCGTCATTTAGGGCCTGATACCGATGTGCCTGCCGGAGATATTGGCGTGGGTGGTCGCGAAGTTGGTTTTATGGCGGGCATGATGAAAAAACTATCCAATAATACGGCGTGCGTTTTTACGGGCAAAGGTCTTTCTTTTGGTGGCAGCCTGATCCGCCCTGAAGCTACCGGCTATGGGCTGGCTTATTTCACCGATGAAATGCTTAAACGTCATGGCATGGGGATTGAAGGCATGCGGGTGTCTGTGTCTGGCGCGGGGAATGTCGCCCAATATTCCATTGAAAAATGTATGGAACTGGGGGCGAAAGTCGTTACTGCATCGGATTCTGGCGGTACGGTCTTGGATGAAGAAGGTTTTACACCGGAGAAACTGGCTCATCTTG
This sequence comes from Xenorhabdus yunnanensis, assembly GCF_028598805.1. Taxonomy (GTDB): domain Bacteria; phylum Pseudomonadota; class Gammaproteobacteria; order Enterobacterales; family Enterobacteriaceae; genus Xenorhabdus; species Xenorhabdus yunnanensis. The sequence continues at coordinate 13,472 of NZ_JAQRFI010000031.1, read as the reverse complement.
AAGAGATCAAAAATCAGCGTTACGGTCGTATGGAAGAGTATGCTAAAGAGCGTGGGCTGACTTTCCTTAAGGGGCAAGATCCGTGGTCCATTCCTGTGGATATAGCCCTGCCTTGTGCGACTCAGAATGAACTGGATTTGGAAGCGGCGAAGGCATTGATTAAAAATGGCGTGAAAGCGGTTGCGGAAGGAGCCAACATGCCAGCGACGATTGCGGCTACTGATGCTTTCCGTGAAGCAGGCGTTTTGTTTGCACCGGGTAAGGCTGCCAATGCGGGGGGAGTGGCAACTTCGGGGCTGGAGATGGCACAGAACGCAGCGCGCTTGAGTTGGAAGGCAGAGAAAGTAGATATTCGCTTACATCACATCATGCTCGATATCCATCACGCTTGCGTCGAATATGGCGGAGAAGGGAAACAGATCAACTATGTACAGGGCGCTAATATCGCTGGCTTTGTCAAAGTGGCAGATGCGATGTTGTCACAGGGCATTGTGTAGATTAGTTATGTAAAGATAATTTCCTCGACAATAGAATACTAGGATGAAAAATTAAGTTAAACGGCCTGAGCCCGGTACAATATCGGGTTCAGACCGTTTAACCGCCATATAACGTGTCCAATATAAGGAGTTTACTTTATAAGGCAGGCTTTCCTGATATGTGATCAACAAGGATAAATATCGAAACGGTGGTTTTTGGTGGTAATTGCAGCGGATGCTTTAACCCCTGCCAACGGCTCTGCATAATCAGGCCGTTTCACTACAACCCGACGTTTCGCCAGCGCCAGAGCAGGTTCAAGCAAGTTGTCCGCATCCTCATCAGCCCCGACCAACGATTGGAAAACCCGCATCTCTTTTTTGACCAGTGCGCTTTTTTGCTTGTGTGGATACATTGGGTCGAGATAAACCACATCCGGTAGCGGTGTGATATCTGTCAATGCGGTAATGCTTGAGGCATGGATCAGCGTCATTCGCTCTTTCAGCCAGCCACCAATCTCTTCATCCTGATAGCCACGTTGTAGACCATCATCCAGCAATGCTGCTACCACAGGATGGCGCTCCAACATTCTGACGTGACAACCGATAGACGCCAGTACAAAAGCATCACGCCCCAATCCGGCGGTGGCATCCACGACATTGGGTAAATACTCTTTCTTGATGCCGATGGCCTTAGCGACGGCTTCGCCACGCCCGCCACCAAAGCGGCGACGGTGTGCCATTGTCCCGCCAATAAAATCGACATAAATCCCGCCCAGTTTTGGTTCATCGCGCTTGCGTAACTCCAGCCGTTCGGGAGTTAATACCAGCGCCATGACTGATTCTTCATCGTGGGTCAGATTCCAGCGTTCAGCCAACAGCGATAAGGCGCTGCGATCAGCGCCTTCTTCACAAATCAAACAAATCTTCACCGGTTATTATCCGCCGATGCCATAGCTTTTCAGCATTGCATCCAGTTTTGGTTCACGGCCACGGAAGCGGACAAACAGTGTCATTGGATCTTCTGAACCGCCACGGGTCAAAATATTGTCAAGGAATGACTGACCCGTGGTGCGATTGAAAATTCCCTCTTCCGAGAAGCGAGAATAGGCATCTGCTGCCAGAACATCCGCCCATAGATAACTGTAATAACCCGCAGCATAGCCACCATTAAAGATATGGCTAAAGGAGTTCGGGAAGCGTCCCCAATCTGGTGATGGCACAACAGAAACCTGTTTTTTCACTGATTGCAGAGTCTCCAGGATTTGTGCCCCTGTGGCTGGATCATATTCCGCATGCAGACGGAAATCGAACAGACCAAATTCAAGCTGGCGCAGAATTCTCATTGCGGCCTGATAATTCTTGGCTGCTAGCATATTATCCAGCATCTCTTGCGGCAGTGGTTCATTCGTTTGGTAGTGACCGGAGATAAACGCTAGTGCTTCCGGCTCCCAGCACCAGTTTTCCAGAAACTGGCTTGGGCACTCTACCGCATCCCAAGGCACACCATCAATGCCGGCAACATCCAGGGCTTCAATCTGAGTCAGCATATGGTGTAGGCCATGCCCAAACTCATGGAACAGCGTTGTGACTTCATTGTGCGTGAACAGGGCTGGCTGATCACCGACTGGCTTGTTGAAATTACAAGTCAGATAAGCGACAGGATTTTGCAATTCTCCAGACGAGCGCCGCATTCTGCCGACATAACTGTTCATCCATGCTCCACCGCGTTTATGCTCACGTGCATAGAGATCCAGATAGAAACTGCCGCGTAAAACTTGTTTGTCATCATACAGATCAAAGAAACGCACATCAGGATGCCATGTATCTGCATCATGTCGCTCTTTGGCTGTGATACCATAAATGCGATGAACTACTTCAAACAAGCCTTCCAGTGCGCGTTGTTCAGGGAAGTAAGGACGAAGCTGCTCATCATCAATGGAAAAGTCATGCTGTTTTTGCTTCTCGCTATAATAGGCCAGATCCCATGCTTCCAGCTCATCAATACAGTAGTGAGATTCAGCGAAATCGGCGAGTGCCTCCAACTCTTCTTTACCTTGTTGGCGGGCGCGTTTGGCTAAATCGTTCAGGAAATCGAGAACTTGCTGAGGAGTTTTAGCCATTTTGGTTGCGAGGGAATTTTCAGCATAGTTCTTGAACCCCAGCAATTGGGCGAATTCATGACGCAACGCGAGTATTTCTGCCATGACTTCACTGTTATCCCATTTTCCGGCATCAGGCCCTTGATCCGAAGCCCGGGTCGTAGAGGCGTAATACATTTCCTTGCGCAGTTCACAATCATCGGCATAGGTCATGACTGGCAGATAACTTGGCATATTCAGCGTCAGCAACCATCCCTCCTGCCCCTTGGCTTCGGCAGCGGCCTTGGCTGCGGCTTTGGCACTTTCAGGTATACCGTCCAGATCGCACTCATCAGTAATCAGCTTGGTCCATCCCATTGTGGCATCCAGCACATTATTGCCGAACTTCGCGCCCAGCTCAGATAAACGGGCAGTAATTTCACCGTAACGTTTCTGTTTCTCTTCTGGCAAGCTGATGCCGGTCAATTCAAAATCACGCAAAGTGTCTTCAACAACCTTGCGCTGTGGCTGGGAAAGTGTTTTGAAAGCGTCACTCTCTTTCAGAGACTTATATGCTTGATATAATCCTTTGTGTTGTCCCAACCAAGTATAGAACTCGGAGAGTAGAGGCAGACTTTGCTCATAGGCTTCACGAAGTTCTGGACTATTTTTTACAGCATTCAGGTGGTCGACAGGAGACCATACGCGGGAAAGTTTATCTTTCTCTTCTGAAATAGGTTGGCACAGATTATCCCAAGTAAAGGCGGAGTTTTCGGATAAAATCTTCTCAATTACTTGACGGTAGTTGGCTAACATCTCTCTCACAGCAGGCACGACATATTTTGGTTCAATTGCAGAGAACTTAGGCAATGCAGAAGATGTCAGTAACGGATTAGTCATAATGAGCGCCTTATATGTGTAGTTGAGTATAGGCTGAAACCAGCTTTATATCCCAATGGGTTGTTGACGATAGATGGGGATAAGATATCGTGAGTTCAATGCTGATGCCGCACTTTTATGCGAGTAAACAGGCTCTATTTCTATCAGAGATCTGAGAAGTCATAGAGAAGTTTAGATATCATTGGAGACGCGCTATAATCCCCGCTCATTAATTTATTTAATGGAAGATCATCGTCCCCGGTGGGGCGGCTGGACTTCAAATCCAGATGGGGCCGCCAGCGGCCCTCGGCAGGTTCGACTCCTGTGGTCTTCCGCCACGTATTGTCCGAATATATCCACATCAAGCCTAAAAATTCCTTATTTTCAAATGAATTAACCAATCAAATGTTGGAGCTGCTAGCAATGAAAATGAATTCGGTGCGATTTTTACCGACAATTCTCACTGATTCAAAAGCTCCGAGTGCAACGACATCCACTTCTCCACTAGAGATACGACTTGGTTACTCTCTTCACCATATTGCGCCATTACAATAGCTCCATCGATGAGTAATGCAATTTGCTTAGCCAGAACCCATTTTTCCGATGTGACGGGCAGGAATTCTGCGAGAATTTCTATCATTTCCTGTTTATGTGATTGCACGACAGGCTGTATTTCAGGTAATGCCTGAGAAAATTCAACCACAGAATTGATAAAAGCACAGCCGCGGAATTCTGTGCTCATAAACCATTTTTTCAGTACTGCTGGAAGTACTTTTATGAGGGTTCCAGAGACAGACATTTCAGCGGTTAATGTCGTACCGAACCAGTTAATCCAACGCTGATGTCTGTATTCGAGAAAAGCCATAATCAAATCATTTTTAGAGGGGAAATGCCGATAGAAGGTGACTTTTGTGACCCCCGCTTCTTTGATGATACGGTCTATCCCTGTTGCCCTAATCCCTTCCTGATAAAAAAGATCATGGGAAACCTGAAGAATACGTTCACGTGCGGTTGAGATATTTTTTGACATGGCAGCTCCTTTAATAAAATTATCGACCAAGTAGACAGACTTGTCTACTTGTATTACGATAAAAAATGTAGACAGACCTGTCTACTTAATTAACAAGGAGTAACGCTATGCAAATTCGTCCCCCATTGCCTCCTTTTAACAAAAAAACAGCGACTGAAAAAGTACGTCTGGCTGAAGACGCATGGAACAGTTGTGATCCTGAGAGAGTTTCAGGTGTGTATGCTCCGGATACTCACTGGCGCAATCGTGCAGAGTTTGTTGATGGGCGTGAAGCTGTCGTGGATTTTTTACGCCGGAAATGGGCAAAAGAGATGGAATACCGATTGATTAAAGAGTTATGGGCCTATGATGCAAACCGCATTGCGGTCAGGTTCGCCTATGAATGGCATGACGACTCAGGAAATTGGTATCGTAGCTATGGTAATGAAAACTGGGAGTTTAACGAACAAGGGCTGATGATCAACAGATATGCCTGTATTAATGATATGTCGATCAGGGAAGAAGAACGCCTCTTTTTATGGCCACTGGGACGCAGACCTGATGATCACCCTGGACTTTCCGAATATGGGCTTTAATTGCTTTTTTGCAGCAAGTGTAATCATCAATAAGAAAGGATATCTCTTGGCTATATAGTGTATATAGTGATAGTGGTCAGCTAAGACTGGCCACAGTTTTAAAATATCTCAATAACCGTCTCTCCGATTCATTTGGTGGCAGACCATTATTGTACTGATGCAGGCGTAACTAGTGTGTGCGCTGATACAGCGCATGGTACTACAGGTGCGCTGCTGGTGTTGAATGCCGATAATTGTGTCACAATGAAATCGCAGACACTGTGAAACTTCAGGGGCTAGCTATTACTCCGTTTTCCGTCCCACATCCGGCTTCGCGTGAGTAATGAAAATGCGTATGTTGAATAGTTGTTCCTGACACTGAAATATGAGCCGATATGGCCGGCAAGTGGGTTCAGGGATCTAACCGGAGCGCGGGAATGGGGTGAGTATTTTACCTGTTGGTACAATAACGAGTATCGGCATAGTGGACTGAGTTACGTGGTACCAGCACAGCGTTACAGTGGTGGTGACCAGAAAACACTAAAATGGCAGGATGTAGGCTACCGATACCGAGTGGCTCAGCGGTACATCCGGAGTGTTGGTCTGGCGGGACAATAAATTGGCAGCACCTGGATATTATGATGCTGAATCCAGTATGGAAAAAACAGGCTGCTTAAATTTATCAGGGAGCTGTACCCACTTATTTTGGCTGATCTAAAATCGACCTCATAATAATTCTTGACATAGGAGCGTCAGTAGTCCCATGGAGCGCTTTTTCAGGAGCCTAAAGACCTCAAGAGGGTTACCAGCATTTTACGGAGGTGTACCCGTCAATCACGAGTTATATAACGGGTTCAGCCAGCTTCTGACCATCGTTAACGCAATGGTTAGAAATAGCTAGATATGGAATGAGTCTTACCATCAGCTGATTTCTTAAAAAATACGGTTCAAGACAGATACTGTGTTCCCTGTCATCAGGGAGCAACAAGCTTCCCTCTTTTAGGCACTATAAGGCCGGAAATCTGAGAGGATCCACGCTTCACTTCTCAAATTACTGAGCAGAGTCGGAAAATCTTTGCGGTGATATGACCAAATGAATGCCAGATAGAATTTTTTAAAATTACGCTGATTTGACATATGAAAAAATATCAAAATAGCCATTATCTTGCTGAGACTCATACGGCTCTGGCAGCGGCGCTGACGATATCCATTTTCGAGACAAAATTGCTCCCATTGTAGAATGAAAACGCGACAAAAATCGTCGACATCACAGAAAAGTTCAACTAATTTGTTCATGCCTGTTCCTTATTGAGAGCGGTTTTTTTGTCGAAAATTCTGATTTTGGAATAGGTAATTAGTTCAAATTTTTATCCAGAATTCAGGTTAATTAATCCCGCCGATTAGATAGTAGGAGTAATAAATTACGACATTTCAGATTATAGGCCGAAAACGTAAACGAATATCGGTGTCGACTTGAATATGTTCGATTAATCTGAAAAATGGAGAAATTTCCAAAGATTCTGGATATATATAGGCCATCATAGGTCGAGCTTGATCACCAAGTAGTCTTGGTGATACATAAACAAGTAGCTCATCAATTAATCTTTCTTTTAATAGAGAGCCAGTCAAAATAGGACCAGCTTCGACAAAAATATCATTTAATCCTCTATTCCCTAATTCTTCTAATAACATCTTAAGATTTATTTGATTATTACAAGTATCAATACTAATTCTATTGACATGAGGAGGTAATTTTATTTCTTGCGCATCTGGACGATGAACAATTAGAGTTTCAGCCATTTTGTCAAGCACTTTAGCTTTGTGAGGAATTCTTAGGTAGCTATCTAGAATGATACGGAGAGGTGCTAAATTCATATCATTAGATATACGGGCTGTTAGCTGTGGATCATCTGCCAACACAGTACCAATGCCAGTCAAAATTGCACAACTACTTAATCTCCATTTATGAACATCTTCCCTTGATTTTGCAGATGTAATCCATTTTGAATTGCCATCAGCAAGAGTTGTACGACCATCTAAGCTCATGCCTATTTTAGCTCTAACCCAAGGACGTCCCCTACGGACCCTTGAAAGAAAACCACAGTTAAGTTCTTCTGCCTCTTTTCTCAGGAGGCCAACTTCTACATTGATACCGGCTTTGCGTAATCGCTCAATACCTTTCCCATTTACTTGAGGATAGGGATCTTCACTCGCAATAACGACGCGGCTAACACCTGCGTTAATAAGAGCATCACAACAGGGAGGAGTTCTACCATGATGAGCGCATGGCTCTAGTGTTACATAAGCTGTTGAACCATTAGCCTGTGTGCCTGCTTGATGGAGGGCATTTATTTCAGCATGTGGCGTTCCTACGCGTACATGCCAACCTTCACCAATAATGGTATTTTCTAGAACTAAAATACAACCGACTTTCGGGTTGGGGTGTGCAGTGTAACGACCTTTTTCTGCCAATTCCAGTGCACGGCGCATATATAATTCATCAGAAAGAGTATTAGACATACTTCGTTCTCTAGTTGTGAGTAAGCTCTGCGTGGTATGTAAACCACGCAGGTGTTTTTTTATTGATTAGGCACTGATTCCAATTGAATATAGATTTCCATCATAAGAACTAGCAATAAACTTTTTTTCTTTTGATGAATAAATAATGCAAGATATGCCACTTGTTGTGGGTTTATTTTTTGAAATCCACTCACGTTTTTGTAAATCAAATAAGGCGACTGTCCCTCCATAACTTCCAGTAGCAATAATTTTTTGATCGTCAGAAGTCGATATACATTTTACTGAATGTTGATGGGGTGTTTCATATACTTCGGCTTTATCAGATGTCCATACTCTAAGTTTTAGATCTCTGCCAACACTAGCAAACCCCCCATCAATAGACGAACAATCATTAGAAATGCGGTCATGTGCTTTTTCGATGTAAGAGTGCAATTTGAAATTATCAACTTTATGAAAAGCCGCTGCGGCTGTCGCACATACACTGAATATGTATTTATCATTAGCAGATAGTCCCTTGATTGCATTGTCATGTAAGTGTATTTCTTCCAAGAAACGTACTGACTCATGCTCATCTATATCAAAGATCAAAGCCTCACCTGTGTAAGTGCCTATAGCTGCATACTGACGCCCATTACGGATAAAAATGGTACCACAGTTGAGTGGAGAATGATGTTGATAGATCAACTCACCACTAACAGCATCAAAGAGTTGCCCCATTTGGCCACCTGTGAGTATTTTTTGCCTATAAGGCAGAAGAAAATTACAGAGACTACCAATCGCAGTATTGGGCTTATCGTTAACAAATAATGTACCAGAATCACCAATTGAATAAGTATTATTGCCATATATTGTCACAGAGTTGAGACTAATAGCTTGTTCAATACCATCAAGATCCCAAGTATTTACATGATGATTCCAGACTGCATATGTTGAACCAAAAGTTACGAAAGCAATCCGCTCTTCACCAAGGAAAGCACAGCTTCGAGGCCATATCAGACTAGGCAAAGAGCTTTCAGAGATCTTTTTAAGATTACCACCAATAAATTCCCATAGAATGACTGAGCGATCATAGCTGAGACTAATTAGACGTTTTGTTTGTTCATTCCATACTACACGCTTAATGCCAGCTGAATGTGCTTGTATACTACGTTTACCAGCGGTATCAATGACAATGAGTTTACCTTCATCGTCACCAGCAAAGATTATTCCGTCATTAGTTAAAGCAATAGTATCGGTTTCCACGCCATTGAGATCGATACATTCAATCTCAATACCTTTGATTGTATCCCATCGACGAATTGTACCGTCATCACTACTTGACACTAAAGTGGTGCCATCCATGCTCCAGCTAATAGAAATAACATCAGCATTGTGTCCTTGTAAAACATGTTGACATTGACCATTATTAACTCGGAATAACCGAATACTTTTATCTCGTGAGCAAGTAGCAACAAGATCACTCGTTGGATTAAAAACGGCCATTTCGACATCGTCTTCATGGCCTAATAATGCCGCCTTTAACCGCATAGTTGGAACTTCCCAAATTCGAGCACTATAATCGCTACTTGCACTAACTAACCAACGACCATTAGGACTGAATGAACACTGGTTGGCTAAATGGTCGTGATATACACGATGTAGTGCTTGTTTATTTTGTGCATCCCAAAGGATAACTTGATTATCGTAACCAGCAGTAGCTAAGTAACGCTCTTGAAAAGAAGCGATACCACTTATTGGAGAAAAGTGTTTCATTTTTGTTATAACCTTATTTATTTAGGCAGATAGCTTTAGTTTGATAGCGTGATTTTTTTTATTGGCTTTAGCCATAAGGTAGTGTTGATTATGCTTGGTCATGTATACGCCAGTAGATATTACTTCATCTACCTGTATGCCATATTTTTTTAAGGACGTGACTTTTTCTGGGTTATTCGTCATTAATCTACAATTAGTTATACCAAGTGCATTTAACATACTTGCTGCGACAGAAAAATCCCGTCCATCTTCTGGGAAATTAAGTTTCTTATTAGCTTCGAAAGTATCGAACCCTTTATCTTGTAAGCTGTAAGCATCCAATTTGGAATACAATCCAATTCCACGACCTTCTTGGCGGAGGTACAATAATATCCCTCCTTCCTCACACATATGCTGTAATGCTTCTTGCAATTGAGCACCACAGTCACAGCGATGAGAGCCAAAAATATCTCCGGTTAAACACTCTGAGTGAATACGTACAAGAGGAGATTTATTCTGATATTCCCCCATTACAATTGCAATATGTTCATTTGGTGATGTAAAACCATCAAATGAGATGAAGGAACCAATATGTCCTTCTGAAAGTATAGGAATATCAACGGAATTTTTTACACAGCACGTAATCATAATTTATATTTCTTTATTGTAGTTTAATTTAGGTATCTGTTCTTATCAGCAGATACTTTCAGCCAGACGAAAACCCATAACGTAAATATTTCTGGGAAATTTCCCATGACGACGAGTATTTCTAGCAAGATCTCGAAAACGAGAATAACTTCCGCCCCGTGCTACACGATGCTCACCTTGAACATTGACTAAATCGTCTTGTACAGCAATCCCTCCAGGATAAGAGGCGTAGTTTTCCGCAACATATTCTTCGACATTACCCGCCATATCTAAACATCCGAAAGGCGAGGCTCCACAGGAGAACATGCCTACTGGAGTTGTGGTAAATATTCCACTTTCTGCTGTATTGGCATGGTCTGGTAGAAATTGTTCTCCCCAAGGAAATTGCAGATTGTCAGGCCCTGCTGCTGCATATTCCCACTCGGCTTCATTAGGTAATCGAAAAATCCTTCCCGTTTTTTCTGTGAGCCATCGACAATAACAATCAGCATCTTCAGCCGTAATTCCATTCACTGGATGGCTAGCAAGCTCAAAAGGATAACGTCCTAAAAACCAAGTATCAGGTAAGCGACTTTCGCCACTATCCTTTAAAAAGGCCATATATTCAAAATTAGTAACAGGATACTTACCAATTCTATAGGGATTTAAATTAACGTGATGGCGGGGTATTTCTTTTATTATCCACTCACGATCTAAATTCAAATCGGCCAGAGCAATCATAGTAGAATCTAAATATTCAGGAGGTAATCCAATATAAACATCCCCTCCGGGAATATCTATCATTTTTGGAATAAATGGATCTAGTCTTGGATCTCCTGCATATGAAAGTAATTGCCCTGCGGTGTAACGATATTCTAATGGAAAGTCTGTACTTTCAAGAAGCTTCAACCAATGATTTATACTTTTTTTTGATAAGTTTTTGAATTCTTTTACAGTTAACTTTAAATTCCTAGATGGAATATAGTTTTCTTGCAACCCCAGCAATTTTCTGTTACTTAAATCTGGAGATGCTTTTTCTAAATAATCTGGTGAATGAAAGTATTTCATATTTATTAATTCATCTAAAACTCTGGGTTGTTATTTACTATAATAAAGCATGAATTAAATTCTACATTCACATATAAGACCTGTTTGAAGGCAATTTTCCTGAAAAATATTCCAGAATCCTTCTGGATAAGATTTTATATCACTATCTAAAAGTAATGGTTTTCTCCATTCGAAGTGTTTGAACCCTGCTTTTTCAAGAGCGTATTCGTAATTTTCACGGCTCCATCGATAAAATGTGAAAGCACTTGGTGGGTTAGTAACAAACTCAGCTTCATGACGAAATCCACCGTTCCAATTCTCTTCCTTAAGAACATTGACTCCATAGATATCAAAGTTACCCATTTTTAACTGAAAATCAGGATCAACAGTGTAAGCAATTAACTTTCCAGAAGGTTTTATATTATCAGCAATAACACGAAACATAGCTTCAAGATTGTCTAATGATTCGGCATTGTTGAATAACCAGGCAGCAACAACAATATCGAATTTTCCGAATGATTCCATGGTGCAAACATTGCGAACATGAAACTCAAGATTGTCGCCATATTGATTTGATTTTTCTTTGGCAAGTTCTATCATTTTTTCTGAAATATCTATACCAATTACTTTGGATGCACCGCGTTTTCGTAGCTCTCGACCAAAATAGCCATATCCACAAGCTAAATCTAGAACTGATTTCCCACTTACATCTCCGATCATATCAAATATCGTTCTAACTTCTACTTTACGTTGAGCAACTGTATCTGCAAATTGTTCGAAAGATTCTCCGATAGAGTCATAGATAATTTTCTTTTCCATTATTTACTCTTAATAATATATTATATGTTTTTAGGTTGAATTTAATTCAACATTAATAATTTAAATCATGAACAATTAATGATGAATACTTTTTTTGAATTATTACCAATAAAAATAGTTCTTTACCTTTTTTATGTTTGTTACTATAACCATAAAGGAGTAACTATTGATTGACTTTTAGGGGAATGATAGTTTTTATGTAATAAATTTCAAATTATTTTATCAAATATTGAAAATTAATAAAAATAATTAATTTCTATAAAGATGAGTAATATAATAAAAACTAATATTGATATAACAAATTATTTATCTGATGGTAATCGATAATTTAATTTACAAATCAAAAGGTTTGTATTTTATGGGGCATATATTGCCATCTCAATAATGAAATGGCACGAAAGTTAAATATTAAAAATCACTCTAATTATTATTCAAAAAACGCATGATTATCTGTCTTAACCAACAATGAGCAGTATCTATTTCCTGTCGTTTGTGCCAAATCATTTTAAAATCGAAAGGAGCAATATCAAATGGTGGAGGAAATATCCGTAGATTAGAGTCATTTTCTACACTAACCAAACTACGGCGAGCTACTGTGAGAATTAAATCAGTTCCAGAAATGATATCATTGGCTATTCCCCAATGAGGCAGTTGTACACTAATCTTTCTATGTAAACCCTCTTTCGATAAAACATGATCAATATCATCTTCTGCTCCTGCCTGCATAGCAACAGATACATGGGGACGTGCTAACCAAGAACTTTGATCTAGATACCCGTTTTCTGGAATAGTTGATGCATCAGCTAGACAAGAAAATTTTTCGGTGAATAAAGTATGTGAATGCAAATCCTCGGGGATCTTTTGGGGGAATACTCCGAGAGCGAGATCGATTTCGCTATCGATTACGTCAATAAGCATTGATTCTCGGCTAGCTTGACTTATAGATAATTTAATATTAGGAGCAATAGTGCGAAATGTTCGAATTAAAATTGGTAATAGAACACGGGCTCCATAGTCTGACATGGATAAACGGAATGTTCTTTTGGTCTGAGTTGGATCGAATAATGGAGGTTCAATTAGTGTATTAATTTGACCTAAAATCTCACGAAGAGGTATGAGTAACTCTTGAGCTCGAATAGTTAGTTCAAGCTTTCCAGAACGACGTATTAGCAAAGGGTCGTCAAATAGAGTGCGTAAATTTGCAAGTGCATGGCTTATTGCTGGTTGGCTTTTATGTAGTCTGTTTGCTGTACGCGTAATGTGCTTCTCGATTAATAATATCTGCAAAGTAACTAATAGATTAAGATCAATATTTCGTAAATTATTCATATATCTTATAATGAAATGTAATTTATTAATAAATTACATTAAAATTCATTATAGTGATAGCTTGTTTTTAAAACAATTAAAATATAGATCACAAAATAAGAATATATTAGAGAAATTTCCAATGTAACGAATGGAAATGTACTCATAAAGTATTAGAAGATTCATGGTCATGTATTGAATAGTTAGTTATTGTGATATGCTTTAACTTTTTAAGGGTGGAGTATGGCTAAAGTTGACGTTTATTGTCGTTATTGTCACACATCAGAACATATCAAAGGGCATGGAAAAGGAAATGGCGGCCATCCCCGTTATCGCTGTTATGCCTGTTGTAAGGTCTTTCAGTTGGAATACACCTATCAAGCCTGTAAACCCGGTGTTAAAG
>NZ_JAQRFI010000030.1 GCF_028598805.1 Xenorhabdus yunnanensis | reverse complement strand
TTTCCCCTATTTAACGAGCGTGAAATTCATTGCTATATGCTATAGTGAGTATGTTTTCTGTTTGTACATACTGGTGTACATTTGTTATCTTATCAAGTTGTATAATTTATTCAATTACATGTTTTTATTGTATATTTTGTGCAATTGCTCATTTAGCTTACAAGTACGTTACCAATGAAAAACAAAAGTACAACCAAAGATACAAATAACAGCAAAGTAGCTAATTAATTATTACTGTCATACCAGATTGACATCTCACTTTCTTGTAAACTTTTGCTGACAAGGGCTTCATCTCTTGGGTAGTAACGGGTAACATTTCAGGTGGTTTAGAACATCGTGTAAATAAGGTCAGAAAAATGCGATTGGAAGTTACTTGTCAGGATCGAATTGGGTTAACCCGCGAATTACTTGATTTACTGGTATTACGAAATATTGACCTGAAAGGAATTGAAATTTCTCCTGAACGTCGTATTTACCTTAATTTTACTCAAATTGACTTCAATATTTTCCGTGTGTTGATGGCAGAAATTCGCCGAATCAATGGTGTTATTGATGTCAGAACGGTTGCTTTCATGCCGTCAGAGAAAGAGCACAGAGCGATGTGGACTTTATTGGAATCAGTTCCTGAGCCTATCTTTTCTATTGATATGAAAGGTAATATTGAACTGGCTAACTCTGCTGCTTTGTCATTGTTTGGTTTCAGTAAAGAGAAAATCAGCCAAAAAAATATTGGTCATTTAATTAGCAATTACAATTTTCTTCGCTGGCTTGAAAGTGAGGATCATCAACAACATTCAGCACAATTATCCATCAAAGGGCAAGATTATGGGATGGATATTATTCCTATGCAGTTAATGGATGAAAATCAGATTGTTAGATGTGTAGGGGCTGTGATTATGTTGCGTTCTGGCGAACATCATTCATCGGTGCATATTGAATCTCCGCTTAAAAAATTAACCGCAAATGATGATGGCGCTTTTGAACGAATTATTGCTGCTAGCCCTAAAATGGTTCATGTCGTAGAGCAGGCCCGTAAAATGGCGATGCTTGATGTTCCCTTATTGTTTATTGGTGAGACAGGAACGGGAAAAGATGAATTTGCTAAAGCCTGTCATTTGCGGAGCGCAAGGGGAAAACAGCCTTTTCTTGGGCTGAATTGTGCTTCTATGCCGGATGATGTTGTAGAAAGTGAACTGTTTGGTTATGCGGCAGGAGCCTATCCGAATGCATTGGAAGGCAAAAAAGGTTTCTTTGAACAAGCTAATGGTGGTACGGTTTTATTGGATGAAATCGGTGAAATGTCGTCACAAATGCAAATCAAATTACTTCGTTTCTTAAATGACGGAACATTTCGCCGTGTAGGTGAAGAGAATGAAGTTAAAGTGAATGTCCGTATTATCTGCGCTACTCAGAAAAACTTAATTGAATTGGTACAAAAAGGGGAATTTCGTGAAGATCTCTATTATCGGCTGAATGTTTTAACCATTACATTGCCTCCTTTGCGGGAACGTCAGGCTGATATCATGCCATTGACGGACTATTTTGTAGCGCGTTTTGCGGCAGAACAAGGCTTAGATAAACCTAAATTTTCTTCTGACTTAGAGCAATTTCTTTGTAGTTATCATTGGCCCGGAAATGTTAGGCAACTTCGAAATGCTATCTATCATGCACTGACTCAACTTGAGAGCAACAAACTCAGTCCGCAGGATATTCAGCTACCTGAATTAGAAGCAGAAGTGGCATTTAATGAAGATATTCTGGTGGGATCTTTGGATGAAATCAGCAAGCGTTTTGAACGTTCTGTCTTGACACGCCTTTATCGTCATTATCCCAGTACGCGTAAACTAGCAAAACGGCTTAGTGTTTCTCACACAGCAATAGCCAATAAATTACGTGAATATGGTCTGAGTGGTAAGAAACACACAGTTGAACATGAAAATGATGAATAGGCAGCAAATTCATCATTAAGCGTATAGCATTGGCTGCATGCATCAAATTTTTGCTCACAGCCAATGCATACGACTCAATTAGGCGAGAATTGCAATAAAAAGGTAGCATATAGCGGGGTCAGAAATCATTTATTTTTTATCAAAAAAATCTTCTCTTGTATTATAGGCATCTAAAACTGAATTGATTATCTTTTGTCTTTTTATTTCTATCGAGTTGCTATAATTTTTTTGTTGACATTTGTTCTCTGGATTTTGACTTCTGACTTCTCCGACGATTTTATGCCTATTGAAATATTCCATTAATTTATCACCCTTATTATTTACTTTAAGTGTATTCATATCCAAGTATTTAAATTTTTCCAATCTTGATAAATAATCATTTAATCTACTTTTAGATTGTGTATGTTTCATGAATTCTGGTGGAAAAAATATATTTGATGATGCAGTTGGAGTAAATCCATCTTGAATGAAATCATTTCTCATGAATTTTTCACTTTTACGTAGATTGTTTAAGTATATTGAATGCTTAAACATTTTTTTGCAAAAGAAAATGCTGAAAATAATGCATTCCCCCATGCTTTTTTGAACATCAGATGAAATAACTATAAGAGGAATGTTAAGGTTGTTGGTTTTCAATAAAAGCTTTATGTCATTTATTAACATACTTGGTACATTACCTCTTTCATCAGAGCTTATTATTGTAGCAGATTCAATACCTATTAAAGACGGATTTCCTTCTAACTTTCTATAATCTAAGGCAATAAAGTGCGTCAGATCGTTATTGCCTGTGCCAACAATAAATCTGGCAGAAGTTTCATTCTTATTTCTTAATTCTATTATTTTCTGTATTAATTCATTGGGGCTTTTAGCAATGTAAAGATTTAAGCGAGAGTTTTTTTGGTTTTCTAATTCTACTATTTTTGGTAATAGACTGAGATCTGCTCCTACAGCATAATTGGCTTCTATTTGTTTCTTGTTTTCTATATTGTATTTAATTAAGTTTTTATATGCCTTTAATTGCGCGATAATGTCTCCGGAATTTCTAAAAAAAACTTCATCCATGTTGGCGTAAAGTTGTTTTTCTGTATACATAATATTTATTCTCTATAGGAAATCTATTTGCTCTTCAATAGTGGATTTATGAAAAATACCACGATCATTCTGAATACAAATCTAATTTGTAAATTTGAATTGGAACCCACCTTGTTTCAGGGATACGACCAACTGATGATATTTTTGATCATTGGCGCTGGCGGAAAGCAGATGTTGACTAATTTGTGGTAGCAGAGTATTGGTCAAGATAGCATCCACCATACGGCCACCCGATTCGATTTCTGTGCATCGACTGACGATATACTCAACCGTGGCATCATCGAATGTAGCTGTAATGCCATGATTTTCCAATAAACGTTTTTTAATTCTATCCAATTGAAGATGAACGATATTTTTCATTACCTCATCACTTAATGGATAGTAAGGAATAACCAGTAAACGCCCCAGTAAGGCAGCAGGAAATACCTTTAATAATGGTTTTCTCAGTGCCGTACTGAGTTTTTCCGGATCAGGCATGAGATCTTGTTGTGTGCATAATGAACAGACCAAGTCGGCACCTACGTTGGATGTCAGGATAATAATGGTGTTGCGGAAATCAATGTGGCGGCCTTCACCATCTTCCATCCACCCCTTGTCAAAGACTTGAAAGAAAATCTCATGAACATCAGGATGGGCTTTTTCAATTTCATCCAGTAATACTACACTGTAGGGACGTCGTCGTACGGCTTCGGTCAATACTCCACCTTCACCATAGCCCACATATCCCGGAGGCGCGCCTTTTAATGTGGATACTGTATGCGCTTCCTGAAATTCACTCATATTGATGGTGATTAAGTTCTGTTCCCCGCCATACAGAGTTTCCGCCAATGCCAGCGCTGTTTCGGTTTTACCGACACCAGAAGGCCCGCATAGCATGAACACACCAACAGGTTTATTGGGATCATCCAATTTAGCGCGTGAAGTGCGTACCCGTTTCGCTATTAATTCTAAAGCATGGTACTGTCCGATGACTCGTTGGTTAAGCGTATCAGCCAAATGTAGAACAGCATCAATTTCATCTTTTACCATGCGGCTAAGAGGAATTCCTGTCCAGTCTGATACAACGGAGGAAACAACATTGCTGTCTACTGAAGCAAAGATAAGAGGGGTTTCTTTTTGCAACATTTTCAATTGTTGCTGTAATGCCGGCAGCTCAGTATAAAGCACATTGATATCATCATCCTGCTGTTCATGAATTTGGGTTTGCAGATGAATGATTTTATCAACCAGAGTGAGTTCTTGTTGCCAGCGATGTTCCAACTGAATATTTTGTTCTTCCAAAATGGATAGCTCGTCAAGGATGATTTTTGATCGTTGCTGATTGTCGACACCCACTTTTGATTCTCGTACGACAATTTCTGATTCAATCTTCAAAGCATTAATTTGATGTCGGCAATTTTCCAATTGGGGCGGTTCGGCGTGTTGGCTAATAGCTACTCTGGCACAAGCTGTATCCAGCAGAGCCACGGCTTTATCTGGTAATTGACGGGCTGGAATATAGCGATGGGAGAGGCGTACAGCGGCTTCAACGGCTTCATCCAGTAAGAGGATACGGTGATGTTTTTCCAGCGCTCCCACTAGACTACGTAGCATCAGAAGTGCTTTATTTTCATCTGGCTCATGAACTTGGACAACTTGAAAACGGCGGGTGAGGGCAGGATCTTTTTCAATATATTTCTTGTATTCTGACCAAGTAGTAGCTCCAAGCGTTCGTAACTGACCTCGTGCTAATGCGGGTTTAAGTAAATTGGCCGCATCACCGGTTCCCTGTTGTCCGCCTGCACCTATTAGCGTATGGATTTCATCAATAAACAGAATAATGGGAATAGGGCTGGATTGTACTTCATCAATCACTTTGCGTAAGCGGGATTCGAACTCCCCTCTGACACCAGCTCCCGCTTGTAACATACCAATGTCCAATAGCCAGAGTTGAACGTTTTGCAGAGGAGGAGGGACTTCATTGGCTGCGATCCGTAAAGCCAGCCCTTCAATGACGGCGGTTTTTCCCACTCCTGCTTCACCTGTCAGTAAGGGATTATTTTGGCGGCGGCGCATCAGGATATCAATAATCTGGCGGATCTCTTCATCACGTCCTGATACGGGGTCAATATCCCCATTGCGGGCCCGATCTGTTAAATCTTGCCCATATTGTCGCAAGGTATTCTCAGTAGCTTGTGGTTGTGTGGATTGGGAACTGTTGGGTGATGGCTCGCTATCTTGGGCTTCATCACTACTGCCGCAGATAGCGTTGAAATTATCTACCAGCGTATCTACACTTATTTGCTCAAACTGTGGTGAAATAGCTTTCAGGGTATTGCGTAGATTGAAGGTTTTTAACATACCAATCAGCCAATGCGCACTACGGATCTTATTAACGCCAAATTTTAATGAACCATATACCCAAGCACGTTCTACAGCACTGTCAATATGTTCGGAGAGATCAGAAATCGCGCTGGCTCCACGCGGCAGGCGATCCAAAGCTGCAATAATGTCTTTTGTCAGTTTGGCCTCATCTAATGCAAAGTAGCGGATAATCGATTGTAAATCACAGTTTTGTTGCTGCATGAGCTGATGGAACCAATGTACTAACTCGACATAAGGGTTACTGCGCAGCTTGCAGAAGGTTGTGGCGTTTTCCAGTGAAATGAATAATATACGATTGAGCTTACCGAAGAGCACTGAACGACTGATTTCTGACATAAGTATAATCCGCAATATGTTGTGAATAATGAGAGAATTATTTCAAATTAGCTTTTCAATGAGGCAGGGTTATAGATTAAATCGTCATAATGGGTTGTTTTTTTAACTTTTCCCAACCAACTATTGAGGCCTAATTTCATGGTTGTTTTTGACAGATGCATTTCTGTTATATCTGATCTATCAAGAATTAATTTAATATCCCATGCGTACTCAATACCCAAATATTGATAAACCCAATCACATACTTGTTGAGATTTCGGCTGTCCAGGCAAAAAATTATCATACTCTGTTCGAGTTAATGGTCCCAATTCAATACGGAATTTATGTTGAATATCATATACAGCAATTCCCAAAATTGCAGATTTACCTAAATTAGGAATATGGCGTCCTGCCGCCAATCGAGCCTGATCCTTTGTTTCGGTTTTCAACCATTGTGGAATATTTTGGACAATTCTTACGGGTATCTTGAAATAAAAGAATAGTATTTTTCTCAACCCTTCTGCACTGTGTCTTTGACGGGAAAGATGACCAGCCAACGCATAACGGGTATGGTTGCTGATAATACTATCGGTGTTAGTGGCATCGTTATTAATCGAATTGAAACTCTGTTGGGCTGGTAGCCCTGTTCCTATCAGGCAATCCATATAATGACAAAACTGCTGATTGTCTGGTCGATCTAATGATGAGGTAGGTTGTGCATTGGCCCAGGCACGATAGAACAAGGTTATCAGCCGATGGTGAAATAAATTGGCAAAGGCTCCCAACGTTGGATCTTTATAATTATATTCCCGTGAATAAGCATATTCAGTCAGATGCAAAGGTAATGGGCCATTAGGGCCAAATAATCCGAAGCTGTAAATAAGCATTTCATACAACTTTGAATTTTCCAGCTTACGGACTTTTGAAATTGTGCTGGGGGCGAATTCCATTGAAGCTTTTTGTCCCAAGCGCAAAGGCTCATATCGTGGTAGTGGGGCAGTCCCTAACCGATAAAACTCTCCCGACTGGGCATCAATGCGTCGTAAGATCTGAAATAGATCAAACTGCCAAGGTGTTTGAGTGAGTTGTTTCCAGAAATTTTCAGGCAAGCGGCATACACGATGAATGGAAATGACATTTGTCTTTATATTCATATGGCTTTTACCCCAACTTATATTTTTTATACCCTTCGTATTTCAAGTTGCCTCTTTGTTGGCTGCGTTCACTCACCCCGGTCACATAGTTATCTATGCTCCCGGGGATTCGCTCCCTTGCCGCTGCGACGCATCTTGAAATCCATTGGGTATATACCAACTTATACCAGTTCTTATATCAGTTTTTTGTTGCCCATGCGGGCAGGCCAGAAACCGATCTGCCCGCGTTGCTGGCTATGTAGGGTCATTTCAGTAAAGGAATTTATGGTGACAAGGCGTGAGAATAATTTTTCCAGCACACTGCCCAGAATCCACGGGCTGGCACCGACAAACTCTTGTTCATCGACTTCTAGTCTGATGCTGATACCACGGGCAAAGACGATAGGGCCTGGTTCAGGTGCTCTACGGTAGATTTCTTTTAATGAGCAGTGACGTATTCCATTGATTTGGCGCATTACCGCTGGTTCAGCAAGATCGGCATAGAGACTTAATAATTGTCGTATTGCCTGAGTTCCTTCTTTTTTATCTTTATCCATAAAGTGTGTGTAATTCATTTGCAGTTGACTGATTAATTTCCATGATATTGCCCCCTCTGCCAGAGCAGGGCGGGGAATCGTCGGTCTTTTAAGAAATTCAATTTTACTGATGGGGATGGAGTCCAGCATAGCAAAGCTATTGATATC
Organism: Xenorhabdus yunnanensis; assembly: GCF_028598805.1. GTDB lineage: Bacteria > Pseudomonadota > Gammaproteobacteria > Enterobacterales > Enterobacteriaceae > Xenorhabdus > Xenorhabdus yunnanensis. The sequence goes on along the minus strand of NZ_JAQRFI010000030.1, from coordinate 51,415 downwards.
CTGCTGCCGCAACATGGCGGGTAAATCTCGGTTAGTACACATAACGTCAGCATTCAGATACTTCAATGTGTTAGACCATGGAGAGTGTTGTTCATCAACAATTGAAATGAACGTCTCTGTGCCAATATAGCTGGTGCGGGTTCCATAATGATGGGCATGTTCAGACAATATGCGGGGGGTCCGACGTAGTGAGAAATAAGCACCGTAATTACCCGTATCATCGCTGTTAGTTGACCAAAAAGGGCGAAATATGCGTTCTTGCTTTTGCTGTGCATCCACACCGTGCAAGCGTTGCACGGAAAAAATTTCGTAATCCAGTGGGCGGATATTATCCACGACCAGATGATATTCATTGCTACTTTCATCTACGATAACCCGCTCGGTCATTTTGGGGAATAAATTAATCACGGGAGTACAGTTCAATGCCAGATAGGAAGTATCGATCAGACTTTCCAGGCCCCTATCGGTTTTATCCAGCAGTATGATTAGCTCGAATTCATTGGTTTTCTTGGTCTCCTGAATCAAAGGTTGCATACCACGAATACTGAAGAACCGGAAACGTGCCGGAAAGGCAAAATACTCTTGAACTTGACGATAGCCACTGAAATTACGGGGATCATTAGGCAAAATGGCCTGCTCATCATCAAATCCTTCATGATGTGGAGAAATATCAGGCAATGTCAGATATTGCGGAGTTTCATCCAGAGTTTGGCATACCATGCCAACGGAATGTTCCATAATCAGCTCCATCAATTTCTGAGACTGAATATCTGGCCCTGATAGAAAAAATGTCAGTTTATTTAGATCCAAATCGTGGAGAAAAAATTTTCCTTTGCAGGTAAGGCGGATCCGCAATGCACTGACAGCACCATATTGGTTGAGGTTTAATCCCACAAGAGGGATATTGGCAGGGATCTTGCCAAGCTCAACTTTTTGCAGCTTCAGAGGTTGTAAAACCACATCTTGAGTAGTGGAATATTGAAAAGTAATTCCATCTTTTTTCAGTGATTGGCTGAGCATAATAGTACCGCGTGGCACTAGAAAACCATGGCTGATATCTCCTTTGCTCATGTCGGGTTGAAGTTCAGTGATTGCCATTGAGGGAGTGGGAGCCAGATAGTTGGGATATAGCATTTCCAGTAAGTGCTGGGAAAAGTGTTGAAATTCGGCATCCATCTTTAACTGAATGCGGGAAGTGAGGAAAGCGAAACCTTCTATCAGGCGTTCAACATAGGGATCGGTAACTTCAATACCGTGCATTCCCAAACGGTTGGCAATTTTGGGGTAGCGTTCAGCAAATTCTTTGCCCATTTCGCGTAAGTACACCAGCTCGCGATTATAGTATTCCAGCAGTTTGCTATCCATGGTTTTCCCTCGTCATTTTTTTGCAGCATGTTTTTTTACAAAGTGCTTTTTCCCGAATATTTTTCCAATCTAGTTTTAGCTGGCTTCTTCCATAGTGAAATAACAGTGCTCGAGATCAATGTCGCTGCGAAACAGGAATTCTATTGGCCAGGGGATGCACCATAAAACCCCTTTTATTTCTATTGATAATATGTTGTATAGAGACAGTGAATTTATATTAGAGATACAATTCACTTGAAGCTCATTGGGAATAATACGTGGTTCAAAAATATGAATGGCTTTAATGATTTTATTTTTAATATCATTCCATTCGATATCAGACATATTTTTACCAGCCAATGGTGCTATGCCGAAGTTATAAGTAGAATGTTGTATTTCAGCAAAAGAAGAAAGCTCTTGATTAGATTCATTATTGATGCTGTTGAGCAACCATTGCAAATCCCGTAGTACATTTTGTCGAAAGGTTCTGTGTGATAACAAATAGTTGCTGGCGGCTTCTTTTTCCTTATCAGGTTCGTTATCTGTAAGCCTGTCAAGTAAAGAAGACTGCATTCTATCTCTGGCAGTTATGCGTGCAGGAGGTTTTCGAGAATGATAACCGCCATGTAACATGGTTATATTATCTTTCATTAGGTATCTATTAAATAAATATTATTGTTATGAAGAATCTCAATTGAGATGACGAGAAATAGCAGATAAAAGTTTTCTATTTTTTTATTTTATCTTGAGAATCTTTATATCGAATCATTTCTGATTTATAGGCTTGCCGAAAATGTTTACCAAACATGGCATAATCATGTTCAGTTTCCATAGTGATTTTTTGATGATTTTTGGTGAAATACTCCCATATAGAGGCTTTATAATTTGATGATAATAACGAGTTGGGAAGGTTACCTTCTTCTCGTGCTTTTTGCTCAATCACTGAGGGATCGAATGATTGTAAAATATCTGTCTTAATAGTACGTAACCCTGCAATCATACCCAATTGATGTGCTTGTAACTCGACTAAAATATCTCGTGTTGCTTGTTCTGATGACATAAATCCCGGCATATGATCACCAAACATTTGAACCAGTACCGCTTGGCCGGAAGGAAGAAGTTTAAATGGATTGTTAGCATCTGCCAGAACCTGAGTCCTATCCATATCAGACAGATGTTTCAACAGTGAGCGTGAAGCGTTTAGCGCTATAATGCCCTGGAATAATTGACTGAGCAGCTTCCCTAATTTATACATCGCATGTTCATCAAATTGTGGACTTTGGATATGATTGAGTCCCATGCCGTCCAACAAGGCTGCCAATAGTTTTCCTTCTAATTTAACGTCATCTGTTTGGCGGTGATTGGAAGAATATGTCATTGGGTCGATATCAAGGCGCTCATAGGTACGCTTGCCATTATTATTATGGGTAGAATTTGGATTTGATGAGCTGGGAGAGAAAATATTTTCCTCCACTTTATCTGTGATATTTTGCGTTAAGTTTTCTGTTATTTTCTCTGTTGTTTTTTCAGTGGTAAGTGGTTCAGCATTATTTAGTATCAAATTGAGGGGATCATCATTTTTAATACCATGTATATGCTGATCGGAAAATAGTACCAGAGGGTCAACTTCCTGCTTATCATTCTGACTACTATATTTATTACTACTACATTTATTATTACTGTATTTATTACTGCTATATTGATCACTTTGCTGCAATAAAGTACTGGGAGTCGTGTCAGTGAGAATGTTTTCTTGCTGGGATTCAGCATCCGCATTAAACATTGTCATTGGATCTGTGGCTCGAAGTTGCAGAGAATCCAGCCCGATCGTTGTCTCCATTTGCTTAAGAGGGTCTATTGGATTGCGCTCTTGATTTTGTTGATGTTTTGTTAGCGGATTATTGTCATTTAATTCCTGAAAGGAATGTTGGGGGTTCGTAGATGAGTTTGCATTAGATTTGGTGGAAGCTGCTGTGGCAAAGGTACTCTCCAAGCCATCCCAAACCATACTGGGGATATTTTCAGGTTTTCCGGAAGATGCCCGTATCGTACCAAAAATATTAGCATCCAGAGTGCGAGTTTCTGCTAACGGTGGTGTACTTGCACTTTGGTGGGTATTAATAATTTGAATTTGGTAATCACCAATATTGAGCACATCACCATTACGTATTTCAATCTGGCGCTCAGGAGCCATAGGTATTGTATTTAACAAAATCTCAGAGGCTGATCCTCGATTGGTAATACGGCATTCTCCATCGGTGGAAATAGATACAACAGCTTGTAAACGGGCTATGGCCTGCGCTTCATCGGGCAAAACCCAGTTATTATCCGGGCTGCGACCAATTGTGCCACCGGGTGGTATGAAATCGTAGCTCAATTGTTGTGGCTGATTTGTACCGATATTTTTAACAATGGTGAATCGCATAATTATGGATGCCTATTGTTGGAGGGAAATAACCTCCCCTATGGGGAGGTTATTGGTTAATTGAATAAGATTATTCGACTTTTTGTTTACTTATATCCCAACCCCAGGTGACTTCAGCCTGTGCTGTGCCTTTATAATCTGATGGTTTGTAATGGAACTGAATTTTTTTCATTACCAGACCAACAGTGATGACATTGTCAGCAGGTTGGCCACTATTGATTTCAGTAATATAAGTGTCAGTAAGTGTGTATTTAGTCCATAAAGTCGGCTCTTTTTCCCCAACAGTGCGAAGTGTATGAATTTCTGTTTTCGGAATATGTTTACCACTTGCAGCATATTTTTCTAAGGCGGTGATAGCCTTATCATAATTAATATGAAGCATAAAATGACTGAGAAAGCCTTTACCTGTACCCCAGCTTCCAACATCGGCCATGTTAAGAGACGGGTTAACTATTGCACGACTAATAAATTGGACACCGATCCAACCTTTATAATTCTCAGCTTCAGCTTCACCTGTAATACCGTCAAATTTAACAAAAGAATGTGTGTTATTCATAGATTTATGCCTTAACTGTGTGTGAGATAATGATTTATAAATAGTATTTAATGCAGGATAATGTTTAGTTAATATGGTCGCAGTTATATATTAATGAGAAATTAAAGATAAAAAATGACGCTATGAATCGTACGTTATGAAACTGTACTTTATGGAATAATAAAACTATTCCTGATATTGAAAAATTAATTGTCTTTTAATGACGGCAATCTTGAGACCAGACGTAAAGAAACCGTTAAACCTTCTAATTGGTAATGAGGACGCAGGAAAAATTTAGCGTGATAATATCCTGGATTACTTTCGATTTCTTCGACTTGAACCTCTGCGGCAGCCAATGGTTTTCGTGCTTTGGTTCCCGGAGAAGAATTTACCGGATCACCATCAACATAATTGATAATCCAGTTATTGAGCCAATTTTCCATGTCGCTGCGTTCCTGAAATGAGCCAATTTTATCGCGTACAATACATTTCAAATAGTGGGCAAAACGGCAGCAGGCAAATAAATAAGGTAAACGAGCTGAAAGATTAGCGTTGGCGGTTGCATCTACATCGTAATATTCAGTAGGTTTCTGAAGTGATTGTGCGCCAATAAATGCCGCCATATCCGTATTTTTACGGTGTAATAATGGAATAAAACCATTTTTTGCTAATTCGGCCTCGCGGCGATCACTAATTGCAATTTCGGTGGGGCATTTCATATCAACCCCTCCGTCATCGGATGGGAAAACATAACAAGGCAAATTTTCCACAAGCCCACCGGACTCTACACCACGAATAGAAGTACACCAACCATACAATTTAAATGAACGGTTGATATTAACAGCCATAGCATAAGCGGCATTGGCCCATGTATAGTTACTGTGGGTAGGGCCTTCAGTATCCTCCTCAAAATTAAAATCATCTACAGGATTCGTTTTGCTGCCATAGGGCAGGCGCGAGAGAAACCTCGGTAAGGTTAATCCCACGTAGCGAATATCTTCTGATTCACGTAAGCTGTGCCAAGCGGCATATTCCGTATTTTGGAAAACTTTGGTCAGATCCCGTGGATTAGATAACTCTTGCCAACAATCCATTTGTATAACACTTGGTGCAGCTCCTGAAATAAAAGGACAATGCGTTGCTGCACTAATTTGTGCGACTTCACGCAAAAGCTCAACATCGGGAGCTGTATGATCGAAATAGTAATCTCCAATCAAGCAACCGTAAGGTTTACCACCAAACTGACCATATTCCGCTTCATAGATCTTTTTAAAGATAGGGCTTTGATCCCAACTGACACCTTTGAAACGTTTGAGTGTACTGCTTAACTCTTTTTTGGAAATGCACATTACACGGATTTTCAACATTTCATCGGTTTCCGTGTTATTGACTAGATAGTGCAGACCACGCCAAGCCCCTTCCAGATTCTGAAATTCATCATGATGTAGAACTTTATTGATTTGCTGTGATAGTTTGCTGTCGATTTCGGCAATCAGGGCTTGAATAGTGCGGTAAGTGTCGCCGGATACCGTAACTGCATTTTCTAATGCCTGTTGTGCCAGGGTTGTTACTGCGTTTTCAACAGCACTACGTGCCTGATCGCTTTGTGGGCGGAATTCTTTATTCAGCAATACACTCAGTTCATCGGGAGTATACTCTTTTGGTGCCTGTTCTTGCTGAAGTTCGGTTTCTTGTTCAGTAGTACTCATTAATTACTCCTTATTCTCAGACCCTTCTTCGGTGGCACTTTCTATATCAGCGGTACTTTCTATATCAGCGGTACTTTCTATATCAGCAGTACTTTCTATATCAGCAGTACTTTCGGCAGATTTTGGTGCTTCGGCCAGTGATTTCAGCAGGGCAGGGTTTTGCAGGATATCGGCGATCAGTTGTTCTGCACCGCTTTTACCATCCATATAGGATAATAAGTTTGCAAGTTCGGTTCGTGCTTCCAGTAGCTTAGCCAGTGGTTCCACTTTTTTAGCAATAGAGTCAGGCTGGAAATCTTCCATTTTTTCAAAGGTTAATTCGATATGTAGCTCTCCGTCATTTGTCAAAGTATTTTCTACCTGAAAAGCAACCCGAGGTTGTATTGATTTCATGCGCTCATCAAAGTTATCAATATCAATTTCCATGAAGTTTCGGGCACTAACTTCGGGTAGGGCTTCGAGCGGTTTTCCGGCTAAATCACTCATAACTCCCATAACAAATGGTAATTGAACTTTTTGTTCTGAACCGTAAAGTTCGACGTCATATTCAATTTGTACACGTGGGGGACGATTTCGAGCAATAAACTTTTGTCCACTGGATTTCATAACAAATTCTCCATTACTAGCTAAGTCACTAAGTTAGATTGATGGGGTATAAATAATCTGTTAAGGCAGATTGTGTTAAGGCAGATTGTATAAAGTTCTAATCAGGACTATCTGGGAGAGATAATCCGAAAATAATTGCGAGCTGATTTAATCCGTCTGGGGCAAGATCACAAACAATGTCAAGAAAGTTACGATCAATTAACTGCTGAATACGATCAATCATAATTGGAGCTGGATGACTGGGTTCATGCGTGAGAAAATAGTTTTTGGCCTTTTCTAATAACATACGTGCTTCATCACGATTACTGGCTTCAATTTCATGTAAATGAATAGACATCCTGTTCGTTGAAAGTGTTTCCGTTGATGCGGGATCTTTTTGTTCTGTATTCGTATATACTGATTCAAGAATATTTTTTTGGGATGATTCCTGAGGGTTATTTTTTGTTTCTTGAGGTGTGGGGAGAAACTCAATCACTTTATTTAACTGTTTTAATAACTGAGATAATTTAGGAGCATGGCTTTCTGATAATTTCTGGCTAATAATATCGAGTATTACAACAAGATGGTTACGAATACTTATTACTGCCAAAACTTCAGAGCTACTAATTTGTTGTTTTAATTCATCCAGCAACCGAGAACGTCCGCCTATATAGCCGCTAATTTCGCTTATTGTTCCATCCAGCAATGAACAAGCCTCTAGAAATGATAAATCTTTCGAAATATTTTTCAACAGAATGGAATGTTGCATTTGCAATGAAAGAGGCGAATTATCCTCAATAGCAGCGAGTATGTTCAGACGAAATAAAGGATCATATTCTCCTTCAAATTCTAATTTTGGCCAAACCTCTTCCCAATAGCGTTCTAACGTCTTCTGAAGCAAATTTAGTCCATCCGCATAGCCACATAATCCCCGTGTTTCTAACCATGATTGTGTTAGCGCCATGATGATACGTAGGTCTTTAGTGCGACTTAACAGCTTAATGGATTGTTTTTCAGCCAGTTTCCAGTCGGGCGGCTCTGCCGGAATTGTGATATCACCGAACTGCTGTTCTGCTTTTCCGAGTAAGGAGTACTCTAGTGACATAAATTCAGAGTCGTATTCCAAATTTTCTCCACAAGGAGATTCTGTACTGATCGGTTCAAGTAAAGCGTCAATGTTCATAATAACCTTTTGCCCTTATTTGATGATTCAACATTTTGCCTATTTATTATGAATTTTTAGGCTAGGAAAAACGAAATAGGGTAGTTGAAACGGGCTATAAGTACTGTCTGAAGTAACGCCCAATAATACGAAATGACCGTGAATGTTTAATCTTATCTTCTGGGTTTCATTATTTCTGGAACTTGAGTTTAGTTTAGGGTCTGTATATTCATCTATCAGTCGATTCAGTGCCCATGGGCCATCAGTGTTTACTTTGGAGGTTGTTCCATCCGCTAAATCCAATTGAATATAAACATTGTTGGTATGGTTGGGACCGGGCCACTTGAATGATTGTGAAATTTGTGGGCCGTGGCTATATTTTAATATTTGACCATCAACATTCAGTTCCATACTCGATATATTATTATCCATCTTAATCGGATGCACGATCACATGGAATGAGGGTGTGGTTGATCCAGAACTAAACAAGGTATCTCGGATGGTTTTGGCTTGTTGGAATGCTTTCAAAAAACTTGTACTTTTTGGCGATGTTTTCTCATCTATTTCTCCCGACATAAAATGCCAGTTTGCTTGAGAAATATTGACTTTTCCTGCCAGATTTTTCCTGAAAAAGCTGTCCATGATACCTGTTTGGGGAGCAAACATCTGTGCCATATCATGTGGTTTTATATCGTCATGTGCCTCACGTGTCAGAGGATAGCGGTTGGCAATAGATTGATTGTAAAAATCGCCAACTTCTGTATCCAGTTGGTTACTGAGATTCTCAAAATTACTGTGCTGTATATCACTGGTGGCGGCCTTTAACAATTCAGAAAATATATAATTAAATGGTATGGGCAGTTCTTTCGCCTTATTTTGTAGCTGAATGAAAGATTGATCTAATGGATTTGGTTTCTCCCCCTGTTGCGTAGATTTAATCTCATATTCTCTAAGTTTACTAAAAAATTGATTTAGTGTTTTATCAAAAGCAATTTTATTATTTTTTTTATCAGAAATTTCAGTTAATTCAATGTATGATGAAAAATGCTTTTTTAATTTTTGTTCTAATGCGATTTTAGCATCTTCTTGTATTAATTGATTAGGTGAAATTTTTATAAATGGGTTAGTTTTATGATTAAATAAATCACTTATTACACCTGATTTTCCACTGTTTTTCTTTTCCTCTAGAGTGACATTTTTAGTGATATTAATTATTAAATTTCGTATGGGAGAGTTATTTGAATTAAGAAGTTTTATTTTATAGTTTAGTTCGTTAAAATTGTGTTCTTTTTCCTTGTCAAGATGAATTTTTAACAAAAAATTATCCCATGATCTCATATAATCATTGATATAAAATTCTAATGCTGAAATAGCAATATCTTTTAGTGGATATTTTTTTGCATAACGACCAAGTACCCAGTCTTTTTCATCGTTCAACCTAGATATTTTCTTATCAAGAATTACTTTGAATTTTTTATATCCTATGGGAGTGAATATTCCTGATATATATTGAGAGTCTGATGCATCTCCAGTGAGTAAAATAGCGTGTTCATCGTCATTGACTGTAAGATCTGCTAAGTATATAGATGGTAAACTTGGATCATCTGATAGCTCTTTTTTAAGAAGGATATAATCGATCTGTGCTGGTGAAATGTTGCTGAATAATTTTTGTTTTTCCTTTACCAGTTGTAGTTGATAAATATAGGGTGATTTAACGACTGAATATTGAAATAGTTTATATAAGTGTTTCTTTATTTGTTCTAACTGTTCTTTCTGGATATTTAATGGTAGATGTTTTTGCAAATATAGTATCATCCAATTATACAAAAAATCACCGTCGTATTTAGATTTATTATCCCCAGTATAATGTAAAATCTGATACGCTTTCAGCATATTATAATTATTAGACAAATCATTGTCGTTATCTTGTTGTATTTGAGAAATTATTGCTTGTTCCACTTGTGGTAGTAATAATTTTTGTAACGCTTTGTAGTACAGTAAATTACAGGCATCATGAATTTGTTTACTATAAGGTAGAACTATCTGGTCTGGTGGTGAAATAACCAAATTTTCCAGAGAATTCAGAATAGGTAGCCCGGCATAAATATCAGAAGAATAGTTATTGATGTTCTTTTTAAAATCACCTTCTAAATCTAGAGGTGAATTAGAGATAGTTTGGATATTATTTTGTACTTTTATTAGGTAGTTTTTATTGTCGTTATAACTGATAAAAAAATAGATGACCATCAATCCAAGAAATACAGCCAGAGCAGTATAACTTAACCCATTCAGTAGACGATTCCTGTATACCCACCAACGATTTTGACTGGCAAGCCCTGCCTCTTGAGATATATTTTCCAGCAGACTTTTCAGAAAATAGGCTTGACTAACGGGGGGATGCTCCAGTGAGTTTTTATTGTTTCCACATACCTGATTATTTCGCCATGATAGCGAATGACTGTCATTATCCGTCGGTAATTGAAGATTATGATTGAGTCTTTCCATCACGCTATCAAATGATGTGCCTCCCTGTGTTCCGCTAGTGAAGTAAAGCCCTCGTAGTAAATAAGGTATGTCAAATCTTGATTGAGCGAATGCGATTTCAAGATGCTGTGCAATCAATGATCGCAGTGCGGCGAATTCTTGTGGAAATAAATAACTTTCAGCGCAATGCCGGGGATCATTTAATTGCAATAAAACATCGGGTAATTCCGCATCTAATCGTTTTTGTAATAAACTATATTGTTGCTCAAAAAATTGTTGCTCAAAAACTTCGTTCAGACTCCAGTCTGTTTTATCCCAAGGGAAGTTGAAACCCCAGGTTTGATCACGTTGTGCTTTATCAAAATGGCTAAAGTAAGCACTAAATCCTTTCAATAAATCAATTTTGGTGACGATGACGTAAATAGGAAACTGGATTTTAAACTGTTCATGTAATTCCGCCAGACGTCTGCGTAATAGATAAGCTTGTTGATCACGTGCTTTCTTTGATGGATTTAATAAATCTTCCACGCTAATGGTAAGAATGACTCCATTGAGTGGTTGACGTGTACGATATTTTTTCAACAGACTAATAAAATATTTCCATTCACCAGCATCTTGTTCGTATAGAGTGTCTTGAGTAGTATATCGCCCGGTTGTATCCAGCAGGACTGCATTATTGGTGAACCACCAGTTACAATTATCCGTTTCTTTCATGCTGTACGCAGTGAGATTCCCAAAATGTTCTGCCAATGGAAAGGGCAGGCCGGAATTTGCCAGCATGGTTGTTTTTCCGGAGTTAGGAGCACCGATAACGACATACCAGGGTAATTGATATAGATATCGACGACTGAAAAAAGTTCTCCAGTTTGATTTGTATCTGCTTGGTTTATATTTATTTGATTTGTATTTAGTGTCCAGATTATAAAAATAGGCATTTTTCAGTAGCCGTAGAGCATCAGAAAAGTGTTCTGATAACGCAGCATATTGTGAATATTTTGACTGTTTACTCTCATTATCGTTTTCGTTCAATTGATTAGGAACTTTTTGAGTAGACAGTTTTTTGTTCCTCCATGTCTGGTATAAGAGAAATATTGACAGGATGAATAACCAGATAAGATATAAAAATAAAATGGTGACTATTCGTACCGCACTTGATTTAAAAGGTACTGTATTACCAATGGAAATAATCGGGCCAATAAACCAGATAATCGAAGAAATGATTGTGATTCCGAAGAAATTCCATGTTAACCGATTAGTAAAAATAGAAAGAATGGCATTTAACATATTTCAATTTTCTCACTCAGCCTGATTTACAGGAGAAACTAACAGTGTGATTTCTACTCGTCTATTTTTGGCTCTATGACTTGGCGTATCATTTGGTAATAGCGGATTACTATCTCCTTTTCCTTCTGTACTTATACGTTCGGGTTGATCCAGATATTTCTGAAGCTCTTTTTTTACAGAGTCAGCCCTAACGAGTGATAATTGGTTGTTGGATAAGTAATAGATGTTGTTAATAGGAACATTATCGGTATGACCAATAACTAAAATTTTCCCCTTAGTGTGGTTCATTTCCTCAGCAATACGTTTGATAACACTTAAATAACGGTTTCTAATCCGGGATGACCCCGTATTGAATAACCCATCACCTTGTAACGTGACGATACTCTTATTAGATGAATCACTTACTGTCAGTAATCCCTCTGCAATTTCGTTGCTCAGCATATCTTTCAGGTGTGGGGTTGGTAATATGGAGGAAGATATTCGATTATCGACTGACATATTGGGCAAATTGGTTCTTTCTATTATATCTGCGATTTTGTCTATTTTCGTTAATGATGGTTTGGCTATATATCCCAATGTCCAATTTAACCCGATATACAAAATACACGCCAGAACAATGACCAAGATTATATAGACCCACATAGGAAAAGGAGATTGTCGGCGTTTATTCGGTGCTACAGTTTTTTGTAATATGGGTGATTTTTGTAGTGTAGGTGACAATTCGGGGGAATAAGAGCCACGAACTGAATGAATTAACTGGAACAGGCGTTGTTTCAAGGTTTCCAATTGAGAGTGTCCATTATCCATAATACGGTAACGCCCTTCAAACCCAAGCTGGAGACAAAAATTAATGAGTTCCAGCAATAACAAATTCTCTTTAGGTTTTTGAGATAATGTGGCCAATAACTGGAAAAATTTCTCACCTCCCCACGTTTCATTGTGAAACGTGACCAGCAATCCACTGGTAGACCAAACACTGCGAGTCCCCCAAGGAGTCAGTGCTGCTGCTTCATCCAATGTTGTGCATAGACAGTAGCGCGCCCCAATGATGACTTCATAAGGAAGTTTGGCGTGTTGGCATTTCAGCTCAAAACTGCGAATGTCATCGATCAATTTTTGCCGCAGGTCTATTGGATCAGGGTGCGTGGTGGAATGACGAATCAGTGGAATACTGTTTAATAAAGGGTTTGCGGCAGTAACTAATGGATTATCCTGAGTGTCACCAGAAAGTACAGCATGTATATTTTGGGTATTTTTTTCCTGAGTCATTATGAATTGTTCCCGCTATTTGGGCGCCCTTTTTTGAGTGAACTTTTGAGCTGATTACGAAGAGCCCAAAATTCGATGCGCAGACCAGGAAATTCACCTGCCAGATGTAACGCAAAACCACCGGATTGTTCCATTTGGTTCCATAATTCACCCTCTTTTTCTAATTCGAAGTATAGGTAACCGGAATGCCAGGGAAGTTGTCTGGGGACTGATGGCATTGCACTTATCGAAATGCCGGGTAGCTGTAACTGAACCAGTTCACGTATGCGGCTAACAGGGGCAATCTTCATTTGGGCGGGAAAGTGATACATCAGTGTCTCTTTGGGCACATCAGCATAAACGGCCAGCACAAAGCTGAATGTATGTAGCATATTGGCATCAGGTAAAGTAGCAACATTCAGGCCATGAGAATATTCGGTCAAAGGCAATTGTATTGCCTGTTCTTCCAGAATGATTGATAATCCTTGACGCAACTGGAGCATTAGGTGATTGAAACATAATTTCAAATTGTCATGATCATAAACGGGCAGTTTCTCCTCCGGGACACGCGTCGGAGAGAAACTTGCCAATTCAGTGGAAAATTGCAGCCATTCACTGAACAGCCGTTCTGGATGTAATAATGGTATATGCTGTATGTGGCTCACTTGACCGCTATAACGATTTAATAATGACAATAGAAGGAAGTACATAACTTCTGAACTGCTTTGTTGATCTAATTGAAACATGCATTGACTCATCTGCTGGCGGCGTTGTTCCAGCAAGCCTTGCAAATCATTAATGAAACTCACAACTTGAGGATGTGCATGGCAGTTGAGCAGGGGAGGAATAAAGCGTGAATCAAGGTGTAATTTATTATTACGGGCTTTATTTATAACATGCACAATATTGAGTGAAGTCCATTCCGGTGTCAGCTCTGATTCCAACATCAGCCGCAGACGCATTTGACCAAACTGCACTGTGGCACTTCCGACTGACATAGCATTAAAATCATTGACCTCGGCGTCAATACTGACAAAACGCGCCATAGAATCTTTGCTCTCATGAAAAATGACTTCTTCTCTTCCTCCCCGAAATATTGGCAGTGCCAATACGACATTTTCCCCGGTTTGATTTTCTTCAATTTGTAACGGTACAGGGGCGTGTGCTTCGGTAAAACTAAATGGTGTTCCGTCAGGAAAGATACCACTGGCTGATGCAACCCTCACTTTGCCTTGTTCGAGGAATGACTGGTCTAACGATAAAGTTAAAAAACCCCAGTAGTATGGAGCCTGAGCCACGCCCCAATCACGGACATAAGCCTCTAGGTAGTTTTCAGACTGCTGAAAGTGATGGGGACGTAAGAACATGCCTTCTGTCCAGATAACTTTTCCTGCTCTACTCATGTAATTCTTTCTCTTGCGGCATAATCTCTTGCGGCATAATGTTAGTTGCATTTATTTATTGATGAGATTTAAAGCATTGGCTGTGACTTGAATGTATATGTCTAATGTGTCGGGTGGTGACACCCAAAATTTGTAGAAAGCAGATTTTTTAGGACTCGGTACTGGCAATGAAATACGCCATTTTTTCCCATTCAGTTGCTTATATTCAGCCAGAATGCCGATATAGCTGGCTTCTGGAGTGTTTTTTTCCAACAAGAAATATTTATGCTGGGAAGGCAGTAAAAAAAATGCATCAGAATTAATCAAACTATTACCCAACTCCTTCTGAGCATTATCTTGAAGTGAAAATAAATCAGCAGATATAAACCTAGAATTTGATTTCAATAAAAAGACGCGTATTTTAAGTGGGGATGAATCATTCACGTTATTTGTGGCGTAGAAAATCAAATTATAGGGAGGCAATTTTTTCTGTTCTGATGATGAACAACCTGTCAATGTTATTAATGGAAAAAACAGTAATATCATCATTGCCCATTTAAAACTTAATCTATTGATAGAAAACGCATCTCTTTTTTTATTATTGATTGTCTTGGCATAGATTATCTTTGCGCAGAATATCTTGTCACTGAAAGTAGATTTTTCATGAGTGGCATTTTTTATATTAACCATGATTTATCTTATCTTTCATTTTGTTGTAATTTGAAAAAAGAGAGATCAAGCTCCTGCAATATAAACCTTTGTCTGACTGGGACTGATGCGTGAGCCAATAGCATTGGTTGAATTTTGCATAGTGAGACTTGATAGCCGGGTTGCCGGTGATCCCTTAATCAAAACACTATTGGCCCCAAGCAAATGGCGGGATGGCCCCATGACAGTTCCTGATAGGATGCCCAATTCGATCCCGAGACTATCGCCGTTCGTTATGGCAATGGTTGTCGCCATGTTATGGGCTGGGTTACCCACAAAGAGGATATTGGCGGTACTGGGACTAATACCGTTAGTACCTTGAGCTATATTGAGATAAACCATCGGTATAATACCTAGAAGAGGATCGGGAGTCAGGCAGATATCTGGTATTGCCAGATCCATGCCGCCTCCTTGGGTATTGGCAAACATAATTTTTCCTCTTTTATCCTATGTGGATCTGTTCGGCATCTATTTTTGTGATGGCTTTGGCGGAAACAACAGTATTTTGAGCGTGTAGACGCACATAGCTCTCAGCTTGCATATCTAATTGCCCTGCATGTACTTGCTCTGTTTGCGTGGTATGACGGAAAAGACGATTACTCAACTGTGTTACCGTTTGCCAAACGGATTCAAATTGGTTGCCTATCATTTTTGTGATGGACACCCAGACGGACAATGATTCACCACTGTATTGCATTTCATTGATATGGCAATTTCCATTATCAGCCGTGATATTTAATCCGTTACTGTTCAAATTCAAGTTACCCTGAGCAGTAATGGATAGATCGCCCGATACACTGATTTCAGCCGGATTTTGTTGTTCTGTCCGCTCTAATATTGCCAATATCCAGAACTGATCATCAGCCTTCATAAGTAATACCGTGTCTCCCATTTCGGGTGCTAATAAGCAGCTGGCTGCACGCCGACAATGCCAACCACGGTTTTGGCTTTCGACCATTAAACTACCATCCTGAAGGATATTAACAATTTGGCCTACAACTTGTTGTAGCGGCTCCGGGGCAAGAGTATATGAAAAAAGGGCATAAGAAGATTTCATCATATTGATTCTCCAGATTAAATCTTATATTGGCGTTGTTTTATACTCCACTCTTCAGCCGCAAATAGTTCAGGATCATTTTCCAATATGCCCTGACGATCAGAGAAGAGTGCTCCAACTTGTTGAGTACGATGAAAAAGGGTCCTCATAAAATGAGCTGTACGAAAATCACTCTGATTAAAATTGGAATAGGAAAGATCAGCGTAGGTCATATCACAGTTAACAAACTGTGCATTTACAGCACGGACTTTCTGCATGATGGCTTGTTGAAGCTGGCTCTGTCGGAAATCCGCCCACTCAAGGCAAGCATCGATAAAAATCGCTTCATTAAACAGGCTGTTATGGCAGCATGCACGGGTTAAATCAGCATTGATGAATAAGGCTTGGGTTGCATTGACATTCGATAATTGAGCGTTATGCAGTGTGCTTCCTTTGAAGCTGCAATTGGTTAACTTTGCGTGATTAAAATTTACTGCATCAAGTTGGTTATCTGTGAATTGGCATTCCTGAAATTGCATGTTTTGGTAATTTTGATTGCGTTGGTCACATTCAAAAAAAACGGTTTTGATAAATCGACTTGCATAAAAATCAGTCTCTCTTAAATCCTGACGAAAAAACGTGACCAAAAAGCAGTGGCAATTGCGTAATATTGCGTAATCCAGTGTTGAGTTGATAAATGTCACGCGATCAAATTCACTTTCAATAAAGTCCGCATATTGAAGGTGACAGGATGAAAATTGGGTGCTGTTTTGTTTTGTGGCTTTAAATTGTGTCTTTTTTAAAACGCATTGCGTGAACATACTATTGTTCACTGTAGCCTCATTGAACATTGCGCGTATCATATGACATTGCTCAAACAAGGTCTTTTCACATATGGCAGAATTGAAGACAGTTTCTTCAAGCAGGCATTCAGTAAAGACCGTTTCTTTAAGTATGGCATGGGAAAAATCAGCATCTGAAAAATCTACTTCTCTGAATTGACCCCCTGATAAATTTTGTCCAACCAGCGATATTCCCTGCAAAGTGACCTTTTCAATGACACCACCCTGCTTGATTTTCGTCATGACATCATCAGCCGTTAGTATATTCATATCACTTCCTGATCGCGTTTGGGTAAAGTTTTGGTACGTTGCGTATAGGCATGATCAATCAAAGTTGAGTCGTCAATGATTGATTGGGACATATCAGTGCGGAACAGATTGGCTTCTCGTAGATCAGCGCCATTAAAAGTGCATTTCTGCATAAAAGCACCTATCAGGTTGGCATAATTCAGCAATGCTTCCCGAAAATCCGTTCTGATAAATATACTTTTGGTTGTATTCAGATACTGCATGTCGGCCAATTGGCAGTTAGCTTCGCTTAAGTCACTGCTATGCAATATTGCCGCATGAAAAGAGGCCTGAATCAGAGGCATCTGGCGTAAATTACATTCTGTTAAAGTGGCATAACTGAAATCAGCCTGATTAAGAACACTTTCCATAGTAAAGACACAATTTAGCAGTTTTGCTGTTAGGAACCTGATTGACTCTGCTTTTGTTTCTATCCATGAACAATTATCGAGTGTAGCCTGATCAAAAATGGCGTTTTCTAACTGGCACTTGATAAACGAAACTTTATTCAAGTTAGCGTAATTAAAATTTAATGCAGGCAGGATCATCTCGAGAAAAGTACAGCCTTGCCATTGCGAATGGTGAAAATGACAGTGCTTGATAAAGGTTTTTTGTAGGAACAGATCTGAGAAGGTCGCATTGTTAAATCGGCAATGGTCAAACAACGTTTCTTGCAATTGCGTTTCTTTAAAACTTGCCGCTGAAAAATCACTTTTTTCACATTTTGCCTGTATCAGACTGGCATTATCTAGTTGTACACCATATAGAGAGGCGTGACATATCTCCGTTCTGGCCAACATTGCTTCACTAAAATCTGCACCATCCAGTTGGCAATCATTAAAACAGGCACTTTCCAGCAAACTACGAGAAAAATTGGCACCACGCAGATCCATCCCGGATAAATCCGCTCCCGTAAAGTCTATCCCACTGAAATCTTTCCCTTCCAGCATGGTGTATTGGACTCGTTTGCGAATAATTTGTGACAAATCACCTGTCAAGCGCAGAGCTGGCTCTCGTGCTTGTACAGAGGCCAGATACATTTTATGGAGGGATTGCTCAACCTGCGCCAGCTTCTTATCGTCTAGTTCTATTTGTTGATGCAATATATCCCGCATTTGATGGACGTTTTGTAGTCCTCTGGGGGGATTTTTCATAGCAGTTTGTTCAACCGAAATGCCTTTTTTTTGAGCTATTGCACGAATTTTTTCCCGTTGTTGCTTGGCTTCATTATATTTTTGGGCAGCATCTTGCTCCGCTTTGTGAACAAACTCGGGTAATTCATCTGGTTTAGGGTTGGAAGATTGTTCATTAGGGGAGGTTATGAGTGTGTTGATATCTTTTCCATATTTCGCCATACGTTCTTTTTGTTGCTCCCGCAGGCGTTTTTCTCGATTTTGCAGGTTCTCCCTCAAAGGACTGCCATTTTCTGGTTGTTCTGTATCTACCCATGGGCCAATGATGTTTTCAGGGATCAGATCCTTTTCTCGGAAGGCATATAATGCGCCTTTTTCTTTATCTGTACGCTGGTTGAGTATTTGCAGGTAATGATTTTCAGAGTGTACTTCATGCTTCAGCTCCATTGCGGAGAGCATTTGTAAAACATCAGAAGCATCATCTTCATTAATGCGTGCACAACCGTGCCAAATCAGGATCATCTGTTCCAGATGAGGAAAAAACCACACTGTTGTATTGCGCATTGCAATTTCTTCGAAAATCTCTTCATCAGCACGCAGTCGTTTGATAAAGCAACGAGCTTGCCATGATGGAAGTTTACCTTCTTGTATGGGTTTTTCGGGATGCATATTCCAGATGCGCCATGCCGCTTTTTCTGGCAGCGCCTTATATTGTTCCCACCACTGATCGCAGGGAGCGGAATTAAATAACCGCCAGTCAATATCATCGGAAAAACCAGGAAATTCATTTTCCAGCCATTCTTTGTCATATTTTTTACCGATACGAGTGAAACGGCGTGGCCACATGAATTCCAGAGGGCAAAAACTGGCGGGATTCGGCTTATCTTGTGGTGACAAAAATTGCTGGTTTGAGGCTTCTATATTCGGCAATCGGTGGATCTCCAGACCATTTTCCTGTGTTTCTGGAGTAAAGCCGATACCGTACGGATTTTCGTCATAAATTTCCCCGCCGAAAGCCCGGCTCCAATCCAGCCGCATTTGTTCGAACTCTTGAGGCTTGGAGGGTTTATCACCAACCCAATGGCGATCCCCGGAAGCAATCAGAGTCTTATCCAATTGTTCTATCTGAATGCGTACAGGACAAATCGTTTTATCTGTCTGGTGATGGGTATAGGCATAACCAGTCGCGAGAAATTCAGCAGAGGACTTAGGAATGGCGAGATCGATGATGCCATTGCAGGTTTTTAATTCGGCTTCTGCAAGTTGCCAAAGCTCTGGCTCCGGTCGCAGGCGAGGGGAGGTACTCATATCGGCTAAGGCCATAATGGAGATCCCAAGATAATTTTGTTGTCGCCAGCGATAAGAGCGATGCAGCATACTTAAGCGCAGAGGTTTAATAATTTTCATTGAAAATCACCGAATGAATTCCATTAAGATAGAAATAATGTTTTTTATTTTTTCTTTAATAGAATAGAGAAACTAATGAGCACTTAACCTAATTGAATAAGCCCGGCTGTGATGGCGATTCTTATTGTACTGTTAACATCCAATATAGAATTGGATTCTAGGGATAACTTACTTGCTTTAATATCAGCACTTCCTGTTACAGATTCATTTTTATTGCCTGTAACATCCAGCTTATAACTTCCACGGATATTTTCGGATTTACTGCCAGTAATAGATGCTTTATATCCACCCGAAATAGTATATTGAATTCCACCACTTGTTACTTCGACTTCTTTACCATTGCTGACGGTAGTCTTTTGCTTATTCTTGTAAGTGGCATTTTCTTCTTGCTCTACCGTTGTTTCGTGTTTCGCCTTGTAGTGAAATGTGGCGTCTTGTTCTACGGTGTCTTGCTGTTTTTTCTTGATCTCTGTGATACGAGAACCATCAATGGAAACGGTTTTATCATTTTCCACGGAGATCTTCATATCCTTCTCAGCATGAATTTCAAAAGATTCTTTTCCTTGGGCATCATCAATAAATAAATAACTGGCATTATCTTTTCCTCCCTCCAGACTGCGTGTCATTATTCCCATTTTGGTGGCTTCTTTTGGTAATTCCCAGGGAGGCATATTATTTTGGTTAAAACTACGTCCTACTATGAGAGGTTCGTCCGGATTGTTATTAATGAAACTGACAATAACTTCTTCGCCCACTCTGGGTATTTGTATCGCACCAAACTTTGCACCTGCCCAATCGTTAGATACCCGCACCCAACAGGAACTCTTATCGTCTTTTGTATCGCTTCTATCCCAATGAAACTTAAGTTTGACTCTACCATGTTCATCAGTCCAAATGGTTTTCCCATTTGCTCCGACAACAGTAGCCCGGTCAGTGCCTGCGATTGGCCATGGTGTGATGCGAGGAGCACGCCAATTCACTTTGGCGGGAATAGCGGTGAACTCAGTGATTATTTTGCACGAGCTGCCAGCACTAGAAGAATTTATGCCTACAATGTATGGGCTTTCATAGAGTTCATAGTCTGCACTGACAATAAGATAGTCATCGTTATCTTTATCCCGCAGGGCTTTTGATAAAGTGAAGATATAACCCGGAGCAATATCTGATTCTATGCTTTTCGCTTTTATATACTGACTCTGTGCGGTACAGGATTGCTGTAGTATTCGAACGTAGAATTGTCCTTGCGCATTTTCAGTATAATTTCCCGGCCACTCAAACAGTTCTGTTTTTGGCACATTAGGATCTGGATTCTGTTGGGTTTCTTTCAGCAGTGCATTTGGTTTAAGAAAATTATAGTCATTCATCGTATAAAGCTTTGGCGTTATTGAATAACTTACAGTCCAGTCGTACAGATAATGTTTGTCGTTGTCCTTAGGTGGGGAATGATTTGGATAATATTCAATGGAAGGGTATTCTGGCAGCATTGAATGGGATTGTGGGGAATCCGCTAATATTAAGGTATGATCATTCTTATTGTGTTGAAAATAATAATAAATTCCTTCACGTTCCATTAACCGACTCAAAAAATCGAAATCAGTTTCTTTGTACTGAGTACAGTATTCTAATGGTTGATATTTAGAATTGAGCTCACTCTTAAATTTTACTTTATGTTTATTGAGAACATCCTTAATAATCTCAGGAACTGTCTTTTTCTGCCAGATTCTGAAATCTTTGTTTAAAGTGAGTATAAACAACGTAGGTTGGATGATGACCTTATATAAGTAGTAATATTCATCATAATAATCACAAATGATAGCTTCACGGATAATCCCGCTTAGAAACCGTGATTTTTCTGCAATGTTTGCTGGATTCTTTATTTCTATTGATATGGGTTTATTTCTTAATTCCTTGATATCAACATCTTTGTTTTTACTGAAGAGTTCAACTTCAAAACTGTAAATAGTTGATAGTTTCTCTTTTCCTTTTAAGGAATTAAAAATTAAAGTGTCATCACTTAATGCAGAGTGAGCAATAATAACTCTTTCCATTTGAAACCTCTTTTTTCTTAAGGCGATAGCTACCGCACGGCCTTTGGGCTAAAACCCAGAGAACAAATTAAATTTTCTTATGTCCCTGATTGCCCTTATTGAGCGACAACGTTTCATTTGTTATTATCTTGTATGTAATATTTGACTCTTAAAAATATTTTGCAACAAGATTATAATCATAGTTATTATTTTGTTTTATTATGGTTTATGTTGTGAATGTAAATAGTGGTTTGAAAGGAATTTATAATGGCGTAATGCTTTGATATTAAAGATATTTTTTAGAATGAATAAGAAAGGGGTTTGATGTAGAACAGAATAACTATTCTTAATGGTGATCGTGTCTTAATGGTGATCGTGGGATGATTTTATATGTGGAATAAGCTGGCGACGATAAAATTACAATTAATAATTCCATCGTCGCCAGAAAATAAACTTTTAAAAACAATATGTTGCTGCGTTAAAAAACAAAAGCAATATTATTAATAATGAAACAATTATTTCAATGCGGATAACGCACTGTCATAGTCAGGTTCATTGGTGATTTCATCGACCAACTGGCTATAAATAACTTGGTTGTTTTCATCCAGAACAACGACAGCACGTGCAGTCAGTCCACCCAATGGACCTTCGTTTATTGCAACGCCGTAATCTTCCCGGAAGTTCCCGCTGCGAAGCGTTGAAAGAGTTACGACATTAGATAAACCTTCAGAGCCACAGAAACGAGACTGGGCAAAAGGTAAGTCTGCTGAAATACACAATACGACAGTATTGTCTAATTCGCTGGCGAACTGATTAAATGTACGGACAGATGTGGCACACACACCGGTATCAATGCTTGGGAAGATATTAAGCACTTTGCGTTTACCTGCGTAGTGGCTCAATGCTACATCAGCAAGATCTTTAGCGACCAGCGTGAATTCTTTTGCTGCCTGACCTGCTTGTGGAAAATCGCCGTTGACGGTGATATCACTGCCTTGAAACTTGACTGTCTGTGTCATGGTTTTATCTCTCTATAAAGTAAACTGCGTCGCCAGTGTAAAGGAATAGTGCGATCTTGCCCACAAAAATAGATTCAATATCCATGAAATACTCTCCCACCCTTTAATTAACAATGTCTTATAATTTATTTTAGGACGATTATTAGACTCACAAGGCACAAAAATCATGCATAATTTTACGTTGCTTCCCTCTGTGTTGTTGAAAACAGGATTGTTGATGGCAGGGCTTTCCTTTTCTTTATCTGTTGCTGCTGCTCAAGTTCCTGTTGGCACTCAGCTTGATCCCGACCAAGAGTTGGTTCGTCAGTTAAAAGATGAACCAGCATCGCTGGATCCAATAAAATCTTTCGGTTTAACAGAAGCGCAAGTATTACGTGATCTGTTTGAAGGTTTGGTCAACCAAGATGCCCACGGTCAGGCCATTCCAGGTGTTGCCATTGATTGGAAGACGAAAGATAACAAGATATGGATATTCAAATTACGTCAGGATGCTCGTTGGTCTAATGGTGACAGCGTCACGGCATCTGATTTTGTTTATAGCTGGCAGAGACTGGTCAATCCTGAAAATGCCTCTCCTTTTTCTTGGTTTGCTGCTTTATCAGGTATTGAGAATGCTCAGGAAATCATTGATGGAAAGCTGCCATCAGAGAAATTGGGTGTTGAGGTCATCGATCCTTATACACTGAAAGTTACCCTGAACCGTCCTGTACCTTATTTCCCCAGTATGACAACCAACTTTAGTCTTTATCCGGTTAACAGACAGTGCATTGATAAATACGGTAAAGATTGGACTCGGGTAGGGCATTTGATGGGGAATGGGGCATTTATGCTAACCGGACGCGTCGTGAATGAAAAAATTGTCCTGAAACCAAATCCGTATTACTGGGATAACAAAAATACGGTACTGAAAAAAGTTACTTTTATGCCCATTAATCAGGAGTCCCATGCAACCAAGCGTTATCTGGCGGACGATTTGGATATTACGGAATCTTTTCCTAAAAACATGTACCAGAAATTGCTGAAGGATCTTCCCGGACAAGTCTTTACGCCGGATCAATTGGGAACATACTACTATGCTTTTAATACCCAACGAGCACCAATGAATGATGTTCGGGTCAGGCAAGCGCTTTCAATGACGATAGACAAGAACCTGATTGCGAAAAAAGTCGTCGGAACGGGAGAAAAGCCTGCATGGCATTTCACTCCGGATGTTACGGCAGGGTTCAAGCCAGAGACAAGCCGATTGGAAACATTGACTCAACAAGAGTTGGATGCTCAGGCAAAAGAATTACTGAAAGCGGCTGGGTATGGCTCTGAAAATCCATTAAAGATCTCATTACTTTATAACAAATTAGAAAACAACCAGCGAATAGCGATTGCGATTAGTTCTGAATGGAAGAAAAAACTGGGAGTGGAAGTGAAACTGGTGAATCAAGAATGGAAAACTTACGTGGATAACCGTAATACGGGTAACTTCGATGTGGTGAGAGCCTCTTGGACCGGCGACTATAATGAGGCATCCAGTTTTCTGTCTCTTCTGACATCCACTCACAGTGGCAATATCGCGAAGTTCCATAATGCTGACTATGATGCGCTGCTCGAAGCTGCCAGCTATAAAACTGACGATGTAGCCAGAAATCGTGATTACAACCGGGCAGAAAAAATGATTGCGGAGCAAGCACCAATCGCCCCGATTTATCAGTATACCAATGGCCGATTAATCAAACCGTGGTTAAAAGGATACCCGATCACTAATCCTGAAGATGTCGCTTATAGTCATACCATGTATATCATCAAGAAAAACAATTAGTCACGAACGTTAGGTACAAAAATTAAGCACGAAAATTAAATACGAACAAGGAGCAGATGTGGATACGATCTATGGCTCGGTATTTAAAGGTTCAAATGCCATTTACGCCTGTCAATTAAATGGCAAGGGAGGCATTACGGCATTTGAGGAAGATTCACTTGTAACCGCAGAACAGCCAGTATGGCAACATCTTGATTATAAAAATCCGGATAGTCATCAATGGCTCATGAATACAACCTTGCTACCGTCTCCGGTAAAGGAGGGGTTAGTGAGTGAAAGTATTCGCCCGAAGATGCTGCGCACAGGCGAAGGAACTTTGATTACCTTGAGATCGGTAAACCGCAATGATAATGCGCGCCCTGATCACCTAGTTTCGTTCCGTATCTATATTAATGACAAAATTATTATCTCCAGCCGACATCGGAAAATTCATTCCATCGATCAAGTTCAGGAAGATTTGCATAACGGTGTTGGTGCGAAAAGTACCGGAAATTGGTTGATTGAAATAGCCGGAGCCATTACTGATGAAGTTAATGACTTCATTGAAGAGCTACATGACAATCTGATTGAGCTTGAAGATGATATTTTGGAGCAGAAAATACCTGGTCGCGGAGAATTGGTGTTGCTGCGTAAACAGCTCATTGTGCTGCGCCGGTACATGGCTCCGCAGCGGGATGTTTTTATTCGTCTGACCAGTGAGCGACTGCCTTGGATGAGCGATGAAGAGCGTCATTTAATGCAGGAAATTGCTGATCGACTGGGGAGGGGAATGGATGATCTTGATGGTTGCATTGCCCGAACCGCAGTCCTTGCGGATGAAATCACTTCCATGATGGCGGATGCCATGAACCGCCGTATTTACATGATGTCTCTGTTGACGATGATATTCTTGCCAACAACCTTTTTGACGGGATTATTCGGTGTCAACCTAGGGGGGATACCGGGTAATAAATATCAGTTTGGATTCGGTTTATTCAGTTTTTTGCTGTCACTACTGATGGTGGTTTTTGCTTGGTGGTTAAGGCGAAGTAAATGGCTGTAGAAGTAAATGGTTATAGAAGTAAATAGTTATAGAAAGAAAAATCAATTGAGCAAATAATCATCATGTACTCCCAGAGGACGCCAATAGTGCTATCAGATTTGAGATATATCAATAATCGTTACCCATAATTGAGGCACTATAGGCCTTGCAGGTGAATACAATGTTGAGCGATGAACGTTGTACTCCATAATTGTAGTTTTTCTCACATTGAGTTTTAACAGAATAATTGCTCATTAATTATGCCGATGCTTGTTTTAGTATCGGCTATTTTTTCTGTTGTTACTGAGTGCGTCCCCCCAGTTCTAATCCGCAGCAAACCTGCTTTATAACCCCGTATAATCTGCGTTTTGAAAGAATTAGATGTCGATGAACGGTAAATTACACATAAAAAACGATCAATGTCTCATAGTTACACACAAAAAGGCCGAAAAATATTCATGCGTTAGCCCTGAGTAATAGAAGGTGATGCTGACGATATGTTAAATTCCATTTCACCTTCTCTATTTCTGCTAGGATTACTGGTGAAAGTCAATTAGTTCACCTTTATTGAGTGTTCTGCTCAAGAGAAATCGGACACTTCTTTGAAGGCTATTTCGATTTGGCAGGATAGTTTTCCACTCTTAATGGTGAACAGAAATAAATAATGGTGAACAGAAATAAATTTCAAGCAGTCTGTAATAAGACTGCTTTCAGTTTAACTTAATTTAATTTAAACGTTTGTGATATCGATAAACATAGCTTCATCAATGTTAGTTGACGATACTACTGCTTCATTAAAAGCATACTCTTCTCTTTCTCCATCACGAGACAATGGCAAGTTGACAAAGTCGAAAAGTGTTTTATCTGCTAATTGGCTTGGGCTAACATTTTGAATAGATTTGAAAATACTCTCAACCCGGCCTGGTGTTTTCTTATCCCAATCTACCAACATCGCTTTGATTGTCTGCCGCTGTAGGTTTTCCTGCGAACCACATAAATTGCAAGGAATGATTGGGAATTGTTTGTGTTCCGCATACTGGATAAGGTCTGTCTCACGGCAATAGGCCATTGGCCTTATGACAACATTACGGCCATCGTCAGAGCGCAATTTTGGCGGCATGGCTTTCATACGTGCGCCATGGAACATATTCAGGAACAGAGTTTCAACGGTGTCATCAAGATGATGTCCGAGTGCAATTTTTGTTGCCCCGATCTTTTCTGCAAAGGAATAGAGTGTGCCGCGACGCAGTCTTGAACACAATCCACAGGTAGTTTTTCCTTCAGGAACTTTTTCTTTAACAACCGAATAGGTATCTTTATCTACAATGTAGTAAGGAATATCCAGACTTTCAAAATATTCGGGTAAAATATGCTCAGGAAAACCGGGTTGCTTCTGATCAAGATTCACTGCAACTACACTGAAGTTTATTGGTGCCGCCTTTTGCAGATTCAACAGGATATCTAACATCGCAAATGAATCTTTGCCACCACTGATACATGCCATTACAACATCATTATTTTCAATCATATTGTAATCAATAATGGCATTACCAACGTTCCTCCTCAGGCGTTTTTGGAGTTTGTTGAATTCAAGTGTCTCTTTTCTCGTATCTTTTTGATTCATTGCGACTTCTCACATTGTCGATTGTATCGACGATAGATTTCCTATATGGATTCTTTGCAGGGAGATGGATTATACGGATTTTTCTTTTTTGAGCAATACGAGGCCAACATTGCTGGCCTCGTTTCTTAATCAAGTTAACTTATATTTATTGATATATTATCCCTCATTGACAAGGTATTAATTATTTCTGTGCTTATAAGAGTAACGGATTCAATAATATTTTCGTGATAACAATCATCAATCAATGTAATCACTAATGGATTGATTGCCCATTGTGAAATATTGTTATCCGGTATTTTGGCTATCAATTTACCCATCGCTAATCCAATTCCTTCTTGATGATATGGGCTTTCTTGGCCTGCTTTAAATAAGGTGATGTTTGTATGTGTTAATTTTCCGCTAAAATTACAGTTCGCTATGCCAGATTCAAACGGTATTGCTTCCAATACCTTATTGATATAGGTGTCACTTGCTCCCATTTCCTGTAATTTCCTGATGACCTTACTATATTCACTTGGTATATCGAGTTTATTTCTAAGTTCTGTCATCTCATCATTATTGATTATGGTATCTAATAAGAACAACTGAATCTCTTTTGCACCAAGTTGTTCTAATTGAAATGCAATCTCCATAGCCATTTGCCCTCCTAATGACCAACCTAAAATACGAATAGGTTTATCAATGGAAGTTTCTGTCAGAATTAACTCCATGTAGATTTGAGCTATCTGTTGTAATGCGTTTATTTGGTTGTCTGTACAGAGATTATAATTATCGATACCGATGCAGTTATACATATCAGATAAAGCATTTGCCAATGGCTCATATACCTCACTGCCACAATTGGCTGCATGGATCATAAACAGTTTATTTGTTGCGGTTGATTCTGGTGTTAAGAAATTAAGTAAGCTGGATTTAACGCTACCTGCTTCCAGCCATTGGGATAATAAAGAAATGCATTTATAGCTAAATAAAATATTTAAAGGAATATCAATGTCTATTTCATTACGGATTGCTGTGGTCAGTTTAATAGCTATCAGAGAATTACCACCAATGCGGAAGAAGTTATCTTCAATACCCACCCGATCCAGTCCCAATACCTCCTGCCAAATAGCACATAGTCGGGTTTCCAGTATATTGCGGGGAGCGATATAACTGTTTCGGTTTCCCCATACCGGCTCCGGCAGGGCGCGGCGGTCCAGTTTGCCGTTCAGGGTTAACGGTATGGATTCAATGCGGGTAAAACTGGCGGGCAGCATATATTCCGGCAGACGGGCGGAGAGATGCCCAATCAGGGTTTCATCAGATAGTGCGCCATCTATCACCAGATAGGCGACCAACATTTTATTCCCTTTGTGCTCTCGGTCAATCACTGTTGCCTGTTTCACCTGCGGATGGGAAGTGAGGGCACTTTCAATTTCTCCCAATTCAATGCGGTAGCCGCGGATTTTAACCTGAAAGTCATTGCGTCCCAGATATTCCAGCTCCCCGTTCGTTTGCCAGCGGACTAAGTCACCGGTTTTGTACAGGCGGGTATAGCCTTTGGCCTTGTCTTTTGCCGTTGCAAATGGATTAGCCACAAAACGTTCGGCGGTCAGTTCAGGCCGGTTCAAATAGCCCCGCGCCAGTCCGGCTCCGCCGATATACAATTCTCCCGGTGTCCCGATAGGCGATAGGTTGCCGTAACCATCGAGAACATAGAGACGAGCGTTATTAATGGCCTTGCCAATACTCGTTGCAATATCCCCACGTTGATACCGCTTCCCGGTCGCACAAACGGTAACTTCAGTCGGGCCGTAAGAGTTCAGCACATTGCTGTGATGGCTGAAATATTCAAGAAAATCTAAAGAGGGTGATTCACCTGCCGTTACCAATAATTGTAAGGAGGGTAATTCAGCGCCAATTAGTAGCTTCAGCATGGCTGGGGGTAAAGCAGCTATTTCAATACCTTCTTGTTGAATCAGTTTTTCAACCGCAGGGGCATTACGTTCTGTTTCGCTGCAAATATAAATGGTCAGGCCATTCAGTAAACTGGAAAATAATTCGAAAACCGAACCATCAAAGACATAAGCAGCAAACATTAATGCTTTTTTTCTCTTGGTGGCATCAAAAATCTCTGCCTGTGCGGTAACCATGTGCGTAACATTTTTATGCTCGATCATGACACCTTTAGGCTGACCGGTGGTTCCAGATGTATAGATGATATACGCCAAATCAGTTGGTTTATTTGCCGGAGCCGGATTATCCACGGGCTGTCCCACGGTTATTGTCCGGTCATCTGTGGCTATCAGTGTGGGTTGTATCCATACTGACTGTTCAGCGAGTGTTTGGCGGTATTCCGCCAGTGTCGTCAAATGTCGTTGCTGAGTAATAATACAGGGGGTCTGGATGTCTTGCAGAATAAAATTGACCCTCTCCGATGGGTATTCCGGTGAAATGGGCACATAAGCACCGCCGGCTTTCAGTACCGCCAATATACTAATAACCATGTCCAGACTGCGGTTGAGGTAAAGGGCTATCGGGGTATCTGCTTGCATAGGGGCATTACGCTGTTGCTGACAACTTTCGCGGATAACACCAGCCAACTGATTCGCCTGTTCGTTGAGCTGGCGGTAGGTCAACGTTTCTCCTTCAAATACCAGCGCCACGTTATCTGGTGTCCTTTCTGCCTGTGCTTCAAACAGTTGTTGCAGGGTTTCATCCTGCGGGTAGGGCGCGTCGGTCTGGTTCCAGGTATGCAGCAGAGTATGGCGTTCTTCCTCACTGAGGAACATGATTGATGCGTGCGGTTGATGTGGATCACAGGATACGGCGTACAGAATACGTTCAAGCTGACAAAGCAAGCGCTGTGCCTGTTTATCTGTCAGCCAGTCTTCACCATAACTCAGTTTTATTATTAGACGGTTATCCTGCTCATAGGCCATCAGCGATACCGGATAATCCACTTTTTCGATGGCACGGCGGAATGTCAGTGTAGTTTCAATACCTTTCTCGTTTTCGTTTGTCGCTGGGACAGGGTAGTTTTCAAAGACCAGCAGGCTATGAAATAACCGTTCTCCGTCGGATTGCAAGCTGGCAAGTGAGACAGCACTATGACTGTTGAGTGTGGCGATATCCTTCTGTATGTCTTGTAAAACCGCAGCCACGCTGTCAGTCTGAGTCCATTGCACTGCCAACGGCAGTGTATTGATATACAGGCCAACACTGGACTCAATACCTTCTACTGGTACATCACGCCCCGATACAGTAGTGCCGACAATGGTTTGTTCATCCCCGGTATAACTGTGCAGTAATTTATGCCAGGCAAATTGCAAGGCTACATTCAGGGTCACGCCTTGCGTCCGGCACGTATTCTTGAGCTGCTCATAAGCGCCTCCCTGTACAGTGAGCACTTGTTCAGCCGGTTTTTCAACGGTTTTTATCTGCGCCAGGTCAACGTGATGACTTAACAGGGCAGACAGATCGTTGGCGCCTTGGCATGATGTTTTGTGGAATCGTGCTTTGCGCTCCGCCCAATAAGCCTCAGACTCTGCTTTATTATCCAGATGATATTGCTGGGTTGCCAGATAGGCTTTATCTACCATTACCTGAGGGAGTCGTCCCTGCATGAGTTCGTTGTAATATTTATGCACGGTTTGCAATAAAATCGGGTTGCTCCAGCCGTCAGTAATACTGTGGTGTTGCGTGATCAGTACTGTTAACAGTTGTTCATTCTGCTTAATTAAGGTGAAGCGGGTTAAACCGGGCTGACTTAAGTCAAAGGGCAGGTTACGGTCACTTTGTTGGATCGCTTCAATTGCTTGCTCTTTCTCTTCTGGCAGTAACTGGCTGATATCCTTTATGGTGAAATTTTCCGAACTCAGGCTTGCGCCCTCAGTCACAATCTGCAAAATTTCCTCTTCCCAATCAAATGCTGTTCTGAGAATAGGGAAGTGCAGTGAAGCCAGCGACCAGGCTTGCTGATAAGCGGAAAGATCGACATGAGTGTGATAATCCAACAGCAATTGTACACGATAGGCATCATCCTGTGGCTGAGCCAGATGATGATAAATAAATCCTTGCTGCAAGCTGGTGGCGGGATAGAGTGTTTCAATCGGATACATCTGCTGAAGACGGCGCAAAAGCTTGATTGAAAGCCCTTCAATGCCATAATCACTGGGCGTTTTTATCCCACCCGATTGAGCCTGTTTTTGACCTGCCGTGATAACAGAATCAAGTGCCTGCTCAAATGCTGCGATAAACAATTGTGTCTGAGTCTGTGGCAAGCACGAGCTGACACTAAATTGCAGCCTGTTTGCTTGGATCAATCCATTAATATTCAGCAGTAAATGACTATGGTTATCGTCTGCCACTACGTTCCCACAATCGTCGCTGGTCAGTGACCAGTCTTGTCCGGCTTCTCCACCCAACTGGCCGAGGTAATTGAAGCCGATCGTTGGCAAATCTTCAATCAAATATCCAGCCTGACGTAATGCGCCATAACCAATGCCTTTATTCGGCACAGCACGGAGCATCTCTTTGGTGTGAATAATTGTCTCCGCAATATCATTTTGCATTGCCAGACGAACGGGATACAAAATCGTAAACCAGCCGACGGTTTCTGATACATCCAGTGTATTGTCGATGGTTTCCCGACCGTGGCCTTCAAGCATGATGTGATTAACAGGTTGTGAGAAAACGGTCTGTAATGCCAGTGTGAGAGCACTGAGCAGTAAGTCATTGATCTCGGTATGGTAACCGGCATTGGCTTCACGCAGCAGAATATCAGTCAATTCAGCAGAAATGCCCAGCATGTGCTGACTGATTTCACCCGCAGCAGAGTGAACATGATTCCCTGCCATCACTTGTTGCCAGTAGAGAACTTCCTGTTGATGGTGTTCCTCTTGTTGGTTGCTCTCTGCCTGTTGATTATGCTCGGCATAGTTATGGACAGCATTGACCCACTGCCGATAGCTACTGGTTTTCGCTGGCAGTGTTTCACCCTGCAATAATCTACGCATATCTTCAGTAATAATTTGCCAAGACACTACGTCAATAATCAAATGGTGAAATGCGAAGAATAATCGAGCACTGCTGTCGGCGTAACCGGTCAGATGAGCGGCTTGCCATAAAGGCCCCGCGCAGTAATCAAAGCCATTCTGCCATTGGGTCAGTTGCTGGTGTCGTTCAGTATCATCCAACTCGCTAATATCATAATGCAGTAATATAGGCAGCCAAGACGGCATTTCTGTGGGATAACACTGACGATAACCCTGTTCTGTGGAGACAAAATGGGCACGTAACATATCATGCCGTTCGACCAGCTTTGTCAGAGCCTGTGCAATATCTGCGTGTTTGATATTTCCGGGAATCTGGAACATAAATGCCTGATTCCAATGGTATGGACTCGACAAATTCCAGTTAAAGAAATCTTGCTGGATAGGCAATAGACCGAATTCCCCATTTAATAATCCCTGTTCTGCGATTACTTTTACTGTGGATGATGTTTGTGTCAGTAACTGAGCCAAGCGTGCTACTGTCGGCGCTTCAAAAATCAATTTAACTTGCAGAGAAAAGCCCGCTTGCCGCAGCTTGGAAACTAACTTGATGCTGATGATGGAATCACCACCGATACGGAAGAAATTATCTTCAATGCCAACCCGCTCCAGACCCAGTACTTCTTGCCAAATGGCACACAGTCGGGTTTCTAAGGCATTGCGAGGTGCGATATAACTGTTCCGGTTTCCCCATACTGGCTCCGGTAGGGCGCGGCGATCCAGTTTGCCGTTCAGGGTTAACGGTACGGATTCAATGCGGGTAAAGCTGGCGGGTAGCATATATTCCGGCAGGCGGGCGGAGAGATGGTTAATCAGAGTATCATCGGCCAGCACACTATCTGTGACCAGATAAGCGACCAATACTTGCTTCCCGTTGTACTCGCGGTCAATCACCACTGCCTGTTTTATCTGTGGATGTGAAGAGAGGGCGTTTTCAATTTCTCCCGGTTCAATGCGATAGCCGCGGACTTTAACCTGAAAGTCATTGCGTCCCAGATACTCCAGCTTTCCATCCGGCAGCCAGCGGACTAAGTCACCGGTTTTGTACAGACGGGTATAGCCTTTAGCTTTGTCTTCTATTGTCGCAAAGGGATTCTCCACAAAGCGCTCGGCGGTCAGTTCAGGCCGGTTCAAATAGCCCCGCGCCAGTCCGGCACCACCAATATACAGTTCTCCCGGCGCTCCGATAGGCGACAGGTTGCCGTAATCATCAAGAACATAGAGACGGACGTTATTAATGGCTTTGCCAATATTTGTTGCAATATCCCCATATTGATACCGCTTTCCGGTCGCACAAACGGTAACCTCAGTCGGGCCGTAAGCATTCAGGACATCACTGTGTTGGCTGAAATATTCAAGAAAATCTAAGGAAGGAGATTCGCCCGCTGTCACTAATAATTGCAGAGAGGGTAATTCAGCACCAATTAGTAACTTCAATATGGCAGGCGGTAAAGTAACGAGTTCAATGCCTTCCCGTTGAATAAGTTTTTCAACCGCAGGAGCATTGCGCTCTGTTTCACTGCAAATGTAAGTGGTCAGGCCATGCAATAAACTGAGAAATAATTCGGAAACCGAAGCATCAAAGACATAAGCGGCAAACATTAAGGCTTTTTTTCTCTTTGCCACATCAAAAAGCTCTGTCTGTGCAGCAACCAAATGAGCCGCATTTTTGTGCTCAATCATGACGCCTTTGGGTTGACCAGTGGTTCCAGAGGTATAGATGATATAGGTCAAATCGGTCGGGGTGTTTATCAATGCCGGATTTTCCACGGGCTGGCCTGTGGTTATTGTCTGGTCATCCGCCGCTATCAGTGTGGGTT
Source organism: Xenorhabdus yunnanensis (assembly GCF_028598805.1). Classification (GTDB taxonomy): domain Bacteria; phylum Pseudomonadota; class Gammaproteobacteria; order Enterobacterales; family Enterobacteriaceae; genus Xenorhabdus; species Xenorhabdus yunnanensis. The sequence goes on along the minus strand of NZ_JAQRFI010000030.1, from coordinate 17,489 downwards.
GTCTCCGTGCTGACTGTTCAGCGAGTGCTTGAGTGTATTCCGCCAATGCTGCGAAGTGTCGTTGCTGGGTCACGACACAAGGGGCGGCGGTATCAGCCAGAATAAACTGCACTCGTTCTGCTGGATATTCCGGTGAAATGGGCACATAAGCGCCACCAGATTTCAGTACCGCCAATATACTGATAACCATATCTAGACTGCGGTCGAGGTAGAGGGCTATCGGGGTATCGGCTTGCATGGGGGCCGCATGATATTGCTGACAGCGCTCGCGGATCACACAGGCAAGTTGGTTCGCCTGTTCGTTTAACTGGCGATAGGTCAGTGTTTCTCCTTCAAATACTAGTGCCACGTTATCCGGTGTCTTTTCCACTTGTGCTTCAAACAATTGTTGCAGGGTTTTGTCCTGCGGATAGGACGCATCGGTCTGGTTCCGGGTATGCAGCAAGGTATGGTGTTCTTCCTCACTGAGGAACATGATTGACGAATGGGGTTGGTGTGGGTGACAGGCCACAATGTGCAGAATACGCTCAAGCTGACCAAGCAAACGCCGAGCCTGTTCATCTTCCAACCAGTCTTCACCATAACTCAATTTTATTATTAGACTGTTGCCTTGCTCATAGGCCAGCAGCGATATCGGATAATCTACTTTTTCGACGGCCCGGCGGAATGTCAGGGTGTGTTCTATGCCTTCCCCATTTTCATTCTCCGCGGGGTCAGGATAGTTTTCAAAGACAAATAGGCTATGGAATAAGCGTTCCCCGTCGGATTGTAAATTGGCGAGTGAGACGGCACTGTAGCTGTTGAGTGCGGCAATATCCTTCTGTATGTCTTGTAAAACCGCAGCCACACTGTCAGCCTGAGCCCATTGCACTATTAGCGGCAATGTATTGATATACAAGCCGACACTGGACTCAATACCTTCCACCGGCACATCACGCCCGGATACAGTAGTGCCGACAATAGTCTGTTCATCCGCGGTGTAACTGTGCAGTAATTTATGCCAGGCAAATTGCAGGGCTACATTCAGGGTCACGCCTTGCGTCCGGCACGTGTTCTTAAGCTGCTCATAAGCGTCTCCCTGAATAGTAAACATTTGTTCGGCCGGTTTTTCGATGGTTTTTATCTGCGTTAAATCAACGTGGTGACTTAACAGGGCAGAAAGATCATTAGCGCCTTGGCATGATGTTTTGTGAAATTGTGTTTTGCGTTCTGTCCAATATGCCTCTGATTCAGCCTGATGATCCAGATGATATTGCTGGGTTGCCAGATAAGCTTGTTCCACCATGATCTGTGGCACTCGTCCCTTTATGAGTTGGTTGTAATACTCATGTACAGCCTGCAATAAAATCGGGCCACTCCAACCGTCTGCAATGCAGTGATGTTGCGTGATCAACACGGTTACCAGCTGTTTATCCTGCTTGATGAAAGTGAAGCGGATTAAGCCGGGCTGGCTTAAATTAAAAGGCAGAGCACGGTCATTTTGTTGAATTGCTTCTATCGCTTTATCCCGTTCTTCTGTTGGTAATTGGCTGATATCTTTGGTAGTAAAATTTGCTGACCCAATACTGGCACCTATGGTCACAATCTGCAAAATTTCCCCTTCCCAATCAAATGCTGTTCTGAGGATGGGGAAACGCAGTGAAGCCAGCGACCAGGCTTGCTGATAGGTGGTAAGGTCGAGTTGGGTGTGATAATCCAACAGCAGTTGCACACGATAGGCATCATCCTGTGGTTGGGCCAGATGATGGTAAATAAAACCCTGTTGCAAACTGGTAGCAGGAAGTATCGCTTCAATTTTGTTTCCGGAGGATATGCTGGGATCATTAGAACCAGAATAGCTACTACCAGAATAACGACCATTAAAGATAAAACTCTCAAAATCCTCTTCGGAGAAGATATTTCTTTCATTCAAAAAATCTAAAATGTTTTCTCTTTTCTCTTTAACCCTATCAATAAGTTGAATAGGGGGAGTTTCACCGGTAAACGCCAGTTTTAAGTTGTTTTCACGGACCCATACTGATACATGGTTTTTCTGAAGTTCTTTAAATAGCATCAACATTTTTTACACGTCCAAAATTGTTTTCTTTTCTGAGTGGAGGTGTGAATTTTCATTATTCACATGACCAAAACGATGAGTAAGCTGATTTAGCTGCTCCATTGAAACGTCTTTTATCCCGTAATCACTGGGGGTTTTTATTCCACCCGATTGGGCCTGTTTTTGGCTGGCAGTGATGACGCTATAAAGTGCCTGCTCAAATGCTGTGATAAACGTTTCTGTCCGGAGCTTTGGCAAGCGGGAGTCCACACTAAATTGCAGTTTTCCCGCTTGAACTGCGCCATTAATACCCAGCAGTAAATGACTACTATTCTCACTGGCTACCACAGTCCCACAATCGTCGCTGGTCAGTGACCAGTCTTGATGGTGGGTTCCTCCTAATTGGCCGAGGTAGTTGAAGCTAATAGCCGGCAAATCGTCGGTCAGGTATCCCGCTTGATGTAACGCACTGTAACCAATGCCTTTGTTTGGCACGGCGCGAAGCATCTCTTTGGTGTGAATGATGGTTTCTGCAATATCAGCCTGCATTTCCAGACGAACGGGGTACATTGTTGTGAACCAGCCGACAGTTTCGGAAAGATCCAATGTGTTATCAATGGACTCCCGCCCATGTCCTTCCAGAATGATGTGGTTTACTGTTTGGGAGAAAGTCGCTTGCAATGCCAGTGCCAGTGCACTCAAAAGTAAGTCGTTAATTTCAGTGTGGTAACCGGTGTTGGCTTCATGCAATAGGATGCCAGTCATTTCGGCAGAAATGACCAGTAGGTGCTGAGTGATTTCATCCAGTGCTGGATTGGTGTCGCTACCTGCCATTACCCGTTGCCAGTAGGACACTTCATTTTGATGCTGTTGTGCATAGTGATGGACAGTGTTAACCCATTGCCGATAGCTACTGGTTTTCGTTGGCAGTGTTTCGCCCTGCAATAATCGGCGTATATCTTCGGCAATGATTCGCCAGGAGACGGCGTCAATAATCAGATGGTGGAATGCGAAGAATAACCGGGCACTGCCATCCGTGTATCCGGTCAGGTGACCCACTTGCCATAATGGCCCGTGATAATAATCAAAACCACTTTGCCATTGGGTCAATTGCTGGTGTTGTTCAGCCTCATCCAATCCGCTGATATCACAGTGTTGCAACGAGGGATGCGAAGATGGCATTTCTACGGGTATTTCCACGGAATAGCACTGACGGTAGCCGTTTTCGGTATATATAAAACGAGCACGTAGCATATCGTGCCGCTCAGTCAGCATTATCAGGGCCTGTTCAATCTGTGTGGATTGGATATCTCCGGGAATCTGAATCATAAATGCCTGATTCCAATGGTGTGGATTCGACAAATCCCAGTTGAAGAAATTCTGTTGGATGGGTAATAGCCCAAATTCCCCGCTTAATAATCCCTGTTCTGCAACCACAGTTACCGTGGATGATGTGTGTGTCAGCAACTGCGCTAGCCGCGCCACTGTCGGCGCCTCGAAAATTGATTTCACTTGAAGGGAAAAACCTGCCTGCCGTAGTTTGGAGACCAACTGGATACTGACTATGGAATCACCACCGATACGGAAGAAATTATCTTCAATACCGATCTGCTCCAGACCCAATTCCTCCTGCCAAATAACACATAGCCGGGTTTCCAGCGCATTGCGGGGTGCGACATAATTGTTCCGGTTTCCCCATACCGGCTCCGGCAGGGCGCGGCGATCCAGTTTGCCATTCAGGGTCAGTGGCACGGACTTAATGCGGGTAAAGCTGGCAGGTAACATATATTCCGGCAGACGGGTAGAGAGATGTTCAACCAGAGTTTTATCGGACAGTTCTTCGTCTGTGACCAGATAGGCAACCAACACTTGATTCCCGTTGTGCTCGCGGTCAATCACCACTGCTTGTTTTACCTGCAGATGGGAAGTCAGGACACTTTCGATTTCTCCCGGCTCAATGCGGTAACCGCGGATTTTGACCTGAAAGTCGTTGCGTCCCAGATATTCCAGAGTGCCATCCGGTTGCCAGCGGACTAAGTCACCGGTTTTGTACAGGCGGGTGTAGCCTTTGGCCTTGTCTTCGGCGCGGGCAAAAGGGTTTGCCACAAAACGTTCGGCAGTCAGTTCAGGCCGGTTCAAATAGCCCCGCGCCAGTCCGGCTCCGCCGATATACAGCTCTCCCGGTGTCCCGATAGGCGACAGGTTGCCGTGACCATCAAGAACATAAAGACGGGCGTTATTAATGGCCCTGCCAATATTTGTTGCAATATCCCCGTGCTGATACCGCTTCCCGGTCGCACAAACGGTAACTTCTGTCGGGCCGTAAGCATTCAGGACATCGCTGTGCTGGCTGAAATATTCAAGAAAATCTAAGGAAGGCGATTCGCCCGCGGTCACCAATAATTGCAGGGAGGGTAACTCAGTGCCAATTAATAGCTTCAGCATAGCAGGCGGTAAAGTGACCATTTCAATGCCTTCTCGCTGAATGAGTGCGGCAACCGCAAGGGCATTGCGTTCTGATTCACTGCAAATGTAAATGGTCAGGCCATGCAGTAAACTGAGGAATAATTCGGAAACCGAAGCATCAAAGACATAAGCGGCAAACATCAAGGCTTTTTTTCTCTTTGCCACATCAAACAGTTCTGCCTGTGCCGCCATCAGATGAGCCGCATTTTTATGTTCAATCATGACGCCTTTGGGGTGACCGGTGGTTCCGGAGGTATAGATGATATAGGCCAAATCGGTCGGTTTATTTATCGGTGCCGGATTTTCCACGGGCTGGCCTGCGGTGATAGTCTGGTCATCCGCCGCTATCAGTGTAGGTTGTATCCGTGCTGGCTGTTCAGCGAGTGTTCGGGTGTATGCTGTCAGTGCCGTACAGTGCCGTTGCTGGGTCACGACACAAGGAGCGGCGGTATCAGCCAGAATAAACTGCACTCGCTCCGATGGGTATTCCGGTGAAATGGGCACATAAGCGCCGCCGGCTTTCAGTACCGCCAATATACTGATAACCATATCCAGACTGCGGTCGAGATAAAGGGCTATTGGGGTATCGGCTTGCAGGGGGACAGCATGATATTGCTGACAACGTTCGCGGATCACACCAGCCAGCTGGTTCGCCCGTTGGTTTAATTGGCGATAGGTCAGCGTTTCCCCTTCAAATACCAGCGCCACATTATCCGGTGTCCTTTCCACTTGGGCTTCAAACAGTTGTTGCAGGGTTTTGTCCTGCGGGTAGGGGGCATCGGTCTGATTCCGGGTATACAGCAGGGTCTGGCGCTCTTGTGCAGATAGAATATCAAGCCCAGACAGCGATTGTTTCTGATCTGCCACGAATGCGGTCAGCACTCGTTGATAGATACCCGCCAGTCGCACGATGGTTGCTTCGTCGAACAGGCTGGTTGCGTAATTCAGGCAACCCGTAATGTTGGCTTGTTCATCAGAAAGAAGCAGGCTCAGGTCAAATTTGGCGGGACTGTTTAGGAACTCATCCAGTGCAACCGGACTAAATGGCAGACTGACCCTGTTTGGCAGGTTCTCCCCAAAATTTTGCAGGCTGAACATCACCTGAAAAATCGGGTGACGGGAGGTGTCTCGTTCAATTTCCAGTGCTTCAACCAAATGTTCAAACGGCATGTCCTGATGGGCTTTGGCTTCGGCAATCAACTTATGGGTTTGTTTAATCAGGGTTGTCACGCTGATCGTCTGCTCAAACTGTGCCCGCAAGACCAGTGAGTTGACAAACATACCGATCAGGGACTGAGTTTGGGCATGGTGGCGGTTATCGGTAGGCGTACCCAATACGATATCATTTTGTCCGGACAATTTTGCCAGCATGACATAAAAGCCACTGAGCAGCACAGTATACAGGGTAGTTTCCTGATTTTGTGCCAGTGCTCTTAATTGCTCAGATAGCGTTGCGTCCAGCATAAAATTGAAATCCCGTCCTTGATAGCTCACTTGTACCGGTCTGGGATGGTCTGTTGGCAAAGCCAGAGCTTCGTAGCTGGCTAAAGTCTGTCGCCAGTAGGTAAGCTGGCGTTCCCGCTCATCACCCTGTAAATACTCTCTCTGCCATGCAGCATAGTCGCCATAAGTGATGTCCAGAGGAGGCAGTTGGCTGTTACGGTCTTCTAACAAGGAATGATAAATCTCTGCCAGTTCACCCAGAAAAATATCAATGGACCAGCCATCAATGGCGATATGGTGCCACAGCATTAATAAATAATGCCTATCGGCAACCTGATAGTGACACAGGCGCAGGCTTGGTTCGGTGGTCAGATTGAATGGCGTGGTTATCTCAGCACCAACCGTGTTCAGAAGCGTGTCGATATCTTCGCAATGCGATGTCCTTGATTCGATAACCAAATTCCTATTCAACATCTGTTGGTGGATCTGTCCTGCATCATTACTTGGACTTGGGTACACCATTTTCATCACAGAATGGCGTTCAACCAGTTGGTTAATGGCAGTTTCTAACAATGGCAGACAAGCGTCGTTATCCAGTTGAACCAGATAAGGGATATGGTAGGCATAGGTGCCTTGTTCAAACTGTTCGATAAACAGCATTCGCTCTTGGGCAAACGATAAAGGATAGCGATCTAGCCCGAGGTGGGGGATGATCGTATAGGCTTGCTGTCCTATGCGGGTCACCAAACCAGCGATGGTTTTCAGCTCAAACAATTGCGTCAGTGATACTTCCATTGTCAGAATTCGACGAATAGCTGCCGTCAGTTTAATTGCGGTCAGGGAGTTACCACCAATGCGGAAAAAATTATCTTCAATACCCACTCGCTCCAGCCCCAATACTTCCTGCCAAATCGCACATAGCCGGGTTTCCAGCGCATTGCGGGGAGCGACATAATTGTTCCGGTTTCCCCATACCGGCTCCGGCAGGGCGCGGCGATCCAGTTTGCCATTCAGGGTCAGTGGCACGGATTCAATGCGGGTAAAGCTGGCAGGTAACATATATTCCGGCAGACGGGTAGAGAGATGTTCAACCAGAGTTTTATCGGACAGTTCTTCGTCTGTGACCAGATAGGCAACCAACACTTGATTCCCGTTGTGCTCGCGGTCAATCACCACTGCTTGTTTTACCTGCGGATGGGAAGTCAGGACACTTTCGATTTCTCCTGGCTCAATGCGGTAACCGCGGATTTTGACCTGAAAGTCGTTGCGTCCCAGATATTCCAGAGTGCCATCCGGTTGCCAGCGGACTAAGTCACCGGTTTTGTACAGGCGGGTGTAGCCTTTGGCCTTGTCTTCGGCGCGGGCAAAAGGGTTTGCCACAAAACGTTCGGCAGTCAGTTCAGGCCGGTTCAAATAGCCCCGCGCCAGTCCGGCTCCGCCGATATACAGCTCTCCCGGTGTCCCGATAGGCGACAGGTTGCCGTGACCATCAAAAACATAAAGACGGGCGTTATTAATGGCCCTGCCAATATTTGTTGCAATATCCCCGTGCTGATACCGCTTCCCGGTCGCACAAACGGTAACTTCTGTCGGGCCGTAAGCATTCAGGACATCGCTGTGCTGGCTGAAATATTCAAGAAAATCTAAGGAAGGCGATTCGCCCGCGGTCACCAATAATTGCAGGGAGGGTAACTCAGTGCCAATTAATAGTTTCAGCATAGCAGGCGGTAAAGTGACCATTTCAATGCCTTCTCGCTGAATGAGTGCGGCAACCGCAGGGGCATTGCGTTCTGTTTCACTGCAAATGTAAACCGTCAGGCCATGCAGTAAACTGAGGAATAATTCGGAAACCGAAGCATCAAAGACATAAGCGGCAAACATCAAGGCTTTTTTTCTCTTTGCCACATCAAACAGTTCTGCCTGTGCCGCCATCAGATGAGCCGCATTTTTATGTTCAATCATGACGCCTTTGGGGTGACCGGTGGTTCCGGAGGTATAGATGATATAGGCCAAATCGGTCGGTTTATTTATCGGTGCCGGATTTTCCACGGGCTGGCCTGCGGTGATAGTCTGGTCATCCGCCGCTATCAGTGTAGGTTGTATCCGTGCTGGCTGTTCAGCGAATGTTCGGGTGTATGCTGTCAGTGCCGTACAGTGCCGTTGCTGGGTCACGATACAAGGAGCGGCGGTATCAGCCAGAATAAACTGCACTCGCTCCGATGGGTATTCCGGTGAAATGGGCACATAAGCGCCGCCGGCTTTCAGTACCGCCAACATACTGATAACCATATCCAGACTGCGGTCGAGATAAAGGGCTATCGGGGTATCGGCTTGCAGGGGGGCAGCATGATATTGCTGACAACGTTCGCGGATCACACCAGCCAGCTGGTTCGCCTGTTGGTTGAGCTGGCGATAGGTCAGCGTTTCGCCTTCAAATACCAGCGCCACATTATCCGGTGTCCTTTCCACTTGGGCTTCAAACAGTTGTTGCAGGGTTTTATCCTGCGGGTAGAGGGCATCGGTCTGGTTCCAGGTGTGCAGCAGGGTCTGGCGCTCACCCTCACTGAGGAACATGATTGACGCATGTGGCTGGTGTGGATCACAGGCTACGGTGTGCAGAATGCGTTCAAGCTGACTGAGCAAGCGCTGTACCTGTTTATCCGTCAGCCAGTCTTCACCATAACTCAGTTTTATTCTTAAACTATGATCCTGTTCATAGGCCATCAGTGACACCGGATAATCCACTTTTTCAATGGACCGGCGGAATGTCAGGGTATTTTCGACACCTTCCTTGTTTTCGTTCACGACGGGGACAGGGTAATTTTCAAAGACCAACAGGCTATAGAATAACCGTTCCCCGCCGGATTGCAGGCTGGAGAGTGAGACGGCACTGTGGCTGTTGAGTGCGGCGATATCTAGCTGTATGTCTTGTAAGACGCTGATAATACTGTTTGTCTTGTCCCACTGCACTGTCAACGGCAGGGTATTGATATACAGGCCGACACTGGACTCAATACCTTCTACTGGTACATCACGCCCGGATACGGTGGTGCCGACAATAGTTTGTTCATCTCCGGTGTAACTGAGCAGTAATTTATGCCAGGCAAATTGCAGTACCACATTCAGGGTTACGCCTTGCGTCCGACACATATTCTTAAGCTGCTCATAAGCGCCTCCTTGTACAGTGAGCATCTGTTCGGCCGGTTTTTCAACGGTTTTTATTTGCGTCAGGTCAACGTGATGACTTAACAGGGCAGACAGATCATTGGCACCTTGGAATCGTGTTTTACGTTCTGCCCAATAGGCTTCTGATTCAGCCTGATGATCCAGATGATATTGCAGGGTTGCCAGATAAGTCTGTTCCACCACAATCTGAGGCACTCGCCCCTTTACCAATTCGTTGTAATACTCATGTACAGCCTGCAATAAAATCGGGCCACTCCAGCCATCAGCAATGCAGTGATGCTGGGTGATCAGCACCGTTACCAGCCGTTCATGTTGCCTGATGAAAGTCAAACGGGTTAAACCGGGCTGACTCAAATCAAAAGGCAGGGTACGGTCATGTTGTTGGATCACTGTAATCGCGTTGTCCCGTGCTTCTTCGGGTAATTGACTGATATCTTCAATCTTGACATTCGCCGAGCTAATACTGGCTCCCGCAGTCACAACCTGCAAAATTTCTCCTTCCCAATCAAATGCCGTTCTGAGGATGGGGAAACGTAATGAGGCCAGTGACCAGGCTTGCTGATAGGCGGCAAGGTCGAGTTGGGTGTAATAATCCAACAACATCTGCACGCGATAGGCATCATCTTGTGGCTGAACCAGATGATGATAAATAAATCCCTGCTGCAAACTGGTGGCAGGGTATAGATTTTCCACCTGATGGCTTTGTTGCAAACGATTTAAGCGTTCAATTGAAACTGTTTTAAACTCATAATCACTGGGTGTTTTGATCCCGCCCAATTGAGCCTGTTTCTGGCCGGCAGCGATAACATCATTGAGGGCTTGCTCAAAAGCCGTGATAAACATTTGTGTCTGGGCTGATGGCAAGCGAGACAATACACTGAATTGCAATCTTCCTGCCTGAACTGCCCCATTGATATCCAGCAGTAAAGGGCTACCATTCTCCCCGGCTATCAGCAAACCACAGTCATCGTAGGTGAGTGCCCAGTCCTGATGGCCGGATTGTCCGGCCTCAGCGCCCAATTGACCAAGATAGTTAAAGCTGATGGGTGGCAAATCTCCGGTCAGGTATCCGGCCTGATGTAAGGCTCCGTAGCCAATGCCTCTATTGGGTACAGCGCGGAGCATTTCTTTGGTATGAATAATGGTTTTCGCAATATCGGCCTGCATTGCCAGACGAACAGGGTAGATTGTTGTAAACCAGCCAACGGTTTCGGAGACATCCAGCGTGCTGTCGATGGTTTCTCGTCCATGCCCCTCAAGAATAATCGGGTTCACCGGTCGGGAGAAGGTTGTCTGCAATGCCAGAGTGAGAGCACTGAGCAGTAAATCGTTAATTTCAGTGTGATAACCTGAATTGGCTTCACGCAGTAGTGTATCGGTCAGTTCAGCCGAGAAACTTAGCTGATACGGAGTGATTTCACCCATTGCCGGATAAGTTTCTTTCCCTGTCATTACGTTCTGCCAGTAGGGTACTTCGTCTTGCTGTTGTCCAGCATAGCTCTGGACAGCAGCGACCCATTGGCGATAACTGCTGGTCTTCGCTGGCAGCGTTGTTCCTTGTAATGGCAGATGCATATGTAGCAGCAGACGCATATCTTCAACAATAATTCGCCACGATACCGCGTCAATAATCAGGTGGTGAAATGCAAAGAATAACCGGGCGCTGCCGTCGGCGTATCCGGTCAGATGAGCGGTTTGCCATAAAGGCCCCGCACAATAATCAAAGTTACTCTGCCATTGGGTCAGTTGCTGGTGTCGTTCAGTATCATCCAACTCGCTAATATCACAATGCAGTAATATAGGCAGCCAAGACGGCATTTCTGTGGGATAACACTGACGATAACCCTGCTCTGTGGAGACAAAATGGGCACGTAGCATATCATGCCGTTCGACCAGCTTTATCAGAGCCTGTGCAATATCTGCATGTTTGATATTTCCGGGAATCTGGAACATAAACGCCTGATTCCAATGGTGCGGACACGGCAGATTCTGGTTGAAGAAATCTTGCTGAATAGGCAGCAAGCCAAACTCTCCACTCAATAATCCCTGCTCTGCAACCACGGTGACCGAGGATGAGGTTTGAGTCAGCAATTGTGCCAAGCGTGACACCGTTGGTGCCTCAAAAATCGATTTGACCTGAAGGGAGAAACCTATCTGCCGCAGTTTAGAAACTAACCGGATGCCGATAATCGAATCGCCACCGATACGGAAGAAGTTATCCTCAATGCCAATCCGTTCTAACCCCAAGACATCTTGCCATAGCGCGCACAACTGGGTTTCCAACTCAGTACGTGGCGCCACATAACGATCCTGATCTTCCCATACGGGAGTTGGCAAAGCATGACGGTCGAGCTTGCCGTTGATGGTCAGGGGAATAGCATCAATGCGGGTAAAGCTGGCAGGGATCATATATTCCGGCAGGCGGGTTAAGAGATGTTCCATCAGAATGTCATTGGTCAGGGCTTCATCTGTGACCAGATAAGCCGCCAGTGCTTTATGGCCTGCATGCTCCCGGTCAATCACCACTGCCTGTTTCACTTGAGGATGAGAGGACAATGCCGTTTCAATTTCCCCCAGTTCAATGCGGTAACCACGGATTTTGACCTGAAAATCATTGCGTCCCAGATACTCAAGGTTGCCGTCCGGCAGCCAGCGCACCTGATCGCCGGTTTTATACAGGCGGGTGTAGCCTTTGGCCTTATCTTCGTCTGTGGCAAACGGGTTTTCCACAAAACGCTCGGCAGTCAGTTCCGGACGGTTCCAATATCCTCGTGCCAGGCTGGCACCACCGATATACAACTCTCCGGGGGCACCTATAGGAGATAGTTTTCCGTAATTATTAACGACATACAGACGGGTATTATGATGCGCCTTGCCGATGGGAACATTGCCACTAAATTCATCAACTACATCAAAATGAGTAATATCATTTGTCGTTTCTGTGGGGCCATAGAGGTTAATTAAGGTACTCGAATTACTATTTATGGCTCTGAACGCATTGACATGGGACATCGTCAAGGCTTCTCCGCCACACAGAACATAACGGATAGTGCCGGGCAACTGCTGTCCTAAATCCCGCACTATTTGGCAAAAGGCACCTAACATGGACGGGACAAATTGCACCACTGTCACGCCAGTTTTTTGTATCAGTTGATACAAAGTCTCGGGCTGTTTATGAATATCCGGTGAGGCTATCACGATACTGGCACCGAACCAGTTAGCTGCGATTAGTTCCCAGACTGAGGCATCAAAGGTATAAGGGATTTGTTGCAGGACTTTATCCGACGCACTTAATGGATATTCGGATTGCATCCAACTTAGGTGATTGATGACGTTTCGATGGGTCAACTCCACGCCTTTCGGCTGACCGGTTGTTCCGGAGGTATAGATAATATATGCCAGATCAGTACTTGTGTTCACCGGCACCAAATTTTCCACTGATTGGTTTTGGGTTACTGTGCTGTCATCTGCGGCTATCAGTGCCGGTTGACTTGATAAAGTGTGCGTACATTTCTCCAACGCCGTCAGATGTCGTTGCTGAGTCAGCACGCACGGGCTTCCGGTGTCTTCCAGAATAAACTGAACCCGCTCCGGTGGATATTCCGGGGAAATCGGCACATAGGCACCGCCGGCTTTCAGTACCGCCAAAATACTAACCACCATCTCCAGACTACGGTCGAGATAGAGGGCTATTGGTGTGTCCGCTTGCATTGGTGCTTTACACTGCTGCTGACAGTGTTCACGTATCACAACGGCGAGCTGGTTTGCCTGTTCGTTAAGCTGGCGATAAGTCAGAGTTTCCTCTTCAAATATCAACGCCACATTATCTGGAGTAGCTGCTGCCTGAGTCTCAAACTGCTGTTGCAAAATTTGATCCTGCGGGTAGGGGACATCGTTTTGGTTCCAGCTGTGCAGTAGAGTGTGGAGTTCTTCTTCTAATAAAATAGGTAATTCACTGACTAATAAAGAAGGAGAGTTAAGCAAAGTAGTCAATAAGTTTGGCAATCGTTCAAGTATTTTTTTTATCTCTTGCTCACTAAAATATGCCTGTAAATAATTTATCGTTATCATTAACTCCTGATCATATCCAAAGTCTTTCAATCGAAAAAGGATAGGATCAGTATCAAATATTCCTTCTATAAAATAATGCTGTGCTTGGTTGATTTCAGATGCTGATTCTGAAAGCCTTTCATACAATATAAATATATTGGGTAAAGCAATTCCATGGTTATTAGCTATTCTAATCAGGTGAGAATGAGGAAATTGACCGTGGTGAAAGCTCTCTTTTAATGCTAACTCTATTAATTTAATCTGTTCAATTACACTGACTGAGTTAGAAACATGGCAATGTACCGGATACAAATTTGCCTGCATTCCCACAATATATTTCTCTAATTTTGTCTTTCTTCCATGTGTGATGGTATTAAACGTTAATTCTTGTTGTCCTGTCAGCTCTGACATCATCATCATGACCAAGCCTGAAAAGACAGAAAGAATATTCGTTTTATTTTCTTCACAAAAATCACGCAAAGCTGCTTTCATTGAAAAAGGCAATATACAAGTATCGTTACCAGAGCCACTATTTTGATAATAAGGCGTTAATTGATGTATGTCGTTTTTTGTTAAAAAAGAATGCCAGTGGTTTTTATCTTTTTCGTAATGAGGAGAGTTAAGATAATCTTTCGATTTCTCTATTGTATCTAAATATTGCGGAATTTCTGATAACCAAACTATTGGTGTTCCATTTTTCAGACATGCATACAACTTATGGGTATATTCATGGAATCGGAACAAACCGACTCCATCAATGATAATATGATGGAATTTAGTGAAAAAATAATATCGTTCACCAGTAATACGAATTAATGAAGCTTGGTATAAAGTTTCATTGGGGAAATTTATAGGCTGATCTATCTGTTGTTGCATCCACAGCTTTGCTTTTTTTTCAGGGTCAGGCTGAGTTGCAAAATCATGGAATATAACTGATTCAGGAACACTCTGATTTTGAATATATTGGATTGCTTTATTATCCGAATTAACAGATATATGCAACCTTAGTATATCAACATGTTGATGTAGTAATCTCCACGCTTGTTGTAAGATGACTATATCAACCTCTCCTTCCATCAAGGTATACCAGCCTAAGTTATGCTGTGGAATGTTTCCATGGAGGGCTTGCTCGTTAAATACATCCTCTTGAGAGGGGTGAAGGTTATATAAGTTCGAATTCAACGAACCTTCAGGTGTTATCATAATAAATTATATGAATGCATTCCGTTTACAAGTTATTTGTAATTTTTGCTACAGATGAGTAGATTTCAGTATTTGCCTAACCTTAATTTGTTTATGTTTCGGCATTAACATAACTCAATGCCTTATGTCTTCTTCTTTATAGTTTTTAATATCAACTTGCTATTTTATTTAATAGGTTCTGGCATTATCTATCATAGTGTCATTACAGCTAATCTCGCAACCTTTCAGCATTCTTCCTTATGCAAAGTAGTTAATATTCTTTGGCCAATGGTTAAAGTTTTACTTTTAATATATTTAAGTCTACATCCTTGTCACCTGCCTTCTTTTATTCAGTTTGTTTTTATTTTCAGTAACGATCATTATTTATTACTCATTATTCCATGGTTGCGATTAAATAGTCATACTTATATCTCTTTGAACTGTAATAGTGGTTATCAATTGTGTTTAAGTCTATATTATTTTTTATTTAATATGGATGTGTTTTTTATTGCTCATGGATGCAAGGTGGTATAGTTAAGTCTCTTTATGGTTATTTTCCAATTTTTAAAATTCTATCATGTTGTTTTTATTTAAAATAAATGATTCTGAATCATTTTTATATTGAAATAAATAGTTCCTTTGAGTCATTTTATCAATGGATTGTAATATTTTTTATTAGTTGAAAAAAGTATTTTAATTAAATTTATTGGAGGTGGTCGTGTTGATTGTAATGAGTGGCGGTATTGTTGAAGCATGTAGGTAAATCAATGTATTGTTCGATTTTGATTTTAATTGGAGTATTTTATTGTTGAATACAATAAATCTGATTATAAAAATCATTACTCTAATAAACGCAATAAAATAAAAATATAAAGTGTTGCTTTCATAGTTATATAATTTGGTGTTAATAATGATAGAAAACACTTCATTTCGTTAAAGCATTGCATTTCAACTTGTGATATGTTAACCAGTTTTTTGGGAAAAAGTGGTCTATCTTATAAATTTGCATTCTAAAAAATGCAGGGTGCTGATTTATATATCGTTCGTCATTAATAATCAGGAGAAAATATGCTGTTAAAGCGAGGCATTATTCTTAGCAATCTGTTACTGGCTGGAGCTATATTGGTAGGTTGCAGCGGGCATCAGGCGGGTGCTTTATCAAACCGTCATAAACATTATCAATATTCTGATTTGGGCATTAACTTGAGTAAAGATGCCAGTGACAGTTGTTCTGATGCGGGAGGAATTCCAGCATTAACCAAACAATTGAATGGGCGTCATATTCCTGTTTGCCAATTGGCGAATGGTC
The DNA here is from genome assembly GCF_028598805.1 of Xenorhabdus yunnanensis. Taxonomy (GTDB): domain Bacteria; phylum Pseudomonadota; class Gammaproteobacteria; order Enterobacterales; family Enterobacteriaceae; genus Xenorhabdus; species Xenorhabdus yunnanensis. Next base: position 1,818 of record NZ_JAQRFI010000030.1, on the reverse strand, counting down.
GTCGCTGTAATGAACAAGCTTTATTGGATGGTGGGTGTACATCCATCTAATTCTTTTATTTTTCTAATTTTTCTATGATAGAGACATTTATTGTTCATAAAAATGTTTCTGTCAATTTTTGATCTAAACTTTTCCTCATATTTATGATGTTTCCTCCTCTTGTAAAAAGGAAAATATTTTCTGGAATATAAAAATATTTATTTTTACTTATTAACTGAAACGATACAGTAATGATAAATATTAGGAAAAAAGGTAAATAATATTTTTTATTTCAGAGTCTTTTTCCAGAAAAGCACCAAATTATTTTGTCGTTAACATTGCAGTCTACAAATAATGAGCAAGAATAATTCAGGTATCCTTCATGACTTCTTTTCTAATTATCATCTGGAGATAAAGACCATGTTAAAACGCAAGTATCTGACTCAGACTGAGATTGAATTATTACTTAATGAATTAAATAAACATGCTCATGCCGCTCGTAATATCTGCATGATGTTTATGGGATTTATTCATGGATTTCGTGTATCCGAATTATTAAGTTTGAGAATTTCTGATGTTGACTTGGAAGGAAAAAGTTTGCGGGTTCAACGATTGAAAAATGGTTTTTCTACCGTTCATCCGATGGTATTCCGTGAAGTTCAATTAATACGTCAGTGGCTGGCTGAACGTTCGAAGTATTTACCGAAGAAATCGGAATTATGGGATGGGCAGCAAATCGGCAATGAGCAACCTGACTGGTTATTTTTGTCCCGGGATGGTCAGCGTCTGTCACGTCAGCAGGTCTATAAGATCATCCGACAGACCAGCTTAAAGGCAAAATTGTCGATTTGCGCGAATCCGCACATGTTAAGACATGCTTGTGGTTATGCACTGGCTGATAATGGGGTGGATACACGCTTGATTCAGGACTATTTAGGGCATCGTAATATTCGCCACACAGTGCGCTATACGGCGAGTAATGCAGGGCGGTTTGAGACGATATGGGATGGCAAAGGGAAACGAAAACAGTTGACATTTAGAACCAAACTGTCAACTGCATTAATTGAACCCATTTTAAAGTTAGTCCATTTTTTTATTATCAGCCAAAAATTGTGTAATACGCTGATATTAAATAATTAATAAATTATCTTTTTTAAGCCTATTCCTCTTTTGTCGCCCATAATATTTTTTCCTCTCTCCCTATGCATTTTTTCAACTTTACATACCACTCAAATACGAAAGATTAATTACCTTAAATGTTTGTTTAAGCAGGTTTATTTGACTTAAATATCGTCATTTTCAGGTAAAAAATCCTCAGTTGACAGTTTGGTTCTAAATGTCAACTCACCGTGTAAATAACAATATGTGAGTAACAACATGGGGATAGCAACACCGTTCTGGGATGAGTCAATGGCATCGGCGTTTGGTTACGCCTGATGGAGATCGTGTTGATTCTGAAGGTTGATAACTATGCTAAAGAAACAAAACAAGCCGTGGACAGATAAGCAACGCCATCGCCTTAAGCGGGTGGCGCGGATGACTATTTTTGCTCAGGCCGCTTTTCCTGTGGTCGGCGCTTTTACGCCCGCACTGGCAGTGGGCGATGAAATGGAGGGGCCCCAATCTTTATCCCATAAATTGCTGGCAGAGAGTTTGCGGCAGGCTTCTGTGCCTGAAACACCGGCAAACGAGACGGAACGCTGGCTGGCAGGGGCCGCTTCCCGTGCGGCGGGGATGCTGAAAAGCGGCAATCTTGTCGAGAGTACCAAAAACCAGTTGCGCGGCCTGGCGGTCAGTGAAGCTAACCAAACGTTGCAAAACTGGCTGCAACGTTACGGG